>DATBER010000177.1:0-20371 GCA_036558905.1 Jatrophihabitantaceae bacterium | reverse complement strand
TCGAAGTAGGCCAGGTCGTACGGGCCGCCCAGCGCCACCACCGCCACCGGCTTGCCGGTCGCGAGCAGCGCCTTGACGAGCGCCTGCTGACCCGCGTCGCCCCAGGCGTTGTCGGTGGTCACGACCACCGCGTCGCTGGCGTTCGCCGCGGTGACAGCCGAGTTGATGAGCGCCGGGCTGGGCGCCGATCCGGTGTAGACGCGCTGGGTCGTCACGCCCTTGGTGGCGATCGAGGTGGCCAGCGTCTGGGTCGTGCCGAGCCCCCAACCCGTGACCAGAACCTTCTTGCCGGTGTTCGCCGCGAAGGGCAAATCGTGCGAGTTGTTGCGCAAGAGAGTGATTGAATCGGCGGCCGACTTGGTGGCGGCCGCGTTCTGCGCCGGGGTACCGACGCTCGACGGCGCCTTCGACACGTCCACCTGCGCGTTGTCGAGCAGGCCCAGCTTCTGCTTGAGCGTGAGCAGCCGGGTCACCGACTGGTCGATGCGCGTCTCGGTCAGGCGGCCGCTGTGCACGGCGTCCAGCACGGCGTTGTAGGCGTTCGGCAGGCTCTCGGGCATCAGCAGCTCGTCGTCGCCCGCCTCGATCGCCTCGACGGCCCGCTCGGCCGGGTCGATGTTGTTGAGGGCGGCCGCGCCGAGCGAGTCGGTGATGACCACGCCGTCGTAGTGCAACTCGCCGCGCAGCACGCCGGTCACGATCGGCTTCGACAGGCTGGCCGGCGTCCCGGACCGGTCGAGCGACGGTGCGACGATGTGCGCCGCCATGATCTCGTCCGTACCGGCGGCGATCGCAGCGCGGAACGGCGGCAGGTCGTTGCGCTCGAACTGGGCTTTCGTCTCGTCCGTGACGGCGATGCCGTTGTCGGTGTTGACGCTCGTGCTGCCCAGACCCGGGAAGTGCTTGGCCGTCGCCCCGACGTCGGCCGACTGCAGGCCCAGCACGGACGCGGCCGCCATTGCCGCGACGGGGGCCGCCTGGTCGCCGAACGAGCGGGGGCCGTCGGCGGTGTTGGCCGGGTTGGTGTTCACGTCGACCACGGGGGCGTCGTCGACGGTGATGCCCAGCGCCTTGAGCTGCTGGCCGGTCGCCCGGGACATGCTGTACGAGTCCAGCGGCGAGAACGTCGCGCCCAACGCCATGTTGCCCGGCGAGACGGCCAGTGGGGCGCCGATGCGGGTGACGTTGCCGCCCTCCTGGTCGGTGCTGATCAGCAACGGGGTGCCGTCGCTGTCGACCGCCGCCTGCTGCAGCCCGTTGGACAGTGTCGCGATCTGGGTCGGGCTGTTGAGGTTGTCGCTCCAGGTGAAGTAGATGACGCTGCCGAGGTGATACCTGGCGACCACCTCGGCGCCCGTGTCGACCCCGTACGCGGCTCGGTTCTGGGCGGCGTCGGCGGCGCTGGGCGCAGCGGCCGAGTCGCCGTAGACGTAGGTGGCGAACAGCTGGCCGATCTTCTGCTCGAGCGTCATCTGAGCCAGCCGGGCCTTGATCGAATCGGACGGGGGCCCGGCCGACGCGGCGGTGGTCTGCACCCCGATTGCCACGAGCGATAACACAGTGGCACTAGCCAGTACCGGACGGATTCGCATGGACATCTCCTCGCACAGCGGGCCGAAGCGTGCGAGTCAGCACCCTAGGGGCAACCGCCGCAGGTGGTCTAGACATCTGTCGACCGGGCGGTGACCGGGCGGTGACGAATCTCCCATAGCTGGCGCGTCGGGGCCGGACTTACGCTCGACGCGTGTACCGGACGATGCTGAAGAGCAAGATCCACCGGGCGACCGTGACCCAGGCGGATCTGCACTACGTCGGTTCGATCACCATCGACGCCGACCTGATGGACGCCGCGGATCTGCTGCCCGGCGAGCAGGTGGCCGTGGTCGATGTGACCAACGGCGCCCGCCTGGAGACGTACGTGATCGAGGGCGAGCGCGGCTCCGGCGTGATCGGAATCAACGGCGCCGCCGCACACCTGGTGCACACCGACGACCTGGTGATCGTCATCAGCTACGCGATGCTGCCCGAGGTCGAGGCCAAGGCGTACGAGCCGAAGGTCGTGTTCGTGGACGAGGCCAACCGCGTCGCGCATCTGGGCGACGACCTGGCCCATCCGGGCATGTTGCCGGCCGAAAGCTGACCGCAGCGATCACCTCGTCCGTCCGCTCGCGTGGTCGGGCACCCGGGCCGCACTTTCGCTGTGGCGGGACGCCACCCGGCGACGCCGGCGGATCCAGGCCGGCACCGCCGTCAGCGTAAATCCGAGGACGGCTGCGCCGGTGGCGATGCCCTCGGCAACCGCCGCTTGCGTCTTCTCGGTGTACCAGAACGGTTCGTACATGTCCGGCAGCGGGCCGAGCGGGCCGACGTCGTAGTGCGTGTAGATCATCACGGCTCCGAAGGCCGAGGCCGCGACCACGATCGCCAGCGCCCACCCCACCAACGCCCAGGCCGTCCGCCACGTCAGCACGAGGACGGCCAGCGCCGCGAACGACGCCGCGCCGGCCTCGATGCGGAACAGGTCGCCCTGGCTGATGCCGTTGTCCCTGTTCGGTTCGTAGCGGAATGCCTGGTCGACGTGGAGGTACGCGTCGAGGGCGAGCATCGCGGCCGTGACCAGACGCAGGATCCACAAGACCGCGGGCTCGACCCATCGGGGAATCGACCTGGTGAACATCAGTACCCGCCGCCACCACCGTTGGGGTACGAGTACGACGGCGTCGACGGCGCCGAGGACTGCCCAGGTGCCTGCGACGCGATGCCGGCCGGCGTCGCCACGTGCCAGGTGAACGACTGGCTACCGAAGTTGTCCGTGAAGTTGTTGCCCTTCGTGTCGCCCGACGAGTGGTCCTCGGTGAACGAATAGAGCGGTGCCCCGTTCAGCGCGACCTGCATCTTGCCGTCGGGACGGGTGACGGTCGTGAGCTTCGCCGTGATCGACGAGGGCCCGGTCGGGCTGCCGTCGGCCACCAACAGCGGCTGCCAGAAGGTGAGGCACGCCTTGGTGTCGCACAGGATCTTCCCGCTCGCCTCCTCGTCGCTCGAGTAGAGCGTGTGGCCGTTCGAGTCGGTCAGCACGTCGCCGGTGCCGGAGACGTTGCTGACGTTCACCGTCATGCCGCCGCTCCCGCCGCTGGCCGGCGCGGTGTCGGCCTTGGAGCCGCCGGACGAGCTGCACGCCGTCAGGGCGAGCAGGCCCGCGCTGCCGAGTCCCAGCATGGCTTGCATCGTGCGATTCATAAGGATTCTCCTTTGTTTGTTCAGTGGGGTAGGACGATCCGTACGAGCTGATGCCCGTTCACGGTCACGACGTCGAGTTCGGTCAGGTGGTCGGCCGGGATCGCGGTGGCGCCCGGCACGTGCGCCGTGCCGGCCGACGAGGCCACCCAGGTGGCGGCAGTGTCGATGCGGCCGTTGTCGGAGTGGGCCACCAGCTGGCAGGTACCACCCGGGTAGGCGCCCGTGATCGTGAGGCCCAGTTGCGTTCCCCAGCTGCGCTCGGACAGCGTGACCTGAGCGCTGATGCGCGTCAGCGGGTCGGTCGCCTCTGCCGTTGCGGTCGGCGCGGCGTGGTCGGCTCCGGTGCTCGAGGGCAGGTCGCTCACCGCGGCCAGCCCGCCGGCGCCCAGCAGCAGCGCGGCCGCCCCGACCAGGGCGGCGGTCCGCCGTCCGCGCGGGCCGCGCATCTCGCGGGCGGCGTCGGCGATCAGCCGGTCGAGCAGGGCGGGCGGCGGCGCGGCGGGCTCCGCCCCGGGCGCCGCGCGCTCCAGCCGCTCGAGGTCGTCCAGGTCGACCAGCGGCAACAGCCTGGGGATCCAGTCCACCTTGGCCAGCTCGGCCTGGCAGACGTCGCAGGTGGCCAGGTGGTGCTCCAGGCGGGCCGATTCATCCGGTTCGAGCGCATCCAGGACGTATGCGGCGAGGTAGTCGCGCATCTCGCAGGTCATGGCTGGCTCACCCCGCGCTCGGCCAGGGCCAGCCCCAGCGCCCGCAGCGCGTAGTGCAGGCGCGAGCGGACCGTGCCGGCCGGCAGCCCGCGTTCGGCGGCCACCTCGCGGGCGGTCTTGCCGCGGTAGTAGCACTCGACGAGCACCGCCCGGTGCGCCGGGCTCAGGGCGCCGAGTGCGTCGGCCAGCAGGACGGCATCCAGCCGCGAATCGATGTCGTCGGTGGCGACGACGGCGTCCAGCGACTCGGCCGGCATCTCGATCGGACGGGCGCGCCGGGCCCGGTAGGCGTCGATGACCAGGCGCCGGGCCGTGGTGAACAGCCAGGGCCGGATGGCCTCCGGCGGCAGCCGATCGGCGTGGCGCCAGGCCCGCAACAGGGTCTCCTGGACGATGTCCTCGGCCGCGCCGCGGTCGCCGTCGAGCAGACGCTTAACGAAGGCGAGCAGTGACCCCGCGTGCTCCGCGTAGAGCGCGCGGGCCAGCTGCTCGTCCCGCAAGCGTGTGCTACCCACACCCGATACGACGGATCAGACGCCAGATGTGCTCAATCGGCCGTTCGCTGGTAGCGGACGCCGCATCGGGCATCACTGGGCCGGCCCGTCCGTTGACCCGTATGCGTCGCCGACTTCGCGCCGGGCGACGTGACTGTTAGGGCGTCCGTAATCGGATCTGCGACAACCGTCGTAACCCAGCGGCAGTAGAGTCATTACTGACGGTCTGCTGCGAGATCTGTGACGACGGCGTCGTGGGTCGCAGCGGAGGTTATCCGCACCGACCTGTCGCAGTCTCAGCAATGGCGCGGAAGGAGCTGACAATGTTCGAGAGGTTCACCGACCGCGCGCGTCGGGTTGTCGTCCTGGCCCAAGAAGAGGCCCGGATGCTCAATCACAACTACATCGGCACCGAGCACATCCTGCTCGGGCTGATCCACGAGGGAGAGGGCGTCGCCGCCAAGGCTCTCGAGTCGCTCGGCATCTCCCTGGAGGCCGTGCGCTCCCAGGTCGAGGAGATCATCGGCCAGGGCCAGCAGGCGCCCAGCGGGCACATCCCCTTCACGCCGCGCGCGAAGAAGGTGCTCGAGCTGTCGCTGCGCGAGGCGTTGCAGCTCGGCCACAACTACATCGGCACCGAGCACATCCTGCTCGGCCTCATCCGCGAGGGCGAGGGTGTTGCCGCCCAGGTGCTGGTCAAGCTCGGCGCCGACCTGAACAAGGTGCGCCAGCAGGTCATCCAGCTGCTGAACGGCTACCAGGCCAAGGAGCCGGCCGGTACCGCGTCGGAGGCCACGCCGTCCACGTCCCTGGTGCTCGACCAGTTCGGCCGCAACCTGACCCAGGCGGCCCGCGAGGGCAAGCTCGACCCGGTCATCGGCCGCGAGAAGGAGATCGAGCGCCTGATGCAGGTGCTCTCGCGGCGGACCAAGAACAACCCCGTGCTGATCGGCGAGCCCGGCGTCGGCAAGACCGCCGTCGTCGAGGGTCTGGCCCAGGCCATCGTCAAGGGCGAGGTGCCCGAGACGCTCAAGGACAAGCACCTGTACACGCTCGACCTGGGCTCCCTGGTCGCGGGCTCGAGGTACCGCTGTGACTTCGAAGAGCGCCTGAAGAAGGTGCTCAAGGAGATCCGCACCCGCGGGGACATCATCATGTTCATCGACGAGATCCACACCCTGGTGGGTGCAGGTGCCGCCGAGGGTGCCATCGACGCGGCGTCGATCCTCAAGCCGATGCTGGCTCGCGGCGAGCTGCAGACGATCGGCGCCACCACCCTCGACGAGTACCGCAAGCACCTGGAGAAGGACGCCGCGCTCGAGCGTCGCTTCCAGCCGGTGCAGGTGGGCGAGCCGACCGTGGCGCACACCATCGAGATCCTGAAGGGGCTGCGTGACCGGTACGAGGCGCACCACCGCGTCTCGATCACGGACTCGGCCCTGGTCGCCGCGGCCGGCCTGGCCGACCGCTACATCAGCGACCGGTTCCTGCCCGACAAGGCCATCGACCTGATCGACGAGGCCGGCTCGCGCATGCGCATCCGTCGCATGACCGCGCCGCCGGATCTGCGCGAGTTCGACGAGCGCATCGCCGAGGTGCGCCGCGACAAGGAGTCGGCGATCGACGCGCAGGACTTCGAGAAGGCAGCAGGTCTGCGCGACAAGGAGAAGACGCTGCTCGCCGAGAAGGCCAAGCGCGAGCAGGAGTGGAAGGCCGGCGACATGGACGTCGTGGCCGAGGTCGACGACGAGCAGATCGCCGAAGTGCTGGCGACCTGGACCGGCATCCCCGTCTTCAAGCTCACCGAGGAGGAGACGGCTCGGCTGCTGCGCATGGAGGACGAGCTGCACAAGCGGGTCGTCGGCCAGCAGCAGGCGATCAAGGCCGTCTCGCAGGCGATCCGCCGTACCCGGGCCGGGCTGAAGGACCCGAAGCGTCCCGGTGGCTCGTTCATCTTCGCCGGCCCGTCCGGTGTCGGTAAGACCGAGCTGGCCAAGACGCTCGCCGAGTTCCTGTTCGGCGACGAGGACGCCCTGATCCAGCTGGACATGTCCGAGTTCCACGACCGGTACACCGTGTCGCGGCTGGTCGGTGCCCCTCCGGGGTACGTCGGCTACGACGAGGGCGGCCAGCTCACCGAGAAGGTGCGCCGCAAGCCGTTCAGCGTCGTGCTGTTCGACGAGGTCGAGAAGGCCCACCCGGATGTGTTCAACACGCTGCTGCAGGTGCTGGAGGACGGCCGCCTGACCGACGGCCAGGGCCGCATCGTCGACTTCAAGAACACGGTGCTGATCCTGACCACGAACCTGGGCACCCGGGACGTGTCCAAGGCGGTGACGCTGGGCTTCCAGTCCGGCAACGACGAGGCGTCGAACTACGAGCGGATGAAGCAGAAGGTCACCGACGAGCTCAAGCAGCACTTCCGGCCCGAGTTCCTCAACCGCATCGACGACACGATCGTGTTCCACCAGCTCACCGAGGACGAGATCGTCGAGATCGTCGATCTGCGGCTGGCCCTGCTCGATACGCAGATGCGCAACAAGGACATGGGTCTCGAGCTCACCGACGCGGCCAAGAAGCTGCTGGCCAGGAAGGGTTACGACCCGGTCCTGGGTGCCCGGCCGCTGAAGCGCACCATCCAACGCGAGCTCGAGGACTCCCTGTCGGAGAAGATCCTGTTCGGCGAACTCACCGCCGGGCAGATCGTCGTGGTCGACGCCGAGCCGTCGACGACGGGCTCGGAGAAGGACGGCAAGTTCACCTTCCGGGGCGAGGCCAAGCCGGCTCCGGTGCCGGAGGTGGCCGTGCCCGCCGACGTCGTCAGCGAGTAGCCGCTAGCGCGAAGGGCCGCCTTCCCAGTTGTGGGAAGGCGGCCCTTTCGCCCTTTCGCGTGCCGGTGGGAAGGGGCCGGGCCGCGGTTTGGGCCGCGGCCGGGCGGGCAGCATTCCGGTCGTGTCGCTCGAACCGCACAGTCGGCCGGCAGCCGGTTGCCGCCGGGCCGGCAGCGGGCGACGTTAGCCCCGTGACGTGCAGACGTTCGCGGTAGGGGACCGGATCGAGATGCGGACGGTGCGCTACGGGAAGGAGTGGCTGTCGGTGCCGGTACGGGTACTGGCCGACGACGGCGACGCGCTGGTCGTCTACCTGGCCGAGGGGGCGCCGTTCTCCAGCCCCGACCCCGACTTCCCGTGGGGCCCGCATCCGTGGCTGCAGCAAGGGGCGTTCCGGGGCCACGGGCGTGGTCATGCAGTTGTGGCCCGACGTCGCCCATTCGGTGTGGGCGTTCTGGCAGGGACCGGAGCGCCGTCGCCCTCGACCGCGGCGAGCGATGGCGGGACGAGTCGTGGGCGGCTTGGCCGCCGGGCTGAACGCGACGCTAAGCGCCGGGCAGGGCGTAGCGACCGTCCGGTAGCGGATCGACCAGCCCGTCGACGATCAGGGCGTCCAGGGCGCGGGCCCGCTGCGTCGCGTCCGGCCAGACGACGTCCAGCGCGGCGGCCGGCACCGGAGTGGGTGATCCGCGCAGGACGTCGAGCAGCCGGCCGCGTACCTGGCGGTCGGTGCCGGTGAACCGCTGCGGTCGCACCGTCGGACCGAGGTAGGGCGGCGACCCGGCCAGCCGCCAGGCGCAGGACAGGCGCAGCGGGCACTCGCCGCAGCGAGGCTGGCGGGCGGTGCAGACCAGCGCGCCGAGCTCCATCAGCGCGACGCTGGCCCGAGCGGCCACGGCCGGCGCAGCCGGCAGCAGCGCCTCGACCGCGGCGAGATCGCGCGCCGTCGACGGGGGACCGGTCTCGCGCTGCCCGGTGAACGCGCGGGCCACCACTCGGCGCACGTTGGTGTCGACGACGGGCTGGCGCTGTCCGAACGCGAACGCCGCCACGGCCCGGGCCGTGTAGGCGCCCACTCCAGGTAAGCCGAGCAAGGCGTCGACGTCGGAGGGCACCTCGCCGCCGTGTCGCTCGACCAGCGCCCTCGCGCACTCGTGCAGTCGCAGTGCCCGCCGCGGATAGCCGAGCTTGCCCCACGCGCGCACCGCCTCGCCCGGCGTCCCCGCGGCCAGTGCGGCCGGCGTCGGCCACCGGGCGAGCCACGACGCATACGCCGGCAGCACGCGGACCACCGGCGTCTGCTGCAACATCACCTCGCTGACCAGCACCGCCCACGGCGTGACGTCGGGACGGCGCCAGGGCAGGTCGCGAGCAGCGACGTCGTACCACGCGAGCAACTCCTGCACGCGACCATCATCTTCGATGCGACCGGCCGATGTTCATCGGCTAGCGTGACGCCCCGATGCTGCGCCCAATCGGATCGTTGCCGCCGAGCGTGTACTGGCGGCGACGGCTGCTATTCGCGGGGGCGGCGCTGCTGATCATCCTTACCGTCTACGTGCTGTTCGTCGCGCGCGACGACAAGAACAAGCCGGCCGGGCAACAGTCGCGCGCGACGAAGCCGGCGGCGACGCACAGCTCGAGCGAGCCGTCGCCCAGCCGGGATGTCGTGCCGTGCGTGCCGTCCGTGCTGGGCGTGGCGGCGACGGTGCCGCAGAGGACGTACAAGGTCGGGCAGGAACCCGAGCTCGAGATCCAGGTGACCAACACCGGCGAGGCGCCCTGCATCGCCGACCTGTCCGACGGGCAGATCGAGCTGCTCGTCTACAACGGCGAGTCGCGCGTCTGGGGCAGTCACGACTGCCAGATCCAGCCCGGCACCAGTCCGCTGACGCTGACGCCGCGGCAATCGGTGAAGCGCGCGATCCGGTGGACCGGCCTGTCGTCGCAGCCACACTGTGCCGGGAGTCGGATGCGCGTCGGTCCCGGCAACTACACGCTGCAGGTTAGCTTCGCCGGGATCGAGGGGCGTCCCGCCAACTTCAGCCTCAGCCCCTGAGCCGGCGGGCCTACGGGTACCGGTCGATGATCGACGCGTCGGCCAGTCGCGAGATGGCCTCGCGCACGCCGCGGGCCCGGGACTCGCCGACCCCCTCGACGCTTTGCAGGTCCTCGACGGTGGCGGCGAGCAGCTTCTGCAGGCCGTCGAAGTGCTGCACGACCCGGTCGAGGATCGGGCCGGGCAGCCGGGGAACGCGGGCCAACAGCCGGTAACCCCGCGGGCTGGCCACGCCGTCGAGCGACTCGGGCGCGCTGGCGAATCCCATGGCGGCGGCCACCAGTCCCAGGTCGAGCAGGTCGGTGGCCGACAGGTTGGACAGCTCGGTCAGCACTTGCTCGGACGTACGCCCGCGGCGCCCGCTCGGCAGGTAGTCGCGGGCGATCAGGTCGCGGTCGGCGTCGACCCCGGCCATCAGCTCCTCGAGCTGCAGGGCCAGTAGCCGGCCGTCGGTGCCCAGCTCGACGACGTAGCCGGTGATCTCGTCGGCGATGCGGCGCACCATCTCCAGCCGCTGCAGCACCATTGCGGCGTCGCGCACCGTGACGAGGTCCTCGATCTCCAGCGCGGACAGGGTGTTCGACACCTCGTCCAGCCGGGCCTTGTACCGCTCGAGCGTGGCGATGGCCTGGTTGGCCCGCCCCAGCAGCTCGCCACTGCTCTCCAGCACGTATCGGTACTTGCCGAGGTAGAGGCCGATGATCCGCATCGACTGCGACACCGAGATGACCGGGTAGCCGGTCTGCACGGCTACCCGCTGGGCGGTGCGGTGCCGGGTACCCGACTCGTCGGTGTCGATTGCCGGATCGGGCATCAGGTGGGTGGCCGCCCTCAGGATGCGGGTGCCGTCGGAGGACAGCACCACGGCGCCGTCCATCTTGGCCAGCTCGCGCAGCCGGG
The DNA here is from genome assembly GCA_036558905.1 of Jatrophihabitantaceae bacterium. Classification (GTDB taxonomy): domain Bacteria; phylum Actinomycetota; class Actinomycetes; order Mycobacteriales; family Jatrophihabitantaceae; genus DASXRA01. The sequence continues at coordinate 10,140 of DATBER010000177.1, read as the reverse complement.
TCGCTGACGACTCGACGTCCAGCGGGAACCCGCCGGTGCACAGCGCCTCGACGGTGTCGTCGAATCCGATGACGATGAGCGCGCCGGTATTGCCGCGCAGTACCCGCTCGAGTCCGTCGCGTAACCACGTTCCGGGTGCCACGGAAGCCAGGACGTTGCGCAACGCCGCGTCCCTCTCGCTGGTTGGCACACCCGCTCCCAACTGTCAGCCATCGGCTTGCCGTGGCCACAGTCTAGGTCTGCTGGCCCGCACCGTGCGCGGCGGTCACGACTCAGCGCCCGCCCGGGATGGTGCGCAGCACCGGACGGCGGGGATCGCCGAGGCGATTGTGCAGGTTGGCGACCTGGGACAGCGCGTCGACCAGGGTGGCCACGGGAAGCGTCCTGATGCCCGACCCAGCGGCGGTTTGGCCGGCCGGGACCAACGCGATGCTGAACCCGAGCCGGGCCGCCTCGGCCAGTCGCCGCTCGACGCCGCTGACCCGCCGCACGTCGCCGGACAGCGACACCTCGCCGATCGCACACAGCGTCTGCGGCAGCGGCGAGTCTCGGGCCGCCGAGGCCAGGGCCAGGGCAACGGCCAGGTCGGCGGCCGGCTCGGTGGCCTGCAGCCCGCCCACCGTGGCGGCGTACACCTCGTGATCGCCGAAGGCGATGCCGCCGTGCCGGGCGAGGACGGCCAGCAGCATGGCCACCCGGCCGGAGTCGAGGTCGGTGACCGACCGCCGGGGCGTTCCGCCGCTCATCGACCGGGCGACCAGGGCCTGCACCTCCGTGACCAGCGGCCGCTTGCCCTCGATGGTGACCGTGACGCAGGTGCCGGCCACTGCGGCCGCCCGCTCGGACAGGAACAGCCCGGACGGGTCGGCCAGCCCGGTGATGCCGTCCTCGCGCATCTCGAAGCAGCCGATCTCGTCGGCCGCGCCGTAGCGGTTCTTGGTGGCCCGGATGAGGCGCAGCGACGAGTGCCGGTCGCCCTCGAAGTGCAGCACTACGTCGACCAGGTGCTCGAGCACGCGCGGCCCGGCGATGGCACCGTCCTTGGTTACGTGGCCGACGATGACCGTGGCCAGGCCCCGATCCTTGGCCAGCGCGATGAGGGCCGCCGCCACCGCGCGGATCTGCGGCACGCCGCCGGTAGCGCTGTCGACCGCCTCGGTGGAGATCGTCTGGATGGAGTCGACGACGAGCAGGCCGGGCCGGACGTTGTCGACGTGGGTGAGCACGGCGCCCAGGTCGTTCTCGGCGGCCAGGTACAGCAATTCGTGGACGGCCCCGGTGCGCTCGGCCCGCAACCGGACCTGCGCCGGAGACTCCTCGCCGGTGACAATCAGCGCCCGCTGGCCGCCGGCGGCGAAGCGGCGGGCGACGTCGAGCAACAGCGTGGACTTGCCCACCCCGGGCTCGCCGGCCAGCAGCACCACCGACCCGGGCACCAGCCCGCCGCCGAGCACCCGGTCGAGTTCGCCCACGCCGGTGGGCCGGGCGCGGGCGTCGTCGGGATCGAGCTCGCCGATTGGGCGGGCCGGCCGCTGCACCGGTCCGGGCTTGACCGCCTTGACCGGCGCGGCCCCGACCTCGGCGACGGTGCCCCACGCCTGGCACTCGGGACAGCGCCCCACCCAGCGCAGCGACGTCGCTCCGCACTCGGTGCAGCGGTACGCCGCAGTGCGGCTCGGCTTCGTCACCCGCTCAACGTAGGGGGCGCCACCGACAGAATCGGGCAGGCCACGCCTGCCGATCGTGCCACCGTCGGCCGTCTGACGCGGCCGAGAGTTGCACAATCCGGAAGGAGCGCTATGCGTCGAAGTCGGTGCCCCGGATGATGCCTTCCCAGGCGGTGAAATCCGCGCGATCGGACGCCCCCCGAGCCGAGATCGCATCGGCCGCGTCGGCGCCGAGGGGCAGCCGCAGCGGCGGGTGCTCGGCCGCCAGCGCGGCCATGATCGCGGCGGCCGCCTTGGCCGGATCACCCGGTTGGTTGCCGTCCACGGCCTGCATGTTCGCCCGCACCGGTCCGACCACGTCGGCGTACTCGGGAAGCTCAGCCGACATCTGCATCGCGCCGCCCTGCAGCCCGGTCCGGAACGCGCCCGGCTCGACGATCAGCACGGTGATCCCGAACGGCGCGACCTCGGCGGCCAGCGATTCGGACAGCCCCTCCAACGCGAACTTCGTCGCCGAGTACGCCGAGACGCCGGGAAACGACATTCGCCCGCCCATGCTGGTGATCTGCACGATCGCCCCGGACTTCTGCGCGCGCATGTGCGGCAACACCGCCCGGGTGAGTGCGGCCGGCCCGAAGAAGTGCACGTCCATGAGGTCGCGCAGTTCCTGGTCGGTCGTCTCCTCGACGGCGCCGATCAGGGCCCGTCCGGCGTTGTTGACCAGCACGTCGATTCGCCCGTGTCGGCCGACGACCTCGGCGACGACGTCGGGGATGCGGGCGGTGTCGGTGACGTCGAGGGCGACGGCGCTGACCCGACCCGGGTGGGCGGCCACCAGGTCGTCGAGGGCCTCGGGGCGACGGGCGGTCGCGACGACGGTGTCGCCGGCCTGCAGGGCGGACTCGGCGATGACGCGGCCGAAGCCGGACGAGGTACCGGTGATGAACCAGATCTTGTCGGACGCACTCACGTCCCGAACCCTACGAGCGACGCGCCGGCGCCGACCAGCGATTTGGCGGTCAGCCTTCGGTGGTCGGCGCGACGTCGACGCTCGGTGTGCTGGGCGGTCCCGGAGCCAGGTGCACCGCGATCACGAACGTGACCGAGCCGGCGCTGGCGAAGCGGAACGTGATCGGGATCGTCTGGGCCGGGAACAGCTCCTTGGCCAGCCCGTGCAGCTGGATCACCGGCAGGTCCGGCGTGTAGCCGATCGAGACGGCCTGGCCGGCCGGTAGACGGATGTACGGGATCGTCGGGGCGGCGGCCGGGGTACCCGGCGACGACGTCGCCCCCTCTGTCGCGGTGGACGTGCCCGTTCCGGTCGGGCTGCCCGTGCCGGTCGCGCCGCTGGTAGCCGTACCCGTCCCGGTGGCCGAGCCGCTCGTGGTGGCGGGGGCCGCCGATGGCACGAACGTCGCGTCGGCCGTGTTGGCGAAGAACCGGCCCTCGGTCGCCGCGGGCGTGCTGACGCCGACGAGCCGGTCGTCGGCCTTGCTGTCGTTGACGATGACCAGCTGCAAAGTGGCGTCACCGCCGGCCGGGTAGCTCTTGTCGTCGGGCGGGGCGACGGTGACGGCGCGGAGGGCGATCGGACCGGCGTTCGCGGTGACGCCGTCGACCGCCGGGACCTCGGCGGCGGTCTGCGCATGCTGCCCGGCCGCGCATCCGCCCAGGGCGAGCAACGCGCCCGCGGTAAGGGCGACGCCGATTCCGATGCGGCGCCGACCGGCCGGCAGTGCGATCACGTCGTCTCCTTCTCGGTCACAAGCGACCGCGCACAGACTAGCGAGCCGCTGGAACGGGCCTGCGGGCGGCCGACCGAACGCCGCGCACACCGCATCCGGGTTGTATCCGAATGACGTTCGGGCGATCTTCGGACCGGGAAAAGAGCCGTTACGTAGCGCATCGATCGAGAAAGCGCTACTGGGCAAATGCGGACGTAGCGAACTCGGGGCTGATGTGCTGCGTGTTACCCTGGATGAAGTGGAAAGGGGCCCGCGCACATGACGTTCAAGGTCGGCGAGACCGTTGTCTACCCCCATCACGGGGCCGCGAAAATCGAAGCTATCGAAGAGCGCACGATAAAGGGCGAAACCAAGATCTACCTGAAGCTGAAGGTTGCTCAGGGTGATCTGACCGTGCTCGTGCCGGCCGACAACGCCGAGATCGTCGGCGTCCGTGACGTCGTGGGTCAGGAGGGTCTCGACCGCGTTTTCGAGGTGCTGCGCGCTCCGCACACCGAGGAGCCGACAAACTGGTCGCGGCGGTACAAGGCCAACGGCGAGAAGCTCGCCTCGGGCGACGTGAACAAGGTGGCCGAAGTCGTACGTGACCTGTGGCGGCGGGACAAGGACCGTGGCCTGTCGGCCGGCGAGAAGCGCATGCTGGCCAAGGCCCGGCAGATCCTGGTCAGTGAGCTGGCGCTCGCCGAGGGCACGAACGAAGACAAGGCGGAGCTCGTCCTCGACGAGGTGCTGGCCGAGGCAGTGGCCTGAACCAAAACCGCGAGATGGCGGCGAACCGTTCGACGGTCGCCGCCATTCTTGTTGCTGCGGGGTCGGGACAACGCCTCGGCGCCGACGTACCCAAGGCGTTCTGCCTGGTTCGCGGGCACACCCTGCTCGAGTACGCGCACGAGCGCTTCGCCGAACACCCCGGCGTCCGCGACGTCGTCGTCGTCGCGCCGGCCGAGCGCATCGACCAGGCCAAGGCGCTGACCGGCGCGGTCGTCGTTGCCGGGGGAGCCACCCGGCAAGCCTCGGTGGCCGCCGGGCTGGCCGCTCTCGAGGCCGCAATCGACACCGTGCTCGTGCACGACGTCGCGCGGGCGTTCGTGCCGGCGGCGGTGATCAGCCGGGTGATCGACGCGATCGACGGGGGCGCCGACGCGGTGATCCCGGTCCGGCCGGTCACCGACACGATCAAACGAGTCGACGACAAGCGCCGGGTGGTCGACACCGTCGATCGCTCGACGCTGGTCGCAGTGCAGACGCCGCAGGGATTTCGCCGCGACGTGCTGGCGGCCGCACACGCTGCGGCGACGAGTGCGGCGGCCACCGACGACGCCGGGCTGGTCGAGGCCTACGGTGGCACCGTGGTTGTCGTCGACGGCGCGGACGAGTCGTTCAAGATCACCCACCCGTGGGATCTCGTCCTGGCCGAGGCGGTTGCCGCCCAGTGACCATACGCACGGGTATTGGCGTGGACGTGCATCCGATCGAGCCGGGTCGTCCCTGCCGGCTGGCCGGTCTGGAGTGGCCCGGCGTCGACGGTTGCAGCGGCCACTCCGACGGCGACGTCGCCGCCCACGCCGCGTGTGACGCGCTGCTGTCCGCCGCCGGGCTGGGCGATGTCGGCGCGGTCTTCGGCACGAGTGACCCGCGCTGGGCCGGCGCCTCGGGCGTCACGCTGCTGGGCGAGGTCGTGGCCCGGGTACGCGCCGCCGGCTACGCCGTGGGCAACGTCGCCGTGCAGGTGATCGGCAACGCGCCCAGGATCGGCCCGCGCCGCGCCGAGGCCGAAGCCGCGCTGAGCGAGGTGGTCGGCGCGCCCGTGTCGGTCAGTGCCACCACCACCGACGGGTTGGGCCTGACCGGTAGGGGCGAGGGCATCGCCGCGATCGCCACGGCGCTTATCGAGTCTCCCTAGAACCGATCGTGCAACCGTCGGCCGCGTCAGCCGGCCGAGGGTCGCACGATCGGAGCCAGGGCCGCGGACAGGTCGGCCCACAGGTCATCCACGTGCTCGATGCCCACCGACATGCGCAGCAAGGCTGCCGGTGTGCCCCGGGCGGCATCCGTCGCGTAGCGGGCCCGCCGCTCGATCAGCGTCTCGACGCCACCCAGGCTGGTGGCATGCGTGATCAGCGAAACGCGCTCGCACACACCCTCGGCGTCGTCGCCGGAACCGGCCACCTCGAACGACACCATCGCGCCGTAGCCCTTGTGCAGCCGGGTGGCCCGCTCGTGCCAGGGGTCGGACGGCAGGCCCGGGTAGCGCACGCGGGCGACGGCCGGGTGCGCCGCCAGTCGCTGGGCCAGCTCGAACGCGTTGGCCTGCGCCCGTTCCATGCGCAGCGGCAACGTCCGGATACCGCGCAGAGCCAGGAACGCCTCGAGCGCACCGGGCACGCCACCGGTCATGTCGCGGCGGGCCCGCAGGGCGTCGCCGAGTGAGTCGGAGCGGGTGACCAGCGCCCCCATCAGCACATCGGAGTGGCCGGCCAGGTACTTGGTGGCCGAGTGCATGACGATGTCGGCGCCGTAGTCGAGCGGGCGCAGCACGAGCGGGGTGTTGAACGTCGAGTCGACGGCGACGATCGCGCCGGCGGCGTGCGCGGCGTCGATGATCACCGGCAGGTCGGCCACGCCGAGCAGGGGATTCGTCGGCGACTCCAGCCACACCAGGTCGGCGCCGTCGACGGCGGCCACGACCGTGTCGGTGTCGGTGACGTCGACCTCGCGCACCGTCATCCGGCCCAGCTTCTCCTGGGTGCCGAAGATCGTTCCGGTCATGTTGTAGCCGTGCTGCGGGACGACCGCGACTGCACCGGACGGCTGACCCTCGGCCACTGCCGCGATGGCGGCCATGCCCGACCCGAACGCCAGTGCTCGGCCGCCTTCGAGTTGGCCGACCGCGTCCTCGAACGCGCGGATCGTGTCGCTGCTGCCCTGGCGCAGGTAGTAGTTGTCGTCCGGCCCGTAGTGGTAGGGCGCCGACAACACGATGGGCGTGTTCACCGGCGCGCGGTGGGTACGGGCCGGGCGCCCGCTGGTCACGGCGATCGACTCGGGATGCATGACCCGACGGTATCCGCCCGAACCGCCGGGCGACCGGGCCAATTGCCCGGCGAATGGCTGCCGGCCGATCATTCGGTGTCCGGCCGGTAAACTGGCGCAGCGATGACCGTCGCACCTGTATCCGAGTCGGTTCGCCCGATCGCGCCGCGCCTGCCCGTCCATCTCGCGCCGCCGATATCGGCCCGCCTGGTCGTGCTGGCCTCGGCCCGCCGGGTAATCGCGTTGCTGGGCGCCCTGTGCGCACTGGCGATCGCGGCTCACTTCGACGGCGGCCGGCTGCTGCTGTTCGTCGATCGCCCGGTCGAGAAGTTCGTCATCGCGCACCGGTCGGGCACGCTCGACGCGATCTTCAACCGCCTGTCCTTCTTCGGCAGCACCCAGGTCGTGCTGATCGGTGGCGGCGTGCTGGCCCTGGCTGCCCTGCCGCGGTGCCGGGCGGTAGCCACGCTCACGGTCACGGCCACGCTGGCCCGGCCGCTGCTCGAGTTCACGCTCAAGAACCTGGTCGCCCGCGACCGGCCCGACATCGACCGGATGACCCGCGGGGTGGGCTACTCGTTCCCGTGCGGGCACGTCATGGCCGCGGCGATCCTGTGGGGCATGGTGCCGATCGTCGTCTCGCTGTACGTAGGCTCGCGCCGGGTCTGGTGGATCACCACCACGTTGTGCTGGCTGATGGTGATCGGCATCGGCAGCAGCCGGGTCTACCTCGGCGTGCACTGGCCCACGGACGTGCTCGGCGGCTTCATCGCGGCCAGCCTGCTGCTCGCCGGTCTGGAGCTGGCGTACTACCGCACGCACCGGCGGGTATCGCACCGCGCCTGGTGTAACTGACGAAGTACTGAATCCGCTCCAGTCAGCCGACTGATTCGGCCTTCCTGTGTTCGCCATTAGCGTTCGCGGAAAGTCGGACGGAATACGGAGACTCCCTCCGGTATTTCCGATTGCACTGGCGTATGTCCCGGAGGGCGGACCTGTGACCGATCAAGTCACGCGGCTTGGCGCGAGTGAGATCTACGTCGGCGAGACGGAGCCCCAGTTGGTGCGTCTCGACGACCCGATCGCGCGAACCGTCGAGCTTACCGGGGCAAAGGCCGCCAATCTGGCCGTCTCGATGGTGGCCGGCCTGCCGGTGATTCCCGGGTTCGTCATCACGACGCGTGGGTCGTCCGTGCTGACCGGGGCGGACGAGGTCCGTGACCGGCCGATGGACGATCCGCTGCGGCAGGCCTGGCTGGAGCTAAGCGGCGACGGGGCGCTGCCGCTGGCGGTGCGCTCGTCGTCGGTCGTGGAGGACTCGACGACGTCGTCGATGGCCGGGCAGTTCGTGTCGGTGCTGCACGTCAAAGGCTGGACCGCCTTCGCCGACGCGGTCACCGAGGTGATCGCGTCGGCGGCCAACACTTCGCTGGGCGACGCGCCGATGGCCGTCCTCGTCCAGCCGATGGCCGACGCCCGGCTCGGCGGGGTGCTGTTCGGGCTCGACCCGCTGACCGGCAACCGGCGGCGGTACCTGGTGTCGCTGGCCGAGGGGCTGCCCGAGCAGATCGTCAGCGGCGCCGTCACCGGCACGACGGTCGTGCTGGGCCGGCACGGGCACATCCACTCCGTCACCGGTCCGCTGGCCGCCCGCCTGGGCGCGCACGACCGGCGCCGGTTGGCCCGGCTGGCCAAGCGCACCCGCAAGGTGTTCGGTGCACCGCAGGACATGGAGTGGCTGATCGAGCCGGACGGCACGCTGCGGCTGTTGCAGAGCCGGCCCATCACCGCCTCGGCCGTGCCGGTGCCGCACAGCCACCCGCTCGGTCCGGGGCCGGTGGCCGAGACATTCCCCGACGCGCTGCGCCCCTTGGAGCGCGACCTGTGGGAGCCACCGCTGGAGGACGGGCTGCGCGAGGCGCTGCGCCTGTCCGGGGCGGTAAGCAACCGGGCGTTACGCGAACGGTTCGTCGTGGACGTCGGCGGCCGGGTGGCCGTCGACCTCGAAGCCCTGGGCGTCGTCACTCCCAAGCGCAACCTGCTGCGCATCCTCGACCCACGCCCGCCGTACCGGCACCTGAAGGCGGCCTGGCGGATCGGCCGGCTGCGGGTGGCGTTCCCGGCCATCGCCGCCGACCTGGCCGCTGAGGTCGACGTGCTGCTCGGCGAGATGCCTCCGGTGAGCGAACTCGGCGACCACCAGCTGCTGACCGTTGTCGACAACGCGCAGCACACCTTGTTCGGCCTGCACGCGCACGAGGTGCTGGCCGGCTTCTTCCTCGACCAGCGCGCCACCGCCACGACCTCGGCGTCGGTCGCCCTGGCCACGGTCACGCGCGCCCGGCTGGACGGCCTGGCCGACGAGCGCATCCTGGCCGAGTACCCCATCGTGCTGGCCCTGTTGCCGCCCCGGGTCGGGGCCAGCCGGCTGCTGCCGCCGACCTCGCCGACCGTGCGGATGCCGTCCGGTGCGGGCGACGACCCGATGGCCCTGGCCCGCGAGGCGATGCGGCTGCGCGTGCGGTGGGTGCAGGAGCTGTCCGCCCGGGCCGCCCTGGAGTTGGGCCGCCGGCTGACCGAGCGCGGCCAGCTGCACTACCCCGAAGACGTGCGCGAACTGCGGCTGGCCCGGCTGCGCGAGCTGGTCGACTCCTTCGACATCGCCGCCCACGTGGTGGCCGACGACGACGAAGCCCCGCCGCTGCCGGCCGTGTTCCGGTTCGCCGCCGACGGCACGGTGGTCGCCGACACCGCTCCCGGCGACGGCGGCGTGCAGGGCGTCAGCTCCGGGCGTGGCCAGGGTGTCGTTACCCACGACGCAACGCACGCGTCGGGCGCCGTGCTGGTCGTGCCCGCCCTCGATCCCACGCTGGCCGGCGTGTTGCCGGACGTGGCTGCCCTGGTGTCCGAGACGGGTAGCCCGCTGTCGCACCTGGCGATCCTGGCCCGCGAGTACCGGGTGCCCGTCGTCGTCGGCTACCGCGAACCGCTCGACGACGGCGCCGTGGTGGTCGTCGACGGCAGCGCCGGCACGGTGGAGATGTCGTCGTGAAGGCCACCCGGCTCCTCCTGCTGGTCATCGCCGGGCTGACCCTGGCCGGCTCGGCCACCTACCTGTTCCTGTACCTGTACCGCTGGGAGTGGAACCGCGCGCTGATCAGCGGCATGTTGTTCCTGGCCGCCGAAGTGGGCGTCGTGGCCCTGCTGATCCTGCACCGCTCCGCCGAGATCGTGCGCCGCCTCGACGAGCCGGACCGCCGCCGCTCCATCGAGGCCCACCTGCGTACGGCCCGGCACGAGCCGTCCAAGGTCTTCGACTGGCTCAAGCCCGACCCCACCCGCACCAACGTGTTCGTGCCGATCCTGATGGGCGCCGGGCTGATCCTGTCCGGACTGGCCTGGCTGGTCGAGCGGCTCGGCCGGGCCACCGCCGGCCACGGCTCCGACCAGACCGTCGCCCGCCAGCTGGCCCGCCTCGGCCCGCCGCTCGGTGGCTTCCTCGACGACCGGGCCGACCCGCTGAGCGTGCTGCGCGCGCCGGCCGGCCTGAAGCGGTGACGGTCGATGCGCATCATCCTGGCCATGCTCGTCACTGCGGGCCTCGCGTTCCTCGGCTTCCAGCTGCTACAGGAGACCACCGAGTACCACGGCGGTGACGGCCAGGCCGCGCAGACGACGGTCACGTTCAGCGTCAA
>DATBER010000176.1:0-43082 GCA_036558905.1 Jatrophihabitantaceae bacterium | reverse complement strand
TCCGCGACCTGCTCGGCGACCTGCTATGACGCGATACGTCGTTGCAGCGGACGGCGGCAACTCCAAGGCCGACGTCGTACTGTCCACTGTGGACGGTGAGGTGCTGGCGCAGGTGCAGGGCGGTGGCACGCGCCCGCACGTCACCGGCATGGATCGCACCGCTCAGGACCTGGCCGCCATGGTGCGCGACACGACCGAGCGCGCTGGCTTCGACCCCGGGCAGCCGATCGTGGCCGGCGCGTTCTACCTGGCCAACGTCGACATCCCGGCCGAGGAGGAGGCCGCGCGCTCCGCTCTGGGTCGGCTGGGCGTCGTCCAAGAGCTCAAGGTCTACAACGACGTGTTCGCCGTGCTGCGGGCCGGCAGTGTCCGCGGTTGGGGCGTGGCCGTGACGGCCGGGGCCGGCGTCAACGCCGTGGGCGTGCACCCCAACGGCGACGTGGCCCGCTTTCTGTCGCTGGGCGACATCACCGGCGACTGGGGCGGCGGGCACGCCGTCGGAGTGGCCGGCCTGGGCGCCGCGGTACGGGCCGAGGACGGGTGCGGGCCGGACACCAAGTTGACCGTGCGGGTGGCCGAACACTTTTCGCCGGAGAGCGCCGAGGCGGTGGCGCTGGCCATCCATCACCACGAGATTCCGTACGCCGCCGTACATACGCTGGCCCCGATGGTGTTCCGGACCGCATCCGAGGGTGATCCTGTGGCGCGCGAGATCGTCGTACGGCTGGGCGACGAGGTGGCCACCATGGCACGACGCTGTTGCGCCGGGTGGGGCTGCTCGAACCGGACGCCGAGGTCGTGCTGGGCGGCGGCACCCTGCAGTCCGGCAACGACATCCTGATCGAGCGCATCAACCAGCTGATACACGCGAGCGCGCCGGAGGCGTTCCGATGACACTACGCAACATTCGCGCTTGTTCCTGGCCAATTTGCGCCAATGGCCAGAAGTCGTCACGTTGAAACCTTACACAGACACAACGGGCTTGGCAGCATTCGCCTTACGGGAAAAAGGCCCGCAAGGCACTGATCGGCGGGCCTCACCTGACCCCAGTTCAGGAGGTGAGGCGGGTGCCCAAGCGCACGCGCACAACCGTCATCCTTGCCGCCGCCGTCGCCTGTGCGACGAGTCTCGGCATCTCCCCCGCGATCGCCGGCCCGGTGGTCGGCACCCCACCGCCGGCCGCCGCGAGCAGCGCGCCCCGGCAGGTCACTCTCGTCACCGGCGACGTCGTGACCGTCTCGACCCAGGCCGGCGGCCGGCAGACCGCGTCGGTGCTGCGCAAGAACCCGGATGGCCCGGGCGGGCAGTTCCAGATGTTCACGCTGGCCGGCGACCTGTACGTCGTTCCACAGTCGGCCGTCCCGTACCTCGGTTCGACGATGGACCTGGGCCTGTTCGACGTCAGCCACCCGGCCACGGCCAACTACATCTACCGCCCGGGTGTAGATCCGCAGAGCGTGCCGACGGGCACGGCGTTCGGCGCGGCGCTGGCCGCCCAGGCGCAACTCGACCACGCGTCGGCCACGCACACCACCGGCCTGTTCGCCAGCCTGGCCCGGGTCAGCGCGGGCGGGCCGGCCGCGGTGCAGCCGAACTTCGTGATGCACACGCTGACCGTCAACGGCGTCGACCAGACGGGCGCCGCCGACACCGGCGACGACTTCCTCGTCTACAACGTCGACGACCTGCGCAAGTACACCGGCCAGGCGGTCTGGAACAGCGGCCTGGCCAAGATCAGCGTGCCGGCCGGTCACTACGCCGCCGTGTCGTTCTTCTACGACTTCTTCGCCGGCGTCGTCCGCGAGGTCACGCTGCCGCAGTTCACCGTCAACGGCGACTCGACGATCACGCTCGACGCGCGGGCGGCCACGTCGCCGGTGTCGGTGACCACGCCACAGGCGGCCACCCCGGCGATCAACGAGGTCGGATACGGCCGCACCGACAAGGTCGGCCAGACTGCGACGTTCACCTTCCTGGGCGGCGGTGCGACGTCGTTCATCGCACAGCCGTACACGAAGAAGATCACGGCCGGGCAGCTGCACTACTACGTCTACACCCGGGCGTTCGGCGACTCGGCGAGCTACGACCTGGAGTTCCCGAGCGACGGGGCCATCCCGGTCGACCAGCACTACGTGGTGCACGACGGCGACCTGGCCGCGATCGCGTCGAACTATCCGGCCAGCCACCCCGACACGACTGCGCTGGACACGCGGTTCGGCGCGTTGCCGTGGCAGGTGTTCCTGTTCGCGTCGGACATCGAACTGACCACGCCGGCGCAGCGCACGGAGTACTACTCGGCCTCGTCCGACATCAACTGGCAGGGCCTCTACTACTCGGTCTTCGACCAGGACTCGTTCACCTTGCTCGGCGCGTACCAGAGCGCGTGGCGGACGTACTCGCCCGGCACGAGCTATTCGACGACGTGGGGCGGCGTGCTGGGCCACCCGCGGCTGCTCGAAGCACCGATCTATGTCGGGGAGACGGTCTGCCCGGCCTGCCTGGCCGACGGCAACCAGCTGAACCTGCTGGCCTACCCGTTCGGTGACAACTCGCCCGAGCACTTCGGCTTCCCGGACAGCACCGACCAGTCGACCTACGGCGTCTACGCCGACGACGTGCCGGTGAAGACGGGCAATTTCCTCGGCACGTCGGCGACCATGCCGGAGGGTACGCAGACCTACCGCATCGACTACGACACCAACCGTTCGACGGCCGACTTCCAGCTGGCCACAGATGTACAGACTCGCTGGACAGTTCCGGCATCGGTGCAGACCGGCGCGCTGCCGTCCGGATGGGTCTGCTCGACGGCGGCCACGCAGCCGTCCAGCTGCGGCGTGCTGCCACTGATCACGAGCAGCTACGACCTGCCGGTCGATCTGCTGGGCCGGTTGCCGGCCGGGGCCACGAGCGGGGTGCTGAACCTGGGCCACCTGGCCGGGTCGCCCAGCGTCGCGTTCAGGTCGGTCAAGGTCAAGGTGTCGTTCAACGACGGGCAGACCTGGAAGGCCGTTACCGCCACCGACCAGGGTGCCGGGCACTACGCCCTGTCGTTCACCGTGCCGGCCGGGTCCACGTTCGGGGCTCTGCAGGTCACTGCGCGAGACGCCGTCGGCGGCACGTTCACCCAGACCATCCAGCACGCATTCGCGATCGGGGGATGACATGAAAGCTTTGCGCATCGGGGGTTCGGTCGCGGCGCTCGCCCTGGCTGCCCTGGCCGTGGCCGCACCGGCATCGGCATCGGCATCACCTGCGAGATCGGCCCGCTCCGTGTGCAGCCAGGCTGTACCGGGCCACGCCCGTTGCATGTCGCTGGTGCGCACGGACGTTCGCCCCATGGCGGCCGCGGCCAACCCAGCCGGGTTCGGTGCGACCGACCTGCAGGCGGCGTACAACCTGCCGACGGCGCGGGGTTCCGGGCAGACGATCGCGATCGTCGACGCCTACGACGACCCGACCGCCGAAGCCGACCTCGCGGCCTACCGTTCACAGTACGGGTTGCCGCCGTGCACCACCGCGAACGGCTGTTTCGCCAAGGTCAACCAGGACGGCGCCGCCGGACCGTACCCGGACGTCGACGGCGGCTGGGCGGTCGAGATCTCGCTCGACCTCGACATGGTGTCGGCGGCCTGCCCGAACTGCCACATCCTTTTGGTGGAAGGCAATTCGTCGCTGGTCGACGACCTGGCGGCATCCGTCGACACGGCGGTGTCGCTGGGCGCCGGCGTCGTTTCGAACAGCTACGGGCTGAGTGAGTTCAACGGGATGCAGGACTACTTCATCCACTACCAGCACAGCGGTCACGTGATCGTGGCGTCGTCCGGCGACTTCGGGTTCACCGCGGCGCAGTTCCCGGCCGTGACGCCGGGCGTACTAGCCGTCGGCGGCACGAGCCTCTACGCCGCTGACAACACGCGTGGCTGGACGGAGAAGGCCTGGTCGGGCGCGGGCAGCGGTTGCTCGGCGTACGTGGCCAAGCCGAGCTACCAGAAGGACAAGCACTGCGGCATGCGCACCATCGCCGACGTCTCAGCGGTGGCTGATCCCAATACGGGAGTGGCCGTCTACGACACGACGCCGAACCCGTACGGCCTGCCCCCGGGCTGGCTGATCGTCGGTGGAACGTCCGCGTCGTCGCCGTTCGTGGCCGGCGTGATCGGCCTGGCTGGCAACTCGACGACGTTCACGACGGCGTTCGCGTACAAGCACGCGTCGTCGCTGTTCGACGTCGTGGGTGGCTCGAACGGCTACTGCGGCGGCGACTACCTGTGCACCGCCAAGAAGGGGTACGACGGCCCGACCGGTCTCGGCACCCCGAACGGAGTGAGTGCTCTGTAGGCGCCCGCTGGAAAAGTTGTCCGCGCTTCCCTCCCTGGGGGTCGGGAAGCGCGGACAACTGTGCGGGGGAGGAGCGGCGTTCACCGTGTGTTTCGCCACTCGCCGTGCTGGAGTGGTGCCACTGCGCCGTCAGCTCGGGCAGTATGTAAAGAGGCCCCTCCATGTATGAGATGGAGGGGCCTCGAACGATCCCGCTGCTCCGACCCACCGATCGCTCGGCAAGCGGGCGTTGCGTGACCGACCAGCGTCTCGGAAAACACCCACCCGGACCCGCCGGATACCCGACGCATCCGAGGTCTGGGGTCGCCCCCAGCTTGATGTCCCCTCCTCGTTGGCGATGCCATTTCTAGTGCGGAATCCCCTTGTGCGCAAGGGGTTTCCAGCAATTACGTCAAGGGAATTCAGATCGTCAACAGCCTGTCCACAGGGCGATGGAAGTTATCCCCCGGCTGGCTCGGGTCATCCACCGTTCGTCCACATGTCAGCCCACAGGCTGTCCGTCAGAGCAGCCCTCGCTTGGCCGCCTGCAGCCCGGCCTGGAACCGACTGCTCGCGCCGAGCAAAGTCATCACCCGAATAATGCGCCGATTCAGGGTGCGCGGACTGACGCCCAACTGGCGGGCCATCGCGCCGTCCTTGATCCCGGTACACAGCAGGGCGAGTGTCTCGAGGTCGACCTGCGAAAACTCGGCGTTCGGCGCCGAGTTGGTGGTCAACGCCGTGGTGAGCGCGACGGCGCGGTTCCAGTAGTCCTCGAACAGAGCGATCAGCCCGTCGAGCAGCCGTGACGGGTGCACGACCAGCACGCCGACGGTGAACCGCTCGTCCGACGCGCTGGCCAGCGGCAGCAGCGCCACGCGGTGATCGAAGATCATCAACTTCATCGGCAGTTCCGGCAGTACGCGCGCCTGCTCACCCAGGCCGGCCAGCGTGCGGAGGTAGGGCAATCGATCGGGATCTTCGAGCGCGGCGACCTCGTAGACGGCCCGGCAATGCACGCCGCGTTCGAGAACCGGTCGCTCGACGGCCACCTCGGACGGCCCGGTGCCCTCGCCGGCCGACTGTCGGTCGAAGGCCATGACGTCGGATGTGGCGCCGGCCATGAGCTCCAGGAACCGGCCCTGCGCGACGTCCTGCCCGGACAGCACCTCGAGCAGGGCGGCCGGTTCGGCTCGGGCGGCGGCCCGTCGATACTGCTCGAGCAGCGCCGGCACGGCGAGCAGCGTCCGATCGAGTTCGCCCCGGCGCTCGTTGACCAGAGCCGAGATCGCGACATCGGGCGGGGTCGGCGTGTAGCGCACCGGCCGGCCCGCCGCGCGATGCACGAGCCGCCGCCGCGCCAGCCGGGTCAGCGACCGGGACACGCGACCCAACGGCAGGCCGGTCTGCTTGGCCAGCTCGGCGGTCGACCCGGCCGGCTGATCCAGCAGGGCGAGGTAGACGAGTTCCTCGCCCTGGTCGAGATTCAGCGCCTCGAACACGCCGCCTCCCTTCGTGGCCGGCCTGGGATGTCCAGGGTCGGCGTTTGGCGGATATCGGCCCGCCATGACCGTAGACGGCATTTGATCGGTGTGATGTCCCGCGAGCCCGGCTAATGATCGTCGGAAGGGCGGTGGGCCCATGCGTCGCGTTGATCACCGGCGACCACGTCCGACTGGCCGGCCGGCCCCCGGAGCATGAGGCTGACGACCGTACGCCCAGGTATGGCCGTCCGAGTCGGGCCGAGTTCGGCTGGGCGCTGCGGATCGGGGTCGTAGTCGGCCACCATGGGATCTCGGCGATCTACACCGGCCTGATCGACGGCGTGTTCACCGAGCGCGCCACGGTGACCCAGTCGGCGCTCGACGCGGCACCCGCGCGGGCATGTGATCGTGGCCGGACATAGAACGAGGCTCCTCCATGTATGAGATGGAGGAGCCTCGAAACGACCCCGCTGCACCGACCACCGATCGCTCGGCCGCCCGCGTTGCAGTGTCGTCCACCGCCTCGAATCACCAGCCCGGCCCGCCGGTAAACCGGCGCCTCCGAGCGCCGAGGTTGCCCCCGGCCTTGGTGGTTCTCCGCTGTGGCAAGGGAATTGGTACTCGCTGAATCGCCTTGTGCACAAGAGCTTCCGGCGAATTACTCGGAAGCAATTTCCTTCATCAACACCATGTCCACAGCCGCGCTGTGGTTATCCTCCGCGGCTCGGCCCTCGTCCACCATCCGTCCACAGGTTCACCCACAGGCTGTGGGTCGCGTCGAGACCTCCTGTCCGTGATCAACAGGAAGAACCGGCTGCTCCGGCGACCACTTTCGGCTCTTGATCAACAACGATCGGCGGAACGCGCCCATTAGGACGTTTTGCCGCACCAACTTTGCGCAGATGTACGAGAACTGCGCTTAGTTCGAGCAGGTTCGAGCAGGCAAAGTCTTGACCGTCCGACATTGCCCTCCTTAGGCTCGGGTCGGATCGACCGTCGCAAACCGGGCCGTGGCACGGGCGCCGCGTCCGCTCGAGGGGACTTCGGCGGTCGCTGCGAGCAAAGGATCACCCCAATGTCTGCTCGGTTCGCGCGATCTCGTTCGTCTTGGCGTCGCTCGCTGATCGTCGCAGCAGCGGCACTGCTCGCCGGGGGCCTGGCCCCGGCCATCCGCCCACCCATCGCCGGCGCGGCACGGGCGACCGCCGACGCACCGTCGGCGGCCGACGCACCGTCGGCGCCGGAGTTCAGCCGCGACGCCTCGACGCTGACCCTGCAAGTGCCCGCAGCCAGCGGAGCGCCTGGCTATACGCTCAGCATCGGCGCGTCGCCGTTCCAGATCACCACCCAGCGCGACGGTGGCCCCGTCCTGAAGACGACGGCCGGTGGCACCGTCCAGACCGGCCCGGCCGACTTCAAGACGGCCGGCGGCTGGGCCACCGCCACCGCGGTCACCGCCCAGAACTGGAGCGGCGGCGTACTCGACCTGACCCTGGCGACCACCACTGCCGGTGTCACCGTCGACTACCGCATCACGCCGCAGCCCGACCGATACCGCATCACCTGGTCGGTCGACGGCGCGACAGCGACCCAGGTGGCCAGCCACTACGACGTCGCGTCGGCCGGGCACTGGTACGGACAGGGCGAGACGGTGACGCCGGACGGCGGCCCGGGCACCCGGCAGCCCTGGCCGCTCGACTCGGGCACCGTGCACGACGCGAGCATGGCGCCGGCCGAGTACCTGATGACCGACCCGTTCTGGTTCACCCAGCGGGCGACCGGCTTGTGGGTCGACACGCACGACGTCATGGACGTGTCGCTGAACTCGACGCGGTTCGGCTACACGCTGACCGACAGCGCGACGATGGACTCGACCGTGTTCGTCGAGCGCACGCCGCGCGACGTCTACGCCGACTACATCGGCGTCGCCGGCGCGCCGAGCAAGAGCGACGCTACGGCTGCGCAGTACGCCAAGCCGTTGTGGAACTCGTGGGCGCAGTACTACACGACCGTGTCGCAGGCCTCGACGCTGTCGTGGGCGCAGGCGCTGCACGACGCCGGGATGCCGGCCCAGGCCGTCCAGGTCGACGACGGCTGGATGAGCCACTACGGCGACTTCACGTTCAACAGCAAGTTCCCGGATCCGAAGCAGCTGTCCGACCAGATCCACGCGATGGGGGACGACTTCGGACTGTGGGTCACCCTCTGGATCAACAAGGACGCCGATAACTACAGCTATGCTGCACAACACGGTTACCTGCTCAAGTCCAAGTCCGACCCGAACACGCCGTGCGATGTCACCTGGTGGAACGGCGTGGCCGGCATCGTCGACCTGGCCAACCCGGACGCCCGGGCCTGGTACGTCGGCCAACTGCAGAAGCTCGAAAGTACCTACGGCGTCGACGGATTCAAGTTCGACACCCGGTTCTTCGACGAGTCGTGCGCACCGGCTGCGGGCAAGACGGCGCTCGACTACCTGACCCTTGGCGCTCAGCTGACCGACCAGTTCGACCAGCAGGGCGCCGGCGTGCGCATCCACTGGACCGGCTCGCAGAAATACGGCTTCGTCACCCGCGAGGTCGACAAGGGCACGAGCTGGGACTCGCTGCAGGCCGGCATCGCCCAGGACATGGCGATCAGCACGATCGGCTACCCGTTCGTCGAGACGGACATGATCGGCGGCTCGGGCGGCCAGGTGCCACCGACCAAGCAGGTGCTGGTGCGCTGGGCCGAGGCGGCCGCGTTGATGCCGTTGATGTACTCGTCGACGTCGCCGTTCGGGGTGTCGAACCCGTACGGCACGCGGCGCTACGACCAGCAGACTGTCGACCTGTACAAGGCGACGGCCCAGACGCACGGCCGGCTGGCCCCCTACATCGACCAGCAGGTGAACCGGGCGACGCAGACCGGCGAGCCGATTATGAAGCCGCTCTTCTTCGACTACCCGTCCGATCAGGCCACCTACACGATCGACGACGAGTGGCTGCTGGGTGACTCGTTGCTGGCCGCACCGATCCTGACCGATGGGACGTCACGCGACGTCCACGTGCCCGACGGCCAGTGGTTCGATGTGCTGCGCGGCCAGGTCGTTAACGGGCCAACTACGTTGCACAGCTACGCTGCAGACCTTACCCAAACGCCGACGTTCATCCGGCTGGGCAGCCCCGACACGGGCAGCCTGATGAAAGCGTTCGCCGGCAACGGTCCCGGACCGTGCGCGGCGACCGGGACTTTCGACACCCGACCGGCCGCCGACGCCTTGCAGCGGCTGCTCGGCGCGCCGGCCGGCCAGATCACGCTGCGGCCGGCGGCGTCCCAGGCGGCCGGCGACTACTTCGCGGTGTGCGCCAAGGGTGGGAGTCCGGTAGTTGCCGCGACGAGCAACGCCACGCTCGTCAGCGGCGCGAACTGGTACCTCAAGAACGTCGTACACGCCGGCGTCACATGGGACGGCGACTCGGTCGCGCGGCTGCCCAGCCACCTGCCCGCACCGGACACGCCCCAGTTCGAGTCGACGCCGTTCGTGCACCGCTTCGCCGACAACGACGTGATGTCGGCCTACACGGGGCCGGACTGGACGTGGGACCAGTGGCAGCGCGAGATCGACGTGATGGCCGCGAACGGCATCAACGAGATGCTGGTCTATCCGGGTCAGGCGCTCGTCTATTACGACGTCTTCAAGCAGTTCGGTTACGCCGACGCCGAGCTGCGCAACTGGATCCCGCAGCCGGGTCATCAACCCTGGTGGCTGCTGCAGAACATGTCGTCGTACAACGAGCCGATCTCGATGGCCGTGTTGCAGCAGCAGGCCGACCTGGCGCGCAGGATCGTCGAGCGGCTGCGCTCGCTCGGCATGACGCCGGTGCTGCCCGGCTACTACGGCACCGTGCCGCCCGACTTCGCCGCCAAGAACCCAGGGGCGCACATCGTGCCGCAGGGCGACTGGGGCGGCTTCACCCGGCCGGACTGGCTCGATCCGCGCGACTCGCACTTCGCCCCGATCGCCTCGGCCTTCTACGCCGACCAGACGCGGCTGTTCGGTGCGTCGTCCATGTACAAGATGGACCTGCTGCACGAGGGCGGCCAGGCCGGTGACGTGCCGGTCGACGCGGCCGCACACGCGGTACAGACCGCGCTCGACACCGCGCATCCTGGCGCCACCTGGGTGATCCTCGGCTGGCAGTCCAACCCGCAGCCCGAACTGCTCGCCGGAGTGGACAAGTCGAAGATGCTGATTGTCGACGGTCTGTCCGACCGCTACACCGGGCTGAACCGCGAGCAGTCGTGGAGCGGAACGCCTTACGCCTACGGCTCGATCTGGAACTTCGGCGGCCACACGACCATCGGCGCCAACCTGACGACCTGGGCATCGGAGCTGCCGGCCTGGGCATCGAAGCCGGGCAGCGCGCTGTCCGGAATCGCGATCATGCCCGAGGCGAACGACAACAACCCGGCCGCGTTCTCGTTCCTGTCCGACCTGGCCTGGCATCCCGACGGCGTCGATCCGAAGACGTGGATGAACGACTACGCCAGCTGGCGCTACGGCGGCAGTGACCCGCACGCCCAGGCTGCCTGGCAGGCCCTGCTCGACACCGCCTACTCCATGCCGAACGATGGCTGGAGCGAGGCCCAGGACGGACTGTTCGAGGCCCAGCCCAGCCTGACTGTCACCAACGCCGCCTCGTGGTCGCCGGGCTCGATGCGCTACGACGCCGCCCAGTTCGCGCAGGCGCTGCCCGACCTGTTGGCCGTCGCGCCTGACCTGCGCCATACCTCGGCGTACAGCTACGACCTGGTGGACGTCGCGCGCCAGGTGCTGGCCAACGAGAGCCGCGTGCTGCTGCCCCAGATCCAGGACACCTACGACGCGAAGGACCAGGCCCGGTTCAGCCAGCTGACCCAGCACTGGCTGGACCTGATGTCGCTGCAGGACAAGCTGCTCGGCACCGACTCGCACTTCCTGCTCGGGCCCTGGCTGGCCAGTGCGCGGGCGGCCGGCGCCACCGCCGCCGAAAAGGATCAGCTCGAGTACGACGCCCGGGCGCTGATCACCGAATGGGGACCGCGCGCCTCGGCCGAGGCCAACGGCCTGCACGACTACGCCAACCGTGAATGGGCCGGCCTGGTCGGCGACTTCTACCGCGACCGGTGGCAGCGCTACTTCACCAACCTGGACACGTCGCTGAAGACGGGGCAGGCGCCGGCCGCGATCGACTGGTACGCCGTGGACGACGCCTGGGCCAGCGCCAACAACAGCTACCCGACTCAGCCGACCGGGGATCCCTACACGGTGGCCAGCCAGGTCTGGCAGACCGTCTCACGCGATCCGATCTTCGGCCAGCTGAGCGCCAACGCTGCGCCCAAGGCAGTGGCGGCCGGCGGCCACAGCACGGTCACTGCCACGTTCACCAATGCCAACCCGGCCAACGCCGCGCAGGAGGTGTCACTCGGCATCAGTGCGCCGAACGGCTTCACCGTCACGCCGACCTCGCCGACGACGTTCGACTCGGTGCCGGTGGGCGGCAACGTCAAGGCGACGTTCACGGTCACTGTGCCGACCGAATACCAGCCGAAGACCGCGATCGACCAGATCGACCTGAACGCCACGGCGACGTTCGCCTACTCCGGTGGAACACGCGGAAGCACCACATCGAGCGCGGCCCTGCTGGTGGCCAAGCCGGTGGTGGCGCCGAACCGGACGGCGGCGTTCACCGATGCCGTGCTCGGGCAGGCCGGCGACTCGTACGCGATCTACGCCGCCGGCAACGACCTGTGGGGCGGCACCAACCAGTTCGCCACCGTGTATCGACCCGGCGCGCTGGGCGCATCGGGCGCGGTCACCACGCGGGTCGTCGCCCAGGACCGCACCGGACCTTGGGCGCGGGCCGGCATCGTTGTCCGCAATGACCTCTCGGCGAACGGCTCGGCCGGCTTCCTGAACCTCGCCGTAACGCCCGACAACGGCTGCGCACTGTCGTGGGACGCCGACGGCAACGGCCAGCTCGAACACGTCGCCACGGCGGTCGGGTTCACCGCGCCGACCTATCTCAAGTTGACGCGCGACGGGACAACCTTCTCGGCCGCCTGCTCGATCGACGGCACGAACTGGACGACCGTCGGCACGGCGACCATGCCGTCGGCGGCCGGCACCGAGGACGTCGGCCTGTTCGACACCGCCGCGAACGGTGGTTCCGGAGCCGCCGGCCTGGCCCGCTTCGACGCATTCACGATCGGATGAGGATGCCAATGCCCATGGACAGAAGGCGATTTCTGCTCGTTACCGCGCTGACGCCGGCCGCCGCGCTCGCCCTCACCAAGGCGCCGGCGCTCGCCCAGGGAGCCGTCCACTCGTTCGGGTTCGCGCCGGACGGCAGTGCGTTCCTGCTCGACGGTGCGCCATTCCAGATCCGCAGCGGCGAGATGCACCCGGCGCGCATACCGGTCGAGTACTGGCGGCACCGCATCCGCATGGCCAAGGCGATGGGCATGAACACAGTCTCGCTGTACGTTATGTGGAACTACCTCGAGGAGCGCCCCGGCGCGTTCGACTTCCATACCGACCGGCGCAACGTCGAGGCATTCGTGCGGCTGTGCCAGGCGGAGGGCATGTGGGTTCTGCTACGCCCGGGGCCGTATGTCTGCGGCGAGTGGGACCTCGGTGGCATCCCGCCTTACCTGCTGCGCTACCCGGATATCAAGCTGCGGGTGAAGGCCGCCGACGATCCGCACTACATGCCGGCGGTCGCTCGCTACATCCGCGAGTTGGCCAAGCGGATCGAGCCGCTGATGATCGCCAACGGCGGTCCGATCCTGATGGTGCAGATCGAGAACGAGTACGGCTCGTACGGTAACGACGGCACGTATATGGAGGAGCTGCGCCAGCTGTGGCTCGACGCCGGCATCGACGGGCCGTTCTACACCGAGGACGGGCTGGGCCAGCTCGAGCAGAACCACACGAACGTCACGGGTGGGGCCATCGCCTTGAGCGGTGGCGACGCGCCGTCGATCGCGAAGACGCGCGCCGAGTACCCGGACGTGCCGGCGATGGCCGGCGAGGTATACCCGGGCTGGCTGACCCACTGGGGCGACCCGACGTTCCAGGGCACGGACTCCGACGTCTCGGGCGACCTCAAGGCGTTCATGGACGGCGGGCTGTCGTTCAACCTGTACATGATCCACGGTGGCACGAGCTTCGGCTTCTTCGCCGGCGCGAACGCCAACAACCTGTCGGGCAACTACCAGCCGGACATCACCAGCTACGACTACGCGGCGCCGATCACCGAGCAGGGCGCCGCCGCCCCGCACTACGGCACCTACCGCAGCCTGATCGCCGACTATGTCTCGGTGCCGCCGGTGCCCCCGCCGGTGCCGACGATCGCCCACGAGCCGGTGCTGCCGCGGCCGTACGCCAGCGTATGGGACAACCTGCCGAGGCCGATCCAGGCGGTCAACCCGCAGCCGATGGAGATGTACGGGCAGAACTCCGGCTTCGTGCTCTACCGGACGACGGTGCCCGGCGACACCGGCGGATCGCTCGACATCCGCTGGGTGCACGACTACGCCACGGTGTTCGTCGACGGTACGTACGCCGGCGGCTTCTCCCGCACGCTCATCCCTGATGCGGTGGCGCAGGTGCTGAACGTCACGAACAACAACGCGCCACTGACGATCCCCTCAGGGCACACCCTCGACATCTTGGTCGAAGGGATGGGCCGCACCAACTACGGGCAGGCGCTGGTCGACCGCAAGGGCATCCTGGAGACGGTCTACCTCGACGGCGTCCCGCTCAGCGACTGGCAGACCTTCCTGCTGCCCATGAACGATGTCCGCGGTCTGCGCAAGAGCGTGGCCGACCCGAGCCGGCCGGGGGAGTTCTTCCAGGCGAGCGTTGACGTGTTCAGTCCCGGCGACACCTACGTGGACCTGTCGCAGTGGACGAAGGGTTTCGTCTGGGTCAACGGCCACAACCTCGGCCGGTACTGGGCGATTGGCCCGCAGCACCGTCTGTACTGCCCGGCGTCGTGGCTGCGCCGCGGCCGCAACGACGTGCTGATCCTCGACCTGCACCAGACCGACCCCACACCGATCACGTTCGAACGGGCCCTCGCATGATCCTGCGCCTCGTATCCGTCGTCGTTCTCGTCGCCGCGTTCGCGGCGCCGGCCACCCGGGCGGCGGCGCAACGTTCGGCCAACCCGGCGCCCGCCGTGTTGCCCAGCCTGCGCGAATGGCAGGGGGCTACCGGCGACTGGAAGCTCACCGATGCCAGCCGCATCGTGGTCGACGACGTCTCGCTGTGGACCACGGCCACCACGTTCCGCGACGACCTGGCCGCCGAGATCGGGCACCGGCTGTCGGTGGTGGTCGGCCGGCCGCGTCCGGGGGACATCGTGTTGGCCAAGCAGCGCGACGACGCTCTCGGCTCGGAGGCCTATCGCCTCGACGTCGACCGTGTGCTGACCATCGCCGCGCCCACCGACACCGGCGTGTTCTACGGCACCCAGACGGTCGAGCAGATCCTCAAGTCCGACCCGGATCGGGCATCCGTACCCAGAGGTACGGCCCGGGACTGGCCGGACTTCGGCGAGCGGGCGCAGATGCTCGACGTCGGGCGCAAGTACTACCCGATGAGTTACCTCGAGTCGCAGATCCGGCAGATGGCCTGGCAGAAACTCAACACGTTCCACCTGCACTTCACCGACTGGGAGGGCTTCCGGATCCAGGTGGACAAGTTCCCCGGGCTGGCCGCCGCGCAGTCGTACTCGAAGAGCGACATCCGTGAACTGCAGGACTACGCCAGCCGCTACCACGTCACGATCGTGCCCGAGGTCGACCTGCCGGCCCACGCCGTCGCGATCGCCAAGTACGACCCCAAGCTGCGGTTCAGCTGCCACTCGCTCGACTACAGCACCTGGGCCGGCGGCGACCAGGGTGGCTGGACGCTGGACATCACGTCGGACTACACCCGGCAGTTCGTCCACGACCTGCTGGCCGAGATCGTGCCGATGTTCGACGGCCCGGTGTTCCACATCGGCGGCGACGAGTACCAGTACGACGCCGACAAGGCGGCCTGTCCGGAACTAGCCGCGTACCAGCACGAACGCGGATTCGCCTATCCGGGTGACGTTTTCGTCGACTTCTTCAACACGCTTGATGCGCAGATACGCGAGTACGGCAAGACGACCGAGATGTGGGAGTGGTGGAACTTCAACGATCAGCAGACGAGCATCCAGCCGAACAAGGACATCGTCGTCGACTCGTGAGTCGGCAATGACCCGGGTGCGCTGGCCGCCAAGGGGTATCGAGTCGTCGGGACGCCGGAGAACACCCTGTACGTCAGCGCCGGGTTCGGGCAGCATCTCGGCCAGTACGGCTACGTCGACATCCAGAACGTGTACGAGAACTACCCGTTCACCCATCCAGCCGGCATCATCGGCTACAAAGTCAGCCGCTGGTCGGACCGGGCCGAGCAGCAATCGCCCGAGTGGTTCGACTTCTTCGCGCGGCGGCCGTTGCAGGTGCTGGCCGAACGGCTGTGGGGTGGCCCGCGGTCGGCCACGGTGTGGCAGTTCCTGGCCCGGGCCGACGCGATCGGCGACCCGCCGCCCTCGCAGCTGACCGCCGTGCCCAAGGCGGGTATCACCGTCACGGCCGACAGCGCCGAGACGTCGGCCGAGAACGGCGCGGCGGTGAACGCCATCGACGACAACCCCTACACGATCTGGCACACCGCCTACACCGGCGGAGTGGCGCCGTTGCCGCATACGCTCACACTCGACCTCGGCGCGACGTTCCGGCTGGGCGGAGTCCGCTACCTGCCGCGCCAGGACGGCGGTCTCAATGGCCGGGCCGGCGATTATGAGGTCGCTGTGAGCAACGACGGCACGAACTGGAACACCGTCGCGTCCGGCCAATTCGCGAACGACCAGACCGAAAAGGAAGCCGACTTCGCCACGACATCGGCGCGGTTTCTGCGATTCACCGTGCTGAGCGAGGTGAACGGCAACCAGTACGCGAGCGTCGCCGAGCTGACGCCCCTTCAGGCGGCACGCCGGTGACTTGACGTATCGGCTCTATCAGGGAACGTTGGAAGGGCAGGGCGGTGCCGAACGCCGCCCGCCTTCCGCCGAGGGCACCGGACGTCAGGTGGCGCGGAAGGTGCTGGCCGGACGGCCGCGCGAGCCGTTGAGCCGGCAAGACGAGAAGGGAAACAGGGAAGGACGTCGACCATGCTCACGCTGACCGCGGAAGCGGCTGCCGAGATCCGAAATATCGTTCACCAGCCCGAGGTTCCCGACGGCGGGGGGCTGCGAATCGCCAACGACGCGGCCGCCGGATCGTTGACGCTCAGCCTCGCGGCCGTACCGGCAGAAGACGACAAGGTGCTCGACGAGTCCGGGGCGCGCGTGTTCCTCGACCCACAGGCCGCCGTCATCCTGGACGACAAGACACTGGACGTGACAGCGGACCAGCAGGGGCGCACCCAGTTCGCCATCGCGCCCCAGGCGGGGGTCTAACGCCGCTTACCGGGCTCCGGCCCGGACCGTACGGGTAGGCCGGCGGCCTGCCAGGCCTTGACCCCTCCGGCGATCGAGAACGCGGTTCGCCCGGTCAGGTCGAGCAGGTCGGCCGCCCGGCCGGCCCGACCACCCAGGCTGCAGGTCGTGATGACCGGGCCGGGTGGCAAACCCTTGGCCGCCAAGGGCAACGTGTCGATCGGCAGGTTCAGCGCGCCGGCGATATGGCCGAGCGCGTACTCGTCCGGCGTCCGCACGTCGATCACCGTGTCGCCCGCCCGCCACATCTCGCGGGCCGTCGCCACGTCGACGCGTTCGGCCGCCACACCGACGATTGTGCAACTTCTCGCGTCGCTTGAGCCCCAGAAGTTGCTCGATCGGTCACTATCGGCGGTATGACCACGACCCAGCTCGTGTTGTTGATCGTCGCCTGTGTGATCGTTCTGTGCGTCCTAGCCGGCTTCCTCGGACGATGGTTCTGGCGGCGCGGCAAGCGGGCGCCGCTCGCCGTGCGGCTGATCAACCGTGCCTCCGGGCAGGTGATCGACCTGATCAAACAGCCCATCACTGTCGCGGTCCTCGACGAAGTGGCCGACGTGCTGCGGACCGGCCACTACACGCAAAACGTCGCCTCGGCCATTCGCGAGAACCACGAAGAGCTCAAGGCGATGGTCCTCGAGAAGATCAAGCAGGACCCGACCGCCGGGCAGATCCGGCTGATGCCCTTCCACGACCGGCTGATCAACGAGGTCAGCGAGACGACGCTGCGTGTGCTGCTCGAGGTGCTGGCCGATCCCCGGATGGACGAGCTCGTCGCCGACGTGCTGCGCGACAACATCAACCAGATCAAGCAGGCGGTTCGGGAGTTGGAGACGGAGACGCCAACCATCGACTCTCCCGCATGAGTTCGCGGCCGTCGAGCTCGTCGGCCTCGCGCCAGGCCTGGATGCGCCGGGGCCTGACCCAGAAGTAGTGGTACAGCGTGGTGAGCGTGCGCGGATCGAATCCGGTCTTGACCGCGAAGGCGTCGCCGACGTCGTCCGGGATCTCGGTGGCCGGCGTCGCCGTGACCGTGCCCTCGGCGAGCACAACGTCGCGCACCAGCCCGATCCCGAGACGTACCTTGCCGTTCTTGCGGAGATTGCGCCCGGTCGGGCTGTTCGTCGGGGTGGCGAGCAGAAACGTCGTGCCGTCCCAGAGGAACGACAGCGGCACCAGGTACGGGTCGGTGTCGCTCGAGGTAGCTACCCAGGCGTCGACGTCGTGCTCGAGGCGGTGAAGCGTGTCGTGCAGACGCTGGTCCAGCGAGCGGGCCGGCGGGTTCATCAACGAGTCCTCCTTCGCGGGCGCGTCGTCACCATGACAGCGCGCCGCGAAGGAGTGTGACAGTGCCTCAGCCGGCCGGCTTGCCGTTCTCGCCCGGCTCGGCCGAAGGCGGGTCGGGCTGGGCCACCGGTGGCGTGGCCGGAGGTGTGGTCGGGGATGTCGTCGGCGGCGGTGTGGTCTTGGCCTCGCTCGACGCCTCGGAGGTGCCCTGACGCAGGCCCTCGGCGACGTCCTCGGCCTTCGTCTTGAGCGTTTCGCCCAGTTGCTCGGCTCGTTCCTTGAGCGACTGCGCCATGGGGGTGGCCTTCTCGCGGAACTCTTCGACCTTGGGCTTGGCCTTCTCGCGGAATTCGTCGGCCTTGGGTTTGACCATTTTGGCCAGCTCTTCGGCTTTGCTCCTAAGGCGGTCGAACGTACTCATGCGATGCTCCCGGCGTCAGACGGGCTCACTGTTGAGCGTCCGTGGTAGCTCCATTCTGGCGCGTTTGCGCATGAGCGCGCAGCCGGTTGGTCCGAAAGAGCACGCTGCGGCGCAGCGGGCCTTCGGGAACGCCCGGATCGTCGAAGTCGTCGGCTGGATCTCGAATCATGCCGATCCGGCGCATCACCGCCTGCGAACGGACGTTGCCCACGGCCGTGATCGCGAGGATCTCCGGCAGTTCGAGCACGTCGAAGCCGTAGGCCAGCACGGCCCGCGCCGCCTCGGACGCGTAGCCGTGACCCCAGGCGGGGCGGGCCAGGCGCCAGCCGATCTCGACGCCGTTGAACGGCAGCCCGTCATCCACCGGATCCAGGCCGGTGAACCCGATGAACTCGCCCGTCGCGCGGATCTCCAGCGCCCACCAGCCGTAGCCGCGCTGCTCCAGATCGGCCTGGAAGCGGGCCACCGACGCGGCGCTCTCCTCGCGGGTGAGCACGGTCGGGAAGAACTCGCGGACCTCGCGGTCGGCGTTCATGGCCGCCCAGGGGTCGAGGTCGGACTCGCGCCAATGGCGCAGCAACAGTCGGTCAGTCGTCAATTCGGGCACGTCGCCAAGCTAACCGCGACGGCGACCGCATTTTCGGATACCGGATACCGGATTCATCCTGGGCCTATGCGAAGGCGCGGGGACGGCTAAGATCTCGCCGCCGGCGTCGCCGCGGACGGCAGGTCAAGTCGGGCTTGCATTCCGGACCTGGGTACGGGCTTACCGTCGAGGCATGGCAGACGTTCTGGAATGGGCACCGTCGGCGTGCACGTTGCCGACGGAGGAGCGGCCACTGCGAGTGGCCGAGTTCGACGAATTGTTCGCGACGGCGCTGCGGTCGCTCGACCGCCCGGCGCCGGATCGGGTGGTGATGGTGATGGACGCCGGCGTGGCCGGTCGAGCGGCTGATCTGCTGGTGCGCGAGTCGCAGTGCTGCTCGTTCTTCACGTTCGGCCTGGCCCCGAGCGCGGACGCGTTGCGCCTGACGATCGAGGTGCCCGCAACGTACGTCCCGGTACTGGACGCCCTGACCGCGCGGGCGGCCACGGCGGCCGGGCTGATCGGATGAGCACGCCACTGCGCAGCGGGGCCGTAGCCCGCGCGGCCGGCGTCAACCTGGAGACGCTGCGCTACTACGAGCGGCGGGGCCTGCTGGCCGAACCGCAACGCAGTTCGGGCGGTCATCGCCTCTACCCGACCGAGGCGGTCACCCTGGTCCGCGTCATCAAAGCCGCTCAGCGTCTGGGGTTCACGCTCGACGAGGTGGCCGAACTGCTGCAACTTGGGCGAACTGGCAGACATACAGCCAGGCTGCAGACCCGGATAGAGGCGAAGCTGGCCGAGATCGAGGCGCGCATCGCCGACCTGCAACTGGTCGGCGAGACGTTGCGATCGGCCCGGACGGCCGGTTGCGACGACCTCATTGCGTGTTCGCACGAACCGCTTTGTCCCATCCCGTTCGGCTCGCTGGCCGGGCAGGTTTAAGCCGGGCGGTCCGCGGGCAAAAAGCAGCCGTGATCGACACCGAGGTGTGCGACTGGTGCGGCCGGCGATTTGCCGCCGACGATGCGCTCTTCGACTCGCAGGCCGACCCGGTCAGCGGGCAGAGCCGGCTCGTTACCGCGTGCAACGAGGAGCATCTCCTCGCCCTCGCTGAGCTGTCCCACCGGCCACGGCGACGTCGCCGGATGGCAACTAGGACATGGCGATTCCGGAGAAGGGGTCGCGTCACCGAGGCCGGAAGCGTGCCAGAACCCCCTATTCCGTAACGGGATTCTCGATCTGGCCTGACCTGATTGGTCGATTCGCCCTTCTCGGCTGCGCACTCGCCTGATCACCGACGGTTTGGTGATCGTCATGCCCGTTTTACGGGCCGTCCGTATGGTCGGGGTCAGCTCGCTGGGGGAGCGGGCTAACGGGGGTACGGGGATGGGCAGACACAACGCCGCCCGTTCGGAGACGACTGCGGCTCCGGTCAGCGGTCGGAACCGGCGCGTGTGGGTTGCCGTAGGCATGGCCGGTCTCGCGACGGCGCTGGTCGTCGCAGTAGCAGTCGCGTTGAGCGGTCCGTCCAAACCCGGGACGAAGTCGGCGAGCGCGTCGGCGACCGCGCCGAAGCTGGCCGGCGCGCCGGAGTGCCGGCGGACGCTGAAGGTCGTCACGGCCGCGTCGTTCGTGCCGGCGCTGACCCGCATCGCCAATTCGTTCCCGCGTGGAGCCAACTGCCTGGCCGTCGAGATACAAACGGCCGATGGGCTGGCTGCCGCCGACGTGGTGGCGACGAGCCGCGCGGACGTGTGGATCCCGGACGACTCGTCGTGGCCGTCACTGCCCGGTCCGGAGAAGCTGGCCCCGGCCGGCACGGCGAACGCCACGACGATCATCGCGACCAGCCCGCTCTACCTCGTGACCCAGGCGACCGCCCCGCAACTGCCGAGCGATGCCCGGTCCTATCTGGGGTTGACCCGCGAGCTGTCCCAGCCGAACGCGCCGCTGCACCTGGCCCTGCGCGACCCGTCGGCGACCGGCGACGGCATGGTGGCTGCCGGCGCCATGGCCTACGCCGAACTCGAGACCGACGGGCCGCTCGTGTCGGCGCTCGACCTCCTGCGGACATGGCAAGCCGGCACGACGATCGTCCAGTCCGGACCGGGGTTCCCGACCCGCCCGGATCAAGTGGGCATCGTCCCCGAATACGCCCTGCTGGCCAGCGGGCAGGCCGGCAAGTACACAGCGGTGGCGCCAACCGACGGCACGGCTCTGCTGCGCTACACGTGGCTGCCCACCGCGTTGGCCGCCGCCGACCCGAACAAGACCAGCGCGCTGGCCCAGCTGTTCCAGGCC
This sequence comes from Jatrophihabitantaceae bacterium, assembly GCA_036558905.1. Lineage (GTDB taxonomy): Bacteria > Actinomycetota > Actinomycetes > Mycobacteriales > Jatrophihabitantaceae > DASXRA01. The sequence goes on along the minus strand of DATBER010000176.1, from coordinate 22,127 downwards.
CTGAGCGGCGCGTCGGCCGAGGCGGCCTACTCCGCGTCCGGGCTGCGCGGTCCGGTGTGGCCGGCGCAGGCGCCGGGCGCCGCCAGCGCAGCAAACCTGCCGGCGCTCAAGGCCGCGCCGATGGACGCCGTTCCCGAACACCTCATGTACCACGTCCTGGCCACATGGCAGCCCGAGCTGCGTCGCTCGAACATGCTCATCGTCCTGGACGTCTCCGGCTCGATGGCCGGCGCCGCGCCACATACGCGGACGTCGAAGATCGCCCTTGCCCAGCAAGGCATTACTGAGGTCATGAGCCTGCTGCCCAACGACGCCCGGCTCGGCCTGTGGCAGTTCGGCTCCCAACTCGATCCGCCCGCCGACTGGCAGAGTCTGGTCGCGCCCGCCCCGCTCGGCCAGGGCCAGCGGGCGGCGATCGCGAACGCCCGCGCGCACCTGCAGGCGCACACCACGGGTACCGGGCTGTACGACACGATCTTGGCGGCGTACCGGTATCAGCAGCAGCACTTCCAGGCCGGGATGCCCAACGAGGTCGCGGTGTTCACCGACGGCGTCAACCAGGACGATCCCGTCTCGATGTCGCTCGGCGGGCTCAACTCGGCGCTGGCCGCGACGGATCCGAACAAGCGCGTTCAGCTCAGCATCTTCGGAATCGGCAACAGCCTGCCGGCCGACGACCTCAACTCGGCGATCGCCCCGGTGGGCGGCCAGGTCGACCTGCTGGCCAACCCCGACCAGGTGCTCGGGGCGTTCGTGCACGCCGTCTCGGGCGCGCTGTCCGGCACACCCGGTTAGGTCTTTCTGGCATCGTGAGCCCATGACGCTGTCCACTGCCGCGCTGGGCCCGCCGACCGCGGCCGAGCGCGGGCGCTGGACGCCGGCCGACCTGGTGGCCAACCCCGAACTGTTCGCCATCCTCGTGCGGCACGCGTACCGCGCCGTACGGGTGCAGTTCGTGCTCCGGATCGTGCTGCTCGTGTTCATGGCGCTGGCGATCAGCCTCGTGCCGCCGGCCCGCGAGCTGACGTCGTCGGTGATCATCGTGGTGAGCTACGGCGTATGGACCGTCGGGCTCGCCCTCTGGACGCGGGGCGGCGGCATCGCCCCGATCCGGTGGATGTGGGTGGCCCTCGTCGTCGACGCCCTCGCCCTGACGTTGCTGACCGTCATCGCCGGTGAGTCGAACCACCTGACCTGGACGGCCGACCTGCTGGTCAACGGCTTCTTCATCATCCCGTTCCTGGCCGCCACCCAGCTGCGTCCGCTCGTGTGCGCCGCCGTGGCCGGCGTAGCCGTCGTCGCCTACTTCGTGGCGAGCGCTTCGGCCAAGTCGGCCAACACCGAACCTTGGGACTCGATCATCCTGCGCACCTTCGTGTTGTTCGGCATCGGCGTCGGCTGCGTGGGCCTGTCGCGCGTGCAGCTGTCCCGGGTGTCGAACATCGCCCAGATGATGCAGAACCGCAGTGCGCTGCTCGACGAGCTGGTGGGCATCGAGACGCGCGAGCGGAGGAGCCTGGCCGAGCACCTGCACGACGGCGCGCTGCAGTACGTGCTGGCTGCACGGCAGGACCTGGCCGATGCGCGCGACGGGGACGCGACGGCGTTCGACCGGATCGAGCGCGCGCTGACCGAGTCGAGCGGCTTGCTGCGCGAGACGGTCACCCAGCTGCATCCGGCCGTACTGCGCCAGGCCGGCCTGGCCCGGGCGTTGCGCGATCTCACCACCAGCGTCGGCGCGCGAGCCGGGTTGACCGTGGACCTGGACGTGTCGGACTGGCCGGACGAACCGGGTTCGGCCGACGAGTTGCTCTACGGGTGCGCACGCGAGCTGCTGACCAATGTGGCCAAGCACGCCCGGGCCAAGACGGCGCGCGTTGTGCTGGACCGTGCCGACGGCACCGGCACTCTGGTCGTCGCCGACGACGGGGTGGGCCTGCCTGTCGACGCGCTCGACACGCGGCTGGCCGAGGGGCACATCGGGCTGGCCTCGCTGCGTACTCGCGTCGCGGCGGCGGCCGGGCAGCTGACCATCAGCGACAACGCCCCGGGCACGACGGTGACCATCGTGCTGCCCGTGGCCTGACGCGCTACTCGAGCAGGCCGCGCCGCATCGCCTCGGCGACTGCGGCCGCCCGGTCCGAGACGCCGAGCTTCTCGTACAGCCGCTGGGTGTGCGTCTTCACCGTGCTGGCGCCGAGGTAGAGCTCGGCGGCCACCTGGGGAATCGACAACCCCCGGGCGAATCCCTGCAATACCTGCATTTCCCGTTCGCTGAGCGCCGGACCGGCTGGCTGGGCGCGGAGCCGGATCTGGCTGGCCAGCCCGGCGGCGAGTTCGGGCGGTACCACCGTCGAACCCTTGGCCACTCGGCGGACCGCATCGACAATCTCAGCCCGGCTGGATTCCTTGGACAGGTAACCGGCCGCGCCCTCCTCGAGCGCGCGATACACGACGCTGCTGTCGGTGACGGCCGAGAGCAGCAGTACCCGGGTCGGCAACTGGTCGCGGACGACGGCGTGCACGACGGCCATCCCGTCCAGATCGGGCATTTGGTAGTCGACCAACGCGACGTCCGGGCGTTCGCGTTCGATGACCTCCAAGGCCTGACGTCCGGTCTCGGCCTCGCCGATCACCTTGATGTAGCCGCTGTTGACCAGCCCGCGGGTGACGCCGTCGCGGAAGAACGGGTGATCGTCGACGACAACCACTGTGATCGGCGTACCCATACTGGACATGCACCCTCCCTGCGACGTCGCGGGCGTCTGAGTGAGCATAAGGCCGGACTCAGGTGTGGCGGGCGATCGTGCGGATGATCTCGCGCCAGAATCCGAAGCCGAGCACGACCAGTCCGGCGATGGTCGCGGCGATGATCACGATGTCGACCGAGCGGCGTCCTTGCTTTTGCCAGTACACGTCTTTGAGGTGAACCCACAGGGCGAACTCGTCCAGGGTCAGGGCGGCGCCGATCCCGAAGAAGATCGCCACCGTCGTGCGGCCGACGCGGTACTGGAGGGCGTTCGACAGGTAGCCGGTGATCAGTAGCAGCAAGATCCCGGGCACCAGGTGGTGCAGGTGCGTCTTGCCGACCTTGATGTCGCGGAACGGGCCTCGCCCCTCGTGGATCGAGTAGGTGATCGCCCGGACTATCGCGAAGGTTACGAGGAACGCGACGAGGATCCAGAACGCCTGTTCCTTGTTTTCATCGACGATGTGGTGGCGGTAGCCGGCGCCTATGTCGTGCCAGAAGTCGTACATGAGGCCCCCCACCATCACGGACCGGCTCAGCCTAAGCGGAGATCGCCCGGGTGACAGCGGATACGCCGAAATCGCGAACGGCCCGCACACTGGCGGGCCGTTCGCGATCGCTCGTGTTGATGGTTCAGTTGCCGCCCATCTGGTTGTCGCCATTGGTCAGCTGGCTCATGAGCGCGTTGTCGGTCGCGGCGTTCATCGAGCCGGTCTGCGGCAGGCCCGCTGCGTGCTGCAGGTTGTCGATCGCCTGCACCGTCTGCGGGGTCATGTAGCCGTTGACCGGACCCTCGTAGTAGTTGAGCTGGCCGAGCTCGCGCTGCAGCGTGGACACGCTCGACGACGGGCCGTCCGGCGGGTTGGGGTTCACGTGGTTCGCGGGGGCCGAGTGCGACCCGTTCGAATCGTGGTGCGCCGGCAGGGCGTGCGAGTGATGTGACGCCGCGGCCACGACGATCGCGGTGACGACGCCGGCCAGGCCGATGATGCACAGCGTCGCGGCGGCGATGAAGGTCGTACGGCTGTTGCGGTCGGCGGTGGTCGTGTTGGTCATGACTGACTCCTTGTCGTTCAGCTCCGGACCGTCCGGACTGACGACACCAATCTGCCGTCGGAAGCGGGCTCGAACAGTCAGCCGATCGCGCGATGCATCGGATGACATCGCCGTCCCCCGATCGGAGGATCTCACTTCATCCGGGGCGACCGCCGGTTGCTCGACGGCGCGGCGAGGGCGTCGGCGCGACGGTATGAGCACAACGTCGTCGAGCCACAACGTCATCACAGGGAGCAGGAAATGACCACCATCGAGCTGATCGCAATCGTCGCCCTCGTCGCCTTCAGCGTGTACCGGCAGAGCCGGCTCACCCAGGTCACCGGCCACGGCCGGTTCAAGCTGCCACTCATCTATGCAATCGTCGGCATCTGCCTCGGCGTCAGCGTCGTGCACACGCCGCTCAGCCTCGGGCTGTTCGCGATCGGCCTGGTCGCCAGTCTGATCGTCGGGCTCCTGCGCGGACGCATGACCCGCGTCTGGCGCGAAGCCGACGGCCGCATCTACAGCCGCGGAACGGTCGCCTCGGTCGCGATGTTCTTCGGCCTCATCGCGTTCAAGTTCGCCCTCGGCACGGTGGCCTACCTGACCCACGCCGAGTACGAGCGCGGGATCGGCACGATCCTGGTCATGATCGGCGTCATGCTGGCCGTGCAGGCCGAGCTTGTGTGGCGACGGGCCCAGGCCCTCCCCGGCGGACGCCCCATCCCCGGACGAAACGGAGAATCGACCTACGCCACCGCGTCTCGCTGATCAGATACCTATCAGGATCCGGGCCCCTCGGATAAACTCCGGCGCCATGGAGCCGGGCCCGGGGGGGCCGGATTTGGCCCTCTCTGCGACGTCGAGTTCCACGGCAATGCCCGAAAACGCCGACGATTCCGACGCGCAACGGGCGTATCGCCGAGCCAAGGTCGAACGGGCCCGCGAGCAGGGCGTCGATCCGATCGCCTACGGCTTCGACGTCGACACCGCTATCGCGGACATCCGCGCCGAGTTCCCCTCACTGCCGCCCGATTCGACCACGGATCGGGCGGTCGCCATTGCCGGACGGCTAACCCTGCTGCGCAAGCACGGCGGGCTGACCTTCGCGGTAGTGCAGGACCGCACCGCCGCCATCCAGCTCTTCGTTGACCGGCAGCATCTCGGCACCGACCTTTTCGCCGGGTTCGACGACCTCGACCGCGGCGACTGGCTCGGCGTCAAGGGCGTCGTGATGACCACTCGGCGCGGCGAGCTGTCCGTCCGGGTCGACGAGTTCGCCCTGCTGGGTAAGGCGATCCGGCCACTTCCCGACAAGGACAAGGCGTTCGACAACGTCGAGGTCCGGTTCCGGCAGCGCTATGTCGACCTGATGGTCAACGATCGCACCCGGCGCATCTTCGAGATCCGGCGCAAGGCGATCTCGGCCATCCGGGCCCACCTTGAGGAGCGCGGGTTCTGGGAGGTCGAGGGGCCGATTCTGCAGAGCATCCAGGGCGGGGCAACGGCCCGGCCCTTCATCACGCACCACAACGCGATGAACATCGAGATGTACCTGCGCATCGCGCTCGAGCTACACCTCAAGCGGCTGGTCGTCGGCGGCATGGAACGGGTCTTCGAGATCGGGCGAGTCTTCCGCAACGAAGGCGTCGACACCCGGCACAACCCCGAGTTCACCATGCTCGAGGCCTACCAGGCGTACGCCGACTACACCGACATGATGGATCTGGTCGAGGGCATGGTGGTGGCCGCCGCCCGCAACGCGCTCGGCGACAACCTGGTCGTGCAGTACGCCGGCGAGCCGGTCGACCTCAGCCCGCCCTGGCCGCGGCTGACCATGGCCGAGCTGATGAAGCAGCATCTCGGCGTCGACATGGATCCGCTCATGCCGATCGAAGACGCCCGCCGCATGCTCGACGACCAGCGCGTGCCGTGGGAGGCCGGCTGGGGCCCCGGGCGGCTCATGAAGGAGCTCTACGACGAGAAGGTGCAGCACAGCGTCCGGGGTCCGGTGTTCTGCATCGACTATCCGCAGGAGGTCTCGCCGCTGGCCCGGGCCCATCGCAGCAAGCCCGGCTACGTCGAACGATTCGAGCTGATCGTCGCTGGGTTCGAGCTGTGCAACGCGTACTCCGAGCAGAACGACCCCGCCGCCCAGCTGGCCGCCTTCGAGGACGAGGCGCGGGCCAAGGCCGGCGGCGACCCCGAAGCCGGCGACGTCGACCTCGACTACGTCCGGGCACTCGAATACGGGATGCCATGTACAGGCGGGCTGGGTATCGGCATCGACCGGCTGATCATGCTGCTGGCCGGAGTCGAGAACATCCGCGAGGTCATCCTGTTCCCGACGCTGCGCCCCGAGCACGGCACCGGCCCGGAACCTCCGTCCCCGAACGGCCATCGCCCGGCTGTCCCGCCGGCCACCTCCGATACGCCCGCGCCCGTCGCCGCGCAAAGCAGCGAGCCTCGGGCCGCCCGTCCCTCGCGAGTGGTCCAGCGGGTGCTCGCCGGGCTGACCGCGCTGGGCGGCGCCATCCTGCTGCTCACTCTCGTGCCGGTGCTGCACTCGCGGCTGGCCCCGCTCGGCGATCCGATCGGACCGCTGTGGTTCCGGATCACCGGCCACGTGCTGACCATGCTGATCGGTTTGGCCCTGCTGTTCCTGGCCGGGCAGCTCGGCCGGGGCAAACGACGAGCCTGGCAAATCTGCGTCGCCCTGTTCGCGCTCGGCACGATCACGAACATCCTCAAGGGCCCGCATCCGATCTCGGCCTTGTACAGCCTCGGGATGACGGTCGCGCTCATCCGGTATCGACGCGACTTCCGCGGCGCGCCCGACCCGCCGTCGCTGCTTCGCCTGATCCGGTTGATACCGGTGTACATCGCTGCCGTATTCGCGTTCGGATTCGTCAGCCTGGTTGTAGAACGCGACCATGTGCAGCCCAGCCTGAGCGTCGGCGGCGCCTTCGAGACGATCGCGAAGGGCGTGATCGGCCTGGACGGCCCGTACACCTACGAGCGGCGTTTCTTCCGCGGGTTCTTCCCGAACGCCCTGCTCGTACTGGGCATCGCCGGGCTGGTCGGCCTGCTGGTGCTGCTGTTCCGCCCGCTGCGTGCCCGGCGTCCGCACACCACTGACGACTGGTCGCACGCGCGCCGCCTGGTCAAGAACTACGGATGGGACACGCTGGCCTACTTCGCCCTGCGCGACGACAAGAGCTTCTTCTTTTCCAGCGACGGCGAAGCGATGCTGGCCTACACCTACGTCGGCGGATACGCGCTCGTGTCGGGTGATCCGATCGGGGCGCCCGCGTCGATCCCGCGCGTCGTCGACGAGTTCAGCGAGTTCTGCGACGGGCGGTCGTGGCGCATCGCCTACCTCGCCGTGCGCGCGTCCGACCGGGAGATGTACACCACCCGGGGCTTTCGCTGCTTCTATCTGGGCGACGAGGCGATCATCCACTGCGACACGTTCAGCCTCGACGGTCGGGCGATGAAGAGCGTGCGGGCCGCCGTGCGTCGGGTGGGTCGCGCCTACCGGTTCGAGTTGGTTCGCGAGTCGGAAGCGCCGGCCGGACTGGTCGACCAGCTCAACGCGATCAGCCAGCGCTGGCGGGGCAAGGCGCCCGAACGCGGCTTCACCATGACGCTGAGCCAGGACGTCGAGGGCGACGGCAGCAACCCGGACTTCCTGCTGTGCGTGGCCCGCGACGAGAACGGTGCCGCGGGGGGATTCCTGCGGCTGGTGCCGGCGTACGGGCGCGACTTCGGCTACACGCTCGACCTGATGCGCCACGATCCGGACGCCCCAAACGGCATGACCGAGTTCCTGATCGCCAGCGCCGCTGTCGCTTTGCGCGAGCGGGGCGTCGTCCGGCTGTCGATGAACTTCGCCATGTGGGGACGGCTGTTCCAGGAGGGCGTGTCGTTCAGCCCGTCGCAGCGGGCCGCCCGTCGGGTGGTCGGCGTGCTCAACCCGTTCTTCCAGATCAAGTCGCTGCAGGAGTTCAACGCCAAGTTCTCGCCCGCGTGGCTGTCCCGCGACCTGATCTACCAGCAGCCGGCCGACCTGCCGCGGGTCGGGCTGCTCTACGCCGGCGCCGAGGGGTTCCTCGCCCTGCCGGTGGTCGGGCCGCTGTTCGTGCCCAAGGCGGTCGGCGGGGTCTCGGCCCAGGCGGCCTGACTACACCGGCTCCGGCTCGGGCTGCGTGGCCGCCGCCGCCTCGGCCCGCGCCGACGACCGGGCCAGCGACACCGCGCCGGCGATCATGCACGCCACCGCGAGGCCGATCAGCACCCAGCCGAACCCGTCGGTGTCGATGTGCTCGCCGAGCAGAGCAATGCCCAGAAGGATGGCCACGGCCGGCTCGAGCACGGTCATCGTCGGCAACGACGCCTGCAGCGCACCGGCCGAGAACGCCGACTGCTGCAGGATCGTGCCGACGACGCCGACGCCGATCAACGCGTACGTCTCGGGCGAGGTCAGCAGCGGTTCGATTCCCTGGCCGAGCAGGTCGACCACCCCTTTGGTCAGGACGGCCATCGTGCCGTAGAGGATGCCGACCGAGATCGCCAGCAATGCCGCCTTCCGGGGACCCCCTGAGGTGGCCGCCCCGATCACGCAGGCCCCCGTGATCGGGGCGAGTATCGCGATCGCAATCACCCAGTCGTCGACGGAGCCGTGCGCCGAACCGGCCTGGGGATTGCCGGCCACCACGAACACCGCCAGCGCGACGGTCAGCACCACGGCCGCGCCCCAGTCGGCCCGCGACACGCGGCGATTCGCGAAGTGCGCGCCGAGCGGCAGGGCGAACAGCAGCGCGGTGACCAGCAACGGCTGGACGAGCAGCAATGAGCCCAGGCCCAGCGCCGCCGCCTGGCAGACATACCCACCCGTATCGCCGACCAGGCCGGCCCACCACTGCGGACGTCGCATCAGAGCCCGGATGAGGCCGACATGCCCCGATGTCGTGTCGGCCGCTGCGTACGCCGCTCTTTGCTGGGCCACCGTCGAGATTGCGGTGAGCAGCGCCGACAGCAGTGCCAACGCGACGGCGCCTCCCATACGCACATGCTGCCGCCCTGATCGCGCCGAGGGAATCCTTAGCGAGGTTTACGTCGCGTCGATGCTGACCAGGCCGGCGGGCACGACGTGGCCCGACGCGTCCTCCAGCCACACCCGCACGCCGCGATCACCGGCGTCCGCGTGCACGTCGGCGCCCAGGCTCGGCCACGGCCAGCCGCATGCCGTCGACACCACGTCCTGGATCATCTCCATCGCGTCGATCGCGGTCATGCGGGCTGCCACCCGTCGGGGCAGCGGGCCCACCGGGCCGATCCCGAACGGTGCGTTCGCGGTGGCGATCTCGCGCGGGCGGACCGGCCGGCCGTCGCGCGCACGCCAGGCTTCCAGTCCGCACAGGAGGCCCTCGCCGGTGACTCGGACCGTGACGCCGGGTGGCAGGTCGTCGGCGACCGCGTCGAGCAGTCGCTGCAGCAGTTGTCGCGCCTTCACCCCTCGAACCGCCACGCGTGGACCGCCCCTTCGCCTGTCCGTACGCACGAACCTAGTGCCCCGCGCCGGGAATTCAGACGATAATTCCGGGCCCAGCTGCACGCTCGCGACGTTGTCGTCGTCGCCGATACAACAGCGGTATCGGCTCCTCCTCCGCCTTGCGAGCGCACACCTGGGTCACCGGACTTATTCGCCCAATTCCCGGCGTAGGACACTAGCCGAATAGTCATAAGTTCGCCCGAGTCAGTCGACGCCGTCGAACCGCTGCAGGTCGGCACGCCGGCCGTCCGGTGCCGTGACCCGCAGTGTGACGGCCCGCGTCGCATCAGCCGTCCAGTTCAGGCCGATCGGCACCACCCCGTGCAGGTCATCTCGTTGCGATCGGTTCGCCGAGAAGAGCCATTTGCTACTACCGCGGATGTAGCGCGCCGTGTACCGTCCGAACGTCTAGCTAACGGGGCATACCGTCGGTAAAGCGGGAGGGGTTCAATGGCACGGGAACTTTCGGACACAGAGCGCCGCACAGTCGAGCTGGCCAAGGCGCAGGCGGCCGCGTACGTGTGGGGCCGTTACGACGCAGGCGATGAGCAGGCGACCGACAGCCGCGAGTTCGCAGAGGCCTACGCCGCTCGCTACACCCGTCACTTCGCCGAGAGCCAGCGGAACATGCTCGACCTCGAAGCGGCGCACCAGGAGTACCGCAAGAACGGTGTGATCACCACCGGTATCTAGTGTCCCGCCGGGAATTTGGCGAATAAGTCCGGTGATCCAGGTGTGCGCTCGCAAGGCGGTATCGGCTTCCTCCTCGCACTGCCCGTCGGGCGGCCTCTCCGGCAGGAGTCGAACCTGCGACCGGATGGTTCGTATGGTCGATTACAAAAAGAGCCGCCCGTCGACCGAATAGTTGGGGCGGCACGGCTATGCGACTTGGCGCGCTCTAGCGCAAATACCGCCCGATGTATTGGGTTATGGCCTGACGCTCACGATCGTTCCGCCACAGCGCGGTGCGCCGCACAACGCGCGAGCGAGGCTTCGCGTTTTCGTACGTGCGCAACCTGATCACGACGGTTCATCGTCCTTTGGTCATCGAAGTGTGCTTGATCAGGTTAAAGAAGCCGCCGACCGAATGTCGAAGCATTTTCGCTCGCGGGCATCCGCCCGGATCGCGGCCATAGATGCGGCATGTCTGCACGGAAGGGCACGCAGAACGCCCTTACACCATTGGGGAAAGTCGCTGCGCCGAGTAACGTCTCGCGCCACGAACCGCAGCCGTCGCCGTGGTTCGGAACGTCGGGGGGCGTGCGTAATGAGTACAGCACCCGTGGATCCGGATGTCAGTGCGCCGATCGCTCTGACCGGCCGAATCGTCACAATGGACGACCACGCGACCGTCATTGATCGCGGCGTCGTGTATGCGCGAGACGGGGCTATCGCGGCCCTACTGCCAAGCGCTGCACCGGCGCCGGACGGCTTCGCCGGAGTGTCGCGCATTTCGACCCGGGGCACTATTTATCCGGGGCTGATCGAGCTGCACAATCACCTGCCCTACGACGTGCTGTCGCTGTGGCAAGTCCCGAAGAAATTCGGCAATCGCGACCAGTGGAGCGGACCGTCGACCCCCGACTATCACCGGCTGATATCGGGTCCGATGGCGGTGCTCGGCAGCGACGCCGACGTCGTGCCGGCCGTCGTGCGCTACGTCGAGGTGCGATGCTTGCTCGGCGGCACGACAACGAGCCAAGGCGTCGCGCTCGCCTCGCGGCCCGGCATCGTCACGCACTTTCGAGGACTGGTCCGCAACGTCGAGTCGACCGGTGACCCGCGCCTGCCACCGGCCGCCACCCACATCGCCGACGTCGACGCGACCGATGCCGAACACTTCCTGGCGCGAATCTCGGGCAAGCAGAAGCTGATCCTGCACCTGTCCGAGGGCGTCGACCCGTCGGCGCATCGGCACTTCGAGGCGCTGCACCTCTCGTCGGGCGAGTGGGCGATCACGAACAACCTGATCGGCATCCACTGCGTGGCGTTGACCGCCGCGGACTTCAGGACGCTCGCCGCGAACGGCGGGTCGATGGTGTGGTCGCCGTTGTCCAACCTGTTGCTGTACGGGCAGACGGCTGATGTCGCCGCCGCCCGCGAAGCCGGCGTGCCGATCGCACTCGGCTCGGACTGGGCGCCGTCGGGCAGCAAGAACCTGCTGGGCGAGCTGAAGGTCGCGCGGCTGGCGGCCGACGTGTCCGGGCACGACTTGGTCGCGATGGCCACTCGAACGCCGGCGCAACTGCTCGGCTGGGGCGCGCACCTGGGCAGCCTCGAACCAGGCAAGCGGGCCGACCTGATCGTCGTCAACACGACCCGCGGCGATCCCTACGACACGCTGATCGACGCGACCGAGGCGGGCATCAGCCTGGCCGTGATCAACGGCGTACCGCGCGTCGGCACGCGCAGCCTGATGACCCGGCTCGGCCTCGACGGCGGCGAGCGGATCACCGTCGCCGGCAAGCCGCGCATCCTGAACCTCACGCAGCCGAACGCCGACCCGCAGGTGGCGGCCATCCCGGTGGCCGAGGCGATCCGTCGGCTGCGGGACGCGTTGGCGGCCCTACCGGAGTCGGCTCCCCAGGGCATTGCCGAGTTGTCGGCCCGGCCGCTCCTGGCCGTCTCGGGCGTGATCGACAACCACATGTCGCCGCGCCCGCATCTGCCCTATCGCGGACGGCTGACCGGGCCGAACGTGCGCGGCGCGCGCCCGCCGCAGGCAGCCGGCGGGCCGTTGCCGCTGCCGGCACTGTCCCTCGATCCGCTGACCGCGGTCGACAACCCTGCCTACTTCAAGGCATTGGGCACCGAACCGAACCTGCCGGGCGACCTCCGCGACGCCCTCGCCGCATTGGGAACGCCCTGACGCCGAAGGATCCGCCATGAGCATGTTCTGCCCCGGCTACCCCAAGCCGTACGACGACCTGGTCGCCGCGTACCCCGACAGCACCGTCTACCCGCCGGACGCGTTCCGGGTGGAGTGGGGGCCGATCTTCCACCGCGGCCGCCTGGACGGAACCGCGCAGCTGCTCGTGCTCGGGCAGGATCCCGCGACGGCGGAGACGATCGCCCGGCGGATCCTGGTCGGCACGGCCGGGCAGCGCACCCAGGGACTGCTCGCCCGCCTCGGACTGAGCCGCAGCTACGTCATGATCAACACGTTTCTGTACAGCGTGTACGGCCAGGCCGGCGGGGCCAAGCACATCAAGGACGGGGCGATCGCCGCCTACCGCAACAGCTGGCTGGACACGGTCGTCGGCAACAACCCGATCGCCGCGATCATCACCCTCGGATCTCTGGCCGGACAGGCGTTCGCGCAATGGCAAATCACGCCGGCCGGTTCGACGTTCACCGGCCACCACGCCCATCTCCTGCATCCGACCTACCCGGAATCCGCGGCCGCCGCCGGGCAGATCTCGCTTGCGGAAGCCACCGAGAAGCTGCTGGCCAACTGGAACGTCGCGCTGCCCGACCTGATCGCTGCGATCCCGCATCCGGACCAGCCGCCGGACCCGACGCCCTACGGCTCGACGTTCACGCCGGCCGACCTGCGGCCGATCCCGGCCGACGACCTGCCCGCCGGCCTGCCCGAGTGGATGCGGGGCGGGCACGACTGGGCCAACCGGACCGGCCCGGACGCCGACACCAAACGAGCCACCCTCACCGTCGCCATTCCGCGCGCCGCGCGCCCGTGGATTCCACAAACCACCTGATTGGAGCTCGACATGACCCGCCACCCACTCGCGTGCATCCTGCCGCCGGACCTGCTCGTCCGGATCGCCCAGGAGGGATCGCTCGACCAGCGTGCCGCCGTCGCGCAGACCCTGGAACTCGACCACAGCTTCCGTCTCGCTCGCGCGGAAGTCGCGGGCCGGCAAGGCGTTCGGCCGACGATGCGGGTCGGCGCGCCTACCGGAACGCCGCGTCGGTTCATCTACAACCAGGCCCACTCGACGTCATCGACGCCCGGCACGCTGGTCCGCGGTGAGGGCCAGCCGCCCGCGTCCGACGCGTCGATCAACCAGGCCTACGACAACTTCGGCTACACGTACTCGCTGTACTGGGACGTCTTCCACCGCGACTCGATCGACGACGAGGGTATGGCGATCAACGGCCTGGTGCACTACGGAAGCGACTACGACAACGCGTTCTGGGACGGCGCCGAGCACATGTTCTTCGGCGACGGCGACGGGCAACTGCTGACCGACACGACGAAGGGCACCGACGTCGTCGGGCACGAGCTGACCCACGGCGTCACCCAGAACGAGGCCAACCTGACGTACTCGGGTCAGTCCGGTGCACTGAACGAGTCGATCTCCGACGTCTTCGGATCGCTGGTGAAGCAGTACCACCTCGGCCAGACGGCGGATAAGGCCGACTGGCTCATCGGCGCCGACATCGTCGGACCGCAACTCGCACCGGCGCTGCGCACGATGAAGGCGCCTGGCACGGCGAACAAGTACGACAACCAGCCGGCCGACATGGACCATTACGTCAACACGACGTCCGACAACGGGGGCGTGCACACCAACTCGGGCATCCCGAACCACGCCTTCTACGTGCTGGCCACGACGGTCGGCGGCAACGCCTGGGAGGCACCCGGCCAGATCTGGTACGACTCGCTCGGCGACCCGCGGCTCAAGCCGAACGCGACCTTCGCGCGATTCGCGGCCGTCACGCTGCGCCAGGCGCGGCAGCGTTACGGGCGGACCAGCCCCGAGGCCGACGCGGTCAAGGCGGCCTGGGACGCGGTGAAGGTCAAAGTGCGCTGAACCGCGCTACCGTTTTCGCGTGGCCGTACACATCCGGTACCGGCGAAGCGGCGGCTTCGCCGGTATCGAGCTGGCCGCCGACGCGTCGTCCGACGACCTGCCCCCCGACCAGGCCGGTGCGGCGCGCTCGCTGCTCGCTTCTCCGCCGGCCTCGTCCTCTTCGAGCCCACCCGGAGCGGACCGCTTCAACTACGAGTTGCACCTGGACGACGGCACGCGCCAGCAGACGTTCCACTGGAGCGACGCGGACGTGCCGGATCAGGCCCGGCCGCTGCTGTCGGCGCTGAACCGGCTGGCCCGGCCCACCTAGGGAGTGCCTCCCGAGTCCCGCTCGTCGTGAGCGAGAGACGCGCCCTAATCGCGCCAGGAGTGTTCCGGCTCGTAGCCGAGGACGCGACGGGCCTTGTCGATCGACAGCAACGTCTCGTTCGCGCCCACCGGCCGGGTCACCGGCACACCCGGGAACTGCTCGGCCAGCAGCTCGTCGTTCGGTCGGGACATGACGGTGTCGGCGTTGGCGATGATGAACACGTCGGCGCCGACCGCGTCGTGCTCCAGCGCCCGCCGCACCGCCTGCGCCCCGTCGCGGGCGTCGATGTAACCCCAGAGGTTCCAGCGCCGCAAACGGGCGTCGGCGTCGAAAGACGGGAACTGCGCATAGTCCTCGGGGTACATGACGTTGCTGAACCGCAGCCCGGTCATCGACAGGTCGGGATGCCACCGGCACAGCTGCCGGGCCAGCTCCTCCTCGAGCGTCTTCACCAGCGAGTAGGTGCTGTTCGGCCGCGGGGGGTACTCCTCGTCGACCGGCACGTACGGGGGTGGCTTGTCGAACGGCAGCCCCAGCACGGTCTCGCTCGACGCCCAGACGATCTTGCGCACGCCGGCTCGGATCGCGGCCGAGTAAGCGTTGAACGACGCGGTGATGTTGTTGGTGAAGGTGGCTGCGTTGGGCAGCAGGCCCGGTGCCGGGATCGCCGCGAGATGTACGAGCGCATCAACGCCGTCGTGCCGGTCGTCGATGCCGCTCAGCGCCTCGAGCGCCTGCCCGAAGTCAGTCAGCTCGACGAGGGTCGAGGTGACGTCTCGGTTCGGCGACGGCGTGCGGTCGAGGGCCACGACATCCCAGCCGCGCCCAGCCAGGTGGGTCACCACCGCCCGGCCCAGCTTGCCGCTGCTGCCGGTGACCGCCACTCGCGCCATTGCCTGCTCCCTCGATCGCTGGCCTGGCCGCACCCTAACGTCCCGGCCGATCAGCGCGGCAATTGCGACTGCCCCGCGACCGACCTATCCGGGACGGCATGGGTCGGCTGAACGGTCGACGGCCTCGGCGCCGGCTGCTGATCCGATGGGCCGGCGCTGTCGGTCAGGATCAGGTCGGCCAGCACGACCACCGCGGTCAGCGCCAACGCCAGGCCGGCGACCACGGCGAACATCGACCGCACCAGGAGCCAGAACGTCGCCAGCGCCCGGACCAGCGCCCCGGCCACGACGGCGGCGATCAAGACCAATACCAGGAGCACTCCTGGCCCGGCGGCGAACGCGCCGGCCGCGTGCTGCGACGACGGCGACACCGAAGCGGCGACTGCGTGTAGATCGTGGGTTGGGAGCTGTGCGAGAGCTACCCTCATCGTGGGCCTCCTCCGATCGAGCGAACGCTGCGACGGACCAGGTCCGCCAAGGAGCAGGCCCCCGGCGACGCCGCCAAACGATCTCCGGGGGTCCTGCGGGTGCTACCTCGGGCTCGCACCGGCCGAGCCGGGCATGTCGCAACTGACACTCCGGCCGGGGCTACCGACCCTCACCTCCATCGGTAGACTTCAGAGAACTTCAGTCCGCTACAGACTAGACTGTACTGAAGACAACCGAAGAAACTGACATAGAGTTGTAACTTCAGATCGTTGCAGTGAAGGCCGACCGCGGCCTATCGTTGTCCGAACATTCCGGCTGATCGGTCCTCATGCCTCAGCCGGCCACTTGTAGTGAGCTGGAGGGCCGATGACGAGGCCGCCAATCTCGCGCGACGACGGTCGTGCGGCGCTGGCGCGCAGCCTGCGGGAACTGCGGGTGCAGCGCTGGCCGGGCCGAACCGTGCCGCAGCGAACCCTGGCCGAGGCGTTCGGCCGGGGCAAGCCCGTGTCGTTGTCGCTGATCTCGTCGTGGGAGAACGAGAAGAATCCCACGGTGCCGCCGGTGGCCCGGCTGCGTGACTACGCCACGTTCTTCTCGACCGAGCGCTCGATCGCCGACGGTCGTGGGCGGCTGCTGGCCGACGACGAACTCGATTCGGCCGAGCAGACCGCGCGCGACGAGCTGTACGAGAAGCTGCTGGCACTGCGCGCCGGCACGACCGACCTACCGGTCGCGGAGGCCGCGAGCGGTCTGCGGTTCAACTGGAGGTACCCGCGCGGCTCGGTCATCCGCGTGGTGTGCGGGAAATTGGACCTGGGGGAGGGCGAATGCGACGCCCATCCGTACATGCGGTCCGACCACATCAACCACACGGATCTGCTGACGTTCGCTGATGTCGATGCGCTGGTCGAGCTGTTCGGCCACCTCCGCATGGTGAACCCGGAAAGCGATGTCCGGTTCGTTCGAGCCGACCGCCTCACTCAGGCCGACGAGCTGGCGAGCCACCTGGTGCTGCTCGGCGGTATCGGCCTCAATTCGGTCACCGGGCCGCTGGCCGGCGAGACCGAACTTCCGATAGCGCAGGTCTCTCATCCGGATCGCGATTTCGGGGGCGAGATCTTCGAGGTCCGGACCGGCGACGAATCGGTCCGGTACGTGCCGCAGATGGCCGGTGCGGCCCTCTACGAGGACGTGGGGCTGCTGGCCCGAATGCCGAATCCGAACAACTCGGCCACCACATTGACCATGTGCAACGGCGTGTTCGCGCGCGGCGTCTACGGTGCGGTGCGCGTGCTCACCGACGACAAGCTGCGCCAGCAGAACGAGACGTACCTGGCCTCGAGATTCGCCGGAGCGGACCGATTCGCCGTGCTGATGCGCGTGCCGCTGCGCTTCGGCGCCGCATTGACGCCCGACCTGCAGCTGGCGAAGACCCGGTTGTTCGAGTGGAGCGACAGCGCCGCGGGCGGACGCTCGGGCCCACTGGAACAGGTCGGCTGACGACGTGCGCGGCCTCGACGGCGCGGCCTCCCGGACGTCGACTCGGCATTACAGCACGCACGCGTCGGTACTCAGTCGCCCTTCGGTCAACGGCCGGCGGCGGCTGAGCGGCATCGTGGTATCGGCCGCTCGGCCTGCCGCCTACACCGCGTCCGCTCTTCGACTCGGCGCCGATTTGGGTGCGCCGGTCGTGCTCATGTGCAGCCGCAACGCCGACGCCAACGACGCCATTGCCCTCGCGCAAAGTATTCGGAACGTCCAGGCTGTGGTGATCGACCTATCCGCGGCGTCGGATGTGGGGCTCCCCAGGTTCCGGACTTCGGCGGTCCGACCGGCGCGGCACGGGGCGCTGGGCGACCTCAGCCGCAAGCGCAATCTCGGTTTGATGCTGGGCAAGCTGGCCGGCTGGCGGTCGCTGCTGTTCCTCGACGACGACATCTACGGCTGGGATCTGGCTAACGTCGAACGCGCCGTCACGGCGTTGGACCAGCACACGGCAGTGGGAATGCCGGCGCTTTCCTTTCCGGACAACTCGATCGTCTGCCACGCACATCGCCTCGTCGAGCCCACCCAGGACGTATTCGTCAGCGGATCGGCGCTGATCGTCGACGTGCAGCAAGCCGACACGTTCTTTCCCGAGATCTACAACGAGGATTGGCTGTTCCTCGCGCCGCACATCGAACGGGGCCGGGTCGGCGCGGTCGGCTCGGTGACGCAGCTGGCCTACGATCCGTTCGCCAAACCGAGGCGAGCAGCCGATCAGGAGTTCGGCGACGTTCTGGCCGAGGGCCTGATGGGTTACCTCCATTCGAGTTCGCTGCGTCCGCCGCCGTCGGTCGAGTACTGGGAAGCGTTCCTCCAAGCGCGCGCCGCGTTCATCGAAGTGACCATGGTCGGCTGCCTCAGCCCGTCGCTGGGTGCGAGCAAAGCAAGCTCTCCGCTGCCGGCCCTGGACGAAGCCGCTCGCGCGTTGTCGGAGATCTCCGCCGCATCTCTCGTCGAATACGTCAACGCCTGGCTCGCCGATCTTGGATCGTGGCGAGCCTTCGTCGGCGACCTTCCCTCGTTGGGCAGCCTGGACGAGGCAGTCAACGGCCTCGAGCTGCCGGCGGTGACGATCCCTGGCGTCAGCCGGTTGCGAGGCGACGAACGAAGCGCTCCTCGGTTCGGCCGGGCCAGCCGGGAAATGGCTGCCGCACCCTAGTGCCCCGCGCCGGGAGTTGGGCGACAATCCGGCGCCCAGCACCCACGCCAACAGTGAGTGACGCCGTTCGGCACTTCGTGTTCGATCAAGGCGTCGATGAGGCGTCGTGCGACACCGCGTCCGCGAAACGTGGGCGCGACCCACACCGACTCGATGTTGCACTGCCACGGTGCCGCCGCCTCCGGCAGGGATCGGGTCAGCCCGATCGCTCGGCGGCCGGAGTGGGCAACGAACCAGCGGCCGCGTCGAAAGTGCTTTCCCAGTCGCGCGCGTCCCAGTGCTACTCACGCTCGTACGGAGCGAGCGCATCGGGCGATTCCTCGAGAGCTCGCCGCCGAAGCCGCCGGAGCAGTTGCCACTGCGCCGGTGCGAGGACGTTGACGCTGATGGCAGGGTCACGAGCGGCTGGACCCCGAGCCACGACACCATCCCGAAAGACAAACCCAGGTGGTCCCGCGTGACCGGAGCATGCCGATCTGGCCAGGATTGGGGGAGTCTAGCCCGCCAACCTGTCCGGCCGGATCAGCTCTTGAACAGCGCGCTGTAGGCGTTCAGCGCGGGCTGGCCGCCGAGGTGCGCGTAGAGCACGTTGGAGTCCCGGGGGATCTCGCCGTCTCGAACGAGGTCGATCAGCGCCGCCATCGACTTGCCCTCGTAGACGGGATCGAGGATCACGCCTTCGAGGCGGCCGGTCAGCCGAATGGCATCGAGCGTCGACGCGACGGGGATGCCGTAGTAGTCGCCGGCCCAGCCGTCGAGCACAGTGATCTCGTCGTCGCGCAGGTCGCGGATCAACCCGATGAGATCGGCGGTGTTGCGCGCGATCTTCCCCACCTGGGCGCGGGTTTCGTCGATCTTCGCCGAGGCGTCGATGCCGAGCACGCGGCGCGGTCGATCCTGTCCGGCGAATCCCGCGATCATTCCGGCGTGCGTCGATCCGGTGACGGTGCAGACGATGATCGTGTCGAAGAAGACGCCGAGTTCCTGTTCCTGTTGCTGCACTTCATCGGCCCAGTTCGCAAAGCCCAGCCCGCCCAGGCGATGGTCGGACGCGCCGGCCGGGATGGCGTAGGGGACGCCGCCCTCGGCGCGGATCTGTTCGAGCGCGTTCTCCCAGCTCTCCTTGAACCCGATGCCGAATCCGGCGTCGACGAGTTCGACGTCGGCGCCCATGATCCGCGACAGCAGGATGTTGCCGACCCGGTCGTTCACGGCGTCCGGCCAGTCGACCCAACTCTCCTGGACGAGGCGCGCCTTGAGGCCGACCTTCGCCGCGACGGCCGCGACCTGTCGGGTGTGGTTCGACTGCACGCCCCCGATGGAGACCAGGTGCGTCGCGCCCTGGTCGAGCGCATCCGGCACGAGATATTCGAGCTTGCGCGTCTTGTTGCCGCCGAACGCCAGGCCGGAATTGCAGTCCTCGCGCTTGGCCCAGATCCGTGCACCGCCGAGGTGGTCGGACAGCCGCTCGAGCGGGTGCACCGGGCTGGGTCCGAACAGCAGCGGATAACGGGGAAAATCACTCAGTGCCACGACGCGCTCCCGGGTGTGTGCTCGCCGACACCGTACTTCGTGGCTCTCGGACTCGCGCTAGGCAGCGACCGGCGGTCGGTGAAACCCGGCAACCGCGGCCTCGGCCGCCAAGTACCGGCTGATCGCGTCGTGCAGGCGATCGTGCGCGGCGCCGATCCACCGGTCGACGTGCGTCTGGTGGGCGTCGTGCACCGCCAGTTCGGCCCGGTACAGGGCGTGCGCGGCGGCCTCCTTCGCAGCGACCGCCTGCTCGTAGGTCTGGTCAGCGCTCTCGATGTTCGTCATGGCCGTCGCTCCTTCCCGCCGTCTCGTTGTTACTAGTACTGAGACGAATCAGCGCCGAAAGATTCATCGGGCCCGTCGGGTATCGGCGCGGTCACGCCCGCCCTCGCTCCGCGGGCGTTACCGACGATACGTTCGCCGGTGCCTTGCCCCCACGCACGTATCAGCGTGGGCCCCGGACGCTCTGAGCAGGTGTGTGATCCAGAACGACTGGCCTGGTGATGGCGATGAGCGGAATGCAGGGCGTGTCCGTCGGCCCATTCGTGCCGGAGCGCCGGCGCGGCCGATCGCGCCGCCTCGCGTGGCGACCGGCGTGGCTGCCCCGCGGCTGGGTACGGCGCGCCACCGCGGTGATCTGGATGAACGCGCTGATCGGCGTCGTGGTCGTTGTCGCGGCGGTGACGATCGGGTTCGTGCCGACCGGGTCGGCCGTCTCCGGGCACGATCTGGGCCTTCGCGCGGTCACCTTGTTCGCGGTGTGGCTGCTCGCGTTCTTGCCGGGCTGGCTCTACGTACGTTTCCTCGGGCTGCGCGCCGGTGCGTTGTGGAACGAGTATGTGCTGAACCTGTATCGGCTCGGATGGGACGACGCGAAGTTTCTGCCGGCGCCACCGAAGGATTCTCGATTTGTCGAGCTCCCCGGTGCCGAGCAAGGCGGCGCCCGGGCCGACAACATCTACCGGCAGAAGTTCGACGCCTATTACGGCCGGCAAGTGTCGGAGAAGTCTGGCCGCGGCGAGGACTTCACCGTCAATGTCGAGACGATGTTCCCGGTCTTCCTGTGCACCAGCGTCCTCGCCGTGGCGTGGACGATCATCCTGTGGCAGCCGTCCGGTGTGATCGACCCGTCCGGACCCTGGCAGGTGCTGGAATTCGGATTCCTCGGTGCCTACGCGTTCGCCGTCTCGATGCTCGTGCGCCGCTATTACCAAAGCGACCTGCGGCCAAGCGCATACGCGACGGTGGTATTGCGCATCATCCTGGTGCTGCTGTTCGTCACCGCGCTGCACCAGCTGTTCGCGCTCACCTCCAGGGGCGACTCGATCGCCGGACGGTCAGAGCTGGTCGTGGCCTTCGTTGTCGGCTTCTTCCCATTGATCGCACTGCAGGCGCTGCAGCGCGCCGCCGCCAAGGTCCTGCACGTGGTCGTGCCGCAAGTCGCGCCCGACTACCCGCTCGACCAACTCGACGGACTCAACATCTGGTACGAAGCGCGCCTGGCCGAAGAGGGCGTCGAGGACATGCAGAACCTCACCACGATGAATCTCGTCGACGTCATCCTGCACACCCGCGCGCCCGTCGGGCGGCTGATCGACTGGGTCGATCAAGCGTTCCTGCTGATTCACCTCGAGGCCGCCGACCGTTCCGACCTCGCGAACGCGCGGACCTCACGCGGCGCGGCCGTCAACGGTGGAGCCGCCACCCGCCTCGCGCTGCGGCGGATCGGCGTGCGCTGCGCGACCGACCTGCTCAAGACCTTCCCCGTCGACGGACCGGCCCGCGCCAGCTCCCGCGATGCCGTAAAGGCTCGCGGCCTCGACCCGGATCAACTCGACCTGCTGGTCCGCCTGCTGCGCGCCGAGCGCGGGCTGGACCCGGTGTGGAACTGGAAGAACGGCGGAGCACAGCGGGTCACGAGTAGCTGAGAACCGCCGCCCGAACCCGCGTCGTTGCCAGGGACTCGCACAACTGGCCACTGGCGGCCGCGCCGAGGCTAGACTTGCAGCGAGTGTCTACACCTGAAGGAGTGGGCCTCATGTCCGAGACGCCCCATAAGAAGCAGGACTTTCTCGAACTGGCCAAGCACCAGTTCGCGCAGATCTCCGCGGAATTCGAGAAAGCGCTCGACGCCCTCAAAGACCC
>DATBER010000175.1:0-7164 GCA_036558905.1 Jatrophihabitantaceae bacterium | reverse complement strand
GCGCGAGCCTGCCGATCTCGGGCCTGACCGCGTGGCAGGGCCTGTTCGACCACGGCCGCCTTCGGGCGGGACAGACCGTCCTCGCGCACGGCGCGGCCGGCGCAGTCGGGACGATGGTGACGCAACTCGCGCGTGAGTTTGGCGCCTACGTCATCGGCACCGGTCGCGCGGCCGACCGCCAGAAGGCGCTCGACTTCGGCGCGCAGGAGTTCGTCGACCTCGACAACGAAGCCCTGGAAGACGTCGGCGGAGTCGATCTGGTCTTCGATGTGATTGGCGGCAACATCCAGAAGCGGTCGGCCGCCCTGATCCGGGCCCGAGGAACGCTGGTGTCCGTCGTCGGCCCGACCGAGGCGCGGCCCGCGGACGGCCTGGCGATCGACTTCGTTGTCGAGTCCGATCGTGGCCAACTGAGTGAGATCGTCCAGCGGGTGCGAGACGGACGGCTGCGGACGAACATCGGCGACGTCGCGCCCCTCGATGACGCTGTCGCCGCCCTAAACCCGACCGAGCGACGCCAGGGGAAGACGATAATCCGCGTTCGTGGGTGAGGCTCAGGGACAGCGACCGAGCGGGGCAATGATCTGCCAAGTCGGCGCGACGTCGTATGACGCCGCGACCCCGGAGATCGGGTGCTGTCACGTTGCGCAGCTCGACCAGGTCGCGGCGCTCAGCCCCGACTGCGGAATCGCGCGCGGCCATTCGATTGTTTCCGTTGCGTGGCGGGCCGAGCCTGTGCCAAGCGATTGAACGGGTGCGCGCCCAGGACGCTGCGATGTCTGCCTCGGATGAGTCGATGTCCATCCCCCGATGGTTCACAATCACCGGGACATACGGCCGGACCGCCGGCACGCTGGCAAGCTGGAGTGGGCATGATCTTGTCTACTGGCGGTTCGGCCGACCGACGTCGGCCGCGGCGTCGGTGGGCCCTTCTAGCCTGATCCGGTGCCCATCGGCATGACGGCCGGCCGACCGGCCGTCGCCACGAACGTGGCGGCGGCGGTAGGGACGCTGTGTCTGGTCCAATTCGTGGACGTGCTCGGTGTGACAGTTGTGGTGACGACGTTGCCGGACATGTTGCGCGGCGTAGGTTCCCCGCCCTCGGCTGGAGCACTGGTCGCCACCGGGTACGCCATGTTCTTCGGCGGCCTGTTGATGTTCGGCGCGCGATTCGGCGACAGAGTTGGGCACCGGCGGGCGATCCTGATCAGCCTAGGCGTGTTTGCAGTCGGATCTGTACTAGCCGCAGTTGCGACCTCGATCGTCGTGTTGACCGGTGCGCGCTGCTTGCAAGGTGCCGCGGCGGCCGTCGCGGTGCCCTCAGCACTGCGTCTGCTCACCTCGGTTGCCACGAGCGACGTGGCGCGAGCCCGAGCTGTCTCGGCGTGGAGCGCGTCCGGCGCTGCGGCGGGGGCCAGCGGGTTTGTGCTCGGCGGCGTGGTCGGGGATCTCGCAAGCTGGCGCTGGGTGTTTTGGGGGTTGCTCGTCGTGGCCGGCGCGCTGGCGGTAGCGATGTTGCGAGCCGTGCCGCCCGACGGTCACGGTGACCCGTCGCTGCCGTTGAATCCCGTCAGCTCGACCTTGCTGACCGGGGCGGTGATGGCAGTGGTGGTCGGCACCACCCTGGTCGCCGACTCCGATCACCGGTGGGTGGGTATCGCACTGCTGGCAGTTTCCGTCGTATTGGCCGGCGCGTTGTGGTGGTTGGATCGCCGTTCGTCGGCACCGCTGCTCCCCAGCCGTCTGTTGCGCCAGCCCAACATCCGGCGAGGATCGACGGCGAGCTGGCTGAATACGGCCACGACCAGCTCGGCCGCGACGCTGGTGACCCTGTATGTGCAGGACACGCTTGGCCGCAGTCCGCTAGCGGCGGCTGCGACATTGCTGCCATTCAGTTTGGCCGTCATCGGCGGCGCCGCACTGGCCCCGGCCGCCCTACGACGAGCACGACGCGAACGCGTGGTCGCCGCCGGCTTGCTGATCATCGCCATCGCCATCGCCTGCCTGATCGCAGCCGCAGCTCACAGCGTTGGCATCGGAGCATGCATGGCGGGCGCCGGCGTTGGCATCGGGCTGTCTTCCGTGGCGGCCACCTCGCTGGGCACCGACGTCGTCGAGCAGGACCGAGCAGCGGCGTCCGGCCTGATCAACACCGCCAGCCAGCTCGGCACCGCCATCGGCGTCGCCGTGATCCTGCTCATCGCCGCCGTCACTACCGGCACGCCCGCTCGGGACACGTCGGCGCCAACGATTGCTTGGGCAATTGCGGCGATCGCCACCGCCGCCGGAGCGGCGGCATTCATCGCCTTACGGCGCTCGGACGTTGAAACTCGTCAGGCAGCGCCCACCCGGTAGACGATCCCCGGCGAACGGCTCGCGCGGCCACTCCCGACAAGGCGCGCCGGTGGTCGCCGAGCCGGACGTCGTACCAGCCGACGGCGTTGTGGGTCCGCGCCTCGGAGGCCGGCTTGCCGATCACGAAACACTTCGAACGCCTGTCGGGCGTGCTCGAGCGCGCCGGCGTAGTCGTCCTGCCGTTCGAGTACGTACCCGATGCGCTGCCGGATCTTGGCCTGGCCGCCGGGGTCACCGTGGCGGTCGTGGCGCCGGCTTAGGCGCTGCCCGGGGCGGTGGTGTCGTGGTGTTGTTCGAGGATGGCGGCGAGTTTGGCGAGCAGCGCGGCCAGGGTGGATCGGTCTTGGCCGGAGAGGCCGTCTAGCAGGTCGGCTTCGATGGTGAGCAGGTCGGCGATGGCGTGGTCGATGACGGTGCGGCCGCGGGGGGTGAGCTCGACCAGGACAGAGCGCCGGTCGCGGGTGGCGGGTCGGCGTCGGATGAGTTTGCGGCGTTGTAGGCGGTCGAGTCGTTCGGTCATGGTGGCCGAGGTGACCAGCACGCTGCGGTAGAGCTCGGTGGGGGTGAGCTGGTAGTCGGGGCCGCTGCGGTGTAGTGCGGCCAGTACGTCGTACTCACCCGAGTCGATCTTGTGGCGTCGCCAGACCTGCCGCATCGCTGCGGCCTGGTAGCGGTCGATGCGGGTGATTCGGCCGAAGATCGCAACCGGGGAGACGTCGAGGTCGGGCCGTTCGGTGTGCCAGGCCTGCAGGATTGCCGCCACGTGATCGGGCTGCTCAGTCACGATCCCCATAGTAGCTCGCCTCCGAGTTACATGTTGACGAGCTACTACGTCGAACCTAAGGTATCTCGGCAACGAGCTAATTAGCTCGGCGCCGAGCTATCGCTGGAAGGTGACGTGCTGTGGCAGGTGGCAGTACAGGGCGCGGGGAGCTGTCCGGGCTGCCGCGGGTGGTGTGGGTGCTGGCCGGCGGCTCGTTCATCAACCAGTTCGGCGGTTTCGTGGTCCCGTTTCTGGTGCTGTACCTGGTTCACCGCGGCTACACCCCCGGTGTGGCGGCTGGCGCGGTCAGCGCGTACGCGGCCGGGAAGATCGCCGCCGGGCCGCTGGGCGGGCGACTCACCGATCGGTACGGGGGCAGGGTCATCACGGCGGGGTCGATGGCCGGTTCGGCCGTCGCCACGGTTGCGCTTGCAGCGGTGAGCGGGCCAGGTCCGGTGCTGGGTGTGGCCGCGGTGACTGGACTGGTCTCGCAGCTGTACCGGCCGGCTACCAGCGCGATCCTGACCGCGGCAGTGCCGCAGGCGCGTCGAGTGACAGCGTTCGGCGTGTACCAGCTCGGCGTCAGCGCCGGCGCGGCCGCCGGTCCCGCGGCCGGCGGCCTGGTGGCCGAGCACAGCTTCCTTGCGCTGTTCCTAGCCGACGCCGCGACCTCGCTCGCGTGGGCAGTGCTGGCTTGGCGTGCCCTGCCAGGCTCCCGGGCTGAGGCCGCCGCGGCTCGCGCGCGATACCTGGTGTCCCGCGGCAGCCTGCTGGGTGACCGACAGCTGGTCCGCCTGCTCGCGGCGACCGTGCTGGTGAACGTGGTGTTGTTCCAGGCGCAGACCACGCTTCCGCTGTGGGTGCACCGCCAAGGCCTTTCCACCGGCAGCTACGGGCTGCTGCTCGCCCTGAACTCCGCGCTGGTCATGACCCTGCAACTGCCCGCCACCCGGGTGGTGGGCCGCTGGCGGCCGCAGCCGGTGATCGCCGCCACCAGCATCGTGATCGGTGCCGGGTTCGGCCTGCTCAGCCTCGCCCACACCGCTGTGCTGCTCGCGATGGCCGTAACCGTGTGGTCGCTCGGCGAGCTGACCCAGTGGCCGGTCGCCGCCGCCTTCACGACCAGCCTGGCCCCGCCCGGGATGACCGCCCGCTACGCCGGCGCCCGCAGCCTGTGCTACGGCACTGCCCTGCTGCTCGCGCCACTAGCCGGCACCAGCCTGTATCGCGTCAGCCCCGGTGCGCTGTGGGCGGCGTGCGCCGCAGCCGGGATCAGCGCCGCGGCGGTCACTGCCCCACGCGGTGGCCGCATAGCCCTTCACCGGCTGCAGGGATCAGGTCGATGGCGGCGACGACAACCGGCGGCGCCATCGACCAAAACCTCCGACCCAGGTCAGCCTGACCGCCCAGTCTCCACCTCAACACGCTCCTCAGGGAGGCAGCCATGACCAACGCCAGCGCGGCAACGCACCCGCCCGCCGAGCTCCTTGCGGCCTTGCCAACGCTGCCGCCCGGGGCCCGGGCCGTGCTGCTCATCCTCGCCAGCAACCACACCAGCGACCCGGTCGTGGTGCTGCGCGCCGCGCAGGCGCTCGGCGCCTGCGCGGACGACCTGGCCGCTGTCGAGCGGGCCCGACTCCTGGTCCGGCCGACGCCGACCACGCTCGCGTTCGCGCATCCGTCAATCCGGCTCGCAACCCACCACGGCGCCTCGACTCACGAGCGGTGGGCAGCCCACCGAGCGGTGGCCGAGGCGCTGGGCGGCGACGTCGAGCGGCTCATCCAGGCCGCCGAGACTGCCGCGCAGTGCGGCGAGCCCACCCGCGCGACAATGCTGATCGACCGCGCCGAGCCGCTGGCCGACGACCCGCTGATGCGGGCCGGGCTGAACACTGTGCGGGGCCGAGTCAGCTTCGCTGCCGGTGACCTGCCGGCCGCCCGTCGACAGCTGAGAGCAGCGCTCGCCGACGTGTCGGCCGACCGTCCCCACGACGCGCTGTGGCTGCTGCTGGAACTGGCCCAGCTCAGCGACGAACCAGACGAGGCCGCCGTCACGGCACTCAACCGCCTGCGCCTTCCCGACACCGACCCGCTCCTACCCATCCGCGACCTGGCGAAGTGGATGTACCAACGGCATGATCCCGCGTCCCGGCCTCCGCAGCGGGCACTGCCGGACACCGTGCGCGCCGCGCTGGGCCTGAACGCCGGTGATCCACGCCGCCGCCTGCTCGTCCTCGACGCCTGCCTGGTCGGCGGCGACAACGTCTCCACCCACCAGGCGATCAGCGCAGCCGTCGATCAGATCCGCGGCCACGGCCGGATCGGCTTGCTCCCAGCCGCGCTTATCCACCTCGGTCACGTACAGATCTACCGAGGCGAGCTTCGCGCAGCGCGAGCCACCGCGGCCGAAGCCGCGCGCGTCGCCGAGGACGTGCACCAGCCCGAGTGGATCAGCCAGGCCAGTTGCCTGCTGGCGCTGCTTGCCGCGCTCGATGGAGACGAGCACCGCTGCCGCAGCCACACCGACACGGCCCTGCGCGCCGGGCCGACACGGCGAGCGGTCGCCGGCATCTCCTCGGCGCTCGGCCTCCTCGACCTGGCGCTGGGCCGGCCGGCTTCCGCGCTGGCGCGCCTCGAGGTACTGGCCCATGTACCAGTCGGCGCTCACCTGTATCCACTGCGCAGTGTCCCCGACCTGGTCGAGGCAGCGGTGCGGTCGCGCCAGCCGGCGCGAGCGGCTCGAGCGTTGGCGAGGTTCGAGCAGTGGGCCGTGGACGCGCAGCAGCCCTGGATCGACGCGCTGCTACTGCGCTGCCGCGCACTGCTCGCCTCCGACAGCCAGGCCGAACACCTCTACCTCCGCGCCCTGACGACGCATGAGCCAGACCGGCCGATCGACCTCGCGCGCACCACCTTGCTCTACGGCGAGTGGCTGCGCCGCACCCGCCGCCGTCTCGAGGCCCGAGCCCAACTGCGAACCGCCCTGGCGGCATTCGAATCGCTACGCCTGCGGCCCTGGGCACAGCGAACCCGCAACGAGCTGCGCGCGACCGGCGAGGCCAACCCTGCCGCATCGCCCGACAGCGGCGCCGTCCCGCTCGACCAGCTCACCCCCCAAGAGCTGCAGGTCGCCCGGCTAGCCGCTACCGGGATGAGCAACCGGGCGATCGGCGATCGGCTGTTCCTGAGCCACCGCACCGTCAGCTACCACCTCTACAAGGCCTACCCCAAACTCGGCGTGGCCTGCCGTACCGAATTGGCCTGGATCGACGGACTCCGCCCACCCCACACCAACGCCCGCCCAGCCTGAACACCGCCGACCGCATCGCCGTCGAACCCCGGATCCACGGCGTGAAACATCTTTCCGGCGGTTCCATCAGTAGGTATCGGCTGCCGGGAAACGGTCGCCGAAAGTGACCAAGAAGCCGTTGATCGCAGGCCTCCACCGCACCATCTAACGTGCCCTGCCACGCCGGTCGGGTCCAGCGACCGAGCCACCAAGTACATACGCGCGAGCGGCAGAACCTGCAACCTCCTATCCGTAGCTCAGCAACCGCTGGGCTGCCTTGTTCAGGCCCGAAACCCTGGCGTCCGCCGCGGCATGCGTGGCATCCATGACAACCAAGACGGCCGTTCATAGACAGCCTCAGGTCCATGCCGACGGCTGCGCGCGGACAGCATCATCTATTCCTCGGCCGGACACTGCTCGCCACCGTCCCAAACTCGACCCCGCCATCCGCGCCCGGTCCGACATCGCCCGGCCAAGCCGGGCTGCTCCGCAGCGACACCCACACCGGCTGCTACTTCCGACGCCCGTGCCGATTCGCCACCGAAAGATGCAAGACCGAGCGCTCCGATCTCCGGACGCAGACATCCGGGCGCCCTTGCGCGGCCTATTTGGGTTGTCAGGGGCCGTAGGTCGCTTGTTTGACGGCGAAGACGTTGCGGTGTCCGGGGGTTTCCTGCAGTGACCACAGCAGGTCGGGGTCGGTGCCGGCGACCTCCCAGTAGCTGATGCTCTCAGCGCCGCTGACCCAGGTGTAGGT
>DATBER010000174.1:0-33878 GCA_036558905.1 Jatrophihabitantaceae bacterium | reverse complement strand
CGCATCCCCACACAACTGCACGATCAGCCCGGCCCTCGGCGTGTCCTTCAGATCCGCCGCCATGATCTTGGCCGCACCCCGATAGAACGTGAACGGCGAGACGGCCATCCGCCCGTGCCGCACCGGCACCAGGTCCGGCTCGCGCGTGGCGTCCTGCGCCTCGAGCAAACCCACCGGATCAGGCCGATCCGCGGCCGGATGCCACTTCGCGTGACTCGTCGGAGGGGTCACGTACCGGGCCTCTGCCCCCTCGGCTCGCCGCTGATCGACTCTGGGATGGGCGACCTTGCTAGATGCCATTCGGCACACCCCCGCGGTCCTCGTGCCCTATCGACGCGCCTACCCTGCCCGCTCGGACGGCACTAGGCATCACCCATCGGGGGTAAGGCGGCGCGTTAACCTGCCACTGGCCGCGCCGGAGAGCCCTCCGTGGGTGGTCGAGAAGCCTGCCAGTTTCGATCTTGGTCGCGCCGGTCGTTCTGGCGTGGCAGCAAGGAGAGCGATGGGCCCGGTGGACGCGGAGGGCGGTCAGCGCCGGTTCTGCTCGGCCAGTTCCTGCAGGAATCGCGGCATTCGGCCGACGCCGAAGTCGTAGTAGCGCACCCAGTGCGGTGTGATCGCGATTCGCGCCATCTGGTCGTACATCTCACGGCAATTCTGCTCGAACTCGGCCGCCGCTTCGGCATCCATGGTTTTCCGGGCGGCGGCGAGATACTCCTCGACCACGCCGTCGACGATCTCGACGCTGGCCCGCCCGCGTATAGACAGGGCTCGTGCCCGCTCGGGCGTGTCGCCAACGTCGATGCTCAGGGCAACGTCAGGACGAGCCGACAGCGCCGTGACCTTCGGTGAGGTCGTAGCCGAAGAGATCACGAACTGATCGCCGGTCCAGAAGAACCCGACCGGAATCACCCGCGGCGTTCCGTCCGTACCCGTATAGGCGAGATGGGCAGCCGAGCCGGATGCCAGCAGCTCCTGCGCACCGACCGTGGACAGTTCATCGTCAATCTCTTGCCGCTCCATGAACGTGCTCCTTTCGGTTGCGCTGCACTATTTTGCGGGCGCCCGCTGCCTAGGACGACGCCGATAGCGGATTCTCGACATCGGTCCGCGGACCAGCAGCGCGGCGTCGGCCCGCCGATGATCAGACGAGTCTCCATCTGACGTCTGCGTTACGGGTGTGACGGCGACGCAGACGACGGCGGCAATGGACGCTGACCACCGGGCAGCAGCACGTCTCGATCGACGGTCGCTGCCGTACCGACCCGTACGCAGCCTGGGTGCCGGTGGGGCAGCTGTCGCAGCCGCCTCGGATGGAGCGCTAAGCCCTGCGGGTGGTGATGCTGCCGAGCGATCCGACGCAGTGGCCATGCCTGGCCCGCTGGCACGGGACTTACGCGGGGCCCCTGGCCCGACGGTGAGCTTCCCGCCCCGGAGGGCACGGCTCGGCCTCGACGGACCGAGTTCGACGGCCGTCCGGCGGCCCGGCAAGCGATGAGAGCGCCCTCGCCGTAGCTAGAATCAGCACTCGTGGTGAGCGTTCTGTTCGCCTTCGCGGCGGCGTTCACCAATGCCCTCAATGTGGTCACTCAGCACGTGGCCAGCACGGCGGCGCCCGCGAAGGACCGGGGATGGCGGTTGGCGCTGTACCTGGTCCGCAATCCGCTTTGGCTGTTCGGCGTCGCCGCGATGATCGGCAGCTTCGTGTTCCAGGCGCTCGCGCTCTACAACGGGCGGCTGTCGGTGGTCCAATCGGTGCTTGTCACCGAGCTGGTGTTCTCGCTGGTCATCGGGTCGGTCTGGTTACACCGCCACGTTGTGCCCGCGGCCTGGGTGTCGGCCTCGGTGACCGCCGCGGGGCTTGCCGTCTTCCTGGTCATGGCCGAACCGAGGGGCGGCCATCCTCAGGCGACCGCACACGCGTGGCTGCCGGCCCTGCTCACCTGCGGCGGCGTCGTCGTCCTGCTCACCGTGCTGGCCGGCGGCGGATCGCCGGTACGGCGCGCCGCGCTTTATGCCGCCGCGGCAGGCATCGTGTGGGCGGCGCTGGCGACGTTTCTGAAGTCCGCGACCGATGTTCTAGCGGGGCACGGGGTGCCGGCCCTCGTGACGCACGGGGCGGTGTACGGCGTTGCGGTCGCTGGAATCCTCGGCACCGTGCTGGCCCAGGCCGCCCTGCATCGCGGCCCGCTGGCGGTTTCCCAGTCGCTGATGGTGATCGTCGACCCAGTGGTCAGCATCGTTCTGGGCGTCTGGCTGTACGGCGAGCATTTCGTCGGTGGGCCGGTGCAGATCAGCCTGGGTGCGTTGGGCTTTGCCGCAATGGTCGTCGGCGTCGTGTTCTTGGCGACCACCGCCCCCTCGCTGGCGGCAACGCCCGGCACGCAGTCGACCCCAGCCGCCAAATGACGTGAGTGTTCGTTCGTCGTTCACGTCGTTGCGCTAACGCTAGGTACCAGAGACGGTGTCCACCGATAGCCGTGGAGTGGGATCGAGGCGGTCGGCGATCCGGTGCAGAGCGAGCGCGGCGATGTGGCGGACCGGGCGCCGCGGGGCGGGCTGCGGGTCGGGCATGACCGGGGCGTCTGGCCGCGCCGATGTGGCGAGGTCTCGGGTGTGCCGGGTTGCCAGACCGCCGGCGATGGGTTCGAGCATGGAACTGCCTCTCAACTTCTACACTACTGTGGTAGTAGCCATAGCCTGAACTACCGCGGTAGTGCTGTCAAAGGAGATTCGCCCTTGCCGGGGCGCCGGGCCGCACCGTGAGCTGGTGGCCACGTCGCGCACGAAAATGGATTCGACCACCGCGGTCGAGCGCGGGCTCGCCCAACTCGGCGCGGAGCAGGACAACCGGCGCACGTGGGGCCTGTCCGGGCACAGCAACGTTCTGCACTCGATGCGCAAGGCGATCGGCCGGGTCAAGCACCGGCTCACGGCCACGCGCGACGGGCCGGAACTGAACGAACTCGCGGAACTCCTGGCCACCGCCGCCCGCCGCAGTGTCGCCGCCGACCTGGTGGCCGCCGACCTGGTGGTCGCCGAGCGACCCGCCACCGACTTGCCCGCCGGCCGGCACGCGCGAGGCCGCCCGCCAGCCGAAGCGCACGACCACAGGCTGGCTGTAGTGGTGGGCGACCCGGCCGCCCGTCGTGGATCAACCGGCGGACGTATCGCAAGTACCCGAAGCGCGATCATGATCCACCGGCCTAGTCGGGCCCACAGGTAACCTCGCTACCGTCGCCTCGTGATCGCTCCGGCCCGGATTTGTGGCCTCGGTGTGCTCGCCGTAACGGTCGGCCTGCTGGCCGCATGCACCGGGCAATCGGCTGCGCACCAGACGACTCCGGCGACCACCGTCCCTCCGTCGCCGACCGCGAACTCCACCTCGGCAACGGCCACTGTCGCGACACCTGGGCCAACCTCGTCGGGACCGCGGAAGGGCTCCGGCGCGCCGGTTCATGTCTCGCTGTGGGAGGGCGACGGTCAGACGTTCGGCATCGCCATGCCGATCATCGCGTTCTTCTCCGCGACCGTCACCGACGCGAGCGCGTTCGACCAGGTCACCCGGGTCACCGTCAACGGCGCGCCCGCCCACGGGGCCTGGTACTGGGAGCCATCGTCACGATCGAACGAGGCGATGGAGGCCCACTACCGGCTGACGCGGTACTGGCCCGCGCACGCCACGATTCGTCTGAGCCTGCCGACGGCCGGACTCTGGGCCGGCCCGGGCCGGGTCTTCGGCAACAGCCTGACCCTGACCATGCACACCGGCGCGGCGCACATCGTCAAGATCGACGGCCGCCCCGGCGTCGACCGCATGGTCGCCTACTCCGATGGAAAGCTGGTCCGCCGCGTGGCAGTGTCCCTCGGTGCTGCTCAAACGCCGACCTATCTGGGTACGGCCGTGGCGTTGGCGAAGTCCAACCCGCAGCTGATGGTGAGCGCGCCGGGCGAGCCCTTCTACAGCATCGAGGTGCCCTGGTCGGTGCGGATGACCTACGACGGCGAGTTCCTGCACGACGCTTACTGGAACAACCAACTCGGCCAGGTCAACCTGTCCCACGGCTGCACCAACATGAGCCCGGCCGATGCCGAGTGGTACTACCACTGGTCGCTGATCGGTGATCCCGTCACCTGGACGAACACCGGCACGAGCAAGGTAATGCCGGTCACTGACGGCTGGGGCGATTGGAACCTGCCGTTCGCCACCTATGCTCGCGGCGGCCTGCTCGCCCGCTAAGACGGACGACGGCTGCAGAGCTGATCACCAGTCCCCCGGTCGGTCATTTCCAGCGGCAGGATCTCTTCCGGCCCCGGACTTGATGTCAATGGCCCCCGTCAGTCGCATGAGTGGACCTCGCGCGGGCGTCACCACGGTGTACGCCTGCCGAGCGGCTAGGTCGAGGAGGTGAACGACCGTCGTCCCGATGTGCTCCTGCCAGGAGAGAAGGACAAGATCATCGCGGACCGTGATGGCCTCGTAGTCGACGGTGTCGGCGAAGCCGGAGTTCTCGCCGGCCACGATCTCGACGACTAGCTCCCGTCCGGAGCGGAGCGTGATCCGCGGCGTGAACGTGGGGAAGTCGATCTCAATTACCAGGCCCACGTGCAGACGCGCCGTGCCGGGATTAGCCATACGCGTTCCTGCCTATCAGATCCGCAAACGTTCCGGCTTGTCCGACACCCCGTCAACGGCGCGGGTCCGGTCGCCGCCGGGCTCGGTCGCTGCTCACGCCCGCCCGACGAGCTGTTCGCGGCCGGATCTGGGTGTGCTCCCGCCGTCCTGATGCCGAAGGTGCCACACCGCGACGGCGAGGGCACCGGCTCCCGTGACCGCAGCGAAGACGGTCACGGCGACGAACAGCGTGGTGAGGACTGCGAGCACACCGATGCCGATCACGGGCAGCGAGACGCCGAGGTAGATGCACACGTAGAAGGCGGCGCTGATTTCGGCGCGTTGCTCGTCGGGCGCGATGCGGGTCAGGTCGTCCTGCGCGGCCAGGTAGGCAACGCCGTGACCAGCGCGAGCAGCGCCAGGTTGCGCGAGTGCAGCACGAACTGGCCGGCGTAGGAGGGCATGATCGCCAGGAACAGTCCGGCCACGACGGCCCACACCGCCGCCGCGGTGAGCCCGACCCGAGCGAACGCGCCGCGGATCTCGGCCGGCACATGCGGCATCCGGATCGCGAACCCGCGCCGTTGGTGGGCGGCCGTTTCCGGCACGAACCTCAGTGCAGCCGCCACCACGATGCAGCCGGCCAGGCCGGCGATGAACGGCAGCACCCGCGGCCACGGCGCCCACTGCGCCAGCACCCCGCACAGCAGCACGCCCACCGCCGAACCACCGGCCTGCGCCTGCGTGGCCAGCAACGCCGCCCGCCGCGGCCCGCCGTGGTCGACGAGTTCGATCAGCGCGGCGGTTGCCGCCCCGCTGAGCATGCCCTGCGCTAGCCCCAGCGTGCCGCGTGCGGCGAACAGCCAGCCCGTCCCATTCGCTACGGCGAACAAGAGCAACGCGACCATCGCCAAAGCCAGCCCATGGCAACGACCGCGCGCCGGCCCAGCCGATCCGAGACCTGCCCGAACAGCAGCAGCGACGGGATGAGCACGATCGCGTACACCGCAAAGATCAACGCCAGGACCATCGTGGAGAAGCCGAACCGCATTGCGTACACCGCATACAGCGGGGTCGCCAGGTTCGCGCTCAGCAACATTGCCGAAAACGCCGACGTCACCACCAACAGCGCCACCGTCGGCGACTCAACCTGGACGCCCAGCCCGACCCGGTCACGACTCACAACCGCACACCCGGCGCGACAGGTGGTTCACAATCCGGCATATCTGGCGAATACCCGCTTGGCCCGTCGCATAAACACCAGACCGCAAGGCTTCACTGACTGCGGGCCGACCTGATTCCCAGTAATTGCGACGCGTTGTGCTCGAGAAGGCCGCGCCCTGATCGGCCGATTGGCCCGACGCGCAGATGTAGTCGACGGCGCGTACGAAGACATCGCCGTCCTCGTACGGGAAGTCGGTGTCCCGAAGCAGGCGGGTGCAGCACCGCGCCGATCGAGTTCGGCGAAGATCGGCTCGAAGCGGGCTCGACCAGGCCCGGAGACGAGCTCGTCCGACCGATCTGAGCTCGCCGAACGGCCGGTCTACGACCAGCACGAGTCGTGTCTGCGCTGGCGATACTGAGCCCATGGACAACCCTGAGGTCGCGGCGGCGATCGCGCGCAGCTTCATCGGCCGCCTGCCCGCCGGCCTGATGGACGAGCTGCTCGCGGCCGGGGAGCGCATCGACATCCCTGCCGGCAGCACGATCTACCGGCCGGGCGATTCACCGCGAGCGCTGCTCGTCGTGCGGGGGCTGCTGCGCGTCTACATGGCATCGCCGGAGGGGCGGCAGGTGACTGTCCGGTACACGCGAAGCGGCGACGTGCTCGGCATCGCCGTGTTGGTCGGCGGCCCGGCGAATGTCGGCGTCCAAGCGCTCGACCACTCGCGCCTGTTCCGTATCGACTCGCGGGTTCTGATCGCGGCCGCGCGGCGCGACGCGAGCGTGGCCTGGGCCCTGGCCGAGGACCTCAACCGGCGGCTCTACGACACGCTGGAGCAGACCGCGATCAACGCGTTCGGTTCGGTCCGCCAGCGTGTCGCTTCGCATCTGCTCGATCTGGCATCTGCACAGCAGCGCCCGCTGGGCGAGCTCGTCGCGCAGGTGTCGCAGCAGGAACTCGCCGACGCGGTCGGGTCGGTGCGCGAGGTCGTCGCGCGGGTGCTGCGTGACCTGCGCGTGGCCGGGCTCGTGACGACGGCGGCCGACAGCGTCCGGATCCTCGACGCGGCCACGCTGCACGCCGAGTGCTGGTCGTGACGGGGGTCACGGCAGCCGGCAACCAAAGTCACAGACCCCAGTCGGCTCAGGGCCGAGGCTGATCTGGTCCACCCGACCAGAGGAGCTTCAGATGCCTACCCCCGGCCCTGTCCGGGCGGTGTCGGTGATCAGCACCGGTGCCGTCGAGATCCACCCCGAACACGCCCGCGGCTCGCGCAAGCCGCTGTACTGGTGGCTGCTGACGTCGCGAAAGTGGCAGCCGGCGCAGCCCGTCAACGTCTATGTCATCGAGCACGCCAACGGGCTGCTGCTGTTCGACACTGGCCAGGACCGCGCGTCGGTAACGGACGAGTCGTACTTCCCGAACGGCTTCACCGGCGTCATCTACGATCGGCTGGCGAAGTTCCGCATCGGCGCGGACGAGACGCTCGACGCCCAGCTCGGCACCCTTGGCTATGCCGCGGCCGACGTCGACACCGCGATCATGTCGCACCTGCACCAGGACCACATCGGCGGCATCCGCGACCTGAGCAAGGCCGAACTGCTCGTCAGCGCCGCGGAGTGGGCAGAGTTCTCGCGCTTCGCCCCGCAACCGCGCGGCTACCTGCGCGAGCACATCGATGTCCCCGGAGCGAACTGGAAGCGCATCGCCTTCGAGCCGACACACGACCGGACCCTCGCGCCGTTCACCGAGTCGCTCGACGTGATGGGCGACGGGTCGCTCGTCCTGCTGCCGACGCCGGGGCACACGTCCGGCTCGATGTCGCTGCTGGTCCGCCGAGCGGCCGGGCCGCCGCTGCTGCTGGTCGGCGACCTCACCTACGACGCCGCGCTGCTCGCCCGACGACAGGTGCCAGGCGTGGGATCCCGGCGGCAGCTCGCCGCCACGACCGACCGGGTGCTCGCCCTCGCCGAACGGCTGCCCGGCCTGGTCGTCCTGCCCGCGCACGACCCGACCGCTGCGTCGCGGTTGGCGGCGTCATGATCCACTTCGAGAACACGATCGAGATCGCACGTGACTCGGGCGCGGTGTTCTCGTATCTGGCCGAAC
Source organism: Jatrophihabitantaceae bacterium (assembly GCA_036558905.1). Lineage (GTDB taxonomy): Bacteria > Actinomycetota > Actinomycetes > Mycobacteriales > Jatrophihabitantaceae > DASXRA01. Next base: position 25,989 of record DATBER010000174.1, on the reverse strand, counting down.
TGGAGAACCTCCCGGCCTGGAACTACGCCATCCAAGAGACCTGCAAGCTCGACCCCGGCCCGGTCGGGGTCGGAAGTCGCTACGTGCAGATCCGCACCGTCCCGGCGCGCAGCGAGGAGACGTTCGAGGTCACCGAGTTCGAGCCAGGCCGCCGACTCGCGATCCGCGGCCGCTTCGGACCGCTCGCCGGCGAACTCTCTTATGTGCTCGAGCCGTCCGGCGCGGCGACCGCGCTCATCAACACGGTCGCGCTGGACGCGCCGCGACTGCTCGCGCCGCTCGCCGCGCGGCAGATCAGGACGGCCGTCGCGGGCAACCTCCAAGTGCTGCGGCAGAACCTCGAACGGGGTCGCCACCCGAGCCACCCGAGCCACCCCTAGGCAACCTCGAACCCCCACACGAGGTTGACTTGGTGGCGGAGCCAAACCACAGGCTAGCTGTAGGACCTGCCCAGCTCCGATCGGCCTTCTACGTCTGCCCACTGTTGCAGGTGCGCCCTACCTCTGATCTTGCGGGTCGGGTGACGTCGCGCCTTGGCACGTCGGAACGAACGGCCGATCCCAGGCGAGCGCGCGTTGCGATCAGGGGTAGCTGACGACCGTCACCGGGACGTCCGGATTGGCGATCGTGGACGATCCGCCGGTGTCGTTGACGACGTGCCGGATGCCGCCTCGCCCATTCGTCGCGTCGAGGAACACGGTGAGCAGGTCGTGCAGCGACACACCCGGCGTGGTCGGCACCTCGAAGGCGTGGTCGGCGAAAATGTCCTTGCCCTGGTTGAAGAAGCTGTAGGAACCCAGGCCGTACCCCGTGAACCGGCTGACGGTCGGCGCCACCTTGATCGCGGCGTAGCCGTCGGTGCTGGGCGCGGACATCCAGCTGGCCTGGTCCGGCACGTCGTAGGGCATCTCGTTCTGGAAGAAGTCGACGGTGCCGTTCTCGCCGTTCCAGACGACCTCGAACTTCTGGTAGTGCTCGACGAACAGCCCGGTGGCAGTGACATCGTCGCCGTTGACGATCACCCCGGTGTCCGCGGTGTTCTGCGTCCACCCGACGCCGGTGCCGTGGTCGGCCCGCCAGGCCCATATGTCGTCGAGGATCACGTTGTCGCTGTTGACCTCGAGGCTCACCGCTGCGCGGCCGGCGTGCGGCCCGCCGATGCGGAAGAAGACGTCCTGCAATGCCGTGGGGTCGGCCGGGTCGCTGCGATGCGCGTTCTTCGAGCCCACCTGCAGCAGGACGGGTGACTGCGCCGGGCCGGCGTCGACGATCAGTCCGGCGATGTCGACGCCGGGCACGTCGGCCACCGACAGCGGCACCGCGCCGTCGACCGCGGTGAGCGTCGCCATGCCGAGCCCGAGCACCACCGTGTCGGCGCGCTTGACCTTGATTGTCTTGTCGATGTCGTAGACGCCGGGCGTGAGCAGCAGGTTTCGGCCCTGGGCCAGCGCGTTGTTGATGCGCTGGACGGAGTCCGCCGGTGTGGCAACGAAGAAGTCGGACAGCGGGATCGACCGCCCGGATGACGGCGCGGCTGACCAGCTGTCGCCGACCGAGTCGCGCCGTGCCGCGGGAACGAACACCCGGTACGCCCCGCTGCCGTCGATGTAGAGGTAGGGCCGTTCCCGGCTGACCGGCGTGCTGGCCAGCGTCGTGTACGGACCGCCGCAGCTGGTCGCGGCCGGGAAGCACTGCGCCGGGGCACCCGGGGAACCTGCGAACACCTGGTTCCACACCCCGTTCGACCAGCCGTCCAGCTCGCTGTTGCGGACGAAGAACTGCTGCTGCGATCCGTTGACGATCGTGTTGCCGTCGAAGCGGGAGTCCGCGATGAAGCCGCCACTCGCGAACGACGGGCCGGTGCAGTAGTCCATCAGCGTGGTCAGCCCGTTGACGTGGACCCGGCGCATCGGGGCCGCCTGCGACACCGCCCAGAATTCGCCGGTATAGCAACCGAAGTCCGGGTTCGTCACGTTGATCGTCAGGTTGGCCAGTGACCGCCAGAAGTTGGTGAGCGCCACGCACCCGCCCGAGTCGCACTGGTTGCGGACGTACACCGAGCCGTTGATCACGACATCGCCCGGCGACGCGCCCAGGCCGGCCACCTCGGTGTAGTAACCAACCTGGAAGTTGAGCGGATGGGCCGCCGACCCGTACGTCCCCGGCGCGAACAGCAACGCATAGCGCTGCGTGCCGAACTGGTCGGACACCTGCTGGGCGGCGATGGCGTCGACGGTCTGCTGGATCTGGTCCAGCGGCATCGACGGATCGAACACGTAGACGTTCGGCCCGAGGTCGGGCCGGGCCGGGGCGGCCTCGCTGGACGGCGCGACGGCCACCGTTGCGGCTAGAGCAAGGATCACAACGACGAACAGGCGCGGTACCGGCATGGGCGCAACTTTCCCCCCGAGCCGGGCGTTCGGGCAAGAGTCAGTTGTTGCGCCGGCCCCGACACGTACCCGGCGAACCCGGCCGGCCGTCGTGCACGGCGGGCACTGCCCGAAGTACCAGAGCCCGGCCTAGCAAGCCGGGGTCACCACCGATGACACTGCTCGCGGACGGTAGACATGTGCAGTGGCCGGCCAGGACTTTCCACCAACGATCCTCGAGACGGTGATGGCATGACAGAGCAGACCCCACAGCAGATCCCGCTGGAGACGTTCCCCGACGAAATGGTGATCACCCGCGAGTTCATCACGCGGCTGAACGAGGCAGCCGCCGCCGAAGGCGCTATCTCCTCGGGCGCCACGATCGCCGCCATGATCAACGCGCTGGGCAAGCTCGAGGTCCAGGTGATCGGCCTGTGGAGTGGGCTCAGCGAGAAGTGAGCATCCTCGGTCAGAGGCTGCGACTGACGCCCTGACCGACTTCACGCCCGCGTAGTGCGATGGATGAAACTCACCTCGCGGCACACCGCTGCGCAGCAGCGCCGGGAAAGCAACCCGCCTAACGTCGGCGCTTGTTGCCGTTGACGATCAATATCGACGCGCGCACTCTATGATCCACACCGACCGGCGAGGTTGCCGGGAAATAACGCCCAGTAACAAAGCTCGCTTGTCGGCTTGATGTTGACTCTTTCGTCTTCCCCACTGAATGGGGCTCTCATGAATCGACGAGAAGCATCACCTAAATCCTCCGGACAACCACGCCGCGGACTCTTCGTCCTGGTCACACTTATAACGGTGTCTGCGATCGCGACTGCATGTAGCTCGAGCTCGAAGAGTGGCGGAGGGAGTTCGCCCGCATCGGCTGCGCCAACCACGGCGTCGAGTGGCGCCCCCGCTGCCGGCGGATCAACAGTCGAGATCAAGGACTTCATGTTCATGCCGATGACCCTGACCGTGGCAGTCGGCGCCACCGTCACCTGGAAGTTCGACGATTCGACCGCCCACACTGTCGCCGCCGATGACAATTCATTCACCTCCCCGACTCTGGCCAATGGCAAGACATACACCCATACCTTCACCACCGCCGGCACGGTCAAATACCACTGCTCGATCCATCCCTTCATGACCGGCACCATCAACGTGAAATAGGCCCGAAATGGCCACAGGTCCAGCTGGTCGAGGCCGCGCCTGGCTCGCGGTCACGATCGTGCTCATCGTCATCGTGGTTGCCGGACTGGCGATCGACGCCTACGTGCACTTCGATCTCGCCGGCAACTACGAGCTGATCAAGACCAGCACACTCAGCCAGGCCGACCTGTTCCGAATCGAAGGCGCCGTCGCGATCGTCGCCGCGTTGCTACTGCTGCTGCGGCCCCGCCGCTATACCGCGGCGATCGCGGCCATCGTTGCCGGATCCGCGCTGCTGGTGCTGTTGCTCTACCGCTACAACGACATCGGCCGAATCGGCCCTATCCCGTCGATGTATGAGCCCATCTGGTTCACCAAGAAGACCGTGGCCGCATACGCCGAAGGCGCCGCGCTGATCGCCGCCGTGGCACTGCTGGTCGTCTTGTGGGCTCACTCCGCCCGGACCGCAGATGACGCACGCGCACCGGCGGACAGCCCGCCGGCGTGAAAGTCGACGATCGCGATGCCGCGACAGGTGTACCTGGACACCCGAGGCGATCTCGAACACCGCTGAGCTACGCCAAGCGGCTGGAGATCACCGGCAGCCCGGCGGGCGCACCGGTATTGATCAGCTCGACCACCGCGTCGGTGTCGAGGTGTTCGTCAATCAGGTCGGCCAACGCGTCGTAGCGACGTTCACGGACCGCGACGAAGCTGACGTCCGGGGCGACGACGAAGTCGCGGCCGGTGCGGGCCGCGAGGTCGCGGAGGAACGCCCGGCGAAACGGGTCGTTGTCGAAGATGCCGTGCCACGTCGTGCCGCGTACCGATCCGACCTCGCAGCCGTCCAGGAAGCCGTTGCCGCCGTCGACCGCGACCACGCCGTGGTGGATCTCGTAGCCGTGGACCGTCTCCCCGAGGGCCTCGCCGACCGGGCGGACCAGCGTCTTCTCCCGGACGAAGCGGACGTGAGTCGGCAGCAGCCCGAGGCCGTCGACCGTGCCGGCGCGGCTCTCCACCGGGTCGTCGATAGTGCGCGCGAGCATCTGGTGGCCACCACAGATGCCCAGCACCGGGCGGCCGGCCGCGACGCGGGAGGTGATCGCGTCGGCCAGTCCGGTCGACCGCAGCCAGCCCAGGTCGCTGACGGTCGCGCGCGTTCCCGGCAGGATCACCAGGTCGGCACAGTCGAGGTGGGCCGCCTCGGTGGCGAGCGTGACGATCACACCGGGCTCAGCGGCCAGCGGATCGAAATCGGTGACGTTCGACAGGCGCGGCAGGCGGACGACGGCAATCCGCAGGCTCTCCCGGCCGAGCGGTGGCAATGCCGTGCGCGGCCGGGAGTCCAGGTCGAGCGAGTCCTCCGCGTCCAGCCACAGATCGCGTTGCCACGGCAGGACGCCGAACGTCGGCCGGCCGGTCAGCGTCTGCAAGGTGTCCAACCCGGGCGCGAGCAGGCGGAGGTCGCCGCGGAACTTGTTCACGACGAAGCCGGCGATCAGCCGCTGATCGTCCGGCGACAGAACCGCGAGCGTGCCGTACAGCGCCGCGAACAGCCCACCGCGGTCGATGTCACCCACGACCACGACAGGCAGGCCCGCCGCGCGCGCCAGACCCAGGTTGGCGATGTCACGATCCCGCAGGTTGATCTCGGCCGGACTTCCCGCGCCTTCGCAAACCACGACGTCGAAGCGGTCGCGCAAGGTGGCCAGGCTCTCCTGGACGACCCTATCGAGTCGCGGCTTCAGCTCCCGGTAGTCGAGCGCACCGACCTCGCCGACAGGCCGGCCCAAAAGTACAACCTGGCTGTGCGTGTCACTGCCGGGCTTGAGCAGGACCGGATTCATGATCGCCTCCGGCTCGACGCCGGCCGCGCCCGCCTGCATCGCCTGGGCCCGACCGATCTCGGCGCCGTCGAACGTCACCGCCGAGTTCAACGCCATGTTCTGAGCCTTGAACGGCGCGACGCGAACACCCCGTCGGGCCAGCCACCGGCACAGACCGGCCGTCACGACGCTCTTGCCCGCATCCGACGTGGTCCCCGCCACGAGCAGCGACCCCTTCACGGCGTCTCCTTCGCTGCCGGCCCAACCCGATGCGTAGCGCTTTTGTACCAAGGCGCTGACCAACCGTCGACCGATCGTCCAGACCGACCGAGGCGGCGGCGAGCAGGGTAGCCGCAGCGAGCGATCCCCATAGGGCAGTGGAGCTATAGCCGGCGAGGGTGGTGATGACTGCCGGGGAGATGGCCAGGCCGAAGCCGCTGGACAGCTGCAACCGGGCCAGCGCCCGGCCGACGACCGGCCGTGGAGCGGTGGCGGCGACAAGGGCGGTCGAGCTGCCGGCGTAGATGATCTCGCCGAGGGTGCAGACAACGGAGACGCCCGCGACGCTGGCCGCGGCCCATGCGTGACCGATTTCGACGGCGGCGAGGAAACCCAGGTACGAGACGGTGAGCACGACGCCGGAAACGGCCAGCGCGGTGCGCCGCGCGAACCGGGACATCCAGACCGTCACCGGTACCTGGAAGGCGACGACCAGCACCGTGTTCGTCACGAAGACCCCGGCGGCCCACACCGGCGACGCGTGCAGTTGCGTTACCAGCACCAACGGGAGTGCGACCTCGGGAACGTTGAGGCAGAAGACGTAGACGATGTTCGCCACGAGGAGCAGGCGCATCCGCGGCCCGGGACCGGCGCCGGTAAGCGGACGCGATCCGGAGCCGTGGGTTGGTGCCGGGTCCGCGCGGATGCGGGTGGACCAGGCCAGCGCGGCGGACAGCAGGTAGCTCAGTCCGGTGCCGGCCGCCAACACCCGCAGCGCCGGGGCACCACCACCCAGGCAGGCGACAGCCAGCAGCGCCCCGACGCCGAGTCCGGCGTTGCGCAGCGACCGGCCTGCGGCCAGCGCCGCGTCGCGCTCGCGGCCCTCCGCGACGGTGACCACCAGGGCGGCGTGCGCCACCGGAAAGGCCTGATTGCCGATGCCGAGAAACAATGCCGCACACGTGAACCACACGGCGCCCGAGGTGCCGACCGGTGCTATCAGAAGCAGCACCGAGCCGACGACGCGTACCAGCATCGCGGCGGCCACCGCCGTGCTGCGCGTGCCGCGGTCGAGCCAGCGGCCAACCGCGGGTGTGCCGGTGAGCCCGGCCACTACGCCCAGGGTCAGGCCCAGCCCGGCGGTCGTGGCCGACAACCGCAGCACCTCGATGCCGTACAGCAGCAGGAACGGCCGCAGCAGACCGGTACCGAGCGCGTCTACGGCCAGCGCGACGGCGTAACGCGGGCCACCGGACGCGCGAAGCAATACCCGAAAGCGCGCCGTCCGGGATGTCGGCCGCATGCGCGAGGCAGTCATGATCACCGTGCCACTGTCCGGCCGGTCCGCGACCAGGGCCTGCGGATTGACACGATCCGTCAATTGAGCAGCCGCCAAGACGCCCCAGCAGCGATGATGGCCACGTGACGTTGCGAATCGACATCGCCGGCCTGCCGCCCACGGGCGTGTCGTTCGCCGCCTCGCCGCTGGCCGAGCTGACCGCGATGCTTCACGCGCTGGCCGCGACCGAGCATCATCCGCACCTGACCGGCTGGGCCGCCGCCGTGCGGGCTGGGCTCGCACCGGAACTGGCCGAGCGCATGCAGGAGGCCGAGTTCCTCTGGCGGTCCTCGCGCGCAGAATTCCTGCTGCCCGCGCAGCCGCGCGAGACGTTGACGCAGGAGCTGGATGACGTCGACCAGATCGCCGACGAGGCGTACGTGAGCGCGGCACTCGTGACCACCTGCGGCAGCAACCGGGTCCACTTCGGCGGCCGCTCCCCCCTCACTGACACGACCGCCCGCGACCGCGCCCTGAGTCAGGCGCAGGCCCGCGGCGCGCTGCAGGAGGCGTTCGCCGAACGGCTGCTCGCCGACCCGCAAGCGGTACGGACCCGGGTCCGCGACACGATCGAGCAGTGCGCGTCGACGTTCTTCGACCGGACCTGGCCCGCCATCGCCGGGCGCATCACTGCGGACCTGCGGGTCAAGACCGTTCTGCGCGACCGCCACGGTCTCGGCCCGGCTCTCGCCGCCGTGTCCACCGCCATCACGCTCGCCCCCGAAGGCGACAGCATCATCGTGGACAAACTGCAAGACAACGCGACGAGCGCCGACGGAGCCGGCCTGACCTTCATCCCCACTGTCTACGGCGCCCCGCACCTGGTCGCAGTCCACGCATCGGGTTGGCGACCCGTTGTGCAATACCCGGTCGCCGACGCCAGGGCGCCTGATCCTGTGTCACTGGAAATGGTCGAGCGCAGGCTCGACGCCCTCGCCCACCCCGTCCGGCTTCGGCTCGTCCGTACCCTCGCTCGCAGCCCGCACACCACCAGCGAGCTCGCCCAAGCCTGGGACCTCACCCCGCCCGAGGTTTCCCGTCATCTCGCCGTCTTGCGCCGCGCCGGACTACTCACCACCCAACGCCACGGCCGTTACGTCCACTACGCCGTCGACGTCGCGGCCCTGACCGTGCTGGGCACGGACCTGTTGGCAGCGGCGCTCCGGTAAGGAAGTTCTCGGGACCGCATCAGCCGCGCCAGGGTCGGTGGGCCTGCGGCTCGGGAGCACGGCCGCGCCCGGCCAGGTACCCGGCGAGGTGGTCGACGAGCGCGCGGGCGTCGTCCTCGATGCCGTGTATGAATGTGGACTTGCGGCGCCGGAGCAAGGGCAGGCCCAGCGCGTAAAGGCCAGGGCTGTCGACGACGCCGCCGTCGTGACGCATCTGGCCCTTCGTGTCGACCACCGGCACCTCGAGCCATCGGTAGTCGGGGCGGAATCCGGTCGCCCACACGATCGTGCGGATCTCGCCGTTGTCGAGGTCCAATCGCAGTCGCGCCGATTCGGGCACGCGGGTCGGAGCGAAGCGCTCCGGCGGGTCGACCTCCGCGTCGTGCCCGTGCTCGCGGGCCCATTCGTCGAACGTGTCGAGCAGCCGGGCCATTTTGAGGTCGGCCAGCGAGAACACGTTGCGCAGGCCGCCGGAGAACAGGGCGCGACCGTCCCGGACGGCCGCCCAGCGACCCACTAGCTGCACGCCCGTCGCGGTCAGCGCGTTGAGGTCGAGCGTCGCCCGCTCAGGCGTGCCGACGAGCTGCGGCGAGGGCAGCTGCCGCGCCCGGTTCAGGTCGTCGACCTCGTCGTATCGCTGGTCCCAGACCCCCGACGCATCCATCCACCACAGCACGTCGCGCCCGCGGTAGATGCGCGGCAGCCGCACGTGCTCCCCGACCGACAGCGTCACCGGCCGCCCCGATCGCTGTATCTCGGCCGCCAGTTGCACGCCGGTCGCTGAGGCGCCGACGACGAGAACGCCACCGTCGGCGAGCTGAGCGGGCGTGCGGTACTCGAACGGCGTCACCTGGTCGACCGAGGCCGGCAGCGCCTCGGCGAACGACGGAACGACCGCCTGGTTGCAGGCGCCGCTCGCAATGACGACAGCCCGGCTGTGAATCTCGCCGTCACTCGTCATTACTCGGTAGCCGCCGTCGACGGCGCGCAGCGACACGACGGCTGTGCCGGTCCGCACGGGAGCCCGCACGATCGCGGCGAACCGCTCGATGAACGCGACTATCTCGTCCATCGACATGTAGCCGTCGGGATCCGGCCCGGCGTAGTGATGGCCGGGCAGGCGGCTCAGCCAGTTGGGGGTGAGCAGGCGCAGGGAGTCCCAGCGTTCGCGTCGCCACGAGTTCGCGACCTCGCCCCGCTCGAGCAGGGCGTGGTCGATCGACCGGTCGGTGAGAAAGCGACTCGTCGCCAGGCCGGCGTGCCCGGCCCCGATGACGACGACGGTGATGTGCTCGATCAGGCGACCTCGACCGTGACGTCGGTGGGGTTGGTGATTGCGTCGAACACCGCCGAGCGCTTCTGCGACTGGGCCACCAGCGCCTCGATGTCCTGCTTGGAGGCATCGGCGTCGATGTTGAAGGTCACCTTGACGTCGTTGAAGCCGTTGCGCACGTCGCTGTCGGCACCGAGGATGCCACGGATGTCGTGATTGCCCTCGACGGTTGCCTCGACCGAGCGCAGCTGGATGCCGCGGTTCTGCGCAACGGACGCCACACCGGCGGTCAGGCAACTGGCCAGGCCGACCAGCAGGTACTCGATGGGCGTGATGCCCATGTCCGTCGCGGCGAACACCTCGGGGTGGTCGGCGTCGAACACCGCCTCGGTCTTGTGCTGCTGCTCCTCGCCGAGACCGAAGAAGTTCTGGATCCGGGTCGTGCTGTGCACGCCGTTCTGCCACTTGGAGGAAGCCCGCCAGGTGAACTGAGCCGCCTCGGGCGCGCCCCGCAGCACCTCGCGCGCCTCGAGCAGTGCCTCCACATTGACGCCGTTCGCGACCGTCGTCATGTCGGTGATGCCCCTCTCGCTCACTATTTCCATCTATCCCATGGAGAAGCACGAGAATACACCTGGTCAACGGGTTAGGATCGGGCCATGGCGGTGCCAGCCTCGACGCTTCCCGCCGGCTCGGTCGGCACCGTCGAAACGCGGTACGTCGATCTGCCGGAGCCGGTACGGCTGGACTGCGGGCGGGACCTGTACCCGGTCCGGGTCGCGTACGAGACCTACGGCACGCTCTCCGCGAATCGCGACAACGTCGTCCTGGTGTGCCATGCGCTCAGCGGCGATGCCCACGCGGCCGGGCTCTCTAAGACGCCGGCGGGAGCCGGCACGCGCGACGGGTTCGCGGCCGAGGACCGCGACGGCCGGGCCGGCAAGGCGCTGGGCTGGTGGGACGGGATGATCGGCCCGGGCAAGGCGTTCGACACCGACCGCTTCTTCGTCGTCTCCACGAACCTGCTCGGCGGCTGCCGCGGGACGACGGGGCCGTCTTCGACCGACCCGGCGACCGGCCGGCCCTACGGCGCGGATTTCCCGGTGATCACCGTCGCCGACATGGTGCGCACCGAACGGGCCTTCCTGGACATACTCGGCATCGAGCGACTGGCCGGGGTGGCCGGCGGCTCGCTCGGCGGCATGCAGGCGCTCGAGTGGGCGATCCTGTATCCGGACCGGGTCGACGCCGCCATCGCAATCGCCAGCACGCATGCGCTCCAACCGCAGGGCGTCGCCTGGAACGCGATCGCCCGCGAAGCGATCATGCGCGACCCGGCCTGGCAGGGCGGCCACTACTACGGCAGCGGCCACGCGCCGGACGCCGGCATGGGCGTGGCCCGGATGGTCGGCCACATCACCTACCTGTCCGGACCGGCGCTGACGGACAAGTTCGGCCGGCGACTGCAGTTCGCCGACGACATCCGCTACACCGTCACCCAGCCGGAGTTCGAGGTCGAGAGCTACCTGCGCCACCAGGCCGATTCGTTCGTCCGCCGCTTCGACGCCAACACCTACCTCTACACGTCGCGCGCGCTGACATACTTCGACCTGGCGCGCCAGCACGGCGGCGGCTCGCTGATCCGGGCGCTCGACGACGTGTCCGCGCGGACGCTGCTGATCGCGTTCAGCTCCGACTGGCTGTACCCGCCGTCCGGGTCGATGGAGATCGAGGACGCCCTGCGCGCGCTCGGCAAGCCGGTGGAACTGCACGTGATCGAAGCACCGTACGGTCACGACTGCTTCCTGCTCGAGGAGGCGCGGCAGACCCCGATCATTCGCCACTTTCTGGCGGATGACTGACTTCGAGGAAGATGGCGTTGTGACCGATCACGTCGAGCAGGCCCATGCGTTCGGATTCGAGACCCGGCAGTTACACGCCGGGCAGCGACCCGATCCGAACACCGGCGCGCGGGCCGTCCCGATCTTCCAGACGACCAGCTACGTGTTCGAAGACCCCGAATCGGCAGCGGCGTACTTCAACCTGCAGGAGTACGGCAACACGTACTCGCGCATCATGAACCCGACCGTCGCGGTGTTCGAGGAGCGAGTGGCCAATCTCGAGGGCGCCGCCGGCGGGGTCGCGTTCGCCAGCGGCATCGCCGCGCAGGCCGCCGCCCTGTTCACGCTGCTGCAGCCGGGCGATCACGTCGTCTCGTCCGCGGCCCTCTACGGCGGCACGGTGAACCAGCTCAAGCACATGCTGCGCAAGATGAACGTCGAGCTGACGTGGGTCGATCCCGACGACGTCGACGCGTGGCGACAGGCGGTGCGGCCCAACACGAAGGCGTTCTTCGGCGAGACGATCGGCAACCCGGCCGGAAACGTCCTGGACATCGAGGCCGTCGCGTCCATCGCCCACGAGCACGAGTTGCCGCTGATCGTCGACAACACGTTCGCGACGCCCTACCTGTGCCGCCCGATCGAGTGGGGCGCCGACATCGTCATCCACTCGGCGACCAAGTTCCTCGGCGGCCACGGCACGAGCATCGGCGGGGTAGTCGTCGAAGCCGGCACGTTCAACTGGTCCAACGGGCGGTTCCCCGTGGTCGCGGATCCGTCGCCGGCCTACCACGGGCTGCAGTTCCACGAGACGTTCGGCATCTACGGCTACCTGATGAAGCTGCGGGCCGAGACCCTGCGCGATCTCGGCGCGGCGCTCTCGCCGTTCAACGCGTTCCTGTTCCTGCAGGGCCTGGAGACGCTGTCACTGCGGATGGAACGACACGTCGAGAACGCTCGAGCCGTTGCGGCGTATCTGGACTCCCACGAGCTGGCCTCGAACGTGACCTATCCCGGCCGGCCGGCCAGCAAGTACCGGGCGCTCGTCGAGAAGTACCTGCCCCGGGGCGCCGGCGCGGTCTTCTCCTTCGACTGCGCCGGCGGCCGGGCCGGCGGGCAGGGCCTGATCAGCGGCGTGACGCTCTGGTCGCACCTGGCCAACGTCGGCGACGCGAAGAGCCTGATCATCCACCCGGCCAGCACGACGCACCGCCAGCTGAGCGACGACGAGCTGGCCGCCGCCGGCGTCGGACCGGGCACCGTCCGGCTGTCGGTCGGCACCGAATCGGTCGACGACCTGATCTGGGACCTCGAACAGGGCTTCGCGTGCGTCGCGGCCGCCGCCGCCGGGCAGAAAGCTGCGACCGCATGACCGACCTCGCCCGCTACCAGGATCCGTTGACCATCCAGCGAGTGCTCCACACCGCGAACACGATCGCAGTCGTCGGGCTGTCCGACAACGAGCTGCGGGCCAGCTACTTCGTCGGCTACTACCTCAGACGGCACGGCTACCGGGTGATCCCGGTGAATCCGCGCGTGACCGAGATCCTCGGCCAGACCAGCTATCCGAGCCTGCTCGACGTTCCCGAACCGATCGAGGTGGTGAACGTCTTCCGCGCGCCGGACGCGCTGCCCGACATCGCACGCGACGCCGTGGCGATCAAGGCCGGTGCGCTGTGGTGCCAGTTCGGCGTGATCAACGAAGAGGGCGCGCAGGTCGCCGAGGACGGAGACGTCACCGTCGTCATGGACCGCTGCATCAAGGTGGAGCACGCCCGCTACGTCGGCCGGATGCACTGGCTCGGGTTCAACACCCAGCGCATCACCGCCGTCCGCGGCGGACTCCAGTAGCAGCCATATCGCGGCGCTGCGCATCGGGAATCCCCTTCAGCTGGACTTGACTTCGGTGCGGCTCACCCGCGCGACGCCGATCGTGAGCGGCACGAGGATCCAGATCGCGACCGCGACCAGCAGGTGCAGCCACCCGGCGCCGGTGATGTCGTGGCTGTAGAGCGGGGACTCGGCCTCGTTGATGTCGACCCAGGGCCGCACGTCCTGGAGGCCGCCCGTCGAAGTGAATACGACGCTCCAGATGTTGGGCAGGACGTAGTACAGGACGAGGGCCGGGGCGGTGACGAGCACGGCCATGCCGAAAGCCATTCCCTGCACGAGGCCGGTGACCAGGATGAGAACGATCTCGCCCGCCCCGCCCCCGCTGAGATTCCAGCTGCCGGCGCCGTGGCGCAGCGGGGCGAGCAGATTGCCGACCGCTCCGGCGGCGAACGCGATCGCGATGACGGCCAGTCCGAGCGCGAGGGCGGCGCTGAACTTGGCGAGCAGAACCCGCCGCCGGTTCGGGACGAGGGTGAAGGTGGTCAACCCCGTTCGCTGGCTCCACTCGCTGGTCATCGCGAGAATCCCCAGCGCCGGCAGCAGGATCTTCTGCGGCGTCTGGGTGAAGTCGACGAACTTGTCGTAGGTGAGGTTGGTCGGCTTGGCGACGAGGAGCATCACCACGACGACGACCGGGCTGACGGCGACGATCGCGGCGAGCAGCCAGCGGCTGGCCCGCGTATCGGTGAGCTTGCGCAGCTCGGTGCGCACCAGGCGGGCGAACGGGATCGGGGCATCGACGTCGACCCGGGTAGCGGCTGCGGTCAGTGTCGTCATCAGGCCACCTGCTCCCGGGCGTCGCCGGCGGTCAGGCGCAGGAAGAGGTCCTCCAGACCGCCGTCACCGCTGCTGGCGAGCAACTGCGTCTTGCTGCCGCTCGCGAGCACCCGGCCGTTGCCGATGATCACCAGGTGGTCGGCCACCATCTCGACCTCGCGCAGCAGGTGGGACGACAGCAGCACCGCGCCGCCGCCACCGGCGAAGTCGCGCAGTACGCCGCGCATCCAGTGGATGCCGGCCGGGTCCAGCCCGTTCGCCGGCTCGTCCAGGATCAGCAGCTGCGGATCGCCGAGCAGCGCGTGGGCCAGGCCCAGTCGCTGCCGCATGCCGAGCGAGTAGGTGCCGGTGCGCCGGCCGGCCTCCTCGCGGGTGAGCCCGACCCGTTCGATCAGCTCGTCGGCGCGGGTCGGCGGCAGTCCAATCAGCAACGCGCCGAGGGCGAGTACCTCCCGGCCGGTGCGCCCGCCGTGCTGGGCCGACGCGTCGAGCAGGACGCCGACGCGGCGCCCCGGGTTCGGCAGCGCACGGTACGGGAGGCCGAAGACGGTGGCCCGTCCGGAGCTGGGCGGGGTCAGGCCGACCAGCATCCGCAGCGTGGTGGACTTGCCGGCGCCGTTCGGTCCGAGGAACCCGGTGACGGCGCCGGCCGGCACGCGGAAGGACACCCGGTCGACGGCCCGGTGCGCTCCGTAGGACTTGCTCAGCTCGGCCACCTCGACGGCGACCGGCGGGTACTGCGTCATGATCACTCCCGACGGGACCGAGACCGTCTCGGACCCGGTGTCCACCGTCGGGGAATCGTGGCGTCCCGTCGTCGGCGCGGGAACGTAACTTCGGGCTACGCGCGCGGGCGTACCAGGCCGGACTGGTAGGCGAATACGACCAGCTGTGCGCGGTCGCGCGCTCCCAGCTTGAGCATGGCGCGGCTCACGTGCGTGCGTGCGGTGGCCGGGCTGAGCACCAGCTCGGCGGCGATCTCGTCGTTGGACAGGCCCTGGGCCACGAGCGCGACGACCTCGGCCTCCCGCTCGGTCAGCACCTGCATGCTCGGCGGGGTCAGCGCGGGGCGCTGCGGGCGGGCGGTGAACTCGGCGATGAGCCGACGGGTGACGCTCGGGGAGAGCAGTGCCTCGCCGGCGGCGATCTCGTGGACCGCCCGGATCAGCTCGGCCGGCTGGGTGTGCTTGACGAGAAACCCGCTCGCGCCGGACCGCAGCGCCTCGAAGACGTACTCGTCCAACTCGAACGTGGTGAGGATGAGGACCTTCACGCCACCGAGAGTGCTGTCGTCGGCGATCCGCCGAGTCGCCTCCAGGCCGTCGACGCCCGGCATCCGGATATCCATGAGGACGATGTCCGGCTGCTCCCGTCGGGCGAGCGCGACGGCCGCAGCACCCTCGTCGGCCTCGCCGACGACGGCGATGCCCTCCTCGGCGTCGAGGATCAGCCGGAAGCCGGCGCGCACCAGCGGCTGGTCGTCGGCGAGCAGCACCCTGATCATCCGGCCTGACCCCAGGTCGCACGGACGAGGAAGCCGCCGTCCGTCGTCGGCTCCGCGGTGAAGCGGCCGCCGGTGGCGGCCACCCGCTCTCGCATCCCGCGCACGCCGACGCCGGTGCCGGCCGTGTCGCCGGTGCGCTCGGCGCCGGCGGCCCGCCGGGCCGGCCCGGGGTCGCGGACCTCGACACGCAGCGCACCGCTCGCGGCGGCGTCGACCCGCACCTGCACGTGCCGGGCCTGGCTGTGCCGCAACGCATTGGTCAGCGACTCCTGCACCACGCGATAACCGGCCGTGCTCAGGGCCGGCGTGATCGCCTCGATCGCGCCCTCGGTCCGCAGGTCGACCGTCAGACCGGACGGCTCGACCGACTCCACCAGCCGCGTCACCTCGGCGAGCCCCGGCGTCGGCGCGCGCTCGGCCCGGGTCGTGTCGTCGCGCAGCACCGCGAGCATGCTGCCCAGCTCGTCCAGCACCTCGGCGCTCGCCCGCTGGATCGCGCTCAGCGCCGCGCCGGCAGCCTCCGGCCGGCGGGCGAGGACGTGCGCGGCCGCCCCCGCCTGCACGTTGATGGTGGCGATCGCGTGCGCGACGCTGTCGTGCAGGTCGCGGGCGATGCGCAGCCGTTCCTCGGCGATGCGGCGGGCCAGTTCGTCCTCGCGGCTGCGCTCGGCGAAGCGAGCGCGCTCGGCGAGTCCGGCCAGGTAGCGGCGGCGGCTGCGCAGGGCGTCGCCGAGGAACACCGCGGCCGCGGACCAGCCGAGGAAGATCGACGCCACCACGATTCCCAGACGACCGGTCACGACCGCGGTGACGGTGAGCGCGGCGAGCATGCTCACCGCGCCGGCCACCGCGGCGCGCCGGTTCGTCCGCCAACTCAAAGCGCCCAGCGCCACCGGGCCGGTCAGCCAGACCGGACCGTCGGGGTAGTTGCGGGCGACGAACACGCAGAGCACGACGGTGACGACCAGGGCACTGGCCCGCGGCCACCGGCGACCGCCGCCGAGCGACAGCCCGGCCAGCACGAGCAGCGCGTAGCCCAGGACGTCGAGTGAGCGTTCGCCGGAGTGGACCGGGATGTGGGCGGACACCGCGGCCAACAGCACCGCGGCTACCGCGCCCACCGCGGCGGCCGGCAGCGTGCGGCGCGCCAGCGGCCACCAGCGGCGCGCTGGCCGCGCCGGCGCCGGAGGCTGATCAGCCTCGACCGAGACGATCACGGACCCGACGCTACGCGAGTCGACCGAATTCTCCGCACCGGCGGATTCTGCACTGACCGGTGAGGTCAGCGCGTCGGACCAGGATCTACTTTCGCGCCTACGTCACCCGACGTAGCTGCCCGCGGCTACCCGGGTGTCGCCTCGAGGACGGGAGGAAGATCAGGTCGCGACGGCGACGGAAGCGGCCGCCAAGATCGCGTCGATCGCCACCTGGGGGTGCGACACCATGGACACGTGTGAGCCGGCCACGTCGGTGATCGTGGCGCCGGCCCGCTCGGCCATCCTGCGCTGGGTGTCGGGCGGGATGATGCGGTCCTCGGTGCCCACGACAGCCCAGCTGGGCAGCGTCCTCCACGCCGCGACCGCCGAGGGCGTGGTGTAGGCGCCCAGGGTCAGCGGCCGCTGGCTGGCCGCGATCAGCCAGCGATCTGCCTCGGGCAGGTCCGGGGCGAAGAAGTTGTGCACCGTGTCGGGCTTGAGGAACGCTTCGGCGTCGCCCGCGGGTGCGCCCGGGTAGCCGGCGATATCGAGCACGGCGGTCGGGTCGGGAACATCGAGTGCGGACCCGGATCCGCCGATGATCTGGGCGACGGTTTCCCCGTCATCCGGAATGAACGCATCGACGTAGACCAGGGCCTTCACCTCACCGCCTCCGGTCGCGGCGTTGGTGATCACGAATCCGCCGTAGGAATGGCCGACCAGGACGACCGGCCCGTTCGTGCGGCCGGCGAGGAACGACGCGATGTACGCGGCATCACCCGGCATTCCCCGCAGCAGGTTCGGCGGAACGAGAACGGTGAACCCGCGGCCCTGCAGGTCAGAGGTGACGGCGTTCCAACTCGACCCGTCGGCCCAGGCTCCATGGACGAGCACGATCGTCGGCTCGGTCATTGTGTCCCCCTAGCTGAGGCACCGGCGGCCCCGCTGCGGGCCACGCTACGCGCAGTCGCCGCTCGGACACCGCAAAGTTCACGCCCCGTTCAACGGGGCCCGGACGCGGGTGACCAGGGCGCCGCGACGCGGCTACTACCGACGAAGTAGGTGCCTCTCGTTTGCCGTCCGTTAACGGAATATCAGCGTCTGCGTAGGTTGCCCTCCTTAGGTTCCTCTGAGGCGATGCGAAGAAGGGACCCATGGAAGACCTCTCGCAACCCGGGCTCGGGCGTCTCCAAGTCGGTCGACGGCGCCGAGCCGGGCGGTGATGCACCCAATCCCCTTTGCTAGTTCGACCGCCCGGTCGGGCTGCTGGCCCCCACATCGAAGGGATAGGCATGCAAGTCACGCGACAACGCCGAGAAGTTTCGGGAGTCCGGCTCCGGTTCCCGGACTGGTCCGGCCGCCGGTTTCGCATAGTCGCAGCCGCGACCGCAGCTGTTCTCGTCGCCGGCGCGGGAACGGCCTTCGGTACCACGGACGTGTTCGGCCACAACCAGGTCGGCACCCAGTACCGCAACGGGATCCAGGTCTCCGACGACCAGATCATCAAGCCGATCGGTGACCGCCTGCTCACCCAGTTCGGCAAGTTCATGGGCTCGACGATCAGCCCGGACGGGCGGTTCCTCGCAGCGACCAGCACCGACAAGTCGGTGGTCCTGCAGATCTTCGACCTGTCGAGCTACAGGCTCATCTGGACCGTCGGCTCGGCATCCGGCGTCAACCAGAAGCTCTCCGACGGCACCGTCGGACAGGAAGGTCCGACCTACTCGCCGGACGGCAAGTTTCTCTGGCTGCCGGAGCAGAACGGCCTGAGCCGGTTCCCGGTCAACCCCGACGGCACCCTCGGTACGCCGACCGCTGTCTCGATCCCGAAGGTGAACGGCCACTCCGCCCTGGTGGGCCAGACCAGGTACTCGCCCGACGGGTCCACCCTGTACGCCGCGATCAACGGGCAGAACACCGTCGTGGCGCTCGACGCCACGACCGGTTCGGTCAAGCAGACGTGGAACGTCGGCCTCGCGCCTCGTGAGCTCGCCTTCGTGGGCAGCAAGCTCTACGTGACCGACGAGGGTGGCCGGCCGGCCCAGACCGGCGACACGACCATGGGTTCCTACGGCACCCAGGTGCCCGCCGACGGATACCTCGGCACGTCGACGACCGGAATCGTCAGCGTCATCGACACCGCGAACGCACCCGGGGCGGTTGGATCCATTGCGGTCGGCCTGCACCCGACCGCGATGTACGTCAAGAACAACGCGCTGTTCGTCGCCAACACGAACAGTGACACCGTCTCGGTCATCGACACGACGAAGGACCAGGTCGTGCAGACGATCGAGACCCGGCCGTGGCCGTCGTCGAACGTCGGGTACGAGCCCAACAGCATCGCCATGACCCACGACGGCCACCTGCTGGTCACCCTCGGCCGCGCGAACGCCGTCGCGGTCTACCAGTATCTGGGCAACCCGCAGCAGCCGGTGAACGACATCGGCCTGCTGCCGACGGATTACTACCCGGCGACCGTGGCGACGGTCGGCAACGAGATCGTCGTCACCAACACGCGCGGCATCGACGCGCGCGGCCCTGACCTCTCGTTCAACAAGGGTCCGGGCACCGTGGTTGCGGTGGGCCACGGCACGCACGGTACGACCGCCTCGCTGACCCGCTTCACGCTTCCGAGCGACAAGGCGATCGCCAAGGACACCGACACGGTCTTCGCCCAGAACGGCTGGGGCAAGAACGATGTGCAGAACGCCCAGGGCAGCAAGGCCAAGGCCGTGCCGGTCCCGACGCGCATCGGTGACCCGTCGACGATCAGGCACGTCTTCCTGCTCGTCAAGGAGAACCGCACCTACGACCAGGTGTACGGCGACATGAGCGAAGGCAACGGCGACCCGAGGCTGGCCCAGTTCGGAGCGAGGGTCACGCCGAACCAGCACGCGCTGGCCCAGCAGTTCGGTCTCTACGACAACGTGTACGACGTCGGCACGAACTCCGCTGAGGGCCACAACTGGCTGATGCAGGGCGACAACCCCGAATACACGGAGTCGTCCGCGGGTGAGTACCAGCGCAGCTACGACACCGAGGAGGACGTGCTCGGCCACCAGCGCTCGGGCTTCCTGTGGACCGCCGTCGAGTCCGCCGGCGGCACCGCCAAGAACTACGGCGAGTTCGAGTACACCGAGGGCAAGCCGGCCGGTTCCACCTGGCAGCAGTACTACTGCGCGACCAAGAGCGTCGAGAACGGCGGCGACCCGGCCCAGCTGACCGCCCCTGGTCTGAAGGGCAACTACGGCTCGGTGATCCCGTCGCTGAACGACATCGCCGACCCGCAGTCTCCGCCGTTCGACACCTCGATCCCGGACATCTACCGCTACCAGATCTGGAAGCAGGACTTCGAGAAGAACGGTCCGGCCAGCCTGAACATGCTGTGGCTGTCCAGCGACCACACCGGCGGTACGGCCGACCCGGAGGCCCAGGTGGCCGACGGCGATCTCGCCGTGGGCCAGATCGTCGACACGATCTCGCACAGCAAATACTGGAAGGACTCCGCGATCTTCGTGGTCGAGGACGACAGCCAGGACGGCGCCGATCACGTCGACGGTCACCGCGCCCCGGTGCAGGTCATCAGCCCCTGGGCCGCGCACGGCGTGGTCAACAGCACCTACTACTCCCAGATCACCATGGTTCGCACCATCGAGCAGATCCTCGGCGCCCAGCCGCTGAACGAGAAGCTCGCTGCGGCGACGCCGATGTACGGCGCGTTCACCAAGAAGCCCGACTACACGCCCTTCACCGCGGTGCCGAACCAGGTGCCGCTGACGGAGGGTGTTGCTACTGCGCCGCCCTGCGGCCTGGACACCCTGGGCCGCACCGGCGCGGCGGCGGCGGCGCTGAACAAGGCAGAGGCCCAGAAGGCCGCGGTGCCCACCGACGAACAGGCCACCGCCGCTGCCTGGCAGACGTGGCTCGCCCAGCAGCACACCACCGGCAACGGCGCGGTCCCCGACTACGCCAACCCGGAGCAGATGAACCGGTACACGTGGTACCAGACCCACGAATGGAGCGTGCCCTATCCGGGCGACGCGACGATCTACGCTCCAACGCAGGTTCCGGGTGCCTACCTGCCGGGCGCGGACTCGGACAACTGAACCGCAGCACAACGAAACGGCCCGCCGGACATCCGGCGGGCCGTCCCGCTGCCGGGACACCCCGCAACGGCCGGCGATGGAGTTGGACTATCGCAGCTGAATCGGCGAACCTACCGTCGTCAACACGGAGAGGTCATTTGCATGGTGACCGAGGAGGATCGCCCCCATCCCGTCGGCGCGGCCCGTCGGTCGGTGAGCGTGAGCGAGACGCTGCGGGCCAACCGTCGGTGGTGGGATGCGCTGGCCGGCGATTACCACGCCGAGTACGGGGCCTTCCTGGGCGAGGCTGACTTCGTGTGGTGTCCAGAGCGTCTGCGCGAAGACGACGCGGGCCTGCTCGGGGATGTGCGCAGTTGCCGGGTGCTCGAGGTGGGTTGCGGATCGGCCATGTGCTCGCGCTGGCTGGTCGGGCGGGGCGCGCGCCCGGTGGCGACGGATCTGTCGTCCGCGATGCTGGCCCAGGGCCGGGCCGCCGCGGTGCGGACCAAGATCGACGTGCCGCTGGTGCAGGCCGACGCGGAGTATCTGCCGTTCGCCGACCAGTCCTTCGACATCGCCTTCACGGCCTTCGGCGCGGTGCCCTTCGTGGCCGATTCGGCGCGGGTCATGTGTGAGGTGGCGCGGGTCTTGCGTCCCGGTGGTCGTTGGGTGTTCTCGACCACGCACCCGATGCGCTGGTGCTTCCCGTACGACCCCGGTCCGGACGGTCTCACCGCGCGGATGCCCTACTGGGACCGAACCCCATACGTCGAGTTCGACGACCTCGGGGCGCCGACCTACGTCGAGCACCATCGCACGTTCGGCGACCGGGTGCGCGAGATCGTCGCAGCCGGATTCCGGCTCGTCGACGTTGTGGAGCCGGAGTGGCCGGCCGGCCTGACCGACGAATGGGGCCAGTGGTCGCCGCTTCTCGGCGCGATCTTTCCCGGGACCTCGATCTACGTGTGCGAGCTTCCCGGCGACCGTCCCTGATGCGGACCGCTGCGGCAAGTGGACGATAAGCCGCCCGATCCGGCACTTTCGGACGCGCCGAGCCATCGTTCAGTCCGATGGACGCGCTGACCGCGTGATTGTTGCGATCGCAACCGCCACCGCCCTCGTTGTACAGAACCGCAGCCAGAGCGCCATCTCGGTGCACGCGTTCAACCACACCGTGGCGCTTCAACCGTATTCGATCATGGCAGCCGGCGCCGTGATCGCACTCATCGCCCTGATCGGCTTTGCCCTGATGCGAATGGGTGCTGGACGGGTCCGTCGGCTCCGGCAGGAGCTCGACACGTTACGAGCCGAGTACGCACAGCTCGCCGGACGCGGGGTCGATCCGGAGTCATCGTTCTTCTTCGAGACGTTCGGCGACGACCGGCGCTACGGTTCCTGACCAGTTAGCCGCGCGGTCGGCGACCCCGAAATGATCAGCCAACCCAACGCGAAGGCGCCCGGCGCTGCGGTGAGGCTGGGCGCCCTCGTGCCGGATGGGCCGAACGGTCAGTACGCAAGAAACTCTCAACGTCCGCCGTTGGGCGGTTTCAGGATCTTTTGGGGCCGCGGCGCTGCTGCTCAGAAACCGACGCCGGCCTGCGCGCAGCTTCCGGCTCAGTGCGTGGTGATCAGATCAGCCGGGATGGTCTGGTCGTGGTTGAGGTCGTGGAAGAGCTGCTGCGACTTGTCCGGATCCCAGAGCAGGTCGCTGCCGTCGGACCCGCTGATCGGCACGGCGGTGCTGACGACCTTGGAGAAGTTGTGAACGTGCCGGGCCAGGGTGATCAGGTCCCAGAGGCCGGAGCCGTGATCGACGGTCAGCGCTCCCGGCAGGTCGAGGATCGCCGGAATCGATCGGAACGGGTTCAGCAGTACACCGGGACTCATGATCTTGCTGGCCAGGGCGCCGACGAACTGGCGCTGGTGCTCGGTGCGGGCGTAGTCGCTGGTTGCGAATGCGTGCCGGCTGCGCACGTAGCCGAGGGCGTCGGGTCCGTTCAGCGTCTGGCAGCCGGCGCGCAGGTTGACGCCGGCGTAGTCGTCGTGCACGGCCTGGTCCAGGCACATCCGCACGCCGCCGACGTCACCGACGACGCTGGCGAACCCGCCCAGGCCGATCTCGGCGTAGTGGTCGATGCGCAGCCCGGTGTTCTGTTCGACAGTACGGACCAGGAGCTTGGGGCCGCCGTACGAGAAAGCCGCGTTGATCTTGTCGCGACCGTGCCCGGGAATCTCGACGGACGAGTCGCGGAGCAGGCTGACCATGGTCGGCTTGGTGCTGTTATGGGGCAGGTGCAGCAGCATGATCGTGTCGGTGCGACTACCGCTGGCATCGGCCTCACTGCCGGTGTGCAGCCGGTTCGCGTCGGCGGCGCTGAGCCCCTGCCGGGAGTCCGAGCCGACGATCAGCCAGTTCGTTCCCGCGCCCCCGGCGGGCCGGCCGGCGTAGTTCTCGAGCGCGTCGACCCGGTGCAGGGAGTTGTCCGCGTAGAACCACAAACTGACCAGCAACAGCACGATCATCAGCACCAGCGAGCCGGCCACGATGGCGATGATCCGGCCCTTGCGGCGCCGTCGGCGAGGCTTCGGCGGCTCGTCCGGCCGGCCCGTCCCGGGGGGAACCGTCCCAGGTGGAACGGTGCTCGGGGGCGGAAGGTGCGGATCGGCCGGCGGCCGGCCGAGTGATGTGTCGATCAGGGTCGGGTTGGGAAACTCGTTCTCGCCCGGCATCTTCGCCACCGGACCACACCTCTCATCCGTCGGAAGCGTCGTGCGGCCAAGTCAAGCACCGTAACGAAGGGGCAGCTGTAGAGGCGAACAGCCCCTGATAGGTTCGGCCCCGGCAACCGCCAGAAGCGGACGCCGACGCCGGCTCGGGATTCGCTCTGAGCGCCGGGACGTCCGGAAAAAGTCCGGCGGATCGCACCAAAGAATCCAGCTTACGGGTGGCAACCTACGGTAATCAACCCATTGCCACGAGTGCACCCAGTTGATTTGATTTGGCGGACTAGGGTGCGCCCGCCCTTCATGATTCATGGGGAGCGAGATGGCCATTAGCACGGTCACCGGCGGTGAGGTGCTGACCATGCAGCAGCTCGTCGCGGAATTGGAAGGCATCATCACCGAAGCCGCGGCCGATCTCGAGGACGCCCTGGCCGAGCAGCAGCGCGCGGTCGAGGACGCCAGCCGCGTCGAGGCGATGGTGGCTTCACTGAGCGAGCTCGACCTCGACCCCGAGACGTTGGGCGAAATCGGCGCGTTGGCCGACAGCAGCGAGCAGCGACGCTCGGCCTCGGAGCAGCGCGCGGCTGCGACGGAGGCGCGGCTGGCCCAGGCTCAGGCGGCACTGCACGGCGTGCAGCGCCGGCACGGCCTGATGGCCGAGGCGCACGCCGCCACCCCGCATCCGGCCCAGAAGGCTTTCTACCAAGCGTGACGGCCGCCTGATCGTCGTCCGGGTAAGCCACCACGAGAGCGAGGCACCGATGCGCGACCGCTTCTGCAACCTCGCGAGCTGGCTGGTGGGGCCGGTCTGCGCGGTGCTGCTGCTGTACGCCGCGGCGGTGATCGGCACCCGTCCACCGTTGGTCGCGGTGCTGGCCGTCGGTGCGTTCGCGGTCGCCGAGCTGTGGTGGTCACTTCATCAGCCGGACCGGCCGGAGCCGCCGGCCGCTGTCGAGCGCACACCGGTCCGGACTGACTACGACGATCGCTCGGCCATCTGGGACGAGCGGGTGGGCAGCGTCGGCGGTGCCCTGCCCGCGTCGCAGCTACTCGGCATCACCGCGGAGGCGGCCGGCTGGTCGGCATCGATCGCGCTGCCGCCGGGCCAGCTGACCACTGCGCAGGCGCTCGCCGCCACGGACCGGATCGCGTCGGCCTACAGCGTGTCGGCCGACTCGATCGTCGTCGAACCGGCACTGAGCGCCGAGCAGAACCGGGCCCGGCTGCTGGTGCTGACCCACAACCCGCTCCGCGACATCCAGCCCTTCGCCCGGCCCCGACTCGATCGGTCGAGCGGGCGGCTCCCGATCGGCACCCACGCCGACGGCACGACTGCGTGGTGGCGCCTGTGGGTTCCCGGCTCGGGCGTGTGCCACGGCCTGATCGCGGGCACGACGGGCAGTGGCAAGTCGGGCCTGGTGAACCTGCTGTGCACCGAGATCCGCCACTCGGGGCTGGCCGTGTTGTGGTTGGCCGACCCGGAGCAGGGCGAGTCGGTGCCGGACTGGCAGGACGCCGCCGACTGGTTCGCCGGCACCATTCCCGAGATCCGCCGGATGTTGCAGTCCGCCGAGCGGATCATGAACGGCCGCAAGAGCCGTCGGGCCCGCCAGACCTGGACCGACGAGCTGGGCCGGGCCCGCAAGGGGCGAGGCCACTTCGACCCGACGCCGGACGAGCCACAGCTGAACGTGATCATCGACGAGTCGCCGGACGTCCTCGCCGATCCGGAATGCCGTCGCATCGTCGCGCTGATCGGCAAGAAGGGTCGCAAGCTCGGCGTATCGGTGACCGTCATCGCCCAGGTGCCCTCGCTCGCCGAGCTCGGCGGCGACCTGACGATCCGGTCCATGCTGTCGTCGACCAACATCGTCATGTTCCGAACGTCGGACAAGCTGTCCAAGCAGATGGGCCTGCCACAGGATCTGCCGGTGAACCCGGCCAACCTGCCCGAGGCGTGGCCCGACGGTCGCTCGACCGCCGGTCTGGGCTACGTGGCCGCAGCCGGCGGACGCTTGTCCCCGCTGCGCGCCCACTACGTCCGAGATCCCTACTACTGGGCCACCACCCCGGCCGCGGTCGCCCGGCTGGAGCCGACTGCTGTGCAGGACGCCGGCCGGCCGTACGCGACCTGGCGCGATCGTCGCGCCAGCGGCAACGACCAGTTCGACGACCCGGCCCTGTTCAGCGTCCCCACTGCCGCCGACGACACCGCTCCCCCGGCGCCGGAACGCGACCCTGCCCGTAGCGCGGTGCTGGCCGCGCTCGACCAGCGCGACCGCATTCACACCGGCGTGCTCGCGGCGGAGCTCGACCTGCCGCTGGCCACGGCGTCGCAGGTCCTGCGTCGCCTCGAGCGCCAAGGCCTGGCCCACCAGGTACGCCCCGGCATCTGGACGCACGCGGCCCAGCAGGAACGCGCCAGCTGAGCCGGCCGCGGCGCGAAACGCCGACCGTCACCGGCTCCGGGTGGTGCGGCGGGTTCGCTCAGGGGCCGTAGGTCGCTTGTTTGACGGCGAAGACGTTGCGGTGTCCGGGGGTTTCCTGCAGTGACCACAGCAGGTCGGGGTCGGTGCCGGCGACCTCCCAGTAGCTGATGCTCTCAGCGCCGCTGACCCAGGTGTAGGT
>DATBER010000173.1:0-14239 GCA_036558905.1 Jatrophihabitantaceae bacterium | reverse complement strand
GTCCGTCGGCTGGCTGGCACATGCCCTGGCCTACGACGCCGACGGCGGACGCCCCGGTCGGGTTCTCGCCGCGTGCGGGCGTGGACTGGACGCGCTGGACGAGCACCGGATGACGCTCGGCAGCACCGAGCTGCGGGCGCTGGCCACGGAGCACACCCGTGCGCTGAGCGATCTCGCCCTGCGCGAAGCGCTTCGAGCTGACGACCGGACCTTGCTCGAGTGGACCGAACGCACCCGCGCAACGACGCTGCTTGCGCCGTCGGTGCGCGGACAGCGCGACCCGGCGCTGGCCGGCAAGCTCGCGGCTCTGCGCGTCGTGGCCAGCCGGCTGGACGAGGCCCGGGCCGCCGGACTGCCCACCACCTGGCTAGAACGCGAACGCCATCGGCACGAGACGGCGATCCGGGCCGAGCAGCATCACCGGAAGGCGGGCGGCGCCGACGCGACCCGTCAACTGGATGTCGACGAACTGATCGACACGGTCGGCGAGGCCGCCCTGCTGGAGCTCGTCGATGTCGACGGCTCGCTGTACCTGGTGGTCGTGCACAAGGGCACGGTGGAACGGCACGAGATCGGGCCACTGCACGATGCGCTGCAGCTGATCGGGTACGCGCAGTTCCAGCTGCGTCGCGTCGGGCGTGGCGCGAAGGTCGACCTCGCCGATGTGGGGGCACGATTCGAGCGCGCGGTGCTGGGCGACGTCGTTCGGCAGCTGGCCGACGCGCCCGTGGTTCTCGTGCCGCCCAGCCGGATGCATGCGAGCCCCTGGGGGCTGGCCCCGTCACTCCTCCGCCGTCCGTTCAGCGTTGCCCCGTCGGCGGGCATGTGGCTGCGGGCGCAGCGGATCGCGCGGCCGGCCGAGGAACGGATCGTGCTCGTGGCCGGGCCCGGCCTCACCAGCGAAGGCGCGGAGATCCGGGCCGTGGCCGCGCGCCGCCCTGACGCCACGATGCTCGACGGCGATCAGGCCCAGACCGAGCGGGTGATCGAATCGATCGACGGCGCCTCGCTGGTCCACATCGCGGCCCACGGCAAGCTCCGTACCGACAACCCGATGTTCTCGGAGCTGCGTCTGGCCGACGGGCCGCTGACCGTCTACGACTTCGAGCGGCTGCGGCGGGCGCCGCACCGGCTCGTGCTGTCCGCCTGTGACTCGGGCGGGGCCGCGACCGTGGGAACGGACGAACTGCTCGGACTGGCGACAACCGTCCTCGGCCTGGGCAGCGCCGGCGTGGTCGCCAGCATCACGGTGGTGGACGACGCCGCAACCGTCCCGGTAATGGAGAACCTGCACACGTCCCTCGAAGCCGGGGCCGGCATTGCCGAGGCGATGTTGGCCAGCCGCGAGCAAGCGCTGGGCAGCGACATCGAGCGGGCCACCGCGGCCAGCTTCCTTGGGCTCGGTGCTTAGCTCGGGTTACCGCCCGCACCCAATTGGCACCTTCTACGTATCAGAACGGCTCCACCGCTCTCCATCAGACCGAACCCGTTTCGGCAACCGGCTATGGAGGGCTGTCGCGCATGTCGAGCACCACACTCCCGATCGTGTGCCAGCACTGGGCATACGATTTGCGGGACACGTTGGTCGACACGCCGAAGGAGATGTCCGATGCGCGACGATCCGATCGTCATCGCGCTGGTCGGGCGTGCCTCCGACGGGGACCAGGCCGCCTGGAACGAGATAGTCGACCGCTTCGCGCCGCTGGTCTGGTCGATCTGCCGGCGATTCCGGCTCTCCGACATGGATGCGCACGACGTGGGGCAGAACGTCTGGCTGCGCCTGGTCGAGTACCTGCCGTCGCTGCGCGAGCCGGCCGCCCTACCCGGGTGGCTGGCCACGACGACCCGGCGCGAGTGCCTGCGCGTCCAACGCATCACCTGGCAGAACGAGAAGCAGCTGGGCCAGCCGGACATCGACGTGCCGGCCGACGAGGAGACCACGCGGGTCGACCGCTGGCTGATCGATCACGAGCGCGATTCGGCGCTGCGGACCGCGTTCGCCCAGCTCAACGAGCGCTGCCGGCAGCTGCTCACGATGCTGATGCGC
Source organism: Jatrophihabitantaceae bacterium (assembly GCA_036558905.1). Classification (GTDB taxonomy): domain Bacteria; phylum Actinomycetota; class Actinomycetes; order Mycobacteriales; family Jatrophihabitantaceae; genus DASXRA01. The sequence goes on along the minus strand of DATBER010000173.1, from coordinate 12,192 downwards.
GACCCGCCCGATCCGTACGCCAAGATCAGCGCCGACCTGAGCATCCCGGTGGGCAGCATCGGGCCTTCGCGGGCCCGCTGTCTGCAGCAGCTGCGGGGCAATCCGGTCGTGCTCGCGTTGATCGACGGACCGGCGATCACGGGCGAGAGGGGGGCCGGTCGTGACCAGCGCGTGGTTGGACGATGACGATCAGCTGCTGAGCGCGCTCAGGGTCGCGCTCGACGGCGAGGAGAGCATGCCGGCCCGTTTCGTCGAGACGGCGAAGGCCAGCTTCACCTGGCGGGACATCGACGCCGAGCTGGCCGCGCTGACCTACGACTCGGCCCGTGACGAACTCGCCGGTGCGGCCACCCGGGCCGAATCGGCCGCCGCCCGGTACCTGACCTTCGACGCCACCGACCTGGCCATCGAGCTGGAGATAGTCGGCGACGCCCTGCACGGGCAGCTCGTTCCACCGCAGGCCGGCGAGGTGGAGGTGCGGCTGGCCGACGGGACGTCGACCACCGCGCCGGTCAACGACGTCGGCTACTTCACCGTGCCTCCGCCGGAAGGGACGTTTCGCGTGCACTGCCGGACGGCCGAGGGCGTCGTTGTACAGACGGGCTGGATAACGCTCTAGCGCTGCGCGCGCCATTCGTGCTCGAGAATCGCCATTAGCACGTTGTCGTGCCACTGGCCGTCGTGACGGATGGCCTCGCGCTGGCGGCCTTCCTCGACGAAGCCGACCTTGCGGTACGAGGCGATGGCGCGGACGTTGTAGCCGTAGACGTCCAGGTCGATGCGATGCAGGCCGAGCTCCCGGAAGCCGTAGCCGACCAGCAGCCGCAGGGCGTCGGTGCCGTAGCCCCGGCCCAGGTGGGCGCGCAGCAACATGATGCCGACCGTGCCGCTTCGGTCCTTGGCGTCGATTCCGAACAGCCCGGTGTGGCCGACGAGTTCCGGGCTCTCGCCGAGCGTCTCGATCGAGAACCCGACGTCGACGCCCTTGTTCGCCGACCACTCGGCGATCATCTCGCGCGCGGCTGTCTCCGACATCGGCGCCGCCGTCCGCGACTGGGTGATGCGGATCGCCGGATCCATCAGGGCCGCGGCCAGGGCCGGCCGGTCGGTGTCGAGCGTGGCCCGCAGGCGCACCCGCTCGCCCACGAACAACGAATCGGCATAGGAGAACGCTTCGTCGTGATCACTCAGCACGCCTTACCGTAATGCCTATGAGTGCCGACGAGGTACGCGCGGACGTCAAGCTGACCAACCTCGATCAGCCGCTGTTCGACGAGGCGGCGGCCACCAAGCGGGATCTCGTCGACTACCTGGACGCGATGAACGAGCGGATCCTGCCCGAGTTGCGGGATCGGCCGCTGTCGGTGATCCGCGTGCTGCGCGGACAGGCCCCGTTCATGCAGAAGAACCTGCCCAAGTACACGCCGGACTGGGTGCAGACGGTGCCGGTGTGGGCGGAGGCGTCCAAGCGCACCGTGTCCTACGCCCTGTGCAACGACCGGCGGACGCTGCTGTGGTTCGCCAACCAGCGCGCCGTCGAATACCACCCCACGCTGTACACGGTGGACGAGCGCGAGCATCCGAGCTACCTGGTACTCGACATCGACCCGCCGGAGGGCGACGCCTTCCATCTCGCCGTCAACGCCGCGCATCTCGTGCGGGCGGCGCTCGCCGAACTGGACCTAAGCGGCGCGGTCAAGACGAGCGGCGCCAAGGGCGTGCACGTGTTCGTGCCGCTCGGGCCGGCGACGACGGAGGAGGTCGCGGCGGCGACCCGCGCCCTGGCCGCCCGGGCCGAGCGCCTCGACCCGGAGCTGGCCACCACGGCGTTCGTCCGCGAGGAGCGGGCCGGCAAGGTGTTCCTCGACTCGACGCGCGCCGGCGGGGCCACCGTGGTGGCCGCCTACAGCCCGCGGCTGCGGCCGGGCGTTCCGGTGTCGTTCCCGTTGGCCTGGGACGAGCTGGACGGCGTGACCCCGCGCGATTTCACCGTGCACACCGCGCTGGACCGGCTCGGCGACGCCGACCCGTGGCACGAGCTGATGCCGCAGCCGCAGGAGCTGCCGGCCGAGCTGATCGCCGAGGGCCGCGAGATACCGATCGCACGCGTGCAGGCGATGCACGAGGGCAAGCGCCGGGCCCGCGCCCGCCGGTCAGCCGAGGCCGAACGCGGTGGCGATGTGGGGAACTAGCGCCCGCAACGCCTTGCCCCGGTGGCTGATCCCGTCCTTCTCGGCCGGCGGCAGCTCGCCGTTCGTCAGGTCGTGGCCGTCGGCGACGAAGATCGGGTCGTAGCCGAAACCGTTGCTGCCCCGCGGCTCGCGGATGACGTGGCCCGGCATACGACCCTCGACGACGGTCTCCGCGCCGTCCGGCGTGACGAGCGCGGCCGCGCACACGAACGCCCCGCCGCGCCGGTCGTCGGGCACGTCGGCCAACTGCTCGAGCACGAGCTGCAGATTGGCCGCGTCGTCCTTGCGGGTACCCGCCCAGCGGGCCGACAGCACGCCGGGCATGCCGTTGAGGGCGTCGATCGCGATGCCGGAGTCGTCGGCCACGCTGATCAGCCCGGTGTGCGCGGCCGCCTCGCGGGCCTTGAGCAGGGCGTTGTCGGCGAAGGTATCGCCGGTCTCGGGCACCTCGTCGTAGGGCGGGACGTCGTCCAGGCCGATCACGTCGACCTCGACCAACGGCGCGAGGATGCGACGCAGCTCGTCCAGCTTCTTTGCGTTGCGGGTGGCGAGGAGCAGCTTCACGCGGTCAGCCCAGCGCCTCGGTCTGCAGCTTGGCCAGCTGGGCGCAGCCGGCGACGGCCAGGTCGAGCAGGGCGTCGAGCTCGTCGCGCCGGAACGGGGCGCCCTCGGCGGTGCCCTGCACCTCGACGAACTCCCCCGAACCCGTGACGACGACGTTCATGTCCGTCTCGGCCTTGACGTCCTCGTTGTACATGAGGTCCAGCCGGGGCTCGCCGTCGATGACGCCCACCGACACGGCGGACAGCGAGTTGACGATCGGGTCGGGTCGGGCCAGCGCGCCCTGGGCCTTCAGCCACCGGACGGCGTCGACCAGGGCCACGTACGCCCCGGTGATCGCCGCCGTACGGGTGCCGCCGTCCGCCTGCAGGACGTCGCAGTCGATCGAGATGGAGTTCTCGCCCAGTGCTGACAGGTCGATGGCCGCCCGCAGCGAGCGGCCGATCAGCCGGGAGATCTCGTGCGTGCGCCCGCCGATGCGGCCCTTGACCGACTCGCGGTCGTTGCGGGTGAGCGTGGCCCGGGGCAGCATCGCGTACTCGGCGGTGACCCAGCCCAGGCCGCTGCCCTTGCGCCAGCGCGGCACGCCGGTGACCACCGAGGCGGCGCACAGCACCTTTGTCTCCCCGAACTCGATCAGGGCCGAGCCCTCGGCGTACTTCTGCCAGTCGCGGGTGATCGTGACGGGGCGGAGCTGGTCGGGCGCGCGGCCATCGGGACGTGACATGCCTGGCAGCGTATCCGCCCACCCGGACGCCCCCGGTTTTGGTCACCGGGCCGGTTATATGAGACCGGGTGACCAAAACCGGATGTCAGCGCGGTGCCAGCGACGTGCCAGCCCGTGCCAGCCCGTGCCAGCCCGTGCCAGCCCGTGCCAGCCCGTGTCAGCGCGTGTCAGCCGGGTGTGCGGCCGCTGCCAGCCCGGCCCCGGAACATCCTGGCCATGACATACGCCATCGAAGCCGAAGGGCTCACAAAGCGCTTCGGAGACACGCAAGCCCTCGCCGGCATCGACCTCGCCACCCGGGAGGGCACCGTGCTCGGTGTCCTGGGTCCGAACGGCGCCGGCAAGACCACCGCGGTCCGCATCCTCGCGACGCTGCTGCGGGCCGACGCGGGTACCGCCCGGGTCGCCGGCTTCGACGTCGTGCGCGACGCCCAGAAGGTGCGCCAGAACGTCGGGCTCACCGGCCAGTACGCGTCCGTGGACGAGGACCTGACCGGCACCCAGAACCTGGTCCTGATCGGTCAGCTGCTCAACCTGCCCACTCCCCAGGCCAAGGCCCGGGCCCGGGAGTTGCTCGAGTGGTTCGACCTGACCGAGGCCGCCGCCCGTCCGGCCAAGACCTACTCCGGCGGCATGCGTCGGCGCCTGGACCTGGCCGCATCGCTGGTCGGCCGGCCGGCCGTCATCTTCCTGGACGAGCCGACCACCGGCCTGGACCCGGCCAAGCGCGAGGACATGTGGGACGTCGTGCGCAGCCTCGTCACGGAGGGCTCGACGGTGCTGCTCACCACGCAGTACCTCGAGGAGGCGGACGCCCTGGCCGACGAGATCACCGTGATCGACCACGGCCAGGTCATCGCCCACGACACCCCGGACGGCCTGAAGCGGATCGTCGGCGGGCAGCGCCTGGAGGTGCGCCCGTCCGATCCGGATCGGCTCGACGAGGTCCGCACCATTCTGGACGCGATCGCCGAGGCCGCGCCCGAGTCGCCCGGACGGGGCGTGCTGAGCGTCCCGGTCAAGGGCGACGAGGCCCTGGCCGCCGCCGTGTCGCGCCTGTCCGCGGCCGGCATATCGGTCACCGAACTGTCCCTGCACCTGCCGAGCCTGGACGAGGTCTTCTTCACCCTCACCGGCCGGCACACCGACCCCGAGGAGGTTGCGGCATGACCGCCACTCTCACCGCGCCGTCCCCGACGCCGACCGCGGCCGCTCCGGCGGCGGCCCCGAACAATGTCACTCGCACCGTGCGGCACGCCGTCGCCCTGGCCAAGCGCAACCTGATCAAGACCTTGCGCACGCCCGAGCAGCTGATCGACGTGACGATCCAGCCGATCATCTTCCTGCTGCTGTTCGTGTACGTGTTCGGCGGCGCACTGGGCGGCGGGTCACGGCACGACTACCTGCAGTTCCTGCTGCCCGGCCTGCTCGCCCAGGGCATCGCGATGGGCAGCGTCGCCCTCGGCCAGAACCTCAACTCGGACATCGAGAAGGGGGTGTTCGACCGGTTCCGATCACTGCCGATCGCCCGGTCGGCACCGCTGGTCGGGGCCGTGCTGGCCGACTTCTTCCGGTACCTGATCCTGTGCGTGATCTACATCGGGTTCGGGTACGTGATGGGCTTCCGGATCGAGACCAACCCCGGGGCGGCCGTCGCGGCCGTCGCCCTGTCGATCGGGTTCGCCCTGTCGTTCTGCTGGATCTCCGTGTTCGTCGGCATGGTGGCCCGCACGTCCGGTTCGGTGCAGGGGATCATGTTCCTGCTGATCTTCCCGCTGGCGTTCGGCAGCAACGTCTACGTCGACCCGGGGACGATGCCCGGCTGGCTGCAGGCGTTCGTGCACGTCAACCCGATGAGCCAGCTGGCCGGCGCCGTCCGCGGGCTGACCGTCGGCGGTCCGACCGCCTCGCACGTCGGCTGGACGCTGCTGTGGATGGGCATCCTGCTGGTGGTGTTCGTCCCGCTGGCCCTGCGGGCCTACCGCCGCCGCGCGTAAGCAGTCACCGCATCGGGCAACTCCCGGCCGCATCAGGCGGCCGGGAGTTGCGCGCGTCAGAGCGTCGCGGGATCGAGCCGGGCGATGGCCGCCGGCTGGTCCAGGCCCCGGCCGCGGGCGTAGTCGCTGTTGAACCGTTCGTCGCCGAGGGTCGTCCGCAGCGCGGCGGTCAGCCGCTTGATGTCGAGCTGAGTCGGGTCGTCGGCGCCGCGCAGCCGGGCGGACGCGCCCATCATCTCGACGGCGTCGTCGGCGCGGCCGAGCGTCCGGGCCAGGTCGGCCACGGCCAGCCCGACGACCGCAACGATCGGCATGTCCTTGGTCCCGATGGCCGCCGCGTAGGCCACGCCCAGCCGCTGCCGGGCGACGTCGAGCTGATCGTCGATCACATCCTGCTTGGCCGCCACGGCGAGCATCAGCGCCCGGCCGTGCCCGTGGATCGGGTGACCGCCCGGGATCTGGTCCAGGCGGTGGATCGCCTCGTCGATCAGCCGCCGGGCCTCGACGGTGTCGCCGGCGAACCGGGCACACTCGGCCAGCACCGATCCGGCGAAGATCGACTCCATGACCGAGCCGGCCCGCTCGCTCATCTCCTTGGCAGCCAGGACGTGCACGCGCGCCGCCTCGAAGTTGCCCCGCCGCATCCACAGATCGGCCAGCCGCACCCGCAGCAGGGCCTGGTCCTCGCGGGCGCCCATCTCGGACACCAGAGCGAGCGCCTCGCCGAACAGCTCGATCGCGCCGGCGAGATCGCCGTCCATCGTCTTGGACATGGCCAGCGTCTGCAGGCTGTTGGCCAACCCCCACCGTTCGCCGAGCGACCGGAACTCCTCGACCGCCGCCTCGGCCTCGACCCGCATCGCCTCGACGTGGCCGTTGTTCTCGGCCATCGCCGCCTTGAAGGAGCGCACCGCGGCCTTCACCCAGGGGTCGGTGCTGGACAGGCCCTCCTCGATGCGCTCGTCGACGCCGTCCATGTCGAAGGCGAAGATCGCCAGGAAGATGCGCATCAGATGCAGCATCGGGAAACGCGACACGTCGATCTCGTCGACCCGGCGGGCCAGATCGGCCACGCGGTCCGTACCGGTGGCCATCTCGTCGGGCGGCACCAGCGTGGGCACGTTGGCCGAGCTCATCACCTGCAGCGCCTCGGCCAGCACCCGGACGTCGGCGTCGGCCTCGCCCGGCACGCTCAGGGCGAAGTTGACCCAGGTCAGCGCCTCGGCGTGGCTGCCGATCAGCTCCCAGTACCACCCCATCAGCACGGCCATCTCGAGCGTGCGCTGCGCGTCGCCCTGATCGCCGAAGTGACGCATCGCGGCCAGGACGTTGTCCCGCTCGGCGTCCAGGCGGGCGATCCACTGCAATTGCTCGGGCCGGCGCAGGTGCGGGTCGGCTTCCGCGACGAACTCGGCGAAGTAGCGGGAGTGGGCGTCGCGGACGGCGGTCAGCTCGCCCCGGTCGGCCAGCCGCTCCTGGCCGTACTCGCGGATCGTCTCGAGCATGCGAAAGCGTGCTGGTGAATCGGAGGACTCCTGCAGCAGCGATTTGTCCACCAGCGAGGCCAGCAGATCCAGGACGTCGCTCGCGGGCACCTCGTTGTCGGCGCACACCGCCTCGGCACTCTCCGGGGTCGCTCCGGCCGGGAACACGGCCAGCCGCTCGACCAGCAGCCGCTCGGCGTCGCTGAGCAGTTCCCAGCTCCAGGCCACGACGGCGCGCAGCGTGCGGTGCCGGGGCAGCGCGGTGCGGCTGCCGCCGGTGAGCAGCCGGAAGCGGTCGGACAGCCGGGTCGCGATCTCGTCCACGGGCAGCGCGCGGGTGCGCGCGGCGGCCAGCTCGATGGCCAGCGGCAGGCCGTCCAGGCGGCGCACAATCTCGATTACGTCGGCCACGTTGGCCTGGTCGACCGCGAACTCGGGACGCACGGCGACGGCCCGGTCGGCGAACAGGCGCACGGACGGGAACGCGTACGCATCGCCGGGCGTGGCGTTGGCCGCCGGCTGGCCGAGCGGCGGGACGACGATCAGCGACTCGCCGAAGATGCCGAGCGGTTCGCGGCTGGTCGTGATGATGCGCAGCTGAGGGCACTGGGCCAGCAGGTGATCGGCCAGCCGGGCGGTGGCCTCGATCAGGTGCTCGCAGTTGTCGAGCACGACGACGACCCGCTTGTCCATCAACGCCTCGAGCAGCCGGCCGATGGCGTCGCGGGCGCTCAGCTTGGTCGGGTTCTCGATCACCAGCGACTCGCGCAGGCCGAGGGAGCCGAGCACCGTCTGCGGTACATCGGCGGCGTCGGTGACCGAGGCGAGCTCGACGAACCAGATGCCGTCCGGCACGTCGTCGACCAGGGTGGCCCCGGCCTCGATGGCCAGCCGGGTCTTGCCGGCGCCGCCCGGGCCGACCAGCGTGACCAGGCGGCTCTCGTCCAGCAGCTTGCCGATGCGGGCGACCTCCTCGTCGCGGCCCACGAAGCTGGTCAGCTGGGCCCGCAGGTTGGTGCGCGCGCCCCGGCCCGGGTGGGCCGGGCGGGCCGTCGTCTCGCCCCGCAGCACCGCGACGTGGACGGCCTGCAGCTCGGCCGACGGGTCGATGCCCAGCTCGTCGGCCAGCCGGCTGCGGATCCGGTCGTACTCGGCCAGCGCGTCGGCCTGCCGACCGGCGGCGGCCAGCGCCGACATGCGCAGCCCGGACAGCCGCTCGTCCAGCGGGTGCCGCTCGCACAGGCCGTCCAGCTCGGCGACGACGTCGACGGCGCGCCCCAGGGCCAGGTCGGCCTCGACGCGGTCCAGGGTGGCGGCCAGGTGCAGGTCGTCCAGCCGGGCGACAGTGGCCAGGGCGAACGGCGCGTCGGCAATGTCGGCCAGTGCCGGGCCGCGCCACAACGCCAGTGCTTGGGTCAGGGTCTCGGCCGCCTTGCTCTGCTTACCCGCACGCAATGCGGTCGCGCCGTCCCGGGCCAGCTGCTCGAACCGGGTCGCGTCGACGTCGTCGGGCTCGATGGCCAGCCGGTAGCCGGTGGGCGACTGGCCGACGGTGGTGGCCCCGCCCAGCGTCCGGCGCAGCCGCGACACCAGCGACTGCAGCGCATTGGCCGCCTCGGCCGGGGGCTGGTCGCCCCAGACGGCGTCGACCAGCGCGGCCGCGTTGACCGGGCGGCCGGCGTCCAGGGCCAGGCGGATCAGCAGGCTGCGCAGCCGCGACCCGGCGACGTCCACCACGGCGTCGCCGTCACGCACCTCGAGCGGCCCGAGGATCGCAATCTGCACCCGTCTACTGTCCCAGACATGCGCAGCGAGACGATCAGAATCCGGACAGGTGACCACCCGCGCATCCACGACATCACCAACGCCTGCGCCCGGTTCGTGACCGGCGACGGCCTGCTCAACGTCTTCGTGCCGCACGCCACCGCCGGCGTGGCCATCCTCGAGACGGGCGCGGGCAGCGAAGACGACCTGCTGGCCGTCCTGGACGAGCTGCTCCCCCGCGACCGGCGCTGGCGCCACCGGCACGGCTCACCCGGGCACGGGCGCGACCACGTGTTGCCCGCCTTCATCGCCCCGTCGATCGTCGTGCCGGTGCTGGGCGGTCAGCTGCAGCTGGGCACCTGGCAGTCCGTCTGCCTGGTCGACACGAACGTCGACAACTCCGAGCGCACGGTGCGGCTGAGCCTCGTCGAAGGCTGACCGTCCCCGGTTTTGGTCACCCGGTCGCATATATCCGGCCGGATGACCAAAACCGACGGGGCTCAGATCCAGTACTCGGCGCCGGGCTGGGCCGCCTCGACGACGCCGGTGAACGCCGACGCCGCCTCGGCCGCCGCCACGTCGCGCGAATGCCACGGCGGCACATGCGTGACGATCAGCCGCTCGACGCCGGCCTTGGCCGCGTGCTCGCCGGCCTGCCTGCCCGTCATGTGCAGGTCCGGGATGTGCTCGTCGTCCGGCCCCATCGAGGCCTCGCACAACAGCACGTTCGCCTCGTGGGCCAGCGAGACGAGCGCGTCGCACTCGCCGGTGTCGCCGGAGTACACGAGCGTCCGATCGCCTGCGCTGACGCGAATCGCGTACGCCGGCACCGGGTGGTTCACCTCGGCTACGGACACCGCGAACGGGCCGAGCTCGCCACTGCGCGGCGTGGAGAAGTCGAACAGCTCCTGCAGGGCCAGCTTGCGGGCCAACGGGTCATAGGCCGTCTCGATCCGGTCGCGAGTGCCCGACGGCCCGATGACCGGGATCCGCCCGTTGGCGCGGATCGGCCCGTAGCGCAGGACGTTCACGTACGCGGTCAGGTCGATGCAGTGGTCGCCGTGCAGGTGCGACAGCACGATCGCGTCGACTTCATGGGCCGCGACGTGTTGCTGCAGCGGGCCGAGCGCGCCGTGGCCGAGGTCGAGCACCAGACGGTAGCCGTCCTCTTCGACGAGGTATCCGGATGCGGGCGAGTCGGGGCCGGGCAGCGTTCCCGAGCAGCCGAGCACGGTGAGCTTCACGCGACTCCTTGCAGGACGAGGTCCGAGGCCTGCGGACCGAGGAAGCGGCGGCTGAGCCGGGTGAACGGCTCGGCCGGTCCGGTGGAGCGGAACACGTGCCGGGGCGGCGGGGCGTCGTCCGGGCGCAGCAGGTCGGCGCCGAGCAGTGTCCGATAGACGTCCTTGGCCGTCTCGTCGGCGCTGGACACCATGGTCACGGCGTCGCCCATCACCACCGACAACAGCCCGGTGAGCATCGGGTAGTGCGTGCAGCCGAGCACGAGCGTGTCGACGTCGGCGTGGTTCAGCGGGGCCAGGTAGGACTCGGCCAGTCCGAGCAGTTGCCGTCCGCTGGTCACGCCGCGCTCGACGAACTCGGCGAAGCGCGGGCAGGCGGCCGCGTAGACCGAGACGTCGCGGGCCGCGGCGAACGCGTCCTGGTAGGCGCCGCTGGTGATGGTGGCCGTTGTCCCGATCACGCCGACCCGGCCGTTACGGGTGGCGGCGACGGCCCGGCGCACGGCCGGCAGCACGACCTCGATCACCGGAACGTCGTAGCGCTCGCGGGCGTCGCGCAGGCACGCCGCGCTGGCGCTGTTGCAGGCGATGACCAGCGCCTTCACGCCGGAGGCGACCAGCTCGTCCATCAGGGCCAGCGCGTGCCGGCGGACCTCAGCGATCGGCCTGGGCCCGTACGGGCTGTTCGCGGTGTCGCCGACGTAGTGCAGCGCCTCGTGGGGCAGCTGGTCGAGGACGGCGCGGGCGACGGTCAACCCGCCGACGCCGGAGTCGACCATGCCGAGAGGTGAGTCAGCGCGAAGCGGCACGCCGTCAGGATAGTGAGCCTCGTTTGTCGCCCGTGTAATCCCTAGGCGGTTTCGGGCTGGGTGCGCTGCTTCGGGGCGCGGGCCCGCCGCGGATGCAGCACCCAGCCGGCCACCACGCCGGCCGCGAAACTGCACACGTGGGCCTGCCACGAACTCTTGGAGTTGATCGACGGCAGCAGCCCGGCGAACAGCCCGCTGAAGAAGAACGCCACCAGGACGGCGGCGAGGATCCAGGCCATGCGCCGGGAGAAGTACGCCCGGGCCAGCAGGTAGCCCATCCAGCCGAAGATCAGCCCGCTGCAGCCGAGAATCAGCCCGCTCGGCGCGATCAACCAGGTCAGCACGCCGCCCAGGACGAGCACGATGCCGGTGACGAGCATCCAATTGCGCAGCCCGGACAGCAGCAGCACCCAGCCGATCAGCACGAACGGACCCGTGCTCGACAGCAACTGCCAGGCGCTGGTGTGCAACAGGTTGGTGGTCAGGATGCCCCACAGGCCCGCGACCTCGCGGGGCCGCAGGCCGAAGCGGTCCAGACCGTGGGCGTCGACCGCGTTGGCCAGCTGGACGGCCCACAACACTCCGGCACAGAAGACCATGAACGCGAACGCGCCGCCCCAGCTGGTCGGCTCGAACGGCGGTTCGGTCTCGTCCGCCTTCGCGAACGGCCGCAGCCGGGGGCTGCGCGGCTCCGGCGTGCCCTCCGCGGTGCTCACCTGTTCAGCGTAGGTCAGGGCGCGCGACCGGTGACGAGGATCTGGTGAAATCCGGTGGAGCCGGAAGGAAACGGATCCATGTAGTGAGCGTCCTGCACCGCTCCGTGCGCGTCGAAGGCCCGCACTCGGATGGTGTGCCGCCCGGTGCCGGTGACCTTCCACGGAAGCACCCACTGCCGCCAGGTGTCGGTGGACGGCACGGTGGCCAGCCGGGCCTCCTGCCACGGCTGCGAGTCGACCTGGACCTCGACCTTGGAGACGCCGACGTGCTGGTCCCAGGCGACGCCGGCGATCGGGACGACCTGACCGACCAGCAGCCTGGCCCCCGGCCGGGGGGTGTCGATCCGCGACTCCAGCCGGATCGGCCCGCGCTGGGCCCAGCCGCCCTGGACCCAGTACGCCTGCACCTTCGAGAACGTGGTCGCGTTCAGATCGACGACCCACTTGCACGCCGATACGTAGCCGTAGAGACCGGGCACCACCACGCGGACCGGGAAGCCGTGGTCGATCGGCAGCGGCTCGCCGTTCATCGCGACGGCCAGCATCGCATTGCGGTCGTCGGTGAGGGCCGCCAGGGGTGTGCCGCAGGTCCAGCCGTCGTGGGAGGTCTGCTTCACGGCGTCCGCGCCGGACCGGACCCCGGCCTCCTCGAGCAGGTCCCGGAGCAGGACGCCACTCCACCACGCGTTGCCGATCAGGTT
>DATBER010000172.1:0-22643 GCA_036558905.1 Jatrophihabitantaceae bacterium | reverse complement strand
GGCCGCTGCGGACACCGGTAGCACGGCGCCGACCAGCGGCGCGAGCGACGTGAGTACCGGTTCGCTGCTTGACGGGAACCTGCTCAACGTGAATGTCGACGTCAACGCCAACCTGCACCTCGCGTCGCCGATCAACGGCGCGATTGCCGCCAATGCCAATGCTGCCGCCCCGATCAATGCGGCGGTCTCGGCCAACATCGGCAGTCTGGACTCGTCGTCGACCGCGCTGTCCGAGCAGCAGGTGTCCGTCGACCAGGCCATTCATGGCGATGCCACGGCGACCGGTCACCAGGATTCTGGGATCAGCCAGGGGTCCACGTCTGCCGATAGCGGCGCCTCGACGCCGGCCGACGCGACGGGCACCAGCGCGACGCAGCCGGCCACGTCGACCGAGACCGGTGCGTCGGCCACGTCGTCCGGCGCGTCGGACAGCGGCACCATGCAGTCGTCTGGCACTGCGGACTCCAGCAGTACCCAGCCGTCCGGCTGAGGCGTCGATGACGACGCTGGCCGATGGCATCGCCTCGCCCGGCGGCGCGGCTCGTGCAGGTTCTACCGGCGTGGTCGCCGCGCCACCCGTCGCGCAAAAGGGTGCGGCCGCGCCGGAGCACGCGGCGGGTCTGCGGCTGTTCGGCGCTCATCGCGGTTCGGGTTACCGCGTCCCGCCGTCGTTGGTGCAGCGGGCCGACGGGCAGGTCGTGCAGCTCACCCCACTGCTGTACAGCGTGCTACGCGCCGTAGACGGCAGCCGCACCGAGGACGAGATCGCCGCCGCTGTCTCAGCCCAAGCAGGGCGGCTGGTCGTCGCCGAGGACGTGCACACGCTGATCGGGCGGCAGTTGCGACCGCTCGGTCTGCTGAAGCGGGCCGACGGGTCCGAACCGGCAGTCCGCAAGGCGAATCCCCTGCTCGCGCTGCGGTTCCGCGTCGTCGTTTCCAATCCGGAACGTACCCGGTGGCTCACCGCGCCGTTTGCCGCGCTATTCCATCCAGTGGCGGTCGTGGGGATTACGGCCGGTTTCGCCGCGGTCACCTACTGGGTGCTGTTCCGTAAGGGCCTCGCGTCGGCCGCGTCGGAGGCCTTCGCGAGGCCGGGCATGCTGCTGGCCGTCTTCGCTGTCACTGTCGCGTCCGCCGGCTTCCACGAGTTCGGACACGCCGCGGCCCTGCGCCGGGGCGGCGGGACGCCGGGGGCCATGGGGGCCGGCCTGTACATGGTGTGGCCCGCGTTCTACACCGACGTGACCGACAGTTACCGGCTCAGCCGGGGTTCACGATTGCGCACCGACCTCGGCGGGCTCTACTTCAACGCGCTGCTCGCGCTGGCGACCTTCGGGATCTGGACGATGGTCCGGTGGGACGGGCTGCTGCTGGTGATTGCAACGCAGATTCTGCAGATGATCCGCCAGCTGCCTCCGCTGCTGCGCTTCGACGGCTATCACGTGCTCGCCGACCTCACCGGTGTCCCTGATCTGTACCACCGCATCGGTTCCACATTGGCCGGCCTGTGGCCGACTCGGTGGCGCAGCCGGCAATCACGCGCACTCAAGCCGTGGGCGCGGGCGGTCGTCACACTCTGGGTACTGCTCGTCGCTCCGCTGCTGCTGCTCACGGCTCTGGTCATGATCGTCACGCTGCCGCGGATCATCGCAAGCGCTGCGCACAGTCTCACCGTCCAGTGGGGGCAGCTCACCGATCGCTGGGGACACGGGGAATGGGCCGGCGTCGGAGTGAAGGTCCTCGCCCTCATCGCGGTCGCGCTGCCGGTGCTCGGCGTGGGCTACCTGCTCGCCCGCATTCTCCGGCAAGTCGTCCGCGGCACGCTGCGCCGAACGAAGGGCAAGCCCGGGCAACGGGCGGTCGCGGCGGTGGCCGCGGTGGCCGTCATCGCCGGACTCGTGTGGGCCTGGTGGCCGCGCGGCAACTATCGGCCCATCCAGCCGAATGAGCGGGGCGTGGTCCAGCAGGCAATCGCCGCGCCAGCCGCCATGCGCTCCTACTTCACATTCACCCGGCCAACTTCACCCGCAAGGTCAACCGCAGCGCACTCGTCGAGGGCGGGCTATCCGCCAGTGCAGCCGGGCGCCCCGACGACCGGCCATCCGCGGCTGCGACCGGGCAGCCAGATGACCGCGACGAGCGTCTGGCCGCCCGACGACACGCAACGACCGAGCCGGCAGCAGCCGCAGCTGGCGATCGTCCTCATCCCACGCAATCCAGCAGGGCCCACCTGGGTGTTCCCGTTCAACCGACCCTCCCCACCAGGCCCCGGCGACAACCAGTCCATGGCAATTGCCACTCGCGACGGCAGCATCACCTACGACGTCGCCTTTGCCCTCGTGACCGCGACCAGCGACACAGTCCTCAACAGCAACGAGGCCTACGCATTCGCCAGCTGTTCGCACTGCGCCGCCGTCGCAGTCAGCTTCCAGGTCGTACTCATCGTCGGCGACGCGCACGCGATCGCACCCAAGAACGTGTCCGCCGCCGTGTCCTACAACTGCATCAGCTGCCTGACCGCGGCACTCGCGATCCAACTCGACCTCTCGCTGTCTGCCGCGCCGGCCGGCTCAACCGCTGCGCAGCTCGCCGCCCTCTGGACGCAGATAAGCTCCTTCGGCCACCACATCACCTCGTACAGCCTCGCCGAGGTCCGCGCACAGCTGCAGCACTACGAACAGCAGATCGAGCAGATCCTGCAACCGCTCACGCCCACCAGCCGCACCAGCGCCGTCCCCATCCCCGGGCCGTCGGGAAGCACTGCAACGTCAAGTCCATCGCCGCCCGACTCTTCCTCAGCCGCCACCGGCACCGCCGGGACCGGTGGGATCGGTGCACCCAGCACGCCGCCGTCCCCGACACCGCCAAGCTCAGGATCGAGCCCGCCGCCACCGACCAGCCCTCCGGACACAGGCAGCCCGAGCTCGGATTCTCCCGGCGACACAGCAGCCCCATCGTCGAATCCCACGCCCACCCCCGGCCCCTAACCGGGACCTGTTCGCGGAAATGTGCGTCGCCATCATGCGCGCCCAAGCAGGCCGCGACCCCCACGACCGCGGACTGCAGAACCTCGTCGGTGAACTGTCCACCCGAAGCGAAACCTTCCGCACCCCGGGAGGCACGTTGGCGGCCAACGGAGCGGCGCCTGGGTGTCGCCCGTATCCGGTCACGCAAACAGCCAGGTTCGGGCGACGGCGATAGCATCACCCAGTGGTGTCAGGGCGCCAACCGCCGCGGCCAGGTCAGTCGTCGATGTGTGCGTGGTCGTCGGCGGGCGCACGGGCCGACGTGCGGCAGTGATGGCTCGGTTCGGACCCTCATGCGGGGTTCGCTCCGTTTTTCCCGGGCCCAACCGTAACGCTCGCCGCGATTCAGACAAGGTCAATTGCGCCCCGCAGATCCGGTGCTTACCGTCGTAGGTATCCACTCAGAGTGACTGAGGAGGCTGTGATGACCGCGATCGGCCATGACACGAAGCTCACTTACTCCGACCGAGGTGTCCAGCTGAGCCGGATGCGGGTGCCGTGGACCCGCGGCGCGACCAGCGGAGTGCTCTTGATCATCCTCGGCGCGTGGGCGGGAATTGTGCCGTTCATTGGGCCGTACCTGAACTTCGCCTACACGCCGGCGGCGAGCACGACCTGGCACTGGACGGACGCGCGGGGATGGTTCGAGGTGGCGCCGGGGGCAGCGGCGGTCGCCGGTGGGCTGCTGCTGCTCTTTGGGACGAATCGCGCCGTGGCGATCGCCGGTGGCTGGCTGGGGGTTGCGGCTGGCGCGTGGCTGATCGTCGGTCCGTCGCTGGCCGACGTACTGAATCAGACGGTGGGCGCACCGGATCCCGCTTCGACCAGCAACGTGCAGGCGTTGGAGGAGCTGTTCTTCTTCTACGGGGTCGGCGCGCTCATCCTGTTCTTTGCCGCCGCCGCACTGGGCCGGCTGTCGGTGCAAAGCGTGCGCGATGTGGCCGCCGCCGAGCGGCGAGCGGCTCGGGCGGAGACGGTTGCCGAGGCCGGACCCGAGGTGCCGGCGGCGACAGCAGTTTCCGACGGCGCACCACCGCCCGCACCCGCGACGCGGCCCGAGACGGATCCACCGGCAGAACCCGGTAGCGAGTAGCGGCTCGGCGGGGCCGGGACGCGTTCGTGTACCGAGCGGGCGACCGTTCTCATGGGTCGGCGGAGTCTGGGCCTCGCGGGCGGTGACACGCAAGAACCCCGAACACCAGGACGGGGGTACTTGGCGGTCCGGGCTCCTTGGTGGAAGCAAGTTACGCCCCGTGCGGCCACCCTCACCACGCATCGGCACTGGCAGTAACACGCGCGGCGTCAAACACCAGCAAGAGGTGCCAGGCTCGACCGGCGGTTCATGGACCTGTGCCTGGCCTGCAAAGGCTGTCGCGGCGATGCCCGGTCCGGGTCGACATGGCCACCTACAAGGCCGAGTTCCTGCACCACTATTACGCCGGGCGGGTACGTCCGCGGCAGGCGTACACGCTGGGCCTGATCGACAAGTGGGCGCGCCTGGCCACACACACGCCGCGGTTGGCGAATGCGCTCACCCACAGCCCGGGCGTCGGCCGACTCGTCAAACTCGCCGGTGGTGTCGCGCAGCAGCGGGGACGTACCGCGCTTCGCCCGGCCGACGCTGCGGGCCTGGTTTGCCGGGCACGCACCCCTACATCCGGACGGCCCGCCGGTACTGCTGTGGCCGGACACATTCACCAACCACTTCGAGCCGGAGGTCGGGATCGCGGCGGTAGGCATCCTAGAGGCCGCAGGGCATCGGGTGCTGCTGCCCGAGCGACCGCTCTGTTGCGGTCGACCGCTCTACGACTACGGGATGCTGACCCTCGCCCGCCGATACCTGCGCCGCGTGCTGGCCGGCATCCGCACCGAACTCGCCGACGGCGTGCCGGTGATCGACCTGGAGCCCAGCTGCCTCGCCGTCTTCCGCGAGGAGCTCACCAACCTGTTCCCGGACGACGCCGACGCCCGACGCCTGGCCACCCAGAGCGTCGTGCTGTCGGAGTTCCTCACCGAGAAGGCCGACTGGTCGCTGCCCCGCCTGAACCGGCGAGCCGTCGTGCAGCCGCACTGTCACCACCAGGCCGTCATCGGCTTCGACGCCGAGCAGTCCGTACTGCAGGGTATGGGACTCGACGTCGAGGTACCCGACTCGGGCTGCTGCGGCATGGCCGGCAGCTTCGGCTATGAGGCCGGCCAGAAGTACGACGTGTCGACGGCCGCCGGCGAGCGGGCTGCTGCCCGAGGTGCGCGCTGCCGCTGCCGACACGCTGATCATCGCGGACGGGTTCAGTTGCCGCACCCAGATCGGCGCGGGCAGCGAACGCACCGCGCTTCATCTCGCGCAGGTCCTAGACCTGGCCCTACGTGAGGGGCAAGGGACACCGCCACCGTGACGGAGCCCCGCACACGCGAAGGGAGACAGATCATGACGCACCCAACCAACGGCCAACCCGCCGCCGCCACCGTACCGCCGCTGCCGCTGCACGAACGATGGACCTAGGCCGGGCCGGTCCTGACGCATCTGCCTGACGAAGAGGTATTCGAATTGCAGGAGGTGGCCGAGGCGTCCGTCGGCGATCCGGCGCCAATGGGCCTATTCGGGTTCGCCGTCGGCACGCTGCTGGTGGCCATCCCCATTGCCGGCATCATGCCGCTCACGAACGTGTCGGCGGCGCTGCCCACCCTCCTGACGAAGTTGCTCACGGCCCTGCGCGAAGGCACCCCCAACCGCAACCGCATCGCCCTGCAAATGGTCAAGGACGTCCTCGACGAATCCAGCTTCGACACGGGCCTCGGGCACGGCATTCCCGCGTCGGTGGGCCGCGCCGCAGCCAAGGTGGCCGGGAAACTGCGCGACCAGGCGAACCCGGAGCATCCGGAGTAGGGGCCGGGGGAGAGGTGTACAGGTCATGGCACTGACCAAACGAGAACGAGAGATCCTCAAAGAAATCGAAGCCAGCCTCGCCCAGGTCTCGGGACGGCCACGACGCACCCACGTCGCCGCTGCCCTCACAGCCCGCTGGTGGTGCGTCGCCCCTGCGGCGATAGCACTGATCGGCTTAGCGATCCTCGCCGGCCTAATCACCGACGCACGCACCATTGGGCTCGCCTCGGTGGCCGCCGGGATTGCAGTAGGCATCGGCTACATCGTGTGGCGCGACAGCATCAAGCGAGCCGCCGGCGACTAGTGTCTCGCGGGGCACTAGCCGTTCACCGCCGGGCTTTGAGAGCGTCTGGCTTCACGTTCGGGTGTCAGGCTGTCATCTGGGCCCGTCGATCGGCGGGTCAACCTACGGCGAGCACGGCAGTTATTGCCGGGCGGTTGACACGGGCAGCTGAGCAGTAACGAGGATCTGCCGAATGCGAGTGGCGACACAACTGGCGGCAGTTGCGCTGTGCCAGCGTTCTCCACCAGCTGGTGTCCAGACGGTGTCGTCGACCGGCTCGACCAACTCGCCGCCCGCGATCTCCTAGTGCCCCGCGCCGGGAGTTCAGCCGATAATTCCGGCGCCCAGCTGCACGCTCGCGGCGTTGTCGTCGTCGCCGATACAACAGCGGTATCGGCTCGTCCACCGCCTTGCGAGCGCACACCTGGAGCACCGGACTTAATCGCCCAGCTCCCGGCGCAGGACACTAGGCGCGCAGGTCGCGTAGTGACGGCAGGAGGTCGTGGTAGAAGTCGAAGAATCCGGTGGCGCTGGTCTCGGGCTGGGTGCCGCCGATCTGGGCGATGTAGATCTCGTCGAAGCCGGCCTCGGTGAAGGGCTGGAACGCGTCGATGTGGCGGTCCGTGTCGTTGCCGTAGGCGATCGCGTCACGGGTCATGTCCTCGGTGACGAGTTGGCTGACCTGCTCGAAGTGCCGTGGGCTGGGCAGTACCTGGGCGAGCTCGCCGGGTACGCCGGAGTTGGCCCATAGCCGGTGGGCCGTCTTGATGCAGGTGTCGTCGTCGGTGCCCCAGCAGACCTTGTACCCGGCCTGGGCCGGCTTGCCCTCGCCGCCGGCGTCGCGGAAGGCCTGGAGCAGGTCGCGATCGGGCATGGTGCTGACGTAGCCGTCGCCGATCCGCCCGGCCAGCGCGGCCGACTTGGGCCCGAACCCGGACACGTAGACGGGCGGCGGTTGCTCAGGACGGCTGTATATGCGCGCGTGCTCGACCGTGTAGTGTTCGCCGTGGTGGGTGACGAACTCGCCGGCCCACAGCTCCCGCAGTACATCGATGGCTTCTTCGAGCATCTGTTCGCGGACGTCGACGGACGGCCAGCGGGCTCCGGTCACGTGTTCGTTGAGCGCCTCACCCGAACCGACCCCGAGCGCGAACCGGCCGTTCAGCAGCACGCTGCTGGTGGCCGCCGCCTGGGCGATCACCGCCGGGTGGATGCGCACGGTCGGGCAGGTGACCGCGGTGGTGACCGGCAACGCGCAGGCCTGCGAGATCGCCCCGATCATCGACCACACGAACGGGCTCTGGCCTTGCTCGTCGTTCCACGGGTGGTAGTGGTCAGAGATCCACAGTGCGTCGAAGCCGGCCTGCTCGGCCAGTCGCGCCTGCTCGACCAGCTCGGCCGGCGCGTACTCCTCGCACGACAGGAAATAGCCGATACGCACCTCGTCCTCCTCCGTCGACGGCCTAGGCTGGGGGTTCCCTTCCGGCCGCAGCGGGAAACGAGCGGCGGGCGTTGGCCGAAGCCGTGGCCACGTCCCGCGGGTACGTGCGCAGCGCGATGAGCCCGAGCAGGCCGCCGGCCAGCATGGGGATCAGCATGACGAGCATCGTCGCCCGCATGCCGATCGCCGCCGAGGTGAACCCGAACACGGCCGGCGCCGAGGCGTCCGCGCTGTTGCGCAGCAGCGACCGCAGGGCTTCGGCGCGTCCGAGCAGCTCGGGCGGCATGATGTCGATGCGTGCCGCGTCCAGTGGTGGGTTGGCGGCGCCCAGGGCAGCGGCGGCCAGGACGAGCAGCAGCAGTCCGAGCAGCAGGGTGTTCACGGCAATGCCAGGTACGAGCAGGACCAGCGCGGCGAAGTAGGCGATCAGTACGGCGCGCACTCGGGCGGTGGCGACGCCGCGGCGCAGCAGCCGGTCGCTGGTCACGCCGCCGCTGAGCACGCCCACGAACGCCCCGATGCCGAGCACCGGGAAGATCAGCGAGAGTGACGTCTGCGCCAGGTGGTACTGGTCGTGCAGGTAGGTCGCGGCGAACGTGCGCAGGCCGGTGAAGAAGTAGTACGCCACCACCGAGGCGACGACGAGCACGACGTTCGTCTTGATCCGGAAGACGTACCGCGCAGCCTGGACGAGGTTCATCTGCCTCGGATCCTCGCGCAGCAGCAGCTTCTCGTCGGGTTCGATCCCGGCTCGGCGCACGACGTCGGTGGCCAACGCGTCCCGCTCGTGGACCGTCCCGGCGCTTCCGGCACGGGACGGCTCAGGAACCTGCCGCAGCGCCCACGCCAATCCGAGGCCGGGCAACACCAGCCACCAGTACGCCCACCGCCAGCCGGCCAGCCCGGCCACCTCTCCGGAAACGACGAGGCCCAGTCCGGTGCCGGCGAGCTCGCCGGCCAGCAGGAAGCTGAAGACCTGGCCCCGCTGGCCTTCGGCGACGGTGTCCCCAATCAGAGACGCCGAGACCGGACCGGCCACCGCGGTGACCACGCCGAGCCCGACGCGGGCGACCATCATCCACCAGAACGTGTCGGTCGCACCGACCAGCACCATCGCCATGGACCAGGTGATCACCGCCCACATCAGTAGCCGCACCCGGTCGACCCGGTCGGCCAGCACGCCCATCGGCACCGTGGCCAGCGCGCCGATCAGGGCCGACGCCGACGCCAACAGGCCGATCCGCGCGCTGGACAGTCCGAGGTTGTCGTGCAGCAGGGTGGCCGTGGCGCCGACCGTGCCCTGGTCGCAGCTCTCCAGGGCCATTGCCGCGGCGAGCAGCACGATCAGCCGCCGAGGCGCGACGTCGCGGGGCGGCGGCCGGAGCGCCGACTGCAGGTGCCGCCAAGCGATCGTCACCGGCGTAGCGGATCACTGCTGATTGAGCGCGCGGGCCAGCTCGTCGCGGCCCATCTTCGACCGACCCGGCAGGTCGCGTTGCTTGGCCAGCTCGTAGAGCTCGGCCCGGGTCTTGGGGGTCGACGCGCCGGTGCGCTTGCGCTGCGCCACCGCCGCGCCCTGCTTGCCGAGAGCGGTTTTGGTCGCCTTGGGCAGGTTGGCGATCGAGCGCTTGTTCCGAGCCCCCCGCTGAGCCTTCGTGACGTTGCGCTTGGCCGCGCTGCGCTGTTTCGTGGTAGCCATGCCGGTGGTGTACCCACGGTGTGCGCGTCGCACGCCGCCCACATGGGCAGAACCCGGCTATGAACCGGAAGCTCCTAGCCGTGTACCTCAACGACCACTTGGCCGGCGCGACCGGCGGCACGGCCCTGGCCCGACGTCTGGCCCGCAACCACCGCGGCACCGAATTCGAAGGCCCGACCAGCCAGTTGGCCGATCAGATCGCAGAAGACCGGCAGGCCCTGCTACAGATCATGGGTGCACTAGATATTCAGCCGCGCCCCGTCAGGCAGGTGCTGGCCGCCCTGGCCGAGCGAGTGGGGCGGCTGAAACCCAATGGCACGCTGGTGCGACGCTCGCCGTTGTCGAATGTGATCGAGTTCGAGGCGATGCGTCTGGGCGTCGAGGGCAAGATCGACGGCTGGCAGGCGCTGCGCCGGCTCGCTGACCACGAGCCGCGCCTGAACGCCGGCCGGCTCGATGCGCTGCTGGACCGCGCCGGCCGGCAGTCAGACACCCTGCAGGACCTGCGACTGCGGGCCGCGACGGCCGCGTTCACCGGATAATCCGGCGGGCTCGGCCGCTCGATGTCGGCGCGACCGGCGCTGGCGACCGGCTAGTTGTACTGCCCGCGGATCGCCGACGCTGATGCGGGCCGTGACCCGAGCGGAAACAGGGCAACGACCAGGTGAGGAGAGCTGTGGACCGTTCGATCAACGACGCGAAGGAGCGCCGCAGCGGCGGTGCGGACTGGCCACTGCGCGATCTCGAGTGGCCACAGGGGTCCTCGGATGAAATCGATCGAGAGCACGAGCCCTGATGTCCGGCGAGCCCGGCGGCACGTTAGGGGTCGAGGAGGAATTTCATCTCGTCGATTCCGAGACATTGGGGCTGGCCCAGCGGCCCGGGCTGGCTGGACGCGAGGTGGATCGGAGAGGCGGCCACCAGCTGCACGCGGAGATGCTGGCCAGCCAGCTGGAGGCGGTCACAGATGTCTGCACCGGTCTGCCCCAGCTGCGCTGCGCGATCGTCGAAGCACGCCGTGCGGCGGCTGCAGTAGCCGCTGACGCCGGTACCGTCCTGCTGCCGACGAGCACGCATCCGCTGGCGCCGCGCAGTGACATCGAGGTGCTCAATCACCCGCGATATGCGCGACTCGTCGAGCGGTTCGGCACGATCGTGCGGGAGTTCAACCTGTGCGGATGCCACGTGCACGTCTCGGTGCCGGACCTGTCCACCGCTGTCTCGGTCATGAACCACGCGCGTCCGTACCTACCGGTGCTGGCTGCGCTGACCGCGAGTTCGCCGTTTCACGAAGGGGTCGACACGGGCTACGAGAGCTTCCGTACAGCCTGGCTGGGTTTGTGGCCGCACGGGGGAGCGCCGCCGCGGCTGGAGTCGGCCGAGCAGTACCGGACGACGGTCGACCAGCTGAGCCGCCTCGGCATCATCGATGATGCGACTGCCCTGCTGTGGGAAGTGCGGCCGTCCGCCCGGTTCCCGACGCTCGAATTCCGCATCGCCGACATGTGCCCCGATGTGGACGACGTCGTGCTGCACGCCGGCCTGGTGCGCTCGCTCGTGCGCACCCTCGCGGCGCGCGTCGAACCCGCCCCGGAGCTTCCGGACAGCGTGCTGCGGGCCGCGCGGTGGCGGGCCGCTCGGTACGGGCTGGCCGGGCAGCTGTGGAGCCCGGCCCGGCAAGCTCTGGTGCCGGGCGAGGTGGTCGTGAGCGACCTGCTCGCTGAACTGCGCCCGGATCTCGAGGAGCACGGCGAGTACGACCTGGTCGAGGCGTTGTGGTCGCGGCTGCGGTCACGAGGGACGTCGGCGGCTCGCCAGCGTCGGGTGTTCGCGGCGACCGGCAACCTGGCGGATGTGGTTCGCTCGGCGATACCGATCCCGGCTAGTGCCCCGCGCCGGGAATCCAGAGGATAATTCCGACGCCCGGCTGCCCGCTCGCGGCGTTGTCCGTCGTCGCCGATACAACAGCGGTACCGGCTCCTCCTCCGCCTTGCGACGCACACCTGGATCACCGGACCTATTCGCCCAATTCCCGGCGCGGGACACTAGCTGCGAGTGATCCGTCGTTTCGCGGGCCGGTAGGGCGGGTATCTCGTCGCCGTGGACCGGACGATGCTGCCCGAGCCTCGCGGGGCTGTCAGCAGCGCAGTGACCGCCGTCTTGAGCCAGCCGGCGACGACGCCCGTGCGGGTCGCTGTCCCTTGCGTGGCTGACCCGATAGCGGATGACGATCTACAGCTGGCCCTGTGGATCTGCTACGAGCTGCACTACCAGGGATTCGCCGGCGTCGACGACGAGTGGGAGTGGCAGCCACAACTGCTCGCGCTGCGGGCGGCCATCGAGGCCCGGGTGCTCGACGCGCTGCGTCGCGACGTAGTGGTCCCTCCCGGATCGGCGGCCGTCGCCGATCGCCTGCGTCGGCTGGTCGACCAGGACAACGGCCCGCAGCTTTCCCGCTACCTCCAGCGCAACGCGGATCTCCGGCAATTCACCGAATTCGTCATCCAGCGTTCGATCTACCAGTTGAAAGAGGCCGATCCGTACACGTGGGTGATCCCGCGCCTGACCGGCCGGCCGAAGGCGGCCCTGCTCGAGATCCAGTTCGACGAGTACGGCAGCGGCGACGCCGGGCAGATGCACAACGAGCTGTTCCGCTGGCTGATGCAGGGCCTAGGCCTCGACGACGGATACGCCGCCTACGTGGACGCCGTTCCGGGCATCGCGCTCGCGATCAGCAACGTCATGTCGATGTTCGGACTCCGCCGCGGGCTCCGGGCGGCGCTGCTCGGGCACCTCGCCGCCTACGAGATGACCTCGTCCGGGCCGTGCCGCCGCTACGCCAAGGGCCTGCGCCGCCTCGGCGCCGACGACGACACCTGCGAGTTCTACGACGCGCACGTCACGGCCGACGCGCTGCACGAGCAGATCGTCGCGCACGACGTCTGCGGCGCACTGGCCGCCGCCGAGCCCGACCTGACCGACCAGCTCATGTTCGGTGCTGCAGCCTGCCTGTATATCGAGCGACGATTCGCCGAGCACTTGCTGGCCGGCTGGGCCGACGGCGGCAGCTCATTGCGGATTCGCTTGGCGCCGGCGCCGATTTTCCGGCCCCGTCCGGTGGCTGCCGTCGCAGAGCGGCTTGAGGGCTGACCGGCCGCAGCGGCACAGCGCGACCACCGGGCCGGTCGGTACCGGCTCACCGTCCTGGGCGCAGATCACGAAGTCGCCCCGCACGATCAGCGGGCCATCCGGGTACATCGTGACCCGGGCCGCCGGATGCCGGGGCTTCATCGGCTCTTGGGCTCGGCCATCTGGCGGTGGGCCGAGGCCTTGGCCCGGTCGGGCAATACCCGGTTGGCGACGCCTTGCATCTTGGTCTTAAGCGAACCGGCGACGATCTTGTGCCGGCCGGCCATCAACGCGTCGTAACCTTGCCGGGCGACCAGGGCCGGATCGTCCTTCCTGCTCTGGCCGACCTCGGTGTCGAGCATGTCCGCTCGGCGGAAGAAGTCGGTTTCCGTCGGACCGGGCATCAGCGAGGTCACCGTCACGCCGGTGTCCTTGAGCTCGCTCTGCAACGCCTCAGTGAAGGACTGCAGGAACGACTTGGATGCGTTGTACACGGCCTGGAACGACTCGGGCATGGTCGACGCGATCGAGGACGTGACGAGGATCTTGCCGTGCTGGCGGGCCACCAGGCCGGGCAGCAGGCGCTTGGCCAGATGCACGGTCGAGGCCACGTTGACGGCGATGATCTCGAGTTCGTCGATCAGATCGGTCTCGACGAACGCGCCGCCCTGGCCGACTCCGGCGTTGAGGGCAACGGCGTCAATCGGGCGTCCGGTGGCGGTGATTGTCGCGTACAGCTGTTCGACGCCGTCGAACGTGCGCAGATCCGCCTGCGCGGTCTGCACGTTCGCGCCGCCCTGACGCAACTGGTCGGCGGCCGCTTCGATGCGGTCGTCCTCGGCGCTGACGAGCAGGTCATATCCGTGGTCGGCGAACTGGCGGGCCAACTCGAGCCCGATGCCGCTCGAGGCGCCGGTCACCACGGCGAAGGGATGGTGGAATTCGTTCATACGCCGGGTGCTACCCGCGAGGCGGCACTGGCCTAACACCGCGCTTCGGTTCACCTCGATCCGGGGATACCCCCCAACAGGGAGGCCAACGCCGTCGATTAGCGGAGGACTGAGTATGCGTGCGGTTACGTGGCAGGGCAAGCGCGACGTTCGGGTCGAGCAGGTGGCCGACCCGGCGATCAAGGAACCGACCGACGCGATTCTGCGGGTGACGAGCACGAACATCTGCGGGTCCGACTTGCACCTGTACGAGACGCTCGGCGCGTTCATGACGCCCGGCGACATTCTCGGGCACGAGGCGATGGGCGTGATCGAAGAGGTCGGGCCCGACGCTCGCGGTCTGGCGGCCGGCGACCGCGTCGTGATCCCGTTCCAGGTGTCGTGCGGGAGCTGTTTCATGTGTGCAGCCAAGCTGTATTCGCAGTGCGAGACGACCCAGGTCAAGGAGTACGGCACCGGCGCCGCGCTGTTCGGATACTCCAAGCTGTACGGCGAGGTTCCGGGCGGCCAGGCTGAGTACCTGCGGGTGCCCCTTGCCGCTTCCACGCACGTGAAGGTGCCGGAGGGCCCGGCCGACGAGCGCTTCGTCTACCTCTCCGACGTCCTGCCCACCGCGTGGCAGGCCGTCGAGTACGCCGACGTGCCCGCCGACGGCACCGTGCTCGTACTCGGCCTGGGACCGATCGGCGACATGGCCAGCCGCATCGCCCACCACCGCGGCGCCACCGTCATCGCGAGCGACCTCGTGCCGGAACGGCTGCAGCGCGCCGCCGACCGGGGCATCACCGTGCTGGATCAGCGCCAGCACCAGAAGGACCTCGGCGACGCCGTGCGCGACCTGACCGGTGGCCGCGGTGCCGACTCGGTGATCGACGCCGTCGGCATGGAGGCCCACGGCTCGCCGATCCCGAAGCTGATGCAGACGCTTACCGGGTTCCTGCCCGACGCCGTCGCCCAGCCGTTGATGCAGCGGGTTGGAGTCGACCGTCTGGCGGCCTTCTACACGGCCATCGACGCGGTGCGCCGGGGCGGCACCATCTCGCTGAGCGGCGTGTACGGCGGGATGACCGATCCGCTGCCGATGCTGGTGCTATTCGACAAGCAGATCACGCTGCGCATGGGCCAGGCGAACGTCCGGCGCTGGGTGGACGGCATCATGCCGCTGCTCGTCGACGACGACGTGCTGGGCGTCGAGCAGTTCGCCACGCACCGGCTGCCCCTCGACGCGGCCCCACAGGCGTACGAGATGTTCCAGAAGAAGCACGACGGCGCCGTCAAGGTCGTGATGCACCCATGACGGGAACAGCATGCGAGTCGTGATCACCGGCGCGTCCGGCAACCTCGGCACCGCCCTGCTGCGCCGGCTGCGCGCCGACGGGCACGAACTGGTCGGAGTAAGCCGACGCCGGCCACCCCCGGACGTAGAACCGTACTCAGGCGTACGGTGGTACCCGCTCGATCTCGGTACGGCCGACGCCGGCGACCAGCTGGCCGACATCTGCAGCGGTGCCGACGCCCTGGTGCACCTGGCCTGGCTGATCCAGCCGACGCATGACCGGGCTCAGCTGCGGCGGGCCAACCAGGGCGGAGCGCAGGCGGTCGCCCGGGCGGCCAGCCACGTCCCACACCTGGTGAACGTCTCGTCGATCGGCGCGTACTCCCGGGCCCCGCGCGGTACCTGGGTCGACGAGTCGTGGCCGGCTGGCGGGGTGGCCAGCTCGTCCTACAGCGTCGACAAGGTGGCCGTCGAGCGAACGCTCGAGGGCGTGACCGATGTCGTGACGCACGTCCGGCCGACCCTGGTGCTGCAGCCGGACGCGGCCAGCGAGATCGCCCGCTACTTCCTGGGTCCGCTCGTGCCGGTATCGCTGCTGAACGCGAAGCTGTTCCGATTCGCGCCGTGGCCCCGGGAGTTGCGGCTGCAGTTCGTCCACGCCGACGACGTCGCCGCCGCGGTAGCGGCATCGCTGCTGGTCCGGCCGGCGGGTGCCGTCAATCTCGCGACGGACGAGGTGTTCGATCGGGCCGCCATCCGCCGGCTGTTCGGTGGGGTCGGCCCGCCGCTACCGGTCGGCGTCGTACGCGCCGCCGCTACGGCGACCTGGCGCGCGCGGTTGCAGCCGATCGACGGCGGCTGGATCAACCTGGCCCGGTCGGTACCGTTGCTGCGCTCGGACCGGGCCCGCACCGAGCTGGACTGGACGCCGAAACACTCCGGCGACGCGACGCTGACCGAGTTCATCGAGGCCCTGCGACAGCGCCGTGGACACGCAGGTCCGCTGCTCTCCCCTCGGCGGCTCATCGGCCGCGCGCACTGAGGCCAGCCTCACGACCGGGTCAGCAGCACGACCGCCCGTTCCTCGTCGACGATCCGCAACTCCCGTCGGCGCCAACCGGGCAACGCGCCGAGCTGCGAGGCCTGCGCGGCTCCGGCCAGCTGCAGCAGCAGCGGCCCGCCGCGGCTAAGGCAGCTCGTCGCAACCGCCAAGCAGTCCCGAATCACGTCCAGCCCGTCGAACCCGCCGTCGATCGCGCTGACCGGATCCTGCGGCCAGCGCGCGACGTCTGCCGACGGCAGGTACGGCGGGTCGGCGATCATGATCGGGAACCGCTCATTGGGACCCACCGCTGATTGCAGGCGTTCGACGCGGATCTCGGTGCGGCCGGACCAGCCGGCCCGCTCGGCGTTCAGGCGGGCAAAGCGGGCCGCCGTCGGGTCCGCCTCGACCTGGACGAGGTCCCGATCGGCCGACACGGCCGCGGCCAGCCCGATGTGCCCCGCGCCGGCACACAGCTCGAGGATCGGGCCGACCGGAGCGGTCGCGGCCAGCGAGGTCGCCCATTCGCTCTGCAACAACGTCCACTCGCGCGGAGCGAGAACTTGGTCGCTGTAGTCGATGCGCAAGGGACCGAAACGGCACGAGCGGCTGATCAAAGCTCCCACGCGCCGGGAGTTCCCGCACCGGCGCGTCGGCAAACGGGTTTGCCATTCGGCCGGGCCGGGCACGACTCGGCTGCCATGCGCACGATCGACGACCTGGACGAGCTGGCCGAGGTCGTGGCCCCGAAATCGGCCGTGTTCGTCCGCTACTCTCACGGCCCCGACCACGACGCCCAGCACGCGAGCCGCGATTACGAGGCCGAGCTGGACCTGCCCGGCCTGTCGGTAACGCCCGTGACGCCCGAGCCGTGGTGGACGCGCCCAGCCGTCGAGTGGATCGCCCGCCGAGTATGCAAATACATGGACCTGGCCAATGACGCGCCCGACCGTCGTCCCTGGATTCTCGCCGGAGAGATTGTCGGCAATGGACCCGACCACGAACCGTTGGTGACCGAGGTGCGGCCGATCGCCCGGCTCGGGACGCGTGCTCTTGCTCAGGCCCGACGATGTTACGAGGATCGGTTCATCGTCGGCCAGGCATCCACGGATTGACCGGCCCGCCGTTCGGGGAATACCCGGGACAGCTATCCGCGACCATCCGGAGGGTGCCGTGTCCACCGACGCCATCGTGCTGCTCAAGCAGGACCACAAGCAGATCCGCAACCTGTTCCGCCGCTTCCAACAGGCCGGCGAGAACGCGACCCAGCAGCAGGGCCAGGTCGTCGACCAGATCCTCGAGGCGCTGACCGTGCACACCTACATCGAGAACGAGGGAATGTACCCGCGCGTACGGAAACTGCTGCCCGACCTGGGCGAGGACGTGCTGGAGTCCTACGAAGAACACCACGTCGCCGACGTGCTGTGCTCGGAGCTGGCCGCGCTGAAGCCGGGCACCGAGCACTTCCACGCCAAGACGACTGTGCTGATCGAGTCGGTGACTCACCATATGGACGAGGAGGAGCAGGACTGGTTCCCGCAGGTGCGCGAAGGCCTGGGCCGCAAACAACTGCAGGAGCTCGGTGCCGAGCTGATCGAGCTCAAGAAGAAGGCGCCCCGCTCACCGGTCCAGCCCAGCGCCCTCAAGAAGACCGTCGACGCCCTGATCAAGTAACCGGACGGTACCGGGCCGGAATGGGAAGCACCTCGGGAGAGACGTCGTGATCAAGGCGGTGGGGTGGCGGATCGAACGAGTGAGCAGCTATCGGCGGTCGCGTTGGTGTGCACGCTGACGCCGTCGCCGGATGAGTCGAGCAGTCAGGTGCTCGCCGGCCAGGTGCTGGACGCGTTACGTGAGCACGATGTCGTCGGTACCGCCGTTCGCGTCGTCGACCACGAGGTCAAGCCCGGCGTGCAGCGCGACATGGGCGACGGTGAGGCCTGGCCGGGTATCCGTGACCGGGTCATGCGCGCCGACATCTTGCTGGTCGCGACGCCGACCTGGCTGGGCCAGCCGAGCAGCGTGTGCCAGCGGGTGCTGGAGCGGCTCGACGCCGAGCTGTCCGAGAAGGACGAGCAGGGCCGGCCGGTCATGTTCGGCAAGGTGGCGATCGGCGCGATCGTCGGCAACGAGGACGGTGCCCACCACATCACCGGCGTGCTGTTCCAGGCGCTCAACGACGTGGGCTTCACCGTGCCCGCGCAAGGCGTCACGTACTGGAACGGCGAGGCGATGTCCGGCACCGACTACAAGGACCTCGACCACCCGCCCGACGCGGTCCGATCGACCATCAAGACCGTCAGCGCCAACGCCTCGCATCTGGCCCGGGCGCTCAAGCAGAGCGAGTACCCGCCGCAATGACGCGCTCGCTCGCGCGGGCCTGCAGGTCAGCGTCACAGCAGAACCGTGGCCGTGCCGCTTCAGGCCAGCAGGCCCCAGCAAAGTGCCGTCCGGGTCGACGACAGCGAGGCGGCGTCGCCGGTGGCGAGCATGACCTGAAGGGTCGGCTGCAGGCGAGCGTCAGGCGAGATGGTCCGTCCGTCCAGGCAGCCGGCCGGCGCCGCTCGTTCGTCGGCGTGGAGGGACGCGTGGAGATCGCCGCGCTCGACGACCGCGACGAGGACGCGCCAGTGTCCGACGGACACACCATGCGCGTAGGACAAGGACGATTCGACGATGACGCTGATGACTGATCGACCGGATGAGATGCATCCGGCTCTGACAGACGCGGGGCCGGAGCGCCCTGATGACGAGCAGTCTCGGGGCCTGGGCGCGATCCCGAACGACATCCTGGACCGTACGGGCCCGTCCAAGCCCACGCGCGGACTTCGCTGGCGCAGCAACGAGGACGACGGCGAACCGCCGCCTTTGTGCTAGAGGCTTGCGAGTACCTGGGGTGTCTGTGTCTTGATCGTTGTGTTGGCCCAGCGGATCTGGCGCAGCGTCTGCGGGTGGCACTTCTCGGTCAGGTCGAGCAGTTCGCGCTCGTGTTGGGCCTGGGCGACCTGGGCCAGCATCTCCCAGGCCAGGGAGTTCTCGGACGCGCGGAGGTGGAGGTGGCGCAGGTCCTCGAGCAGTGACAGCCCGGGCTCGGGATGGCGCCCGGCTGCGTGGGCGAGGGTCTCGCGCACCTGGCTGGTGATGCCGTTGGGCGTATCGGCTTCGTCGTCCAGGTTGAGGCCGAAGCGGGTGGCGTGCTGGGCCAGCAGCTGTACGTGCTCGTGCGACCAGGACGCCAGGTCACGCGCCACGTGGTGCACTTCGTGGTCGGTGCGGTGCCGGTCGGCAAGGCGCAGCAGCTCCTTGGCCGCCTCGTTCTCGCCGTGGTGGATGCGGCGCAGCGCGTATTGGATGCCGTTCATCGCGGCACCTTCTCCAGGCGGGCGGCCGAGGTCTTGAACAAGGGTTGTTTGGAGACCGGGTCCCAGTCGGTGACGGTCAGCTCGTTGGCCGCCCGACCGGGGTCGGCGTCTGCCGGTCCGACGCCGGTGGTGTCCCAGTAGCCGTAGTGGAACGGCACGAACGCCGTACTGCGGCGTATGGGGGTTATCCGCAGACGAGCACGGACGCGGCCGCGGGGGGAGACGACATCGACCAGATCGCCTTCGGTCGCGGCCAGGGACGCCGCGTCGTCCGCAGACAGTTCGACCCACACGTCAGGTGCGGCGGCTTGGAGCTCGGGCGTCCGGGCCGTCTTGGTGCGCGTGTGGAAGTGATAGATGGTGCGGCCGGTGATCAGCTGCAGCGGGTAGTCGCTGCTGGTGTCCTCGTGGAGCGGGAAGAACTCGGCCGCCTTGATGACGGCCTTGCCGTCCGGGTTGAGCGCGCGGTACTCGGTTTCTTCGACGGACGCCCCGGTAACCAGATCGCGGCCGTAGGACTCGCAGTCGTCCGGGGTGGCCCGGAAGACGCCGTCGGCGTAGAGGCGTTCGCCACCCCACTGGATGCCGCCTTCCGAGCGGAGCGCAGCGTAAGAGATGTCGGTGTAGTCGCACGGCCGGCCGGCGCTGCAGCGCTGCCAGGCGGCGTAGGCCGATTCCGGCTCGGTCCAGCTGATCAGCGGCTGACCGTCCTTGTCGCGGAAACCCATCCGGCCGGCGTAGTCGAGGAAGATGTCCAGATCCGGGCGCGCGTCACCGGGCGGGTCGACCGCCTTCTCCGACAGATGCACGGTGCGGTCGGAAGATCTGCATCGCGTGCGTCGGTGGGCCGTAATGGGGGATCTGCAGCGGATCGACGTTCCAGATCTCGGCCAGTTCGGCGATGTGCTGGTCGTTCTCCCAGTTGCGGAACCCGGGCAGGTCGCGGTTCGCCCCGCATTCGCGGGTGTTCTGCGCGGTGGGCTGGCCGTTCATCTGCAGCACGCCGCAGCCGGGGCGGCCGAGCATGCCGCGCAGCAGCACCAGGTTGTTCACCTGCACGGCAGCGGCAGTGGCCTGATGCGATTGGTAGAAGCCTTGCAGCACGGTGCACAACAGGCGCTGGGACGAGCCGAGCAGCCAGGCGGCCTGCCGGATGTCCTCGGGCGGGATCTCGCAGATCTTGGCCGCCCAGTCGGGGGTGCAGTGGTCGATCAGCTTGGCCAGCTCGGCGAACCCGACCGTGCATCGCTCGAGGTAGTCGTGGTTGATCAGCTCGTGGTCGATCAGCTCGTGCAGCAGGGCGTTCAGCAGGGCCAGGTTCGTGCCGGGGCGCGGCGCGAGGTGGATCTCGGCGAGGGCGGCCACCGGGGTGCGCCGCGGGTCGACGACCAGCAGTTTCGGCGGGTCGTCGCCGGCCAGGCGGTCCAGCATGCGCATCCACAGCACGGGCTGCGTCTCGGCGACGTTGTGCCCGAACAGCGCGATGACATCGGCATGATCGACATCGGCGTAAGACGCCGGCTGCCCGTCGCTGCCGAACGTCTCCTTCAACGCCTCGGCCGCCGTCGCCGTGCACAGCCGGGTGTTGCCGTCCAGGTGATCGGTCCCGATCCCGGCCCGCGCAATGGTGGTGAGCGTGTAGTACTCCTCGGCGAACAGCTGATCCGTCGTGTAGAACCCGATCGCGCCGGGGCCCTCGTTGTCGAGCAACTCGCGGGACGGCGCGCGACGACGTCCATCGCGGTGTCCCAGTCCGATGGCGCCAGCCCGTCCTCTCCGCGCAGGAGTGGGCGGGTCAGGCGGTCGGGTGAGTTGTTCGCCTGCCAGGCGTAGAGGTCCTTGAGGCCGAGGCGTCCCTTGTTCACCGGATCGTCGGCCCGGCCGCGCACGCCGACGATCCGGCCGCCCGTGACCGCGATGTCCATGGCATCGCCGTTGGAGTGCAGCAACGACGCCGTCGGCACCCACCGCTCGACATCCGCCTCGTCGACCACCAAGTTCATGTCGACCCGAGCCGGCCACGACTGCCCGGCCCCGTACGGGGTGCGCTCACCCCACGGATCGCGGATACGTGGTGGCGCGGACGCGCTGTGCGACATTGTGCGCTCCTTCAGCGCAGCCAGACCTCGAGCGGCCCCGACTCGTACTGCGAGATGCGCACCTCGTGCACGCCCGGCGCGAGGTAATCACCGAACGGGCGGTCGTAGACGGTCGCCTTGCCGGCCGGGACCGACCGGGACGGGTAGCCGGCCCAGCTCACGGTGATCGCCGACACGCCACTCTGGTTGACCACTCGCAGCTGCTGTTCGGCCGACACCGTCACACACCGCGGGGCCGGCCCATCGGGATTCAAGGCAATCGAGACAGTCGACCCGGTGCCGTGTGCGCACGCGCCTGCAGCTGGGCTGGTTGCGTCCGGCGGTGCCAGCCTCGGCGACTCGCTCGCCCCAGACGACGGCGACATTGAGGGGGTGGGTGGTGGGGATCCGGTCTGCGGATACCGGCGCCCGGACGATGCGCAGGCCACGAGCAGTATCGCAGCGGCTACTGCCCAGCCGCTACTGACGGTCCGGTAGCGAAAGTCCATACGGACCACGGCATACCCGGTTACGGCCGCGGCTACGCGTATCGTCCGAGCTGACGGCGGTGTAGACAGGACTCGGAGATCCCGAAGTCCTTGGCCACCTGCGCGACAGACGCCTCGCTGCTGCGCGCGACGCGAACAACGTCCGCGCGGAACTCCTTAGGGAACGGTCTCGGCACGGTCGACATGAATCGCCCCGGCAGGTCCGGAGACTTTCTAGTTTGAGACTCCGGCGGCTGTCGGGGTCTGGTGGTGAGCGTAGTGAGCTTGCTCGGCCTCGACCGGCGTGAGGTCGTCGCAGTACTCGAGCGGGCGGCGGTGGTTTGAACCAGTCGACCCACTCGGCGGTCGCGATCTCCATGTCCTCACAGCCCTTCCATGGCCGTCGGGTTTGATCAGTTCGGTCTTGTAGTGCCCGATCACCGACTCGGCCAGGGCGTTGTCGTAGGACGAGCCGACGGCCCCGGTCGAGGGCTTGATCTCGGCAGCATCGAGGTGCTCGGCGTAGTGCACGGACAGGTACTGAACTCCGTGATCATGGTGAGCGATCAGGCCGGCGAGATCCTTGCCGTCGCGGTGCCGGCTCCAGACGGCCTGGTCGACGGCGTCGACGACGAGCGGGCTGGTCATCGTGGTCGCGACCGACCACCGACGGATGCGGCGGGCGTAGGCGTCGATGACGAACGCGGTGTAGCACCAGCCCGACCACGTCGAGACGTAGGTGAAATCGGCAACCCAGAGTAGGTCCGGTGCCAGCGGACGGAAGTTGCGGTTGACCAGGTCGTGCGGCTTGGCCGCCTTCG
Source organism: Jatrophihabitantaceae bacterium (assembly GCA_036558905.1). GTDB lineage: Bacteria > Actinomycetota > Actinomycetes > Mycobacteriales > Jatrophihabitantaceae > DASXRA01. Next base: position 161 of record DATBER010000172.1, on the reverse strand, counting down.
GGTCGCTGATCGTGGTGCGTTTGACCTTGCCCCGCACCGCGCCGGCCAGCCCGAGTTCGGCCATCAGCCGTTCGACGGTGCAGCGGGCGACCGGTGCCGCGTCTGCCGGCCGTTCGCGGTTCAGCGTCAGCCAGATCTTCCGCGCCCCGAACACGCCGTAG
>DATBER010000171.1:0-2951 GCA_036558905.1 Jatrophihabitantaceae bacterium | reverse complement strand
CTCGGCCGCGTCAGGCGGCCGAGGGTTGCACGATCGATCAGCTGACCCCGGATTCGAGCACCGTGATCGTGCGCTGGACGGGGTCGACGCGGGCCAGGCAGCCCAGCGGCAGCACGCCGGACGGCGCGGTGTGCCCGTAGTCGACGTTGGCCACCACGGGCAGGTCGGGCCGGCCCGCCTCGGCCAGCACGGTCTGCACGTTGGCCCACAGGTCGAACGTCTGCTGCTGGGTGTAGTACATCGGCCGGCCGATCAGCATCGCCCCGATCCGGTTCAGCACGCCCAGGGCCAGGTAGTTGCGCAGCCAGTGCTTGATGGCGCCCGGCTGCGGAGCCTCCTCCGACGTCTCGAACAGGAAGATCGCGCCGTTCCACGCGTCGTCGTCCGGCCAGATGGAGGTGCCCTTGGCCATCTCGAGGATCTCGCCGCAGCCACCGATCAGCTCGCCGGTGACCGCCTCGTCGCCCTGCAGCCACTGCCACCCGGGACTGGGCCACCACTGGCGGCGCTGCGCCTGAAGCTCCGGCCGGGCCCAGTTGAGGAACTGTTCGGTCCACTCGGTGGCCGGCGTCAGCTCGAACGGTTCGGTGCTGAACAGCGCGGCGCGCACGGCGCTCTCGACGAACGGATGGATGCCGCCGTTCTCGGCCAGGTCGACCATCACGCCCGGGCCGTGGAAGCTGACGATGCCGGCCTTGCGGTTCACCAGGTGCTGCACGGTGGGATCGGAATAGCCCAGGAACACCTTGGGATGCCGGCGGATCAGGTCGAGGTCGAGGAACGGCACGGTGCGGATGGACTCCTCACCGCCGATCGTGGCGATCACGCCGGCCACCTCGTCGTTGGTGAGCGCCCAGTGCAGGTCGTCGGCGCGGGCCTGCGGGTTGTCGTGCAGCCAGGCGGTGTCGCGCAGGGCGTTCGGCGTCTCGACGACGATGAGCCCGAACGTCTCCTCGATCTGCCGCTTGCCGGCCTCGTAGCGGTGCGGGAACAGCGCCGGCGCTCCGAACGACAGCGAGATGGCGGCGACCGTGTCGCCCGGTTTGAGTGCTCGGGGGTGTATCACCTGTGACATCGTGCCCGTCCGGAAGCCACGACGCGAGCGAGATTGTTTGGCCCGACATGACTGCTGTTGCACACCGATCTGGAACGTTCACCATTGCCGGCAAGACGGTCCACCGGCTCGGCTTCGGGGCCATGCGACTGACCGGCCCGGGTATCTGGGGTGAGCCCGACGATCGCGACGAGGCGATCCGCACCGCGCGCCGGGCCGTCGAGCTGGGCGTCGACTTCATCGACACCGCTGACGCCTACGGCCCGGAGGTCGCCGACAACATCCTGCGCGAGGCGCTCCACCCGTACCCCGAGCAGCTGCTGATCGCCACGAAGGCCGGCCACACCCGGCAAGGTCCCAACCAGTGGGCACCGGTCGGCCGGCCCGAATACCTGCGCCAGCAGGTGGAACTGAGCCTGCGCCGGCTCGGCGTCGAGCAGCTGGACCTGCTGCAGTTGCACCGCGTCGACCCGCTCGTGCCGCTGGCGGACCAGGTCGGCGAGCTCAAGGCGATGCAGGACGAGGGCAAGATCCACAGCCTCGGGCTGTCCGAGGTCACCGTCGAGCAGATCGAGCAGGCCCGGCTGATCGCCGAGATCGTCACCGTCCAGAACGAGTTCAACCTGACCGACCGCAAGTCTGCCCAGGTCCTGGACTACTGCACCGAGCAGGGCCTCGGGTTCATCCCGTGGGCGCCGATCGCCCGCGGTGCGCTGGCCGCGCCGGGTGGACCGGTGGACGAGATAGCGAAGGCGACGGGGGCCACGCCCGGGCAGGTGTCGCTGGCCTGGCTGCTCGCTGTCTCGCCGGTGATGCTGCCGATTCCCGGAACTTCCAAGGTGGCGCACCTGGAGGAGAACCTCGGCGCCGCCGGGCTGAGGCTGACCGACGAGCAGGTGGCCAGGCTGACCGCGGCTGCCTGACGAACGGCCCAGTCGATCAACAGCCGCTCAGCGGGCGATTCCGCGACTTATGCGGCTGTTGATCAACGAATGGGGCGCTTGACGGGCGGCCCCGGGCGTCGACGGGAAGGCCGCCGGAGCCCGCCCGGCGAGCGGCGGGTCACAGTCGCTGGCGATTTACTAGGACGTCCAAGTAATCTGGGAGGCATGGACGCCGAGGACATCGCCGCCGGCCGGGCCCGCTGGCAAGAGCGCTACGACGCCGCCAAGAAGGCCGACCGCGACTTCACCACGCTGTCGGGTACCGAGGTCGAGCCGCTGTACGGGCCGACCGAGGCCGACGAGCGGTTCGAGCGCATCGGCTGGCCCGGCGAGTACCCCTTCACCCGGGGCATCCACGCCACCGGGTATCGGGGCAAACCGTGGACGATCCGGCAGTTCGCCGGGTTCGGCAACGCCGAGCAGACCAACGAGCGCTACAAGATGATCCTGGCCGAGGGCGGCGGCGGGCTGTCGGTCGCCTTCGACATGCCGACGCTGATGGGCCGCGACTCCGACGACCCGCGCTCGCTGGGCGAGGTCGGTCACTGCGGGGTTGCCATCGACAGCGCCGCCGACATGGACGTGCTGTTCGACGGCATCGACCTGGCCGGCACCACGACGTCGATGACGATCAGCGGGCCGGCCGTGCCGGTGTTCTGCATGTACGTGGTGGCCGCTGAGCGACAGGGCGCCGACGTATCCAAGCTGAACGGCACGCTGCAGACCGACATCTTCAAGGAGTACATCGCGCAGAAGGAGTGGATCTATCCACCCGAGCCGCACCTGAAGCTGATCGGCGACCTGATGGAGTACGTCGCCACCGAGGTGCCGGCGTACAAGCCGCTGTCGGTGTCCGGGTACCACATCCGCGAGGCCGGGGCGACGGCTGCGCAGGAGCTCGCCTTCACCCTCGCCGACGGGTTCGGCTACGTCGAGCTGGGTAAGTCGCGCGG
>DATBER010000170.1:0-29037 GCA_036558905.1 Jatrophihabitantaceae bacterium | reverse complement strand
AACTCATCCGGTCGACCCGCTAGCGCTCGGTCTGGTTCGCCACTCCGCCCGCCTGTCGGATAGTCGGCGCGACCGAGCCTCACGACGGACGTGCACAACGCGGCTATGTGCGCGCGGTTCGACGCTCGGGCACGAGCCGGGCCGTTCGGGCTCGTCGCTGCGGCACCGGGCGGAGATGCGACGGGGCGCTGTCAGTCGGATCGGCTCGTGGTGGCCGCGCTCGCGGGTATCGCCGCTCAAACCTGAGCGCATCGTCTCTCACGACGCGGCGCCGCCGGCGGGTCGAGTCGTCAGGCCGCGAGCGCGGCGTAGCGTCCGTTGTCCTGGATGAGGCTGGTGTGCGTGCCGGTCTCGATGGCGCGTCCGTGATCGAGCACGACGATCTGGTCGGCGTCGTGCACGGTGGAAAGCCGGTGCGCGACGGTGATGGTGGTGCGGCCTCGGGCAAGGGTGTCGAATGCCTTCTGCACCGCGCGCTCGGTCTCGTTGTCCAGCGCGCTGGTCGCCTCGTCCAGGATCAGGACGCGCGGATTGCGCAACAGCGTGCGGGCGATGGCGATGCGCTGCTTCTCCCCGCCGGAGAAGCGGTGGCCGCGCGAGCCGACCATCGTCTCGTAGCCGTCCGGTAGGCGGCTGATGAGGTCGTGGATCTGGGCGGCCCGGGCGGCGGCCTCGATCTCGAGGTCGGTGGCATCGGGTTTGGCGTAGCGCAGGTTCTCGCGGACGGTCGTGTGCAGCAGATACGTTTCCTGGCTGACCATTCCGACGATCTCGGCAAGGTCGGCCAGTCGCATCCGACGCAGGTCGATGCCGTCGATGGTGATGGCTCCGATGTCCGGGTCGTACAGGCGCGCGACGAGCGAGGCCAGGGTCGTCTTGCCCGAGCCCGTCTCCCCCACGAGCGCAAGGGTCGTGCCGGCTGGCACGTCGACGTTGATATCGGCGACGGCCGCGGATTCGGCGCCGGGATAGGTGAAGTTCACGTGCTCGAAGCGGACGTGGCCGATGACGCTGTCCGGGTCGATCTCGACCGGGTTCGGCGGATCGGCGACCTCGATGGGAAGGTCGAGGTACTCGAAGATGCGGGCGAACAGGGCCAGGGAACTGATCACGGAGACGCCAGTGCTCAGCAGGCCCATCAGCGGCCGGAACAACGTGTTCTGCAGTGTGGTGAAGGCGATCAGCGTGCCGATGGTCATGGTGCCGCGCGTGACCGGAAGCCCGGCGCTGAGGTAGATCACGGCCGGGATCGCGGCGAAGATGACATTCATCGAGGCCATCCGCCAGCGACCGGCCAGTTGTGAGCGCAGCTCGAGGTCGATCAGGCGCGAAGACGAGGCGGTGAAGCGGGCGACCAACGAGGGCCCCGCGCCCATCGTCTTGGCCAGCTGCGCGCCGTTGATCGACAGTCCCTCCTCCACGGCAACGTTGAGATCGGCCAGTTCGCCCTGCTGCTCGGTCGTGATGGCTCGACGCATCCGGGCGACTTTCCGGGTGAAGTAGACGGCCGGCGGCATCACGACCAGGGAAACGAGCGACAGCTGCCAGGACAGCGCGACCATCGCGACCGCAGTGGCGACCGCGGTCGTCAGGTTGGATGCGATCGAGGTGGCGGTCGAGGTCACGACCGTTTCCATTCCACCGATGTCGTTGGTGATGCGTGACTGCACTTCGCCGGTGCGGGTCCGCGTGAAGAACGAGATCGACTGGCGCTGTAAGTGGGCGAACACATTGGTCCGCAGGCCGTGCATCACCTGCTGGCCGACTTTGGTGCTGATCCAGGTCTGCACGACACCGAAGGCGGAGGTGACGACGGCCACGGCAACCATGCCGACGATCAGCCAGACCAACAGGCGGACGTTCTGGGTGGGCAGGGCGGTGTCGATGACGGCCCGCAGCAGGAAGGGTGAGGCCAGCCCGACGACGGAGGACGCCACGATGATGGCGATGACGACAGCAAGCTGCGTCCGATATGGGATGAAGAGCCGGCCGATCCGCCGTAGTGAGACCTCGCGGGCCTGGGTCCTCTCGGCGGCGGTAACGGTCCGGGGTTCGCGACGTCGACCGGTTCGGCCGACATCACGTTCGATCGGAGTGGATGTGGATGCCACAGGTTCTCGACTCTGTTCGGCGGCCGCTGCACGCGAGGGCGGCGCGGCCGTAGCGGAAGTACATATGCTGAGGTAACCTCAATATGAGGCTACAACAGGATGGACGGATAGGCTATTCCGGTGACCCGGCAGCAAGGGACCGACAACCGCGACGACACACTCGTCGAGGCGTTCTGGTCGGTCGCACGGCAACTGCGGCGAGCCGCGGCAGATTCTCTGGCGCAATGGGACATCTCGCCGTCCCAGGCTCGGGCCCTGCGAGTGCTGGCCTATCACGACGGGGTCCGGCTCTCCGAATTGGCCGAACACCTGCACATCGCGGCCCGCTCGGCGACCGAGGTCGTCGACGGGCTGGAAGCCAAGGGATTCGCACGACGGCGACCCGATCCCCGTGACCGTCGCGCAACCCTCGTCGAGCCGACCAGGCGGGGCGCAGATCTGAACGCCGCGATCCGAACCGCCCGCGGCACCCAAGCCGAGCGCCTGTTCGATCACCTCAGTGCGACCGACCGCGCCCACCTCAGCCGCATCCTTCGCAAGCTCGCGGCAGCACCGAGCGACGGCCCGAAAGACCCCAACAACGCCAGCCGGCACAACCCGTAGAGGGCCACGCGGTAGGTCCCACCCGCTACGAAACGCCCGACGGGACAGCCAAAACCCCGCCGCATCTAGTCGGCCGGCCGCACGCGCGTGTCGGGATCGGTGTGCCCGTCCCGGGCGAGTTTGGTCAGAGGGAACGGGGCCGGCACAATGCCGCGAAGCTCGAACGCTATGCATTCGCCGTTTGTGCCTGTTCAGCGCGCGGCACTCGGCGCGCGGTGCGCGGTCCAGCCGCCCGCCGGGCAGGTCCAGCCTCAGGGCCACAGTTGTTGGCCGGCCGCCGGTAGGCGTCGCTGACCCGTCCGTCGGACTGCCTGCGATTGAGCCGACGCCGATGTTGGGAAGACCGGCAACAGGTGGGTCGGCAGCGAGCGAGGTATGCGGTGTTCGAGGCAGAAGACATCCGGGACTGGCGGGGGCACGAGGTGGTGGATCTGTCGGGTTCGAAAATCGGCTCCCTGGAGGCGGTGTATTTCGACACGGCGACCGAACAACCCACGTTTGCCACGGTGAAGGTGGGCATGCTCGGCCGGCATCGACTCGTGTTCGTCCCGCTGTTCGAAGCGCGGGTGTCTCCGGCGTACGTCCGCGTCACTGCGGACAAGAAGCTGGTGAAGAACGCGCCGGCGATCGACACGGACGGTGAACTCACCGCAGCCCAGGAGCCGGCCGTCTTCGAGCACTACGGATTGCGCTATGAATCGGGTACGTCGGGCGAACGTCGCCTGGGACGGAGGTGAATCGTGCTCGCGTTGCTCCTGGCGCTGGTCATCGTATGGATCGTGCTCGGCCTGATCGGCTTCGTTGTGCACGGTCTGTTCTGGCTGTTCGTAATCGCCTGCGTGCTGTTCCTGGCGACCGTCCTGGGCGGCGCGTTCGGACGCGGACGCCGCTCGGCCGCCCGCAGCCGCTAGTGCCCCGCGCCGGGCGAGAGCGCAGGTCACGTCCGCTCGATCTTGAACCCGAGTTGTGACCCGGTGGACGACCTGTCCGCGGCATAGTTAGGGATGTAGCGGTGGGTGCGCTTGTACGGTCGGCGGCTGCTCATGGGTGCCAGGGGCGATGGGCGCGGTCGACCCTTGCGTACTAGCGATGCCGATCGCCGCGGCGCAGCCGAGCGATGCGACTGCCCCCAAGGCCGCCACGACGGTCCCCCGGACAGACGGCCCCGATGCAGTACTGCCATAGCCGGGCCGGTTGCCTGGGTCGGCCCGGCCGCGTGGTTGCGGCACCGTAAGCCGGGCCGGGGTGCCGAGGACTGTGATCCCGGCGTGGTTCGGGTGCGTTCCCGATACATGCGAGGCGCGCATAGAAGATCACTTCTTTCGCAGAACGTTCGGTTGTCGAGCTGGCAGCCGCGGCTCGCGGTGGCAATGGCTCGCGGTGGCAATGGCTCGCGTCCGCCGGCCACCGATAGCGCCTCGCGTCTACTGTCGGCCCGCCGCTTTCGGCGTCCACTCGGGCGAGACGTGCTCGTTGCTCAATTGGGGTGACCAGCGCCCAGGACACCAGCGGGCGACAGGCTGTTCCGGCGGTAGATGCCGAGTTCGAGTTGACTCTGCGACACCGTCTGGCATTGGCCTACCCCGTGGCAGCCCCCGACTAACCCACCCGCCCTAACCGCCCCCGCCCCCGACGCCGGCGCCCACGGTCGGATCTGCCGCGTCCCCGGACCCCTTCATGCCGTCGTTGTGCTGCTTCGTCGCGCGGTGGTCTACGCAATGCGACTCGTCCGGCGATCCTTCGTCGAGCTACCCGCGGAGGAGCGGGCCAGGCCGGCCCACGCCGCCCGGGAACTCACCTGGAGCGTGTCCGACAAGGGTGGCTGCTGTGGGCTGGGATTGTCGTGGTCGTGTCGAGGTTTCGGTTGTGGTCGGATGCTCAATGATCGTTGATCGCGCCGATGTTGCCGTCGCGGACGGGTCGTCAGGGCCGGCCGTTCGCCGACGCGCGGGCGCCCGGTCAGCACCGTCATCGGGCATTTCGCAGGCGGGTCCTAGCGAAAGGCGCCACCAGCGCTGCTGTGCCCCCGGGCCGTGGCTTGGCCGCCGCCCGCGTTCGGTTCGTCTTACGGACTCGGCGCGGCGGCCGGTGAGCTGCTGCTAACGCCTTACGGGCGGTAGGGCTCAGCATGAGCCGGGCGCGCTAGCGTCTGCAAGGCATGCGGGCGCCTTCTGGGCTACCGTGTGCGCTGGGCGCGTGAGGGCGCCTCCGGGTCCGCGGGCAGAACTGAGTTCTCCTCTCAATCTGAGGAAGCTTGCCTTGTGATCATCTCCAGGCTTGGAACGCGGACCGCCGGGCCACTGAGGAGATGTCATGCCGGGCCTGCCCGAACACCCCAACCTCGACCAAGCGCGGCGGCAAGCCAAAGAGCTCTTGCGCGCAGCGCGTTCCGGCGACGCTCGCGCACTCGGACGGCTCGCAACGGTCTCGGCACCGCCCACGCTGGCCGGAGCACAACTGGCGCTCGCCCGCGAACTGGGTCTGCCGAGCTGGGCGGCGCTGGTGCGCGAGGTCGACGCGCGCAATACCTCGATTCCCGAGGACGTCGTCCTGTTCCTGCGCTTCAGCGTGAACCTGCAGATCGGCGCCGCCGCGCGGATGCTGCATGAGAACCCGGAACTGGCAGAGTCCGGGTTTCCGGCGGCGGTCGTGCTCGGTGACGCCGCCCGGGTTGACGCCGAGCTTCACCGCAACCCCGGCGCAGCAACCCGCGTCGACCCCGAGACCGGCTGGACTGCACTGCACCTTGCCTGCGCGTCGCGGTTCCACCTCGATCCAGCACGCGCGCTGGGCTTGGCCGAGGTCGCCCGTCTGCTGCTGGATGCCGGCGCCGACCTCGACGGACAAAGCACCGGCAGGCGGTGCTGGCGACCGCTCGAGTGCGCCGTCACCAGCGCCAACTCCAGCCGCAACAACGAGCCACTCATCCGCTTGCTGCTCGACCGCGGCGCGCCTGTGCGACCGGAGACGCTGGTGGCCTCGCTGTACGCGGCGGGCGGCACGTGGTGTATAGAACTGCTCACCCGCGCCGCCGCTGGCACACCCGAGGTGTTCACCGACGCGCTGGGGGAGGCGGTAGCCGAGGCGGACCTGGACGCGGTGGCCGTGCTGCTCGCCGCCGGCGCCGACCCGGACGCTTCGGGCACCGACGGCCGCTCCGCCCGGCGACGGGCCCTGACGGCCGGCGTTGCGACGACGGTTGCACTCCTTGGCGGCGCCAGCACGGATCCGGTCGAGCGACTGCTGGAGGCGATCGTCACCGGCGACCCAGACGGCGCCCGACGCGTCACCACGGCGAATCCCGGCCTCGTCGACCGGCTCGAGGCCGCGGACCGGGCGACGCTGGTCGCCGCGGCGCAGCGCGGCAATCTCGCTCCGGTCCGCCTGATGCTGGAACTCGGGTTCCCGGTCGACACCCGCCGCGCAGGCACGGACGACGACGGCGCCACCGCGCTGCACGCCGCGAGCTGGGCCGGCAGCGCCGACACGGTCGCGCTGCTGCTCGAACACGGCGCCGGCCTCACCGCCCGCGACACGCGCTGGCACAGCCAGCCACTGGAATGGGCCCTGGTCGGCAGCGGCGAAGCACCCAACAGCGCCCCGGAACCGGACTGGGTCGCGACCGTCCAGCTGCTGCTCGACGCCGGCGCCGCCATGGACGGAATCACTTTGAACCCGAGCGAGCAGAAACAACCCAGCGCCGCGGTCATCGACCTGCTGCGCTCTCGTGGCCTCGCCGACTGGACGCAGCCTCGATGACCGCCACCGATGTCGTCCTGCCGGACCCGATCCGTATCCCGCGCCAGCTGGCCGAGTCGGTCGCCGAGGACGACATCCCCGCGCGGCGGGACTGGCTCGCAGCACTTCCCGCACTGGTCACCGAGATCGCCGCGGGATGGGACCTGGAACTCGGCGATCCCTAGGTCCCCTGCGGGCAGTGCGCCTGGGTCGCCCCGGCACGCAACCGGGCCGGTGACGAACTCGTGCTCAAGGTCGCATGGCGCCACCGGGAGGCCGAGTGCGAAGCCGCCGGGCTGCGGCACTGGGGCGGTGATGGCTCCGTCCGCTGGTACGCGACACGGGACCTGGACACCACGACGGCGCTCCTACTCGAACGCTGCACACCCGGCCGACAGTTGAAGCAGTCGGCACCAGAACCCGAACAGGACGAGGTGATCGCGAAGCTCTTGGCCCGCCTGTGGGCGCGGGCGCCCCAACCCGGGCACCCGTTCTCGACGCTGGACACGATCTGCCACGAGTGGGCCGACTCGTTCGAACTCGCCTGCGCCGAGGACAACCACGGGCTGGACCCGGGCCTCGCGCGCGCAGGCCTGGACACGCTACGGACCCTCCCCCGCAGCACCAGCACTCAGGTCCTGCTGTGCACCGACCTGCACGCCGAGAACGTCCTCGCCGCCCAGCGTGAGTCGTGGCTGGTCATCGACCCCAAACCGTTCATCGGCGACCCCACCTTCGACCCCGTCCAACACATCCTCAACTGCGAAGCCCGACTCCACGCCGACCCGATCGGCCTCGTACGGCGAACGGCCGGACTGCTCGACCTCGACCGACAACGCCTCCGCCTATGGCTGTTCGCCCGATGCGCCCAAGAATCACTGCACCACCTTCCGACCCGCGCGCTGGCCCGCCGTCTCGCACCGTGAACATCTGACGCGCAACGCGGCCGCGTCAGGGTTGGCGGAGTTAACCACCCGGCAATACCTGCCGTGTTTGTTCGCGGCCGCTGGGCCTCCGCTCCAGACGCGCATCGAGCGCACGCCGAGGGCACCCGACCGAGCACGTGCCCGCATTCCGCCGCCCCGGCCGGTGGCCCTGCGGCGTTGCTGGGACCGAATCGTTCAACGGCCGAGTCCGCGACGGATACCTCAACATCGACCTGTTCTGCTCGCCGGCCCAGACCCGCGTCGTGATCAGCGACTCTGAAGACGAACACGACCATCAGCCCGGACAGTCGGGGGGGCCGATTCGCGCATCGTCGGAACGGCCGTCGCTCAGGTCATGGGGTGATCGCGTGCAACGGCAGATCCCGCGAGGACGAACCGAGATAGATCACGCGCGGCCCCGCGCCGACCACCCACTTCTGTTGCGCCGTCGACCAGGACGACAGGCTGTGCGCCGTCACGTGCAGCGTCATGTCCTGAGCGTGCCCCGGCGCGAGCGTGATGCGCTGGAACTGCACGAGCTTTCGGACGGCCTGCTGAACGTTCGACGGCAGCGCACTCGACGGACCGACGTACAGCTGCGGCGTGTCCGAGCCGACGACGCTGCCGACGTTGCGGATGCGGAAGCTGACGTCGAGGCCGTCGCCGGCGGGTCGCACCTGCAGCTTGGAGTAGTCGAACCTCGTGTAGGACAAGCCGAATCCGAACGGGAACAGCGGCGCGACGTCGCGTGCGTCGTACCAGCGGTAGCCCTGGTCGATGCCGTTGACCTGCATCGCGGTGATCGTCCGGAAGCTCGTGGTCGCACCGGGCAGGAACGGGCTGGGGCCGACCACGCCGGGGTAGAGCGGGCAGTTGCCGGTCGCCGAGGCGTCGGTGCAGTTCGGGTCGTACGTGGGGAAGTGGGTGCCGTCGGCGGGGAAGCTCACCGGGAGCTTGCCGCCTGGATCGACCGCTCCCACCAGGACGTTCGCGGTGGCCGGGCCGCCCATCTGGCCGGGGTACCACATCTCGAGGATCGAGTTGACGTCACCGGCCCAGGGCATGAGCACCGGATCGCCCGTGTTCAGCACGACGACCGTGTTGTGGTTTACCGCGGCCACCGCCTCGATCAGCGCGTCCTGGTAGCCGGGCAGCTGCATGCCGACGGCCTGGTTGCTTCCGCCGCGGTCGCTGCCCTCGGTGCCTTCGTCGTAGGCGAAGATCACCGCGGTGTGGGCCGATCGTGCCGCGGCGACCGCGGCGTTGATCGACTGAGCCTGGTTGTCCGGCGGCACCCACCGCAGCTGCACATTCGTCGGCGTGGCACCGGCGTAGACGCGCAGGTCGAGGTGGATGCGCTGCCCGGGGGTCAGCGTCGTCGAATAGGTCGCCTGTTGCAGGGTTTCGTTCTGCGGGTCGTGCGAGCGGGCGGACTCGGTCAGGCCCGCGTACGACGCCGTGGGCGCCGTCGGGTAGGCGCTGATGTTGACCTTGCGGCCGCCGCCGTTCGTCGTCGTGAGCGAGTCGACGAACAGCTGCGAGCTGGCTTGGTTCGCGACAAACACCTTGAGCTGCCAGGACGTTCCGCCCGGATTGGCCGGCGCGGTCAGCGCGCCCGACCAGCGCCAGGCGGTGTTGGCGGGCAGGGTGTTCTGGCCCGTGTAGTCGACGGTTGGGTCGACGCGGTCGGCCGCGACGTCCGCTCCGGTGTAGAGGGCGGGCTGCATGCCGCTCGGCACCGGGTCGGTCGTGATCTGCTGGCGTAGCAGGCCGGGCCGGTTCGCGAAGGCAGCGTCGGCCGGGGTGAGCGTCCAGTTCGGGTAGCCCTCGGCCGGGTCCGGCGCGGAGACCGCGGTCGCCGGCACGACCTGCCCGTCGAGGTCGTAACCCGGCACGTAGCGCAGATTCGGGTGCCGGCCGGCGAGCGCGGTGAGCGCGTCGAACGGTCCCTCGGCGGGGTCGTACGGCGTGACATGCGCGCTGCCGCCGCCCCCGATGTACGGCGCGATCGCGGTCGGCCCCATCACGACGGTGCCGCTGCCGGACAGGTCGCTGTTGCGCAGCGGCAACGCGCCGTTGTTCTTGAGCAGCGTCGCGCTGCGCTCGGCGATCGCCTGTGCGATGGCGAACGCGACAGGCTTGAGGCTGTCGAGGTCCGGCCGCGGCGGGACGTACGGCGCGTGCGTCGCCGGGTCGTAATGCGTGCCGTACTGGGTGCCTTCGAGCAGCCCGGCGTTGTTCTCCTCGGTGAGGATCGCGAGGACCGAGTTGTCGACCGCGGCCTTCCACTCGGCCGCCGAATGTGCCGGTTCCGACGGGAAGTCCGCCGTCGCGGGTACTACGGCGGTGCCGCTCGTGACCGCGGTCATCAGCTGCTGGCCGTACGTACTCGTGCCGGCGGCGTTGCCCGGCTGCTCGATGTCGTCGCCGTGCAGCAGGTCCGAGACGCGGTGCACCGCGCCCCAGTCGGACGTGACGAATCCCTTGAAGCCGAGCTGCCCGCGCAGCACGCCCTTCAGCGTCGCGTCGTTCCCGCAGGCGTACACGGTGTTGATGCGGTTGTAGGAGCACATCACTGCGCCCGCTCCCGCGTCGATCGCGGCCTGGAACGCCTGCAATTCTGTCTCGTGCAGCGTCTGGTCGTCGATCGTGACGTTGGTCGACGTGCGGCCGTTCTCGAAGTCGTTCTCGGCGTAGTGCTTGATCTCGGCGATCATTCCGTTGCCCTGCACGGCCTGGACCTCCGAAGTGACGAGCTGGCTCGCCAGGTACGGGTCCTCGCCGAGCGTCTCGAAGTTGCGCCCGCCGGTGACGAAGTTGACCTGGTTGATCATCGGGGCGAGCCACACGTCCTCGCCGGTCGCGCGGCCCGCATCGCCCACGGTCGCGCCGTACTGGGCGGCGGACCCGGGATCCCAGGTGGCGGCCAGCCCGACCGGAGCCGGCATCGCCGTCTCGACGTGGCGCAGCCGTATGCCAGCCGGGCCGTCGGTGAACCGCAGCGGCGGGATGCCCAGGCGCGGAACGCCCGCAATGCCGCCGGCCTCGCCGTTCACGTTCGGAACCGGGGACGTCGCCGACGGCGGGTCGCCGTAGCCGTGGAGCATGCCGACCTCTTCAGCCGGCGTCATCTGCGCGACGAGACCCGCCAGATCGGCCGGCGTCAGCGTGCCGGATCCCCACCCGTCGGAGGGTGTTTCCGCCTGCCCGCTCGAACCGGTGCCGGTGACGACCAGCGCTGCGGTGGCGACCAGTGCGGTGCCTGCGGCGAGCAGCCGGCGACGCGCGTTACCCATGTCTGCCTTCTCTCCACGACGGGACGAGATGCACGAGCCCTGCAAAAGTTAGGCCTACCAACAGGCGAGGGGCAATAGACACTATTGGCCGGTTCCGGTAAGTAATCGGGAAATGGCGACAGACCTCGCAGCGCCGCAGCTCGGGTTGGGCCGGTCGAGCCAGGCCGGGGCTCGTGCTCCTGTCTCCGCATTAACTGACAATTGACACGTCCGCCACGTTTACCAAGACTCACCTTTACGGGCTGCCCGGTCGTATACCGCCGCGCGACAATTCCTCCAGCGCAGGGAGTGACCATGAGAAACCATCGCCTGCCCCGCGCCGCGGGCACCGCAGTGCTCGTGATCGCCTTCGCCGTGCCGCTGGCGGATGGCGCACCCGCGTCGGCCGCGCCGTCCCGCACCGTCCTGGACGGGCCGGCGCGATTCGAGGTGCTGACGCCGACTCTGGTGCGGATGGAGTACGCGGCGGACGGCCACTTCGAGGACGGCGCCACGTTCAACGTCGTCAACCGCGATCTGCCCGTGCCGAAATTCCGCACCAGCAAGGACGACGGCTGGTTCGTGATCACGACGGATCGGCTGACCCTGCGTTACCGCGAAGGCTCCGGGCCGTTCAGCGCCACGAACACGACGGTGACCGTCGGCGTCGCGGGCCGGCCGGTTTCCGGACATCCGACGTGGCCCGCGCCACCCGGACAGTGCTCGTTCGGCACGCGGTGCGAGGCGGAGGACGGTCGCACGAGCGGCGGCGCGAGCGTCAACTACGACCACACCGGCTTCACCGGCCGTGGTTTCACCGCCGACTACGGGCAGGTGAGCGCCTCGGACGCCTGGACGGTGACCGGCGTCCCGGCCGACGGCGACTACGTCTTGCAACTGCGCTACGCGAACGGCGCCGGGCAGAGCCGAACACTCACCGCATCGGCCGACGGCGCGACGGCCGGACACGTGACCTTGCCGCCGACGGCCAACTGGGACACCTGGGGAACGACGTCGATCCCGTTGCATCTCAAGGCCGGCAGCAACGTCGTCACCACGACCTGCGCCGCGGGCGACGGCTGCAACGTCAACCTCGACAGCGCCGCGATCACACCGGCGGGCGCCACCTATCCCACCACGACCACCACCGCCGAGCCGCCTGCGGACGAGCCCGGGCAGCTCGGCGGCTGGACCCGCGGCCTGGACGCCTACCCCAACCAGGCCGGAACCGACGTCAGCGCTTACCAACTCCACCCCGGAATCCTCAATCGGCAGGGCTGGTCGCTGCTCGACGACACCTACACCGCGCTACGCACCGCCGACGGATGGGCCACGCCGCGGCCGACCCGGGCCGGCGCCTACCAGGACGGCTACCTGTTCGGCTACGGCCACGACTACCAGCAGGCGCTGAAGGATCTGCGGGCGATCACAGGTCCGGCAGACATGCTGCCGGAGAAGGCGTTCGGCGTCTGGTTCTCCGAGTTCAACGCGTTCACCACGAGTCAGTACGAGAACGAGCTCGTCCCCGCATTCGCGCAGCACGACGTGCCTCTCGACAACCTCGTCGTCGACACCGACTGGAAGTCGCCGCAGCAATGGGACGGCTGGAACTGGAACCCCAACCTCTTCCCCGACCCGCAGGCGTTTCTCGACTGGGCGAAGCAGCAGCAGCTGAACATCGCCCTGAACGTGCACGCGGGCATCGACGCCAGCGATCCCGAGTTCGCGCAGGCGCAGCACACCGCGGCAGGTGCTCTGCAGCGCGCCGCGCAGTGCTTCTCCCCCACCTGCTACCGCTTCGACTGGAGCGACCCCAAGCAGGCCCAGGCGTGGTTCGATCTGCACCAGCCCTTCGAGCAGCAGGGCGTGCGGCAGTGGTGGCTCGACTGGTGCTGCACCGACAGCGTCGTCGACCTGCCCGGACTCACGCCGGACAGCTGGATCAACGATCTGTACGCGAAGGACCTGGACGCACGCGGACTGCGCGGGTTCAACCTGGCCCGCATCGGCGCCTCGTTCGAGGACTACCGCGGCGCGCCGTCGTCCGGACCGTGGGGCGAGCACCGCTCGACCGTGCACTTCACCGGCGACACCGACCCGACCTGGACCGCCCTCGCCTATGCCGCGCAACTGGGCCCGGCCGAGGCGAGCATCGGACTGCCCTACGTCAGCAACGACATCGGCAGCTTCAAGGGCAAGCACCTGCCCGACGATCTCTACGCCCGCTGGGTGCAACTCGGGGCGTTCTCGCCGATCCTGCGGCTGCACTCCGACCACGGCGACCGGTTGCCCTGGCAGTACGGCTCCGCGCAGGATCCCGCCGCCGACGCGCTGCGGCTGCGCGAGGCGCTGCTGCCCTACACCTACACACTCGGCTGGCAGGCGCACGAGACCGGCCTGCCGATCACCCGGCCGCTGTACCTGGACAACCCGGATCTCGACGCCGCCTACCAACATCCGGGCGAGTACCTCTACGGCCCGGACGTCCTGGTTGCGCCCGTGACCACGTCCGGCGCTGTCGCGACGCAGTCCGTCTGGTTCCCGCCCGGGCGCTGGATCGACTACTTCACCGGTGCGACCTTCACCGGACCGTCCACTGTGGACATGCAGGTGCCGCTGAACCGGATGCCCGTGTTCGTCAAGGCCGGCGGCATCGTCCCCGAACAACCCGGCCAGCTGCGGGCGGGCGCCGACCCCTCGGGTCCGCTGACCCTGAAGAGCTACGCCGGCGGCGACGGGCAGTTCGATCTCTACAGCGACGCCGGCGAGGGCAACGCCTTCGCCGCCGGCCAGCACGCGGAAACGCCGCTCAGCTACCGGGAGACCGGCGTCGTGTCCCACTGGACGATCGGCGCCGCGCAAGGGCGGTACGCCGGCCAACCGGCGAACCGTCCCTACCTGCTCGATCTCGCCGACGTTTCCGCCCCGCGGCAGGTCACCGTGGACGGGCAGTCCTTGCCGAAGTCGGACGGGACGACGCCGGGCTGGTCCTACGACGACGCCACGGCGACCCTGCACGTCCGGACCGCTGGGCTGGCCACGAACGCGAACCACGAGGTGACCCAGGTCGGTGGGCAGCCGGTCGATCGGGCGCAGTCGGCCGCGGTCACGCTCTCCCTCGACCCCGCCACTCCGCTCACGCTCGCCGCCGGCGCCTCGACCACCGTGCGCGCGACGGTGGCCAACGCCGGTCCGGGCAGCATCACCGGCGCGCAGGTGCAGCTGAACGCGCCTTCGGGCTGGACGGTCAGCGCCCCGACGCGGCAGCCGGTCGGCACGGTGCCCGGCGGCCAGGACGCGAGCGTCAGCTGGACCGTCACCGCACCGGATCAGGCCGCGACGGCCGCACTCGAGGCGACGGTGACATACACCAACGCGTCGAACGGCTCGCCCGGCTCGATCACGACCCACCAGGGACCGCCCGCCAACCTCCCGCCCGTCATCACGTCTCTCGAACCGACCAGCGCGGCGGCCGGCCAGCAGGTCACGATTCACGGCAGCAACTTCGGCGCGACGCAGGCCGACCCCAGCACCGACTACGTCTTCTTCGTCGACGGCGGCACCAGCTGGGGTGCTCCCTTCGACGGCGCCGAGTTCCACGTCAACAGCTGGAGCGACACCGCCATCACGTTCACCGTGCCGACCCCCAGCGGGCCCGGCGGCATCTGGCACGTGACTCCTGGCGACGTCACGACCGTCACCGTCAACACAGCGGCCGGCGCCTCCAACGCCGCCTCGCTGAACATCACCGGTTGAACTCAGTCGACAACG
Organism: Jatrophihabitantaceae bacterium; assembly: GCA_036558905.1. Lineage (GTDB taxonomy): Bacteria > Actinomycetota > Actinomycetes > Mycobacteriales > Jatrophihabitantaceae > DASXRA01. The sequence goes on along the minus strand of DATBER010000170.1, from coordinate 14,613 downwards.
CACGGCAAGCCGCCCCGCTGCGGGCGACGATGAAACGACCACCTCGCGGGCACCGTGCAACCGCGAGATGAGTTCCTGATTGCACCAGCAGAGACTGTGCGGTCAGGCACCGCGTGGATTGACCACCCGGCAATAGCTGGCGGTTCAATCGGCCGGGTGTCGTATTCGCCGTTCCCTTGCCGGGCCGGTCATCGCGGCGCGCTACGTTGCGACGAGCGCCCGGCCGTCGAGTTGCTAGCCTCGACAGGGATGGCAGCCGAGAGACCGGCGGTGACCACCCGACCGGTGGAATATCGCGCCGACGGCACTGTGATGATCGGACATCTTGCGGTGCCGGCGGGCACCGGCCGGCGGCCGGGTGTCCTGATCGGGCACGAAGGCATCGGGCTCAATGACGTCCAGCGGCGGCGCGCCGACCAGCTGGCCGAACGCGGCTACGTCGCGTTCGCGATGGACTACCACGGCGGGCGCTGGTTCTCCGATCCCGCAGAGATGATGGCGCGGCTCGAGCCGCTGCTCGCCGACCCTGACCGGATGCGAGAGATCGGACGCGCCGCATTCGACGTGCTCTGCGCAGAGCCGTGCACCGACACGTCTCAGATCGCAGCGGTCGGGTACGGCGCAGGGGGCACCATCGCACTCGAGCTCGGACGCGACGGCACCGACCTTCGAGCAATCGCGGCGGTCAACCCGGTACTGGAGACCGTCCGCCCGCAGGACTCGGCGAACATCGACTGCCCGGTGCTGGTGTGTATCGGATCGGAGGATCCCATTGCCCCCCTCGCGCGGCGCCACGCCTTCGCCGCCGAGATGCAGGCTGCCGGCATCGACTGGCAACTGATCATCTACGGCGGCGCCGAACACGCCTTCCACCTTCCACCCCTCAACGCAGACGGATCGCTGTCGACCGCCGACGCCCACGAGCAGCCCGTGCCCGGCATCCGATACCACCACCGGCACGCGCAGCGATCGTGGCGCGCCATCCTCGACCTGCTGGACGAGGTCTTCAGCGCATCGAACGGCCGGCCTCGCTGACGCCGGGTGGGCTGCGCTCCGCGAGGACCTGGTCCTCCCGCGGTCAGTACGGCCGAAGAGACGCGAAGAACTGCCGCAGCTCACCGGCCAGGAGTTCCGGTTCCTCCAGCGGCATGAAGTGCCCGCCCCTGCCCGGTTCGCTCCAGTGCCGGATGTCGGTACAGGCGCGCTCGGCGATCTCGCGGGGGAAGTCGACAACGACGGGCTCGCAGCTCAGCGTGATACCGACCGGCACGGTGATGGTCGGTCGCGGCGAGTTGTGGGTGAAGTCGTAGTACTGCCGGAACGACGAGCCGATCGCGCCGCTGGTCCAGTACAGCGTGATGATCGTGAGCAGTGTGTCGCGGTCGATGCTGTGCTCGAGGTCGCCGCGGTTGTCGGTCCAGTCGCGATACTTGTCGATCAGCCAGGCGGCGAGCCCGACGGGCGAGTCGAGGAGCGCGGCGGCGATCGTGTCGGGCCGGGTGGCCATGATCGAGCTGTAGCCACCGTCGGTCTCGTCGTACGCCGCCTCGGCGTCGAGATATGCCTGCTCGGCGGGCGAAAGCGGCCGGTTGTCGAAACTGCTCGGGAACGGTGGATGGATCAGGTGGATGCCCACCACGTTGTCGGGATAGCGGGCGCCCAACCAGGCCGTGGCCGCACCCCCGATGTCGCCTCCGAAGGCGCCATAACGTTCATAGCCGAGGACCCCGGTCATGAGCTGGTGCAGAATCTCTGCGATCGCCGCGCGAGTGAGCGGGACGTCTGGCAGTTCGGAGTACAGGAAGCCGGGCAGCGATGGCACCACCACATCGAACGCGTCGGCGGGGTCGCCGCCGTAACGCGTGGGATCGGTCAGCCGCTCGACCAGCGGAAGCATCTCCACGAAGCTGCTCGGCCAGCCATGGCACAGGATCAGCGGCAGCGGAGTCGCGCCCGCCGCACGCACGGCGGGTACGTGCAAGAAATGCGCGCGCCGGCCGCCGATCTGAGCTTGGTAGTGCGGCAGCGCATTGAGCTCGGTTTCCCGGGTGCGCCAGTCGAACTCGTCGGCCCAGTACGAGACCAGGTCTCGCAGGTAGTCGGGATCGGCGCCGGCCCGCCAGGGCTGATTATCCGTGCGAGTCGTGAACCGAGTACGGGTCAGCCGCGAGCGGAGATCGTCGAGCACCTCATCGGAAACGTCGATTCGGAACGGGGAGAGGGTCATGCTGCCTCCAGAAGAAGGGCGCTCCCCGACCGGAGGTCAACCGAGAGGAAAAGCCAGGGAGGGCGCCCAGACGTGACATTGGATGTTCACCGGGCTCACCCCCCTTCGGCGTTGACAGTCGTCACGCTACACGCGGGGATTAGGCGTCGCGACTAAACCTGGCCCGGATCGTCTCCATAACTGTCCCGGTAGGAGAGGGCGTCCGGGGCCGGTGCGTCACCCGCCTGGCCGAAACTGCGCGCCGCGGGCCAGACCGTGCTCCAGGCGGCCACTGCTGCCCCTTCTATGGCGCATACGACGCGTGGCCTAGACCCCAGCAAGAGTTGATGTCGGCCACCGCATAAGCGCGTTACTTAGCCGCTCCCAAGCCGGGCGTCGCAGGTTCGAATTCTGTCGGGGGCACCAACGAATTCGCGGGGTCCGTACTCGCGCGGCTGCCCGTCGCCGGGCGGTCCGCGACGAGCTGCCCGTCGACGAGGCGGTAGGTCCGGTCCACGAGCTCGAGGCCTTCTGGGCGGTGGCCCAGCAGCAGGACGGTGCGCTGCGCCGTGGCCTCGAGCAGGTCGGCGATCACCGCCGTCGCGGTGGCCGAGTCGAGTCCCTCCGTCGGCTCGTCGAGCACGAGGACGGGCTGGCCGGACAGCAGCACCCGGGCCAGGGCGATCCGCACGCGTTCACCCCCGGACACCAGCGCGCCCCCCTCGCCGAGCCAGGTGGCCAGCCCGGCCGGCAGACTCGCGTACCAGTCGCCGAGCCGGGCCCGTCGCAGCGCGGCCACCAGCTCGGCGTCGGGGGCGTCCGGGCGGGCCAGTCGGAGGTTCTCGCGCAGGTCGGATGCGAAGACGTGGGCGTCGCTGGAGACGCAGCCGATCACCCGGCGCACGTCTCGCCCCGCGAGCTCGCGGATGTCGACGCCGCCGAGCAACGCCGTGCTTCCCGCCTCGGGATCGAGGAACCGGAGCAGGACGGCGGCCAGGGTCGACTTGCCCGAACCGGATGCTCCAGTGATCGCGACGTGATCGCCCGGACGCAGGGTCAGATCGAGGCCGCACAGCACCGGCGGACCCGCAGGCGTCCAGCGGGCGTCGACGTGGCGCAGCACGATCGGCCATGGCCCGGGCGGGAGCGCCACGGGCGTGGCCGGCTCGCGGACCGCCGCCGGCTCGTCGAGCAGTCCGAACAGCCGCCGAGCGGCGCCGCGGATCTGGGTGAGCAGCACGGCCGACCCGGGTAGCGGCGAGAGCGCCTCGAAGGCGGCCAGCGGGAGGAGCACCACGACGGCGAGCGTCACACCGGAGAGCCGGCCGTGGTTCACCGCCGGTGCGGCGACGACGGCCGAACCCCAGACGGAAGCGCCCGCGGCCAGAACGGCCAGGCCCGATCCCAGACCGGACGCCCACGCGGCGCGCCGGGCCACGCGGGTCAGCTCCGCGTCGCGGCGGTCGATCTGTGCGAGCGTGCGGTCGGCGGCACCGGCCGCGATCAGGTCGGGCGCGCCGGCCAACAGGTCGACGACCGCGGCCGACAGCCTCGCCCGAAGGGGGGCCAACTCGGCCGTGGTACGGCGGGCGGCCCGGGCCCCGGCGACTGGCGCGACGACGCCCGCCACCAGCAACCCGGCACCGAGAACCGCGGCCGCCGACGGCAGTAGCGCGGCCACGAACCCGACGCATCCGGCCGACACCAGCGCCGCGATCGCCGCCGGCTCCAGCACTCGCAGGTGGAGGTCGCCCACCGAGTCGACGTCGTTCACGAGCCCGGACAGGACGTCGCCGCGATGCCGCCGTCCGAGGCGGGCCGGTGCCAAGGGAACGAGCCGCTCGTAGACGCCGGCGCGGAAGCCGGCGACCATCCGCAGCACGGCGTCGTGCGACACCAGCCGCTCGAGATAACGCAGGACGGGCCGGGCAATGCCGAACAGGCGCACCGCCGCGACCGCGACTGCGAGGGTGAGCACCGGCGGCATCTGCGACGCGCGCGCGATGAGCCAGCTCGCAGTGGCGATCAGGGCGACGCCCGACCCGAAGGCCGCCGCGCCGAGCGCGATGCCGAGGACCATACGCCCCGGTACGGGCCCGCTGCTCGCGATCAGCCGACGGAGGGAGCGATCGGCGCTCATACCGCCGCCTGAGCGGCGCCGAAGTGCACTAGCCGGGCGCTGCCGTCGAGGAGTGCCGGGCGATGCGCCACGGCGATCACCGTGCGATCGCGGGCCAGCGCGCGCACGGCGTCGGCCACCGCCGCTTCGCTGCGAGCGTCCAGATGGGCGGTGGCCTCGTCGAGCAGGACGAGCGGGGCGTCGCGGAGGAACGCGCGGGCGACCGCGATCCGCTGCCGCTGCCCGGCCGACAGGCCCGCCCCGTTCTCGCCGAGCAGCGTCGCGGCGCCGTCCGGCAGCGCGTCGACGAACTCCGTCGCGTGGGCCAGCCGGAGGGCCTCGGTGACGGCGGCCGGCTCGGCGTCCGGGCGACCGAGCCGGACGTTGTCGGCGATGCTCGCCGGAGCCAGCCAGGGATCCTGAGGCACCCAGGCCAGTTGCGCGCGCCAGTGCTCGGGGTCGGCGTCGGCCAGTTCGATCCGGCCGTGCGGCCCGTCGATGACCACGCGTCCCGTCGCCGGGGTGAGGAATCCGAGCAGCAACCAGAGCAGGGTGGTCTTGCCGCAGCCACTGGGACCGGCCACCCCCACGTACTCGCCGGGGCGCACCGTGAGGTCGGGACACGCGACGGACGGCCGGTCGTCGTAGCGCACGCTGACGCCCTCGACGCGAATCGTCGCTCGCGCCACGTCGACGCGAACTCCCCCGGCCGGACGCGGCACGGGCGTCTGCAGGACCGCGAAGGTCGACTCGGCCGCCGCGACGCCTTCGGCGCTGGCGTGGAACTGGGCGCCCGCCTCGCGGATGGGCCAATACGCCTCGGGCGCGAGGATCAGGACGACCAGGCCGGTCCGAAGGTCGAGCGATCCGTCGAGCAGGCGCAGCCCGACCGACACGGCCACGAGCGCCACCGAGATGGTGCCGACGAACTCCAGCGCCGCCGACGAGAGGAACGCGACGCGGAGGGTTCGCATGGTCGCGCGTCGGTGTTCGTCGGCGCGCCGGCGGATCGAGTCGCCCTGCGCGTCGGCCCGGCCGAACAGCAACAGAGTCGGCAGGCCGCGCACGACGTCGAGGAAGTGGCCGCCCAGCACGACCAGCGTGCGCCACTGCCGGCGCGTCGCGCGCTCCGTGCCGCGTCCGATCAGGACCGCGAAGAACGGGATGAGCGGCAGCGTCCCGAGGATGATCAGCCCCGCGACGAGATCCTGACTGAGCACCGTGCCGACGACGATCACCGGCACGACAGCGGCGGCGGCGAGCGCCGGGAGGTATCGCGCGAAGTAGCCGTCGATGGCGTCGGTGCCGTACGTGGCGCGCACAGCCAGATCGCCCGTCGGTCGGCCGGCCAGCCAGGCCGGTCCGAGCCGCACGACCTGGGCGAGCAAACCGCGCCGCAGTTGCGACTTCACGTCGGCGGACGCGCGGTGTGCCGCGACCTGTGCGCCCCACGCCAGCCCGGCCCGGGCGGTGACGGCGAGGGCCAGCACGATCAGCGGGCCGCGTAGCTCGGCGAGGCTCGCGTGATGCTGGAACGGCCCGACCACCAGCTCGCTGATCGCGAACGCGGAGACGACGACCAGTGCGGCCGAGCCCACCGCGATCGAGGCCGCGACCGCCACGTACCTCCGGCTGGCCGACGCGTACTGCAGCAACCGTCGGTCGACGGCGCTCACGACTGCGGCACCGATGCGGTCTCTATCGGCTCCCGTCTCGTGACGCGCCGATGGAAGATGTGATAGCTCCAGCCCTGGTAGAAGAGCACGACCGGCAGCAGCACGACGGCGACGATCGTCATGACCTTGAGCGCGTACGACCCGGATGCCGTGTTGTCGACGGTGAGCGAGTAGGCGCTGTTCGTGCTGGACACCATCACCCGCGGGTACAGGTCGACGAAGATCGACGCGACGGTGGTTGCCAGCGCGACCGTCGTGGCGACGAACGCCCATCCCTCCCGGGTCTCGCTGGCCAGCCAGGCCGCGGCGAACACCGCCAGGATGGCGCAGGCCTCCAGTGGGCTGATCAGAACACCTTTGTCCTCGGATATCCGGGTCCAGATCACGAAGCCCAGCACGACCAGCCCGGCCGCCGGCGCGGTCCGCGCGGCCAGCCGCCGGGCCCGCGTACGCACGACGCCGCCCGTCGTCAGCGCCAGGAACGTCGAACCGTGCACGAGGCACAACATCACGAGGGTGAGGCCGGTGTAGAGCGCGTACGGCTGCAACACATCCGCCAGCGATCCGGTGAACTCCTGGTTCTGGTCGATCGGTACGCCGTGCAGCAGGTCGCCGAGGGCGACGCCCAGTCCGGCGGCCACCACCAGGCTGCCCACGCTCATCGAGACGTCCCACGTGCCCCGCCACCGCGTGCCGTCGAACTTGCCGCGGAACTCGAACGAGACGCCGCGGGCGATCAACGCCGCCAGCACGACGGCGAACAGCAGGTAGAAACCGGAGAACATGGTCGCGTACCAGCCCGGGAAGGCGGCGAACATGCCGGCCGCGGCCACGACCAGCCATACCTCGTTACCGTCCCAGAACGGGCCGATCGTGTCGATCGCAGCGCGCCGTTCGGCGTCGGTGCGACCGACCACGGCGTGCAGTGCGCCCACGCCGAGGTCGAAACCTTCCAGCACGAAGAAGCCAACCCACAACACGGCAACGAGCCAGAACCACAGTGTCGCCAGGGCCATAGCAACCTCAATAGGTCATGCTCGGGACCGGCTCAGCCGTGTCCTCGGGCGCGGGTTCGCTGATCTCCTTGCGCGCGTATCGCCGCATCAGCACGTAGTCGACGATCGCGAGCGTGCCGTAGAGAACGAGGAACAGGATCAGGCTGATCGCGACCGTCGTCGTGTCGATCGACGGGGAGAGGCCGTTCTTGGTGAGCTGGATGCCCTGCACGATCCACGGCTGGCGCCCGTTCTCGGTGAGCAGCCAGCCGGCCGTGTTCATCACGAACGGCAGCACCGCGATCCACACGGCCACGCGCAGGAACAGCCGCGAGGTCTCGAGCCGTTTACGGCGCAGCAGCCACAGCCCCCACAGCGCGAACAGGAACACCAGCGTGGCTGAGTACGCCATCACGCGCATCGACCAGTACTGCACGAAGACGTTCGGCACGTAGTTGCCGGGTCCGTACTGCTGCTCGTACTGGCTTTGCAGCTCGTCGAGGCCCTGAACCTGTCCGTTCCACGTGTTGGTGGCGAGCAGCGACAGCAGGTGCGGTATCTTGATGATCTTCGTCGGGGTGTGATCCGCATTGCCACCGCCAATCTGGAACAGAGAGAAGGAGCACGGTTGGCAGGTGGTCCACTGTGCCTCCGACGCGGCGATCTTCATCGGCTGGTACTTCGCCTCGGTGACTCCCAGCTCGCTACCGACCAGCATCGCGAGCACGATCGCCGGCGCCAGCACCACGAGCGCGAGGCGGGCGGCGCGCTTGAAGAGGTCCACCTGCCGGCCGCGGCGCAGGTGCCAGGCGGCGACCGCGAGCATGACCACCGAGCCGGTGACGGCCGAGGCGAGCAGGACGTGCAGGTAGCCGCGGATGAACACCGGATTTGTCAGCACCGCGCCGATGCTGCTCAGCTCCGGCCGACCGGTCGACGAGTCGATCTTGTAGCCGACCGGGTGCTGCATCCACGAGTTCGCGGCCATGATGAAGGCCGCGGACAGGGCCGAGCCGATCGCCACCATCCAGATGGCGGCGAGGTGGACGCGCGGCCGGAGCCGGTCCCACCCGAAAACCCATACGCCCAGGAATGTGGACTCGAGGAAGAACGCAGCCAGGCCTTCCATCGCGAGCGGGGCGCCGAAAACACCCCCGACCGTTCGCGAATACGCCGACCAGTCCATGCCGAACTGAAACTCCTGAACCAGTCCAGTGACCACACCGACGGCGACGTTGATCAATAGCAGCACACCGAAGAAACGGGTCAACCGTAGGTAGTCCTCGCGATGGCTGCGATGCCACGCGGTTTGCAGGATCGCGGTGAGAAACGCCAGACCTATCGTGAGCGGCACGAAGAGGAAGTGATAGATCGACGTCATCGCGAACTGAATGCGAGCTAGGTCGAGCTGGCTCACCTGGCACTCCCCTCCGAGTCGGCGCGGCCAGGACACTCGGATCGACCAACAGGCTCCGCCCCCGCCAACGACCCGGCAATCACCCGCGGCGGGTGATTCGCGCGGCACCCCGACGACAGAGGCTCGGCTAGTGCCTCCTCCAGCCGGGATGAGGCATTCTGCGGCGCGCGTCCGCACAGCAGGAGATCGGCCGGGCGGGCGACGCAGATCGTGATCGGTCGCTCGGGGGGAGCCCGCTGTGAACGGCGACAAGCACTACGACGTCATCGTCATCGGATCCGGCGCCGGGGGTGGAACGCTCACGCATCGCCTGGCGCCCAGCGGGAAGCGCGTGCTTCTCCTGGAGCGCGGCGGCTACTTGCCGCGCGAGCGCGACAACTGGGAATCCAGCGCGGTGTTCGTCGCCGGCAAGTACCGCGCGCCGGAGTTCTGGCTCGACGCCCGTGACGACGAGTTCCCGCCCGAGGTCAACTATTACGTCGGTGGCAACACGAAGTTCTACGGTGCCGCGCTGTTCCGGCTCCGCCCGCAGGACTTCGGAATTCTGCAGCACAGTGGCGGCGTCTCGCCGGCCTGGCCGCTCGACTACCAGGACCTCGAGCCCTACTACGCGCAGGCCGAGCAGCTGTACCTCGTGCACGGCCAGCACGGCGAAGATCCGACCGCCGGGTCGACCAGCGCGCAGTACCCGTTCCCGCCGGTCCAGCACGAAGCGCGCATCCAGCAGCTGAGCGACGACCTGGAGAAGCAGGGTCTGCACCCGTTCCACCTGCCGATCGGCGTGAATCTCACCCAGGACGGGGCGGGCCGTGCAACGCATGACAGTGTCTGCATTCGGTGCGACCGGGTCGACGGTTTCCCCTGCCTGGTCAATGCGAAATCGGACGCGCAGGTCATCTGCGTCGATCCGGCGCTCGCCCACGACAACGTGGAACTGCTGACGCACGCGTACGTCGAGCGCCTCGAGACCGACCCCACCGGACGCAGCGTCGACGCCGTCGTCGTGCAGCTCGCCGACGGTTCGTCCGCCCGATTCAGCGCCGACGTCGTCGTCGTGTCCTGCGGAGCGGTGAACAGCGCCGCACTTCTGCTGCGCTCCCGCACGGACACGCTGCCGGACGGGCTGGCCAACAGTTCCGGCGTGGTCGGCCGCTACTACATGCGGCACAACAACGTGGCCGTGATGGCGGTGTCCAAGGAACCGAACCCGACGAAGTTCCAGAAGACGCTCGCGCTCAACGACTGGTATCTCGGCACCGACGACTGGGACTATCCGCTCGGCGGCATTCAGATGCTCGGCAAGTCCGACACCGATCAGATCCGGGCCAACGCTCCCCGCTGGGCCGGGAAGGTCTCGCCCGGCATGCCGTTCGAGGTACTCGCCCACCACGCGGTCGACTTCTGGCTCTGCGGCGAGGATCTGCCCGCGGCCGACAACCGCGTCACGCTCGAGAAGGACGGGCAGATCAAGCTGTCGCTGGACGAGAAGAACAACATCGAAGGTGTCAAACGCCTCGTCCACAAACTGGAGGGCCTGCTCGGCAAGCTGGGCATGCACGAGCATCGCCTGCTCGACCACAGCATCTACCTGCACAAGGGCATGCCGATCGGGGCGACGGCCCACCAGGCGGGAACGGTCCGGTTCGGCACCGACCCGGCCGACTCGGCCCTGGACGTGAACTGCAAGGCCCACGACCTCGACAACCTGTACGTGGTCGACACGAGCTTTTTCCCGAGTATCGGCGCGGTGAACCCGTCGCTGACCGCCATCGCCAACGCCCTGCGCGTCGGCGACCACATCACCGAGCGCCTCGGCTGACGCGCGCGACTTCGAGACAGGACGGACGAGACGGATGGCAATCGATCGGGTGGACGCCCTGGTCATCTTCGGAGCGACGGGCGACCTGGCCAAGCTGGAGACCTTCCCCGCACTGGTGGGCCTCGTCGAACGCGGTGCGCTCGACGTGCCGGTCGTTGGCGTGGCCAAGAGCGGCTGGAAACTCGACCAGTTCCGCGACTACGCGGCCGCGTCGCTGCGGCTGAACAAGATGGATCCGGACACGCCGGCCGCCAAGAAGATGCTCGGCCTGCTGCGCTACGTCGACGGTGACCTCGGCGACAAAGCCACGTATCAGGCGATGGCCCGCGAGGTCCCCGAGAATGCGCGCCTGCTGTTCTACCTCGAGGTGCCACCGTTCCTGTTCGGCCGGATCGCCGAGGGCATCGACAGCGTCGGCCTGGCGCAGAACGGGCGGGTCATGGTCGAAAAGCCGTTCGGCACCGACCTGCAGAGCGCGCAGGAACTGAACCGGACGATGCACAAGTACTTCGGTGAGACCGACATCTACCGGGTCGACCACTGGCTCGGCCTCGACCCGCTCGACAACGTCGTCTTCGCGCGATTCGCGAACTCGATCTTCGAACCGCTGTTGAACCGGACGCACGTCGAGTCCATCCAGATCACGATGGCCGAGGCGTTCGACGTGTCCGACCGCGGCCGGTTCTACGACAAGACCGGGGCGATACGCGACGTCGTGCAGAACCACATGCTGCAGGTGCTCGCCACCGGGTTGGCCGACCCACCGGACGGCTCCGGCCTGGACTCCTGGCTCGACTCGAAGTCGCGGGTCATCCGGTCACTGCACCCGCTGACGCCGAAGGACGTCGTCCGCGGCCAATACAAGGGCTATCACGACGTCGAGGGTGTCGACCCGAAGTCGACAGTCGAGACATACGTCGCGGTACGGCTCAAGCTCGCGACGTGGCGCTGGACCGGCGTCCCGATCCTCATCCGGGCCGGCAAGACGTTGCCCGTTACCGCGACCGAGGTGATGGTCAAGTTCCGCCCGTCACCGTTCGAGATATTCGACCGGCCCGAGGCCAACTTCGGCGTGACGCTGCGGTTCCGCATCTGGCCGGAGACCCAGGTCGGGCTGCGGCTGGCCGGCAAGCAGCCCGGCGCCGCCTGGACTCGCGAGGTCCAGGATCTCGCGTTCGCACAGCCGGCGGGCGAGGACATGCGTCCGTACGACCGGTTGATCGGCGCCGCACTCGAGGGCAATCGCGTGCCGTTCGCCCGCCAGGACGCGGTTGAGGCGGCCTGGCGCGTCGTCGATCCGATCCTCGGCGACACCGTGCCGGTGCACGAGTACGACCGAGGCAGCTGGGGGCCGAAGGAGGCCGACTCGCTGCTGCCGGCCGGCGACAAGTGGCACGACCCGGCGGGCTGAGACACATGGCCGCGCACGAGGCTTCCCGCGCTCATGTCGTCATCATCGGCGGCGGGTTCGGCGGCCTGTTCGCCGCTCGCGCACTGCGACGCGCCCCGGTGGACGTGACGCTCGTCGACCGCGCCGGCCACCATCTATTCCAACCGCTGCTCTACCAGTGCGCGACCGGCATTCTGTCCGAGGGACAAATCGCCGCGCCGCTTCGACGAGTTCTGCGGCGGCACCACAACGTCAACGTCGAACTCGCCGAGGTCGTCGACATCGACGCTTCGCAACGCACCGTGCTGGCCCGCCGTCCGGGCGGCACGTCTCTCGAGCTGCCCTACGACAAGCTGATCGTCGCAGCCGGCGTCGAGCAGTCCTACTTCGGACACGACGAATACGCGCAGTGGGCGCCCGGCATGAAGACGCTGGCCGACGCGCTGAACATCCGGCGACGGGTGTTCGGCGCGTTCGAGATGGCCGCGACTGCGACCGACCCGGCCGAGCAGCGACGCTGGCTCACCTTCGCCCTCGTGGGCGCCGGGCCGACCGGGGTCGAGCTGGCCGGACAGGTGCGCGAGCTGGCCAGCAAGACGCTGCAGGCCGAGTTCCGGCACCTCGACCCGAACAGCGCGCGGGTGCTGCTGTTCGACGGCGGACCCGAGCCGCTCGCGTCGTACGGGACGAAGCTCTCGGCGAAGGTGGCCCATGTACTCGAGGACCGCGGCGTCGAGCTGCACATGCACTCGCTCGTCACGCACGTCGACCGGGGCGGCCTCGTGGTCCGCGACTCGACCGGCGAGGAGACGCGCTACGACGCGGGCACCGTCCTCTGGACGGCCGGCGTCAAGGCCCCGCCCCTGGCCGGTCGGATCGCCGCCGCGACCGGCGCCACCCAGGACAAGCTCGGCCGGATCGAGGTCACCCCCACGCTCACCATCCCCGATCATCCGGACATCACGGTGATCGGCGACCTGATGACCCTGGAGAACCTCCCCGGAGTCGCCGAGGTGGCAATGCAGGGCGGCATCTACGCCGGCCGCCGGATCCGGTACGAGCTGACCGGACACGGCGCGAAAGGGCCGTTCCACTACCGCGACCTCGGATCGGCGGCCTACGTGTCCCGCGGCCACGCCGTGATCTCCACGCGCCGGCTGCACTTCGACGGCTGGCTCGGCTGGCTGTCCTGGCTGTTCATCCACATCGCCTTCCTCACCGGCTTCCGCTCCCGGCTCGGCGCCGTGACGACATGGGCGATCGCGTTCACCCGGGACACGCGACGCGAACGGACCTACACGACCGGGCTGATCGGCACGGCGGACGACGTCTACGCCCAGCGCGAAGCACCGTCCGGCTAGCCATGCGAACCGCAGAGTTCGACGCGCTCTACGCCCGGCTACGCGACACGTGTGCCTGGGGCCCGCACGACCGGCGCGGCGCGTTGAACCACATCACGCCGGCGACCGTGCTCGCCGCGGTCAACGAGGTGCGGCTCGGCCGGACGACATCACTCGCCGACCCGGTAGAGACCCATCTGACGGCCGACGACCCCGATCCGTGCGTCCACACGATGACCAGCCCGGCGGGACGAGCGGTCAGCCCCACGGGGCTGTCGTTCGCCATGGATCACCTCGCAATGAACGTGCACGGCAACGCCGACACGCACCTCGACGCCCTCTGCCATGTGATCTATGCAGCCAGCCTGTACAACGGTGTGCCGGCCGAGAGCGTCACCGCTGCGGGGGCCGCCCAGCTGTCCGTCGACGTGGCCCGGGACGGCATCGTCGGACGCGGCGTGCTGCTCGACGTTCCGCGGCTGCGCGGACGGAAGTGGCTCGAGCCGGGCGAACAGGTGATCGCGGACGATCTCGCAGAGGCCGAGGACGAGCAGCAGGTGCGGGTGGGCGCCGGCGATCTGCTCTTCGTCCGGGTCGGGCATCGTCGTCGACGCGCCGAGCTCGGACCGTGGGACGTGGCCGACCACCGGGCCGGCCTGGACCCCGGGGCCGTCGAGTTCGTGGCCGACCGTCGCGTGGCGGTGCTCGGCAGCGACGGCAACAACGACACCGCCCCCAGTGCCGTGGAGGGCGTCGGCTTCCCGGTGCACGTCCTGGCCGTGAACGCGCTCGGCGTTCACCTGCTCGACTACCTGCAGCTCGACGGGGTCGCGTCCCTGTGCGAGCAGGCCGGTCGCTGGGCGTTCCTGTGCGTGATCGCGCCGCTGCGGCTCACCGGCGGCACCGGGTCACCCGTCAACCCGATCGCGATCCTCTAGCGTCCCGGGGTTGGTCGTACGCGCTACCGACAGACATTCTCGCCCAAGGCTCCCGTGACGGGACGCCGGCCACGTATCGACGAAGCAGGCTCCGGACATCCCACGGACGGGGTGACCTGCGATCGCATCGACACCTTGGGCCCGGGCATCGATCGGGTAGAGCGCGCCCGGTCGTCATGCGTCAGGGGTGATGCCACTCGCGTCCGATGCGCCGACACTCGATCAATTCCGTGCTGTCGAACCGTGGGCTCTGGCGCGAACGGTCCGCGGCGGGCGCACCGGTTGGACAGTGCACCGCTACGGGCCGGCGGGAGGACGTAACGCGCTATGACAGCAGCTGATCCGCTGGCCGTTCTCAAGAGCCGTCGCTACCTGGGCCTGCTCGTCCTGACCGCAATACTCGGCGTGCCGCTGTCGGCCGTCGCGTACTGGTTCCTCAAGCTCAGTACCCTGCTGCAGAACTGGATGTATAAGGATCTGCCCAGTGGGCTCGGGTTCAAGTCGACGCCGACGTGGTGGCCGCTGCCGGTGCTGGCCGTGGCCGGGGTGCTCGTGGCGGTCATCATCCAATACCTGCCGGGTCACGGTGGCGAGTCGCCGGTCTACGGCTTCAAGCCCCGCGGCGCCGCGCCCGGACGGGCGATTGCCGGCATCGCGCTGGCGGCGCTGGTCACTCTCGGCTCCGGTGCAGTGCTCGGGCCGGAGGCGCCGCT
>DATBER010000169.1:0-112040 GCA_036558905.1 Jatrophihabitantaceae bacterium | reverse complement strand
GCCGAAGCCGGCGCTGAGCATCAAGCCCGTGGGCCGCCGTTAGGGGCCGGTGGATCCGCCGTCGTAGCTTCCGTACTCACCGGTACGGCGAAGCGGCTGCTCCGGGTCAGCTGAGCCGCTTCACTGCGGAACGGGCCCGATGACTCCGACGTCGGCCAACCCGTCGAGCACCAGCTGCACGGCGATCGCCGCGATCAGGAAGCCGAAGACCTTCTCGGTGACCATCATCCGGCTCTCGTCGAGCTTCTCGCTCACCCGGTTCGCGAAGCGGAACACGACGACGTCCAGCAGCAGCACGAACGCGAGGATGGCGAACTCCACGGCGAACACGCTGAACGACTTCGCCTCGCCCGAGATCGTCATCAGGCCGACGATGCCGACCGGGCTGAGCAGGTAGGGCACGGCCAGCGGGAATTGGGCCAGCTGCATCGGGTCCTTGTCGGTATTGCGGTGGTGGTTGCTCGGGGCTGGCCCGAGCACCATCCACACGGCGAGGACGAGCAGGATCAGGCCGCCGGCGATCGACAACGACCCGATCGTGAAGTGCAGCAATGCGCGCAGCAGCTCGCCCAGGGCCATCAGGAGCACAGCCACGATGGCCGCGGTGGTAAGCATCTTGCGCGCTACCCGCCGCTTGTCGGCTTGATCAAGAGGTGCTTTCCAGAAACGGCACCAGTGCGAGCTTCGGCCCGATACCGATCAGCAGTACGAGGAACGTATCGATCGCACCGGCCGCAGTGATCGACTTCTCGTCCATCGTGCAAGTGTCGCCGAGGTCGGCCGAACGGGCAGCGACCTAGCTCGGACGTGTCTCCCTACTCTGTGCACTGCTGCGCGCGGCTGAGGCACGCGATCTGCTGCGTCGTCGTCGCCGATACACCAGCGGTATCGGACCTCCTTGCGCGCTGTTCGCAGCCGGCATCTCACGCACCTCAGCCCCGCTCGCAACGAGCGGGTAAGGAGCCACGTCCTAGTTCTGCTCCTCGGCCAGCTCGAGCCAGGAGTGCTCGGCGGCGCCGCGTTCCTTGACGACGTCACGCAGTTCGGCGTCCAGGGCGGCCACTCGCTCGAAGTCGGTGGCGTGCTCGGCCAGCTCGGCGTGCAGCGCCGCCTCCCGCCTTTCCAGCGTGGCGATCTGCCGCTCGAGGCGGGTCAGCTCCCGCCGGGCCGCCCGCGAATCGCCCTTACGGGCACGGGTCGTCGACTCTGCCGCCGGCTTTGCGGCGCGACGAGCCAGGTACTCGTCGACGCCGCCGGGCAGCGCGGCCAGCGAACCGTCGCCGACCAGGGCCACCGTCGAGTCGCACACCCGCTCGATCAGATACCGGTCGTGGCTGACCACGACGAGCGTGCCGGGCCAGCTGTCGAGCAGGTCCTCCAGCTCGGCCAGCGTGTCGGTGTCGAGATCGTTGGTCGGCTCGTCGAGCAGCAGCACGTTCGGCTCGGTCAGCAGCAGGCGCAGCAGCTGCAGGCGACGCCGCTCGCCGCCGGACAGGTCGGCCACCGGCGTCCACTGCCGCGAATTGGGGAAGCCGAACCGCTCGGCCAGCTGCATCGACGCCAGCTGCTCGCCGTGCACCTCCTGGACCGCTTCGATCACCCGCAGGCCCTCGGGCAGCTCGGCCACGTCCTGGGACAGGAAGGCGGCGTGGACGGTCTGCCCGACGCGCACGATGCCCGACAACGGCGTCACCGAACCGTGCAGCAGCCGCAGCAGATGCGTCTTGCCCGAGCCGTTCACCCCGATGACGCCGATGCGATCGCCCGGACCGACATGCCACGTGACGTCGCGCAGCAAGGTGCGATCGCCGGCGAGAACCGTCACGTCTTCGACGTCGTACACCGTGCGGCCGAGCCGGCGCCGGGCCAAAGCCCGCAGCTCGACTGTAGATCGGGGCGGCGGCTCGTCGGCGATCAGGGCCTCGGCCGCCTCTATGCGGAACCGGGGCTTGGAGGTCCGCGCCGGCGGGCCGCGCCGCAACCAGGCCAGCTCCTTGCGCAGCAGGTTCTGCCGGCGGGCCTCGGCCGCCGACGCCTGCCGCGCCCGCTCGGCCCGGGCCAGCACCCACGCCGCGTAGCCGCCGTCGAACTGGCGTACGGTCGCGTCGCCCACCTCCCAGGTGCGGGTGCAAACCGCGTCCAGGAACCAGCGGTCGTGCGTGACGACGAGCAGGGCGCCCCGCCGGCGCGCGAGGTAGGCCGCCAGCCAGGTGATGCCCTCGACGTCGAGGTGGTTGGTCGGCTCGTCCAGCACGAGCAGGTCGGCCTGCTGCACCAGGGCGGCGGACAGCGCGACCCGGCGGCGCTCGCCGCCCGACAGCCGGGCCACCGGCGAGTCGAGCCCGAGCGCGGACAGGCCGAGCCCGCCCAGCACCTCGCGGATCGCGGCGTCGCCGGCCCACTCGTGCTCGGCCGCGTCGCCGACCACGACGTCGCGCACGGTGGCGCCGTCGGGCAGGGCGCCGCGCTGCGTCACGGTCGCCACGTGGGCGCCGCCGGTTCGGGTCACCCGTCCCGAGTCGGGCGTCTCGTCGCCGGTGATCAGCCGCAGCAGCGTCGTCTTGCCGCCGCCGTTGCGCCCGACCACGCCGATGCGCTCGCCGTCGGCGACTCCCAGGGACACGGCCTCGAACACCACCGTGGTGCCGTACGCCTTGCCGACCGCCTCCAGGTTCACGAGGTTGGTCATACGACGGTGGCTCCCGGGGCCGGGCCGGCCGCGACCCGGGTCGTACGGCAGACGTCCTCGGCGGCCAGCGCGGCGGCCAGCTTCACCGCGGCGCCGGCGTCCGGGCAGAGGAACGCACAGGTCGGGCCGGATCCCGAGACGATCCCGGCGAGCGCCCCGAGGTCGCGGCCGGCGTCGAGGGTGCGGCGCAGCGCCGGGGCCAGGGCGAGCGCGGCCGGTTCGAGGTCGTTGGTCAGCACCGCAGCGACCCGTTCGGTCGAGCCGGCGCGCAGCGCCTCGAGCATCGCGGCGGCGTCCAGCGAAGGCGGCGGCGCCGAGCCGGCCGCGCGCTGACGGTCCAGTTCGCGGTAGGCGGCCGACGTCGAGATGCCCTGGTCGGCCAGCGCGAAAACCCAGTGCAGCGATCCGGTGGTGAGCGCCGGCGCCAGCACCTCGCCCCGACCGGTGCCCAGCGCCGTGCCACCGAGCAGCGGGAAGGCGACGTCGCTGCCCAGTTGGGCGGCGAGGTCGGGCAGCTCGGCCCGCGACACGCCCCACAACTCGGCGCAGGCGACCAGCGCGGCGGCGCCGTCGGCCGAACCCCCGGCCATGCCGCCCGCCACCGGGATCGCCTTGCTGATCTCCAGCCGCACCTCCGGGTCGACGCCGGCGTGCTCGGCCAGCAGCGCGGCCGCCCGCCAGGCGAGATTGCCCGAATCGGTGGGTACGTCGGCCGCCCCTTCGCCGACCACGCCCACCGACAGCTCGGACGCCGGCGTGGCCTGGACCTCGTCGAACAGGTCGACGGCGTGGAACACGGTGACCAGCTCGTGGTAGCCGTCCGGCCGCAGTGGCCCGACGCCCAGGTGCAGGTTCACCTTGGCCGGGACGCGCACGGTGACAGACACGTCCGCGAGACTAACGGCCATGGCGCAGCGCGAGCTCATCTCGTCCGGATCGACGTTCGAGGCCCAGATCGGCTACTCCCGTGCGGTGGTCGACGGCGAATGGGTGTTCGTGTCCGGCACGACCGGATTCGACTACACGACAATGACGATCCCCGAGGGCGTCGTAGAGCAGGCCGAGCAGTGCCTGCGCAACATCGGCGCGGCCCTGGCCGATGCGGGGGCCTCGTTCGCCGACGTGGTGCGGGTGCACTACCTGCTGCCCGACCGCGGCGACTTCGAGCCGTGCTGGCCGGTGCTGCAGCGGTACTTCGGCCGGATTCGCCCGGCCGCGACCATGATGCAGTGCGGGTTGTCCGATCCGCGGATGCGCATCGAGATCGAGGTGACGGCCCGGCGTTCGACGTGATCTCGCGACGCCGGTAGGCTGTACCGGTTGCCCGGCGAGGGAACGCCGCAGATCCAGGGCGGTGTCCGTGATCGACGCGGTGTTGTCCTCGGCGCGGCGACACCCCGGGAACCGTCCAGATCAAGCTGAAGGAGCATCACCGTGTCCGAGGTCCGCCTGCCGGCCGAGCCACGTACCGAGTTCGGCAAGGGCGGCGCCCGCCGCACCCGTCGTGCGGGCAAGATCCCCGCTGTCATCTACGGTCACGGCGCCCAGCCGCGCCACGTCTCGTTGCCCGCCCGCGAGTTCGGCCACGCCATCAAGCACGGTGGCGCCAACGTTCTGCTGACCCTCGACCTCGAGGGCAGCGACCAGCTGGCCATCCCGAAGGCCATCCAGCGCCACCCGATCAAGGGCGTGTTCGAACACGTCGACCTGCTGGCGGTCCGCCGCGGCGAAAAGGTCACCATCGACGTCCCACTCACTGTTGTCGGCGAGGTGGCCAAGGGCGGCCTGCTCGCGCAGGAGAGCACCACGGTCAGCGTCGAGGCCGAGGCCACACACCTGCCCTCCGAGATCGAGGTCTCCATCGAGGGCCTGGAAATCGGCTCGCACATCACCGCCGGCGACCTCAAGCTGCCTTCTGGGTCGTCGCTGGCCGGCGACGCCGAGCAGGTGCTGCTGCTGATCCAGGAGGCCCCGACCGCGGCCGAGCTCGAGGCCGCCGAAGAGGGTGCCGAGGGCGAGGCCGCCGAAGAGGGTGCCGAGGGCGAGGGTGCCGAGGCACCGGCCGCCGAGGCCGAGTCGGCCGAGTAGCACGTCGCGCGCGTGCGCTGGCCGATCAGGTCCCGGGATGCCGACGGTATGGCCGACGATCGTCAGCTGGTCGTCGGCCTCGGCAACCCCGGGCCGCGCTACGCGAGTACCCGGCACAACGCCGGGTTCATGGTCGTCGACCTGCTCGCCGAGCGCATCGGCGGACGGTTCAAGGCGCATCGCAGCCGATGCGACGTCCTCGAGGGCCGGCTGGCCGGTCGCCCGGTGGTGCTGGCCAAGCCGAAGTCGTACATGAACGAGTCGGGCGGTCCGGTCGTGGCGGTCGCCCGGTTCTACAAGGTGCCGGTCGAGCGGATCACGGTCGTGCACGACGACCTCGACCTGCCGTTCGGGTCATTGCGGCTCAAGCGCGGCGGCGGCGACGGCGGCCACAACGGGCTGCGCGCGACCACGTCGGCGCTGGGCAGTAAGGAATATGCCCGCGTGCGCTTCGGCATCGGCCGCCCGCCCGGCCGGCAGGACCCGGCCGACTACGTGCTGCGCGATTTCTCTTCCGCCGAGCGCAAGGAGCTCGACTTTCTGGTCGACCGGGCCGCGGACGCCGTCGAGGCCCTGCTGGCCGACGGGCTCGAACCGGCGCAGAACAAGTTCAACGACTGAGGTCGCCGCGCTCGCTCTTGATCAAGAGCGAAAGTTGGCTGCTCAGGCGGCCATTTCGCGCTGTTGATCAAGACCGAGGCTCGCCCGGCGAACCGGGCTCAGTCGGATTGGTCCAGGCAAATTATTGACGGTTTGTGCTCGGCAGTGAGCTAATTCAAGCAACTTCGTGTGGACGTCACCCCTCCGGAGAAGCCGATGCCCCGACGCCGTCTCGTCCTGTCCACCGCCGTCACGCTGGCCCTCGGGCTGCTCGTCGTGCCGGTGCCGGCCGCGGCGGCGCCGGCGGCACCGGCTCTGCCGTCGGTGTACCCGGTGCCGCAGTCGATGCAGGCGCACGGGGCGGCGGTCCAGCTCGGCAACGCCGTGGCGCTGGCCACCGGCACCGACAGCGACCCGGCGGCCGTCAGCGCGGTGCGCACCGCGCTCGACCACGCCGGCGTCAAGACCGTCGACGACATCGACGGGGCGGGCGACGCGCGCAAGGGCGAGCCGGTGATCTTCGTCGGCGGCGCGGCGGCCCGCGACGCGGTGCGCACCCTGGGCATCGACGACGCGAGCGGGCTGGCCGCCGAGGGCTACGTGCTCGCGACGGGCACGGTGGCCGGCCATCCGAGCGTGGTTCTGGACGGGCACGACGCCACCGGGACGTTCTACGCGGCGCAGACGCTGCGCCAGCTCGTTCAGGGCAAGAACGTGCCGGGCGTGCAGGTGCGCGACTGGCCGACCATGCCGCTGCGCGGGGTGATCGAGGGCTTCTACGGGACGCCGTGGTCGCACGCCGCCCGGCTGGACCAGCTCGACTTCTACGGCGCGCACAAGATGAACACCTACGTCTACTCGCCCAAGGACGATCCCTACCTGCGCGACCAGTGGCGCGACGCCTACCCGCCCGATCAGCTGGCCCAGCTGAAGGAACTGGTCGACCGGGCGATCGCCAACCACGTCGAGTTCACGTACGCGCTCTCGCCCGGACTGTCGGTGTGCTACAGCTCGGCGGCCGACGAGCAGGCGCTGGTCGCGAAGTTCCAGTCGCTGTGGGACATCGGCGTGCGGACGTTCGCGGTGCCGCTGGACGACATCAGCTACACGACCTGGAACTGTGCCGCCGACCAGTCCAAGTTCGGCACCGGGGGAGCGGCGGCCGGCGCGGCCCAGTCGTACCTGCTGAACGCGGTACAGCGCGACTTCATCGCCACCCATCCCGGGGCGTCACGCCTGGAGATGGTTCCGACCGAGTACTCCAACGTGTCCGAGTCGCCGTACAAGGACGCGATCAAGGCTCAGCTCGACCCGGCGGTCGTCGTCGAGTGGACCGGCGTCGGAGTCATCGCTCCGGTGATCACCCAGGACCAGGCGGCCGCGGCCAAGTCCGTGTTCGGGCACGACATCCTGGTGTGGGACAACTACCCGGTCAACGACTACGTCACGAACCGGCTGCTGCTCGGCCCCTATGTCGGACGCTCAGCCGGGCTGTCTACTTCGCTGTACGGCATCACGGCCAATCCGATGATCCAGCCCGACTCGTCGAAGATCGCGCTGTTCAACGTGGCCGACTACACCTGGAACGACGCCGCCTACAACCCAACGGCGTCGTGGCAGGCCAGCCTGGACGAGTTCGCCGGCGGCGACGCGCGGGCTCGCGAGGCGCTCGGCGCGTTCGCCGACCTCGAGTACTACTCGGACATCGACAAGGTGCAGGCGCCGGTGCTGGCCGACAAGGTGGCCGCGTTCTGGTCGGCCTGGGAGCAGGGCGGGTCGTCGGCCGCACCCAAGCTCGATGCCTACCTCAAGGTCATCCAGTGGATACCGTCCACGCTGAACTCCTACCTGGGCGACCCGGCGTTCATCGCCGAAGCTCAGCCCTGGCTGGACTCCGCGTCGTTCTGGGGCCAGGCCGCCCGGGCCGCCCTGCGCATGCTGGTCGACGAGCGCGCGGGCAACGGCGCGGCCGCGCTGGCCGACCGGGCGCAGGTGAGCACCCTGGTGGCCAAGGCGCGGTCGTACCAGTACGTCGGGTTGAACGGCACGGTGAACGTGACGGTCGGTGACGGCGTGATCGACACGTTCGTCAACAATGCGCTGGCCGAGAACGACCGCTGGATCGGCGTCGCCGGGCGGCACATCACGCCCACGACGTCGATGTCGACCTACCAGACCAACGTGCCGGCCAACATGGTCGACGGCGACGACTCGACGTTCTACTGGAGCAGCGCGCCGCCGGCTGTCGGTGACTACGTCGGCGTCGACCTGGGCGGCGTGCAGCCGATCACGTCGATCAAGATCGACATGAGCAAGTCGACCAGCCCGAACGACTACATCCACGCCGGCGTGCTCGAGTACTCCGTCGACGGCGCAACGTGGAAGTCGGCCGGGACCTTCCTGAACACGCCATCGATAACGGCGACCCTGCCCGAGGGCACCCAGGCGCGGTACGTCCGGCTGCGCAACACCGCCGCCCAGGACTACTGGGTGGTGGTCCGCGAGTTCACCGTGACCGGTCCGGACTCGGCCCAGCTGACCGTGTCGGGTGGTCCGGCCGCCGCCGCGGGTTCGTCGCTGGCCGCCGCGGCCGACGGCAACACCGACACCACCTATCGGGCCGGCGCCGCGCCCGCGACCGGCGCCGCGCTGGTCGTGACCTTGCCGGCCGCCCGGCCGCTCAGCCGCGTGGTGGTGGCCGGTACCGGTACCGGGCAGGTGCAGGTCGGCGACGGTACGTCCTGGAAGACGATCGGCAACCTACAGCCTGGCTACACAGATCTTGGCGCGGGTGGGAGCACTGCCAGCGCAATTCGCCTGGTGTGGCAGGCTGGTTCGGCCGAGCCGGCGATCTCCGAGGTCGTTCCGTGGTACGCCGATGCGCCGGCCGCGAGTATGCGACTGACCGCCGCCTCGGTGGACGTGTCGGTCGGCGACTCGGCGGAGGTGGGCGTCGGCCTGACGGCGACCCAGCCGGCCGATCTGCCCGGCACGCTGACGGTGGCCGCCCCGGCCGGCGTGACCGCGACCCCGGCGTCGACGCACATCGTCCTGCGGCGCGGCGCCCAACCGCTGATTCCGATAACGTTGCGTGGCACGACGCCGGGCAGCTACCACGTGCCGGTGTCGTTCGCGGATCAATCGCAGACGTTGACCGTGAACGTGCACCCGCAGGTCAGCTCGACGAACGTGGCCCTGGCGGGCACGGCCACCGCGTCCAGTGTCGAGCAGAACCTGCCGCAGTTCACCGCCCCGCACGCCAACGACGGATCGCTCAGCACGCGCTGGTCGTCCAACTACACCGACGGCGAGTGGCTGCAGATCCAGTTCGCCGCGCCGCAAAACCTGGGCAAGCTCGTCATCACCTGGGAGGCGGCGCACGCGACGGCCTACAAGATCGAGACTTCGGCCGACGGCTCGACCTGGACCGACGCCGCCGACGTCACGGCTAGCCAGGGCGGTACCGAGACGGTGTGGATCGACCAGTCCGGGGTCAGCTACCTGCGCATGCAGGGGGTTGAGCGTTCGTCACAGTACGGCTATTCGATTTACGAGCTGGCCGCCTATCCGGTCGTGTAGGCAGCCAGGCTGTACGTGGTCTGCGGGCCTAAGGCTGCGCGAGTTGCTCGGCGGTGCGGGCGACGACATTGGCCAGTCGCCGCGCCGTCCAGCCCTGCTCGTGCAGCCAGTCGCCGATCTGCTCGGCGGTGAGCCCGGCCAGCAGCAGATCGGCTCTCAGCCCCGGGTCGGGGGCGCCGGCCTCGGCGAGCAGGTACTCGCAGTGTTGCCGCCAGAACTGGTGCGACCCGGTGCGTAGGCGCGCGCCCGGGCTCGACGTCTGGCTCATGGCGACCATCTCCGTGTTGTCGGCGACGTAGCCGACGTAGGTCCGCACGAACGCGACCAGGCGCTCGACCGGTTCGGCGCCGGGACCGAGTGGCGGCGCCCCGGACAGGATCTCTTCCTGAAGGGCGCGTTCCTGCTCGTCGAGCAGCGCGGTGGCCAGCCCGGCCTTGTCCCCGAAGCGGCGGAACAGCGTGCCCTTGCCGACGCCTGCGGCGGCGACCACATCGTCGAGCGTGACCGCGGCGACGCCCCGCTCGTCGAACAGTTTCTTGGCCGCGTCGAGCACTCGCTTGCGGTTGCGGGCGGCGTCGGCTCGCTCGGGCGGAGGGTCGGGCTGGCCGACGACGCGCAGCTGCGGTGGCTTTGCCGAACCCCGTTGACGAAACGGACCGCGGTCCGTATCGTTGCTTCGAGCCATAAACGGACCCTAGTCCGATTAACTCGAAGGAGCAACACCGTGAGCCGATTGCTGCACATCTCGTCCTCGCCCCGCGGCGCGGACTCCGAATCTCTGCGTATCGCGCAGACCTTCCTGGAGACCTATCGCGACGCCCATCCGGACGACGAGATCGAGACGTGGGATCTCTGGGACGGCACACTGCCCGAATTCGGTCCGGCCGCGGCCACCGCGAAGATGGCGGTGATCGCCGGAGTCGAACTGATCGGCGCCCAGGCGCTGGCCTGGCGCTCGGTTCAGGGTGTCATCGAGCGGTTCTTGGCTGCCGACCGCGTGCTGTTCAGCGTGCCGATGTGGAACGCCGGCGTGCCGTACATCCTCAAGCAGTTCGTCGACGTGGTGTCACAGCCCGGCACGATCTTCGGCGTCGACCCGCTCACGGGCTACCAGCACCTGCTGGCCGGCCAGGGTCGCAAGGCCGCGGTCGTCTATTCCAGCGGGGTGTGGGGCCCGGGACTGGGTCCCGAGTTCGGCAGTAACTTCCAGTCGCCCTACCTCGTCGACTGGCTGCGCTGGACGGGCATCACCGACATCGTCGAGGTCGGCTTCCACCCGACGCTGACCGGCGACGTGGCCGACGCCCGCCAGGTGGCCGACGCCGAGGCCCGAGCCACCGCCAAGACGTTCTGACCGGCATTTTTCGGTTTTGGTCACCAGGCCGGTTATATGAGACCTGGCGACCAAAACCGGGCAAGCGCCCAGGCCTCAGACGAGCGTCAGCCCCGCGTGCTTGGCCTCGTGGTCGAGCAGCCAGCGCTTGGCGTCCAGCCCGCCGCCGTACCCGGTCAGCGAGCCGTTGGCGCCGATCACCCGGTGGCACGGCACGATGATCGGCACCGGGTTCTGCCCGTTGGCCAGCCCGACGGCGCGGGGCCCGTCCGGATGCCCGATCGCGACGGCGAGCTTGCCGTAGCTGGTCGTCTCGCCGTACGGGATGTCGATCAGCGCGTTCCACACCAGCGACTGGAACGGGCTGCCGCCGAGGTTCAGTGGCAGGTCAAACTCCTGGCGCTCACCGGCGAAGTACTCGCCCAGCTGGGTGCGGATGTCGTCGAACGCCGCGTCGTCGCGCTCCCAATCGTCGTGCACCCGCCTCGGGTACCTCGATCGAGGCAGGTCCAGGCCGGTGATGCCACCCTCGTCGCGGGTGGCCAGCATGTCGCCCAGCGGCGTCTCGATGTAGCTGTATTTCACGGGTGGTTCCTCCACAACTGATGGGTGGCGTAGGAACGCCACGGCGCCCAGTCGGCTCGCCCTTCGGACACGCCGATGTCGAGCGACTCGGCGGCCTTGCGCACACCCAGATCGCCGGCCAGCAGGATGTCGGGATCGCCCACCGCCCGCATGAGCAGGTAGTCGGCCGTCCAGGTGCCGATGCCGGGCAGGGCCAGCAGCGCGGCGCGGGTCGCGGCCCGGTCGGCGCCCGGGTCGAGCCTCAGGTCGTCGGACGCCATCGTGGTGGCGATCGTGTGCAGGGTGGCCGCCCGCTTGCGGGGCATCGGCAGGTCGGCCGGGTCGGACGCGGCGAACGCTTCGGTCGACGGGAACAGCCGCCACTCGTCGAACGCCACGTCGCCCCACGACGCCGCAATACGGCCCAGTACGGTGCGCGCTCCGGCGACGCTGATCTGCTGCCCGACGATCGCCCGCACCGCCATCTCGAAGCCGTCGACGGCGCCCGGGGAGCGCAGGCCGCTGTTCTTGCGGACCAGCATCGCCAGTTGCGGGTCGCGCTCGAGCGCGGAGTCGACGGCCACCGGGTCGGCGTCCAGGTCGAGCAGCCGGCGCACGCGGGCGACTGCCGTGATCAGGTCGCGCTGGTCGGTCAACCGCAGCTGGCACCGGACGTAGCCACCGCCGTCGCTCAGCGACACCAGGGCCGGTCCGCCGGGCAGGCGCAGCGTGCGGGTGAGCGTGTTGCCGTCGAAGGCCTCGACGCCCGGAATCGCGCGGTGGCCCAGGAACTCGAGTGTCGCGCCGAGGTCCATCGGAGCGCGGTACGGCAGGCGCAGGTCGAGGGCACCGCCGGACAGGGACCCGTGGGTGCGCCGGGCGGCGCGCAGGCCGGTGGGCGTCGTGGCGAACACCGCCTGGATCGTCTCGTTGAACTGCCGGACGCTGGCGAATCCCGCGGCGAACGCCACGTCGGCGGCCGGCAGCGGGGTCGTCTCGAGCAGGACGCGGGCGGTCTGGGCCCGCTGGGCGCGGGCGAGGGCCAGGGCGCCGGCGCCCACCTCGGCGACCAGGGTCCGATGGATCTGCCGTTCGGAGTACCCGAGCCGGCTGGCCAGGCCCGGCACGCCCTCGCGGTCGATGACGCCGTCGCGGATCATGCGCAGCGCCCGTCCGGCCAGATCGCCGCGCACGTCCCATTCCGGCGAGCCGGGGGAGGCGTCGGGGCGGCACCGCTTGCAGGCCCGGTAACCCGCGCGCTGGGCGGCGGCCGCGCTTGGGTGGAACGTGACGTTCTGGCGCTGCGGCGTGACCGCCGGGCAGGACGGACGACAGTAGATGCGGGTGGTGCGGACGGCGATGAAGAACCAGCCGTCGAAGCGCGCGTCCCGGCCCTGGACGGCCCGGTAGCAGGTGTCGGCGTCGGGCATCACATGTCCAGTCTGCCAACCACCTCCGACAACGACTGACGGTTTTCGGACGGCACCGCCCCGGACGGTCTCGCCTCGGACGTCTCGCCGCGGACGGCACCGCCGGGCGGGCCTGTCGGCGGCGGGCGAACCCGATCACGAGCATCAGCAGCAGCGCGGGCGAACTCACTGGGCGTGATCCGGTTTTGGTCACCAGGTCGCAGATAACCGGCCCGGTGACCAAAACCGGATCGGGCCCGCTCAGCCCGTGTTGCGCAGCCCGGCGGCCACCCCGTTGATCGTCAGCAGCAGCGCCCGGCGCAGCTCCGGCGACACCGCCGACTCGTCCGCCCGCACCCGGGCGAGCAGGTCGACCTGGAGGTAGGAGATCGGGTCGAGGTAGGCGTCGCGCACCCCGAACGTCCTTTGCAGCAACGGGGAATTGTCCAGCAGGTGGGCCTCACCGGTGATGCGCAGCACCTCGGCGAGGGTCAGCTCGTGCTCGGCGCGCACCACGTCGAACAGGCGCTGCAGCTCCGCCGGGACGAGCGACGACACGTAGTGCTCGGCCACGCCGAGGTCCGTCTTGGCCAGCGTCATCTCGACGTTGGACACGAACGTGCGGAAGAAGTGCCACTCGGCGTGCATCTCCTTGAGCACGTCGTCCTGGCCGGCCTCGCGGGCGGCGCGCAGCCCGGAGCCGACGCCGAACCAGCCGGGCACGATCTGGCGCGACTGCGTCCACCCGAACACCCAGGGAATCGCCCGCAATCCGGAAATGCCACCGCCGGACGACGGGCGGCGCGACGGCCGCGAGCCGATGTTCAGCGAGCCGAGCTGCTCTACCGGCGTGGACGCGATGAAGTAGGCCGGCAGGTCGGGATCGTCGAGCAGCCGGCGGTACGCGGTATACGCCGACTCGCTGACCACCGACATCGTCGCGTCCCACTGCGCCAGCTGGGCGGCCGGCTGGCGAGGCGCCACGTGCAGTGTCGACGCCTGCAGCACGGCGGCCACGGTCAGCTCGAGGTTCTCGCGGGCCAGCTCGGGCAGCGTGTACTTGTCGCTGATCACCTCGCCCTGCTCGGTGAACTTGATCTCGCCGTCGAGAACGCCCCACGGCTGGGCCAGGATCGCGTCATACGTCGGACCGCCGCCCCGCCCGACCGTGCCGCCCCGGCCGTGGAACAGCCGCAGCCGAACCCCGTGCCGCAAAGCGACGTCGCGCAGGGTGCGTTGCGTCTTGTGGATCTCCCACTGCGAGGTGGTGATGCCGGCCTCCTTGTTCGAGTCGGAGTAGCCGAGCATCACTTCCTGCACGTCGCCGCGGAGTCGCACGATCAGCCGGTAGGTCGGGTCGGACAGCAGTTCGTCGAGCACCTCGCCGGATCGGCGCAGCTCGTCGACGGTCTCGAGCAGCGGCACGAACCCGATCCGGGCGAACGGGGCCCGCTGGCCGCCCGCGCCGGCACCGTGCACGTCGATCAGCCGGGCCTCGCGGGCCAGGACGGCGGCGGCCAGGATGTCGTCGGCGCCGCGGGTCATCGACACGATGTAGCTCTCGATCACCTCCGGGCCGTACGTGTCGAGCGCGCGCCGGATCGCGGTGAACACGGCGAACGTCTTGGCGCCGGCCTCGTCCAGCGGCGGCGGCGTCTGGGTCAGCGGCCGCCGCGACGCCAGCTCGCGGGAGAGCAGCCGCAGCCGGTAGTCGCGCGGGACGTCGGCGTAGAGCCACGTCTCCTCGACGAGACGGTCGATCAGCTGGCCGACGGCGTGGTGGTGCGCGTCGGCGTGCTCGCGCACGTCCATGGTGGCCAGGTGCAGCCCGAAGACCGCCACCGTGCGCTCGACCCGCGCCAGCAACCCGTCAGCGATCAGTCCGCCGGCGTTCGCGCGCAGCGACCGGCCCAGCAGCGACAGCTCGGCCAGCAGCTCGGCCTTGCCCAGGTAGTCGCGCCCGGGCTGGTGCGGCGCCCTGCTCTCGATGCGGGCCTGGGTGTTGGCGATCTTGGCGTTCATGCAGGTCAGCTTGAGCCGGTACGGCTCGGTGGTGTTGAGCGTGACCAGGCGCGGGTCGACCTCGGGCAGCGCGGCCAGGTCGGCCTCGATGGACGCCTGCAGCTCCGGCGTCACGCCGACGACCGTCGTGGACGACGACAGCTCGGCGATCAGCCCCTCGAGCGCGCCCGTGACGGTGCGGGCAGCGATGTGGTGCTGCAGCCGCAGGACGTCCCGGGTCACGTCGGCGGTGACGTTGGGGTTGCCGTCGCGGTCGCCGCCGATCCAGGTGCCGAACGTGAGCGGCGCCGCGTCGCTCGCCAGCACCGCACCGTGCCGGGAGAGCTCGGCGGCCAGGTCGTCGCTCAGCTCGGGCAACGTCTCGTCGGCGATGTCCTGCAGGTAGTAGACGACGTTGCGGGCCTCGTCGACCGGGGTGGGCCGGTGCAGGCGCAGCTCGTCGGTCTGCCACATCAGGTCGATCACCTCGGCCAGGGTGCGATCCTGCCGGGCCCGTGCGGTCGAGCCGGCCGGCGTCGGCACGGCCAGCACGTCGGCCACCCGGCGCACCTTGCTCAGGATCGAGCGGCGGCTGGCCTCGGTCGGATGCGCGGTGAACACCGGGCGGACGGCCAGCGTCCCGACGGCGGTGGTCAGCGCGTCGGCGCCCAGGTTGGTGGCCACGGCGGCGACCGAGCGGGCCAGCCAGCCCGCGTCGGCGCTACGACTGCGCAGGCTGCGCACCCGGTGCACCTGCTCGGCCACGTTGGCCAGGTGGAAGTACGCGGCGAACGCGCGCACCAGCGCCGAGGCCGTGTCGATCGGCAACCCGGCGAGCAGCTGCCGGACGTCGTCGCGGGCGCCGTCGCGCGCCTCGGCCGTCGGGGCGTCCTTGCTCTGCTTGGTCAGCCGACGCACCCTTTCGACCAGGTCCAGCAGCTCCTGGTCGACCTGGCGGACGAGCGACTCGCCCAACAGCGCGCCCACCCGGCGCACGTCGGCGCGCAGGTCGGAGTCGTCGGTGTTGACATCGGCGGCGGCGGTGAGGGCATCGTCCACGTCGGAAATTCTTCCGTACCGGTGACTGTCTGGCATCGGGCGCGGGTCGGCCGACCTAACACAGGCATGGATCGGCCGAACGTCGCCAATGCGGGCGGGCCATCCTCAACGCTATGGCATCGGACGAAGATCGCTCACGTTGTGTATCCGCGCATGCGCAAAGTGGTCCTCGCGCGCCGACGCGACCCACTGATTTCTCAACGTTTCTCGTTTCGACTTTCGCTCGCCGACCACACGCGCTATAAACGTCGAGTCAGTCGTCGGCCGGGGGGCAACGGCGAATGAACATGCTCCCCACGTCGGGTGATCGATATCGGGGGTCCGTCGTGCGGATCGTTCGCGATCCGCACGACGCGAAATCGGGGGGCACATGTTCAGAGGCGGCTTGCCGGCTGCCGGGGGGAAGGAACGCGAGTCGTCCAGCCCAGCGCTGGGTCTGCTCGCCGACCCTTCGGCGCAAGGGCAAACAGGCAACTCGGCAGCGACGCGTCATCGTCCACGGCCGGCGCCACGGCCACAGGCGATCGACCCGACAACCACAGCCGATCTCGTAGTAAGAGGTTCGGACGACAGCGAGCTACGTCCCCGGTGGATGCGCCGCTATCAGTCCTTGCTGGTCGTGATCGACCTCGTTGCGGCCGCGATCGCCGTGCTCGTCGCGTCGGCCGTGCGGTTCGGCATGCCGGACAACACCAGCACGCACGTCGCGGCGTACGCATCGGTGGATGTGGGCATCCCGCTGGTCTGGGTATGCGTCGTCGCTCTCAATCGCGCGTACGAAGGGCGCTTCGTCGGCGCGGGGGCGGCCGAATTCGATCGGCTGTTCAAGGCATTTCTCTACCTGACGGCGGTTGTGGCAATCGGCTCGTACGCCACGCACACGGAGATCGCCCGCGGGTTCGTCGTCGTGGCGCTGCCGCTCGCGCTCGTGCTCGACGTGATCGGCCGCTACTGCGCGCGCAAGTACCTGCACTTCCTGCGCAGGCGTGGCCGCGCGATGACGGGCATGCTGCTGGTGGGCGACGGTCGGGGTGTGGCTGACTTCGCCGCTCTGGTGCAGCGTGACCGCTACGCCGGCATGCGGGTGGTCGGCGCGTGTGTTCCGTCCGAGCTGCTGGACGACGAGGACACATTGCAGGTGCTGGCCGACGCCGGCGTGCCGCTTCTGGGCGACGTCGATTCGGTGCTGCGCGCCGTCGAGATCGGCAAGGCTGACACGGTCGCGATCGTGTCGTCGTCTCGCGTGGGTGCGGAACGCCTGCGCTGGATCTCGTGGCAGCTCGAGGGCACGTCCACCGACCTGATCGTGTCGCCCGGGCTGATCGAGATCGCCGGCCCGCGGTTGCACATCCAGCCCGTGGCGGGGCTCCCGCTCGTCCACGTCGAGGAGCCGGAGTTCACCGGATTCCGTCGCCTGGTCAAGGGTGTCTTCGACCGCAGCATCGCGACCCTGGTGCTGGCGGTGCTGGCGCCCGTCGCGCTGGGCGTCGCGCTCGCAGTGCGCGTCACCAGCCGTGGCCCCGTGTTCTTCCGCCAGCAGCGGGTCGGCCGGGGTGGACGCCTGTTCACCATGATCAAATTCCGGTCAATGTACGTGAACGCCGAGGAGCGCAAACGCGAGCTCGAGGCCCGCAACGTCAACGCCGACGGGTTGTGGTTCAAGATTCCCGACGATCCGCGCATCACGCCGGTCGGCCGCTTCATCCGGAAGTACTCGCTGGACGAGATCCCGCAGCTGCTCAACGTCCTCACCGGACGGATGTCGCTGGTCGGACCGCGTCCCAACCTGCCGGCCGAGGTGGCGCAGTACGAGCCGGACATGCGACGGCGCCTGCTCGTCAAACCCGGCATCACCGGGCTGTGGCAGGTGAGCGGACGCAACGACCTGAGCTGGCAGGAGACCGTGCAGCTCGACCTGCGGTACGTCGAGAACTGGAGTCTTGGCTACGACTTGATGATTCTCTGGAAGACGCCTTCCGCTGTGGCGCGGGCATCGGGCGCTTATTGAGACAAGCTAAATTCATCGTTACCGAGTACTGAGCTGAGAGCCCTTACCGCGGTCGTAATAGCCGCGGTAAGGGCGCAAGTCGTACTGTCTTTACGACGCTGGAAAAGCCCACCGTGGACGCGACCAAGATTGCCACCAGGCGAGGGTTTCGTAACCTAGCGACTCGTAGAGGCGATAACCAGCGTCTGACGAAGACAGTAGGAATTGACGCGTGTTCCACGAATCCACACATCGGGCGTGGACAGCATCGAGCAACCTCTTGCCGTAGCCGCCTCGCTGGCTGCCCGGCCTGGTCGCGACGTCCCACAACACGACGGTGTCTTCGACCCGCACGGTCGTCGCGCAGGACACCATTTCGCCGGCCTCGTAGAGGCCCCAGACGAGCCGTTCCGACGTGTTGTGGTAACCGGCCTGCGTCGAGCCCATTACCGGGTCTGGATCGCGACCGAACGCGTCGGCCACGATCTGCCCGGCGACCTTTAGGTCAGCAGGCTCCGTCAAGCAGCTGACCTCGCTGTGTGGTACCGCCTCGGGCGCCGTGGCTGCGGCAGCACCCGCATCGTCCGGCTGGGCCCAAAGGCGCATGAACGGGCGGATGCCTATGCAGGCCCACCCCGCGTCGACCAGCACCTGCACACTGCCCAACGCGGGATCGGCCGCCAGCACCTCGCCTCGGATGCCCGAGTCCAGGAGAGTGGCCATGACTGCGGCCATCACCGAACTGGCGGCCCCGTGCACAAGCACGGAATTGGGGCCGCTCGGGAGCCATCGCAATGGATAAACGGAATCACGAAGACTGCGGAAGGCGCTGCCGACTACCCACCATCTCGCGCTGACGCCGTAGATGTGCCGGAGCCTCGGCAATTCGACCCGCTGATTGACGCCTCTATTGGCTTCTTCGGGGTTATACAGGCCGGATATCCGATTGTCGCGGATGCCAGGACTAGAAATCATCGCCTACCCCCGGTCGGCTTGATGCAGCGCACGAACAATACACCCGCAGTTTGGCGGTGACGAGTAGCCGATCGGCTGGTTTTGCTGACCGTATCGATGCGCGTAAGCAGACCGCAACGTCGCGTGAACGGGTCCTGTGAAGTTGCTGTCGGGCGACAAGGCATGCTGTAGCGCATGCCCAGCCCGCCTCGCGATGATCCACGCCCCCGGCTCGCTGTCGTAGTCGATCCCCAGATGCTGCTCTTGCAGCTCATCGAGACGTCTGCGGGTCAACGTCGGTTCATCTGGCTCGTCGACCGCACGACGGTCGAATTCGAGGTCTGGCAGCGGGTGCTAAAGCGATTCGGTGCTGTTGTCGACATTACCGGGCTGAGCGCCGCCGAGGCGGCCGACCAGGTGGCCGTCCACGCACCGGACGGGATCATCGCCTTCGCGGAAGTCGAGCTGATGCGCGCAGCCTCGATCGGCGGCCACCTCGGCCTGGCCGTGCAGTCGGAGGCCACGGTGACGCGGCTGACGAACAAGCACGCGCAGCGGCGTGCGCTGCGGGCGGCCGGACTGCCGACGCCGGACTTCTGGGCGGTTCCGGCAGGTACGGGCGCCGCCGTCCAGGAGGCGATCCGTCGAGAGGTGCGTTATCCCGCGGTGGTCAAGCCCCAGTCGGGGGCGGGGAGCCAGGGCACCGACCGGGTCGCGAACGCGGCCGAACTGGCTCAGGAACTGGAGCAGGCCGGCAACGTCGATCTGCTCGTCGAACAGATGCTGCAAGACAGCTGGCCACGAGCCGAGCGGCCGTACGCCGATTTCGTCTCGGTGGAGAGCATCCTCGCTGGAGGCCGGCTGAGCCACCTGGCCGTCACCGGACGGAGCAGGCTCGCCGACCCGTATCGGGAAACCGGCGATTTCATCCCGTCGAACCTGCCTCGGGAAACGACCGACGAGATCGTGCGCGTCGCCGGACGAGCCATCGAAGCGGTGCAGGCCGATACCGGCGTTTTCCACACGGAGGTCAAGGTCACGCCGGATGGCCCTTGTGTCATCGAGGTGAACGGCCGGGTCGGCGGGTCGATCCCGGAGATCTTCGCGTTGGCCACGGATGGCGCCTGGTCGTTCCTGGACATCGCCTGCCGGGTCGCACTCGGCGAGGCCCTGCACTTCGACGGCCCGGTGCCTTGTCAGCGCGTCGGGTACTCCATCTTCGAGCCTCCGCCGCTCGGTGCCACCCGGGTGCTCCGCCTGGACGGCCTGGACGAGGTTCGGCGAGTACCCGGTGTGGACACGTTGCTGATCAACCGTCGCCCGGGCGACGCCGTCGACTCGCGCGAGGGATACGACGCGCGGTTGTACTCCGTTTACGGCGCAGCCGACGACCACGACGCCATGTGGGCAGCGCGGCGAAGGATTAAGGAGATCGTCGTAGCCGAGTTCGCGTTCGGGTGATCTCACCACGCCGCGATGATTGCCTCGATGCACGCCTGCGCATCGAGCACGGCGCGGATGCGGCTGCGCGGCGACGGCAGGTAGTGGGTGAAGTACCGGGCCCCCTCGGTCAGCACGCCCAGCACGGAGATGTTGCGCTGTACGCGTCCGTCCACGTCACACGGGTGGAAGTCCTCGCTGAGGGCCACGCTGCCGACCGCCGTTGTGCCGTAGCGCAGCTCAGTCAACCGCCCCTGGCCGTACAGCCGCGACAGCAACGGTGACGCGCTGTTGGCCAGCAAGGGCATGTCGAGGTGTCCGCGGATCACCGACGACACGGTCGCCGTGTACGGGATGTCCAGCTGCGTGGAGGAGATCACCACCTGGCCGTTCGCATCCATCCGGAGCTCCGGGTCCGGGCCGAACGGGACCTGAAGCACGCCGGCGTCCATCAACGCGAGCAACTGCTGCGAGCGCAGGAGCGGCGGGCCGGCCTCCAGGCGGTTGACGCGGCCCTTCACGTTGTGCTTGAAGTCGACGTAGGACTCCAGCGACAGGCCACCGAACTCGATGATCGACCGGATGTCGTCGCGCAGTATGCGCAGTACCTCCTGCGCCGCCTTGACCGGGCTGCCCCACGGCAGCAACGCCTCGTCCAGGTCGTCCTCGACCATGGTGTAGAAGTGCTTCTGGTAGTCCGTCGACGACGCGTACAGCCCGTTCTCGCCGGGGAAGAGGTGCTCCTTCGGGTCGAATGCGCCGTGCCGGATGGCGAGATCGTCGGTCGCCTCGTCGAACGTGCCGTCCTGCCAGGCCCGGACCAGCCGGTCCCGCGTGCGCTGCGCGTAGACCGGCCCGTTGGACACTCCGGCCGCCTGGACGTAGTACCGCGCGCGCATCTCGGCCAGCAGCAGCGGCAACAGCTCGCGGCGCAG
This sequence comes from Jatrophihabitantaceae bacterium, assembly GCA_036558905.1. GTDB lineage: Bacteria > Actinomycetota > Actinomycetes > Mycobacteriales > Jatrophihabitantaceae > DASXRA01. Next base: position 91,402 of record DATBER010000169.1, on the reverse strand, counting down.
GTCGACCTTGCGGCGCGGCGAGCTCTCGTCGCCGCGGATCGCCGCGAAGGCGTCCGGTGTGCACACCACCGGTCGGTAGTCGCCGGTCGGGTCGACACCGGTCACCGATTTCGCGCAGTACGGCATGCCCGACCGTGAGTAGAGGTTGATCAGCGGTTCGCGGCCGCTGGGCTCGTAGATCTTGCGGTCGTCCGCGTCGCGGAATACGCCGCCGCGTCCGGTGGTCAGCGCGGCGATCACGTCGTAGGCGACGAGACCCATGCCGGACACCGCGACGGGCTCGCCGGCAGCGGGCGATTCGGTGAGCTCCTCGATCGGGTAGGCCGGCCGGAACTGCACCTCTCCGGGCCGCACCGGCGGCTCCTGGTTCGGGGTGTGGCCCGATGTCAGCACGACGTGGTGCACGACGATCGAGCGCCCGTCGGCCAGCACGATGCGCTCGCGGTCATCGCCCTCGGCAACGATGTCGACCGCCGCCGAGTGATAGCGGACGAACTCGAGATTCGGCGGCAGCTCTTGGATCGCGGTCTCGTAGAACCACGAGAGGTACTCGCCCATGAGGCGGCGCGGCAGGTAGTCGCCCGCCGTGATGGGACGGCCCCCTTCACCGATACGGCACTCGTCGCCCACCCACCGGTAGCCGCGGCTGCACGCCCACTCGAACAGGCTCAGGCTGTACCCCGGCGTGACGGCGCTGTCCGGAGAGGCGTACAGCGACAGCTGGCCGCACGCGTTGTTCAGTACGAAGTAGTCCGGCTGGCCCGGCCCGTAGGCGGCGCCGCCCAGCACGCCCGACTCGATGGCGTGCACTCGGATCGGATGATCACTGAGCCGGGCCCGGCTGATCGTGCGCTCCAAAACGCACAAACCCCATGCGCCCATGCCAACGATGGCAACGTCAATCATGGAATCCCCCGATGTCCCCCGACTCGCGCGCTGTCACGTTGCCAGACGCCGCGCGCTGATCGGACTTTACGCGTACACCACGTGCGTGCCAAGCCGAGCGGGGGCCTTGCGGGTAAACATGTCGCGCTACAGGCCCTTGCTTGTCGGGCACTGCACTGCGCCTGTTCACCTTTGGCCAAGCGCCGGCCCGTCCAAGCCGCACATCGGGGCATGCACCGTGTGCGATCACCGACTACAGGTCGAGATCCTAACCAAACGTACGAATCGGCTTCGTCAACTCGCGCGGAGACCGGCGTCGGCGAGCAGCCGGCGCTCGTCCACCTTGTTCGAGGAGGTCATCGGCAGAGCGTCCACGACGTGGAAGGAGTCGGGCAGCATCGTCGCGGGCAGCCGCTCGCCCGTTGCCCGGCGCAGCTCGGCCGGCGTGGACGGCGTGGCGCCGACCACGAAGGCGGCGATGCCGAGGTCACCGTCGTTGTCGAAGGCGACGCACGTGGCAGCGGTGACGCCGGGCAGGCCCCGCACTACCTCGCCGAGCTCGACGAGCGAAATCCGAACCGCATTGCGCTTGACCACGCGGTCGGCCCGGTCGACGTAGATGTAGTTGCCGGTGTGGTCGCGGCGGACGAGATCGCCGGTGCGATAAAGCGTCTGTCCCGGGATGACATCGGTGCGCAGCACCTGCGCCGTCAGATCGGGCGCGCCCCAGTACCCGGCCATGAGCTGCTCTCCGCCGATATACAGCTCGCCTACATGATCCGGTTCGTCGATGAGGCCGCCGTCGCCGTCGATCAGGTGGAACGAGCTACCCGGGTGTGGCTGGCCGATCGGCACGGCGCCCCCGCCGGCGATCACGTCCGGGGTGATCTCGAAGTGGCTCACCGCGATGGTCGTCTCGGTCGGGCCGTACCGGTTGAAAACGCGCAGCTGCGGCGCAGCCTCCCACAGCAGCGCGACGTCCGAGGGCGAGCACGCCTCCCCGCCCAGCGGCAGGATGCGCAGCTCGGTGTCGGCGAGGCCGGCGAGCTCCTTGCTGGGCAGCAACAGCCGCAGGTAACTGGGGGAGAAGCCGGTGAGCGTGATCCGCTCGCGGGTCAACGTACGGAAGAAATAGCGCGGGAAGAGCAGCGAATCGCGCGACGGGATGACCAGCGACCCGCCCGCGGCGATCGGCGGGAACAGCGTGGCGAACGAGCCGTCGAAGTGGAACGGCGACACACACATGGCGCGGGTGTCGGCGTCGAGCCCGACCATGGCGTTCCACGACCACACCGCTGTCGCGAACGCCTGCCGTCCGATCACCACGCCCTTGGGCGTGCCGGTCGTGCCGGAGGTGTAGATCGCATAGGCCGGGCGGTCGGCCGGATCGATCGGCGCCACCGTCGTCGAACCGCTCACGTCGGCTAGGTCGACGGCGCGCGGATGCCACTGCGCGATCCCGGGATTGGCCAGCACGAGTGTCGGGTCACAGTCGTCGACGACGCCGGCGATTCGGGCCGGCGGATCTGTGGCGGCCAGCGGCACGAAGATGGCGCCGACCCACAGGCAGGCCAGCGCGCTGACGAGGAAGTCGACCGAGTTGGGCAGCTGCAGCGCCACCCGGTCGCCGGCCGTCACGCCGCGGGCCGTCAATCCGGCGGCCAGAGTGGCGGCCGCGTCGCGCAGCTCGCCGTAGGTCAGCTCGCGCAGCCCGTCCTTGGCCGCCGGACGGTGCGGTGCCGCGACGGAGTGGTCGAGCACCGACGCGAGAATGTCCCGGGTCGCCGTCGCTTCCTTGGCCGTCGCGACGGCGGGTGCACCCATCGGCTCAGTCGGTCAGGACGGTGACGCCGAGGGTCGCCAGCGCGTCGCGGATCGCCGATACGGACGCGAACGTGCTTTTCCGCAACATCGCATCGGGGAACTCGACGTCAAAGACGTCCTCGAGGGCCAGCATGACGTTCACGCTGGCGTGCGACGTCATGCCGGCGCTGTACAGATCGTCGTCGTCGGTCAAGGTATCCAGGTCAACCGGCAGCTTGCCGTGCTCGGCCAGAATGCTGCGGATCTTGTCTGTCACGATCACTGTCCTCCTAAGGCGAGTGCGACGACCGTCGCGGTGCCGATGCCCGCCCCGTGGCTGAGGCTAACCGAAATCCGGGCGATGCCCCGTTGTCGCGCCAGGTCCGCTGCCTCGTCGTGCAGCACCATGTCCGGCGCTCCGCCCGGTGCCGTCCGAATCTCGATCGATCGCCAGCGGGGGATCACGTCGTCGGGCGCGAGCAGCTTGATCGTCGCCTCCTTGGCGGCGAAGCGAGCGGTCAGGCGCGGCGCGGCACCACCGCAGTCGGCGAGTTCTGCCTCGGTGAACAGGCGCCGGGCGTAGCGCAGGCCCCATCGGTCCAGCGAAGCTTCGATCTCGGCGATCGCTTCCACGTCGGTACCGACGCGGACGTCCATGGTCATGCCCGATTCCCCCGATCCCCCCGGATGCGCCCTCATGGTGGCCCGCACGCGAATCTAACGTCAAGCTGACGCGGCACATGAATGGCGCTATCATTCTGGCGGCGCTTTTATCGGGGGACACACGGGGGGTGTGGCGCCGATGACTCTTGTATTGCACGGCGTGCACCGAGGCGTGCGCGCGGGCGGTTCCGACGGTCGTCTCGACATCGTCTTCGTCAACAACATGCCCGACAGCGCCCTCGGCGCTACCGAAACCCAGTTCGTGCGGCTCATCGAGGCCGCCTCGGCCGAGGTGCCGGTACGGCTGCTGCGGTTCACGTTGCCGACGCTGACGCGGGGCGAGATCGCCGCCCGACACATCCACGACCGTTACCTGCCGGTTGAGGCGCTATGGGAGACCCGCCCGGCAGCGGTGATCATCACCGGATGTGAGCCTCATTCGGAGGATCTGTCCGCCGAGCCGTACTGGGGCGAACTGTCGCGGCTGCTCGAGTGGGCGCGCGAGCGGGCGGCGTCCACGATCGCGTCCTGCCTGGCCGCGCACGCAGCGCTGCTGCTGTTCGATGGCGCGCGGCGTCGCCATCTGCTGTGCAAGTGCAGCGGGGTGTACGGCCAGGACGTTGCCCGCTCTCATCCGCTCGCGACGGGCCTGCCCGAGCAGATCGCCATGCCCCACTCCCGGCTCAACGAGGTGCCGACCCACACGCTCGACTCCCGGGGCTATCGCTCGGTCATCGGCTCGGACGAGGTCGGCTGGGCGGTCGCCACGAAGGAGTACGGCGACCACCTGTTGGTTGCCATGCAGGGCCACCCGGAGTACGACGCCGAAACGCTCATGCTCGAGTTCCGTCGGGACGTGCGCCGGTACCTGGCCGGCGAGCGCGAGACCTACCCGGCGGTGCCGGTCGGCTACTTCCCGCCCGCTGCGCAAACGATCTTGGACGAATTCCACGCAATGATCAGCGCCGGTGAGCGCGATCCAGCTTTGATCAACAAGTTCCCGGTCCGGGAGTTGCTGAAGGTGATCAGCAACCCGTGGCGGACGCCGGCCGTGCAGCTGTACGCCAACTGGCTGCTCGAGGTGCGCCGCCGGGCGGCCTCACGCGTGCGGGTCGGGTGATTCGCTAGTGCACGACGAGACCGTCGCCATCCACGGCGGGTACGAGGCCGACTCGACCCGCGCGGTTGCCGTTCCGATTTATCAGACCATCGCCCACGATTTCATCGATCACGAGCACGCCGGCGCGATCTTCGACCTCGAGCAGCCCGGGTTCCACTACAACCGCATCAACAACCCGACCAATCAGGTACTGGAGCGGCGGCTGGCCGCTCTCGAAGGCGGTACGGCGGCGCTGACCGTCAGCTCGGGCATGGCCGCGATCAGCTATGCGGTGCTGAACCTGGCCACCACAGGCACGAACATCGTGACGACTCCGCAGCTGTACGGGTCGACCTACACCTACTTCGCACACGTGCTGCCGCCACTCGGCATCGAGGTGCGGTTCGCCTCCGACGACCGGGCCGAGTCGCTGGCCGCGTTGATCGACGACCGGACGCGAGCCGTGTTCTGCGAAACCGTCGGCAACCCGGCGGGCAACGTCATCGACCTGGAGGAGCTCGCCGCGGTGGCGCACGCGCGCGGCGTTCCGCTGATCGCCGACAACACGGTGGCCACACCGCTGATGCTCAAGCCGATCGACTACGGCGCGGACGTCGTCATCGAGTCGCTGACCAAGTTCATCGGCGGGCACGGCACCACGCTCGGCGGCGCGATCATCGACGGCGGGCGGTTCCCGTGGGCGGACTACCCGGACCGCTTCCCGATGTTCAACACTCCCGAGCCGGCTTTCCACGGCGTGGTGTTCGCGAGCGAGTTCCCGGACACCGCCTTCGTTGTGCGGGCGCGCAGCGTGCCGCTGCGCAATACCGGCTCGACGCTCGCGCCGTTCAACGCGTTCCTGATCCTGCAGGGCCTGGAGACGCTGCCCCTGCGGCTGGATCGGCACGAGGCCAACGCCCGCATGATCGCCACCGCGCTGCGCGAGGATCCGCGCGTCGACTGGGTCGGCTACGCCGGCTTCGCCGACCATCCGTACTACGAGCTGGCCCAGCGCTACCTGAAGGGGCGCGTGCCGTCCATCCTCACGTTCGGGCCGAAGGGTGGCTACGACGCGGCGATCCGGTTCTTCGACTCGGTGAAGCTGTTCAAGCGGCTGGTCAACCTCGGTGATGCCAAGTCGCTGGTCAGCCACTCGGCGTCCACCACGCACCGCCAGCTCAAGCCGGACGAGTTGCGGGCCGCCGGTATCGAACCGGAGACGATCCGCCTGTCGGTCGGCCTGGAACACATCGACGACCTGCTCGAGGACATCGACCAGGCGCTGGCGGTCGCGACCCGATCGTCGGCATGACCGGAGCAACGGTCGAGGCGGGTCGCGCCCCGGCCGAACGCACCGCGACGCCGCAACTCGTCGGGCGTAGCGTCGGCACCGGCGCGCTGTGGAGTGCGCTGAACGCCGGGACGTTGCGGGTCGCCACGTTCGCGGTGAGCCTCGTCGCGGCCCGGCTGATCGCTCCGCACGACTTCGGCGTCTTCACCGTGGCCGTGACGGTCTTCAACGTCGCGATGAGCTTCGCCGAGCTCGGGGTCAGCTCGGCGATCGTGCGTGAACACGAACGCTCGCGGGAGCTCGGCCCGACCGCATTCACGCTCAGCCTCGCGAACGCCGGCCTGCTGGCCGGCCTGATGGTGATCTTCGCGCCGACGCTGGCCCGGCAGCTCGGCTCGGCCGAGGCGACCGAGGCAGTGCGCGTGCTGGCGCTGTTCGTGCTGCTGGCCGGATTCAGTGCCGTGCCCTCCGCCCTCATGACGCGCGACTTCATGCAACGGCAGCGCTTCATCATCGACGCTGCCTTCCTGGTCAGCTCGACGGCGGCCATGATCGTGCTGGTCCTCATGGGTCATCCGGTCATGGGCCTGGCGGTGTCGCGGGTGGCCGGTCAGGTCGTCACGGTCGTCATGATCACCTGGATGGCGCCGGAACGATACTGGCCGGGATTCCGTTGGCGAGTAGCCAAGCCGCTGCTGGCGTTCGGGGTGCCGCTGGCCGGTGCGAACCTGCTGATGATGGTGATCGCGAACGTCGACTTCGCCGTGGTCGGCCACTTGCTGGGGCCCCGGCAGCTCGGCTACTACAACCTGGCGTTCGGCATCGCCGGCTGGCCGGTGACGATTTTCAGTGCCGTGTTGATCGCCGTCACGTTGCCGACGCTGTCGCGAGTGCGCAACTCGCCGGGGGAACTGACCAGGCACCTAACCGCCGGACTGTCCGCGGTCACGGCCCTGTCCTTCCCGGTGTGCGCGCTGTGCGCGGTGCTCGCCGGGCCGCTCATCGACACCGTCTACGGCACCCGGTGGCATCCGGCGTGGACCGCGCTGGTCGTGCTGTCGATCTTCGGGGCCGCACGCACCGTTCTGACGCTGTTCTCGGATCTGGCCATCGCCTTGGGCCTGACCCGCCGGCTGTTCGCGATCCAGGTCGCGTGGTTGGTGGTGCTGGTGCCGACGATGGTCGTCTGTGTCGAGCGGTGGGGCATTGCCGGCGCGGGCGTGGCCCACGCAGCAGTCGTCACCCTGCTCGTCATCCCGCTCTACGTGATGCTCACCAAGCGCGCGACGCCGGTGCGGATCGCCGCTGTGCGTGACGCGCTGCTGCCCCCTCTGGGCGGATCTCTGTGCGCTGCCGCCGCTGCGTACGCTGCGACGCTCGCGGTCGACGGGTCGCTGGCGAAGCTGCTGCTCGGGCTCGTCGCCGGGCTGCTCGTCTACGCGCTGGTCGCCGGCCGGTGGCTCAAATCGCTGCGCCGCCGACTGAACGACATGTATTGGCGCAAGGACGGCGAGGCGGCGGTAGCGGGGCCGGCCGCTTCGGCCGCACCGGCGGAGGCCGTCGACGCGGTCGCGACATCGACGGCGTCGCCGCGGCCGAGCCGGGCTCGGGGCCGACACGCGTACGGGGCCGCCAACTTCAGCGTCGAGGAACTGCGCCGTCGGCACGAGGCAGCCGTCGCGATCCCGTTCGCCGACGCACCGACCGAACGTATCTGGCTCTCGCAGGCCATCACCGCGGAGATTCGCAAATGACACCACTGCCCATCTGGTTCGGTTCCCGGGAACAGCCCCTCGCCGGCTTCCTGCATCGGCCGAGCGGCCAGCCGGTCGGCGGGGTGCTGATCTGCGCCCCGTTCGGCTACGAGGCCGGCTGCTCGCATCGAACGCTCCGCGCGATCGCTGAGCGGTTGGCCGCGCTCGGCCACCTGGTCCTGCGCTTCGACTACGAGGGCACGGGCGGGTCGTCCGGGGGAAGTCTCGAGGCGGAGCTGTTGTCGGGCTGGCAGGCGAGCGTCCGGACCGGTCTCGCGGAGCTGCGGCGGCTCGGTGTCCGGCGACCGGCTCTGGTCGGGTTGCGGCTGGGTGCCTCGCTCGCGCTCGCCGCGAGCCGCGATGATCCCGACCTCGGTCCCATCGTCCTGTGGGCGCCGGTCACGTCGGGCCGCCGCTACTGGCGTGAGCTGCGCGCGCAGGCCGCGATCACGCCGGCCGGCGTCCCCGGCGACGGCTCGCTCAACGTCGTCGGTCATCACGTGTCGGCCGCCACTGTCCGGGCCATCAAGGCGTGGAACCCGCTGGCCGGGCTGCGTCCCGACCTGACCGCCGCACTCGTGCAGAGCCCGGGCTGGCGTGATGTCGGCGAGACCGCCGAGAACCTCGCCGCGGCCGGGTTGCATCCGACGCTGCTCGAGCTGCCCGGCACGTCAGCCGTATTGGAGCGCGACGCCGAGATGGTCGACGTCCCGGTGCATCTCGTCGAGCGGTTGTGCGACTGGGTGCACGACTCGTCCGAGCTGACGCCGATCGAGGGGCCGAGGGCGACGGTTGATCCCGTGCGGCTACTCGACGCCGGAACCATTCAGGAGGAGATCGTCAGGATCTCGCCGCGCGGCCTCTACGGCGTGCTGACGCAGCCGGCCGGGATGCCGTCGCAGGCCGGAGTGATCTTTCTCAACAACGGCGTCGCTCCGGCCGCCGGACCCGGACGGGCATGGGTCGAGTTCGCCCGGACGCTCGCGGCCGAGGGGGTTACGTCGCTGCGGCTCGACTTCTCCGGGATCGGCGACAGCCCCGACGCCGGCCGCCGCCCGGTGCGGCGCGAGGAGCCGGTGCCGCGCAGTGCCGGCGCCGAATTGCTGGCCGCGGCCCACTTCCTGCGCCGGCGCGGCGTCCAGAAGGTCACCGCTGTCGGCCTGTGCTCCGGGGCGCACATCTCCGTCCGTACCGCGGCGTACGGCAGCGGTCTAGACGGCGTGTTCGCGATCAATCCGCCGCTGTACTACCTGCGCGACCAGGGCATCGGTCCGTGGCAGCGCTGGCTGTGGGCGCTGACGGCATTCCCGATGAGCAAGCGGCCGGTGCGGGCGGCTGCACATCGGGTGCCCGAGCGAGTGTGGACCTGGCTGGACCGCCTCGGCTTGTTCCCCTCGCCGGCGCGGTACCTGCGCCGGGCCGCCGCGCGCGGCACCCGGGTGCAGCTGGTCTTCTCCGCGGACGACCCGGGCCTTGTCGACGTGCGGGTGCGGGCCGACAGCGCAGTGCGCCGGATCGTCGCCGCGGGGCAGGCGAGCATGCTGATCGTGGACGACATGGATCACTCGATGTTCGACCGCGCCCGCCGGGCTGAGGTGCTTGACGCCCTGCGCGAGGCATGCGGCGCCGAGCCGACCCGCGACATCGACGCGGAATCCATTACCGCGTAAGGCTGACTGCGCCGGCGCCGGGCCGAGTCAACGCCAGCGCTTCACGAAACGCTTCCCGTAGGAAATCGCCGTCGTGGTGGCCGGACTGTGTTGCTCGACCGTCGCGCGAACCGTCTCCGGGCTGTCGTCCTCCGTGACGCTGTAGCGCGGCTGAAGCCAGGACCCCGGACGGGCCGCGCAGCGGTCACTCGTGAAGACCCGTGAGTATCCGAGGTGGCGCAGGCGCGTCAGCACTCGCCTGTCGTATTCGCCCAACGGGCACGCGGCGGTGTCGACGGTTACCCCGGACTCCTCGGCGATGAGCCGTCGCGCGAGCACCAGCTCCTCGTCGAGTTCAGCATCGGTGAGCCGCCGCCAACTCTGGTGGTGCATGCCGTGTGATCCGATTTGCATGCCCCGCCGCGCCAAGTCGCGTAATCCGTCGCGGTCGATGCTTCCGGTGCGGCCTATGCGCGCGGCTACGGGAAAGAACGTTGCCCGCAGGCCGCGTCGGGCCAGAGCCGGAAGGGCGATCTCGGCATCAGAGGCGTTTCCGTCGTCGAAGCTGAGCTGAACGCTCGGCTTCTTCGCGAGGTAATCGACGATCTCCTCGAACTGCTCGCTTGTGATCCAGTACTTGTCCTCGCCCGGCTCCAGCTCGCGGTTCGGCGTACCGATGCCGTGGAAGCAGATGTTCGTCTGCTGCATGTCTAGGCCTCCGCCCCGTGCCCAGGGCGAGCGGCGCCGAGTCGACGCGCCGGCCTCGCCCGGCTCACCTGCCTGCGCCTACCAGTGGACAGCGAATTGATCGACACGCGGTTCCCCCCTACGTATCCGGGTCGGCCATCGGACACCAGTAACGGCAGAGTACGTGGTGTTCCTCAAAAGCCCGTCCCTACTGTGTCTCGACGCTCGCGACGCTGGTACCGACGCGGTGTCGAGCGGTCCGTTTCAATCCCGCGGACCCACCGAGCCGACCCTTCAACGCCAGCGCCCTCTTCTCGACGATGAACCAGCTCGCCGCTGCGAACGGCAGCGTGCCAGCGACCGCCAGCACGGCAGCGACACCGACGGGCAGCCGATGCCGACCGAGTGCCACCATGATCATCTGCTGTACCGGGAATGCATAGATGTAGAAGCCGTAGGAGAGATCGTTGACCCGGCCGATCCGATGGAACGGCAGCACGGCGCCGAGCCACATGCACACGTACGCGATCGGCAGCGCTCCGAGCCACGGGATAGCGTTCAGCTCAGCGCTCGCTGCGGCGATTCCGATCGCGAGCACGCCGATTCGCCAGTCGAGCGGGACGCGTTCGGCGAAGACAGCCAGGACCGAGCCGGCGAAGAAGATTGCGCCGAGGAACGCGAACAACGCGAGCGTTCCGTCCCGGCCGAGATGGTGTTCCAACGTGTACAGTGCGGCGGTTGCCAGAAAGGCCGCGACCACCAGTGCATGGTGCCAACGGGCGGCGAGGCTCAGCAGCAGGCCGATCGCCAGGTAGCAGAGAAACTCGTAGATCAGTGTCCACAGCGAGCCGTTCCATGCGGGGCCGTACGGTACGCCGGTCAAGGTGTCGCGGATGCCCTCCTGGTGAACCTTGAGCAGCAGGTCGTGGGTCACGTACGAGAACGCGCTGCTCCAGTGGAGCGAACCCGGACCGATCGCCGCCGACACGGGCGCGAATGCGAAGGCCACGACAACCAGGCAGACCAGGTAGCCCGGGTAGATGCGCAACACCCGCCGAACCAGAAACGTGCTCATGGTGGCGTGCCGGCGGCTGTGGGCGATGAGGTAGCCCGAGATCGCAAAGAATCCGGCGACCGCCCAGGTGCCGAGCTTCTCGCCGGCTATGCGCGGGTCGTCGCCATAACCGCCGATCGGCCAGGCGTGCGACACGATCACCATTAGGGCGAACGCAAGGCGTAGGAAGTTGAGACTGTTGCGGCGCAAGGCAAAAGTGTCAGCAAGCGTTCCCACTGAATCCCCCGATACCCGGCTCGCGCCGACCGGTCGAGTATGTGCCAAGAGCCAGCCATTTGGCTAGGCGACATCGAGGAATCGGCCAGATCTTCGACGCGACGGTCAGGAACTGGACAAGCGTCGCCGTCAACGACGAATCAGCCGGGTGCGGTTATGGGTTTGCCGGTGTCGTCCCAGATGTTGCCGGTGAAGGTGTTGCCGGGATTGTGGGGCCAGAAGTAGGCCAGAGGTCCCCAGATGCCGCCTTTGGCGAAGACAGCGCGGGAGACGCGGTTGTCGTTGATGCGGATGCCGGTGGATTTGCTGGTGCCGCCGTAGAGGGTGTAGCTGCCGCCACCGACGAGATTGTTGCTGATGACGGAGTCGACGGGGGTTCCGAAGTCTCCGTAGAGGGCGATGGCGATGCCTTTGGAGAGCACGGTGTTATGGGTGGCCGTGAGGTGGCAACCGTGGTTGGAGATGCACAGGATGCCGTCGAGGTGGGCTTCGGGTGGGCCGCCCACGTCGTGGATGTAGTTGTCGGTGGCGGTGACGTAGTCGCCTTGGATGCAGTTGGAGCAGTTGTGCAGATTGGCGTGGGTGACGCTGACCGGGTTGGTGGTCTGCGACAGGACGGTGTACTGCACGCCGTGGGCTCCCGCGTCGACGCCGGACAGGTCGACGTGGTCGATGGTGGCCGAGCCGGGGCCACGGATGATGATGGCCCACTCTTCCGGTGAATCGATGACGATCTTGACGTTGCGGATGATGACATTAGGGGCGGAGACGTCGATGGTGCAGCCGGTGATCGAGACGTTCTCGATGACCTGACCAGGGGTACGGGCGATGATGCATCCCGACGGATGCAGCGCCGCCCCCGGCGTGACACCGGTATTCGTCGCATCCGGATACCCACACGCACTCGGACGAGCCGAACAATTACGTTGCGCCGGGTCGAGTGGCGGTGGCGGCGAAGACGCCTGCGGCGCAGGACGGCTCGTGGTTGGCGGTGCGGCCTGAACGTCGTGGTCGCCGCCGGACACCGCCTTGATCACCAGCACGGATGCGGCCGTAACGCCGATCGCTGCGGCGGCCAGGCCGAGCCAGTACCGGCTAGTTCGCTGAGAAAAGCCGTTCGCCATGTACCCCCCGGACGGTTGTGCGACGATATTCAAATGGGGGGTTCATCGAAACAGCGTACGGCAGGTATGGCCAGCATCGTCATTCCTGCGCACAACGAAGAGGCGTCGATCGCGCGGTTACTCGGGCCGCTGATCGCCGGTGCACAGCCCGGTGAGTTCGAGGTGATCGTCGTCTGCAACGGCTGCAGTGACCGTACAGCCGAGATTGCCCGTAGCTTCGGCGTCCAGGTGGCCGAGCTGGCCGAACCTTCGAAGGCGGCGGCGCTCGTACACGGCGACTCGCTGGCGCACCACTATCCGCGACTGTATGTCGATGCCGATGTCGAGCTGGACGCGCCGGCGGTGCGGGCCTTGTGCGCCGCACTCGACGACGGCAGCGTATTGGCGGCCGGGCCACGACGGGAAATCCCGCTCGATCAGGCGAGCTCGCTGGTGCGTGCGTACTACGGCGTATGGAGCCGCTTGCCGCAGGTACGCGCCGGGTTGTTCGGTCGAGGCGTGCTCGCGGTGTCGGCGGCCGGGCACGAACGCACCCGAGGGTTGCCCTCGGTGATGTCTGACGATCTCGCGATGTCCGAGGCATTCACGCCGTCGGAACGGGACGTGGTCGACGAAGCCGTCGTGATGATCCGCCCACCCCGGACGTTGCGCGATCTGGTGCGCCGGCGCATCCGCGTCGCCACCGGAAACACCCAGCTGGATCAGTTCGGCGGGCGGTCGGAGGCGGCGAAGACGTCCTGGGCCGATCTACTGCGCATGGTGCGAAGCGAACCACGCGTCGCCTCCGGCGTGCCGGTGTTCGTGGGGGTTGCTGTCGCCGCGAAGCTGGGTTCGCGTCGGCGGGTACGGTCCGGCGACTTCAGCACGTGGCTACGCGACGACAGCAGCCGCCGGGCGCGCCGTGGCGCGGCGCCGCTGCCGGACGTCCCGCCCCAGGTCGACATCCTCGCCGCGGTGGTGACCTACAACAGCGAAGACGTCGTCGCCGACCTCCTGAAGTCCATGCCGGACGGCCTCGAGGGCTGCTCGTGGCACCTGGTAGTTGCCGACAACGACTCGCGGGATCAGACCCTCGCCGTGGTCAAGGAGTTGCGGCCGGACGCGACGATCGTCGAGACGGGGCGTAACGCCGGGTACGCAGCCGGCATCAACGCTGCCGTCGCCGCCGGTCCGTCCGCGCGCAGCATCCTGATCCTCAACCCTGACAATCGCCTGGAGCCCGGATCCATCGCCACCCTGCGCGCCCGGCTCGGCCAGCCCGGGGTCGGCATCGTCGTGCCGCGTCTGCTCGACAGCAATCGCAACCTGGTACGCACGCTGCGCCGTGAGCCCAACGTTCGCCGCGCCCTGGGGGACACGGTGTTGTCCGCTCGGTTCGCCGGCCGCTTCCCGGCCTGGAGCGAGTTGGTGACCGATCCGCGGAGCTACACCGAGGAGTCCAGCGCGGACTGGGCGGCCGGGCCGATCATGCTGGTTTCACGGGAGTGTTTCGCGGCTTGCGGAGGCTGGGACGAGTCCTTCTTCCTGTACTCGGAGGAGACGGAGTTCTGCCTGCAGGCCCGCGACCGTGGCTACCGGTTGCTGCTTACACCTGAGGCCGAAACGGTCCACCTCGGCGGCGAGTCGAGCATCTCGCCCAGCCTGTGGGCGTTGCTGGTCGTCAACCGGGTTGCGCTGTATCGGCGCACCCACTCGTTCGGCGCGACCGCGGCGTTCTGGCTCGTTACCGTGGCCCGCGAGGCGTCTCGCGCGGCGTTGCGCCGTCCGGCGAGCCGCCAGGCGCTGGTGGCTTTGCTCGTGCCGGGCCGGGCCCGCGGGACGGTCGCGGCAGCCGCCCGGCAATCGCCGGACGTCGACCGACGCCGTGCGCTTGCGCAGGCGGCCGCCGCGAAACAGCCGCACTGATCAGCGAGAGGCCAGCGCCCGCTGACCGTTCAACCGGTCAACGGGCGCTGCCTCCTACGTGTCCTCGTCAGCTGGGCATGACGACCTGCCCGTCCTTGTTCGGGGTGAGGTCGCTGCTCTCCTCCCACTTGTTGACGTCCGCCCCGGTGGTGGGCCACACCACCGCGTTCGGGTCGGCGGTCAGGCCGGAGTCGGTCTGCACGTAGTGCCGCCCGTCGTCGTTCAAGGCCGGGTGGTAAATGCTGAAGCACTGCGAGTTCGACGATGGGCACTGGTGGCCGCCGAACGCGTTGCCCTCCACCCGGGTGTTGTGGATGAACCCGCTCGGGTTCTGGTTGTCGAGCAGGATGATGCTCTGCCCGTTGTCCAGGAAGTTGCCCTGCACGGTCAGGTCGGTCACGGTGTAGCTGTTGTACGGGGCCACGTTCACCGGAGCGTCGTACTGGTTGTCTTCCTCGATCCGGTTGTTCGTGATGGCGGTAGGCCCGCCGCCGTAGACCTCGATGCCGTCCGGGTGTCCGGACGGGTTCGAGACCGTCGACACGTCGTGCATGTAGTTGTCGGCGATGGTGACGTGCGTGCCGTAGGTCGTGAGGAGATTCTCCCCACGGGAGATGTTGTTCCCCAGCACCTGGTTGCTGTCGCCGTAAACCCACACCGGCTCGTAGAGCGACTGCCCGGTCGGAGCGGACACGTCGCAGTTCTGAACGGTGTTGTGGTCGCCACGGAGGAGGAAGCCCACGGAGTTCTGACCGCCGTTGGTCAGCTTGCAGTCCTTGACCGTGATGTGCGACCCGGTGATCGTCACCTGACCGGTGTACGACTTCAGCGAGATCGTCTGCCCGTTGTAGCTCGTGCCGTAGGTGACGGAACCGCTCGGGGTCAGGCTCGATGCCGCTACGGCGGCCCCGGCCAGCCCGGTGTTCGTGGCGTTGCGTGCCTCGCCTGGCGCAAAGGTCCCCGCCGGCACCGGTGTGGTGGCCGGGCTCGATGAGGTCGGGGTTGGGGCAGCAGCTGTGGTCGTAGTCGTCGTCGCCGCTGTCGACGACGCACTAGTCGTCGGCGTCGGCTTGGGTGATGTCGAGTGGGTGGCCGGGCTGCTCGACGGGGCGCTACTCGACGAGGGTCGAGGTGTCGGACTATGCCGATGGTGGCGCCACCACCACGATGACGCCGATGTGCTGTGAGTGTGGGCCGACCGGTGCCGGCCGCTCGCCCCGGCACTGGCCGTACCCACCAGTACTGCGAGGCCAGTCGCCAACAGAAAGACGCAGGCTATGGCCTGCGTCTTGTGTGATCGCCGCCAACGGTGTGCCGGCTGGTGCGTCTCCTTCGCGTGCCGCGCCTGAGCGCTTCGAACTCGATTAGAACCTTGCATTGAAGACCGCCTTCACCCCCCGCTTCGAGGTGTTTGCGTCCGAGGAACCGTACCGGCTCCTAATGCATCTGTCGAGCTATTCACCAAGGCTGGATTTGCTGATCACGGTCAGATCACGAGAATGCCTCAGTGCGTTGCTGGCTTTACCGCGGCCGGATATCAGGCGGGCTTGGGCGTTTCTCGGCCAATGTCCACTGCGGGCGTGCGGACGAAACGGCGCAGAGCCCCCAGACAGCCCAGAACCAGGAAAATCATGCTGGCCGCCATCGGGAATGAGAACGCATCAAACAGGGCGAAACTCGCGAGCGCAGACGCGGCAGATGCGGCAAGTGCCACGCCGAGCCGCGCATCGATCCGGTTCGCTGCCCGGCGCAGCCGCAATCCTCCGACGACGCCGCTCGCAAGCAGGCCGAGGAATGTGGCCAAGCCCACGATCCCAGTTTCTATCAGCAATCCTAAATATTGATCATCAAGAATGCGATACGCCGGCAGGAATGTGAGAAAGCCGCGCCCAAATATCGGGCTGCGAGAAATAAAATCGTAGGCCAGCGAGAAACTGCCGGTGCGTGATTGTGCACTGCTGTCGCTCTGGATTCCGGTGAATAGGTTCGTGATCGTTCCGAGCAGCCCCGGAACCATCACGTACACTGCGCCGCCCAGGGCCACGATGGCCAGGTACGCGCGTCGCCGGGCCGCTCGCGACCAGGTCGGCAGCACGAAGCACAGCGCCACGAGGACGCTGAGCACGGCCGAACGGGAGATCGAGATGGGTACGGCGAATCCGATCGCGATCACCGGGTACCACCGACGGAGCGGACGGCGGTGAGTGTCGATCATCGCGTAGTGCAGCGCGATCGGCAGCGCCATGGTGAGCACGGCACCGAACTCGATGGGGTGCACCGCCGTGCCGGCCGGCCGGGTGAGCCCATCGCGTCCGTACAGGCTGACCAGGGACTGGTTCGTGGCCAGGCCCGGCACCTGCAGGTAGTTGGTGAACGGCAACTTCGTCGCGAACTGCAGCAGCCCGAGGGTGGCCAGCGCTCCGGCGAGCATCACCAGACGCCGCAGCAGCACGTCGAGGCGCTCCCGCGTCGGGATCCGGTCCATGGCCATGAGCAGGACGCCCATCCACGAGCAGACCAGTAGTAGGCCCGCGTCGGCGGCCCGCGCCTCAGCACTGAACATTGCCCGGGAATTCGCCGCGACGTAGCTGATCAGGACCGCGCCGACGAACAGCCACGCGAAGATCCGGATCGGCTCGGCGGGCCGTCGGCGGCCCAGGTGGCTGACGGTGGCGGTCAGCCAGGCCGCGAACAGGCCCATTCCGAGCACCTCGGCCGGCGTGCCGGCGCTGCCCAGCGGGCCGAAGATGAGGTCGGAGGGGATGACGATGAGCGTGACCAGGAACGCCGTCAGGCCCGTGACGGCGTCCAGCCTCGTCGCGCGCGTCGACGCCGCCAACGCGGTCATGGCAAGCGGCTAGCGACTCGATCGTCGGGATCGGGATCGCTCGCGGCGCCGGGCTGCTGGGTGTTGCCCCGAGCCCGGCGGCGGATCCGGGCCGTGGCCGGCGGCGCCTCGGGGACGTCCGGCGTGAGACCAGGTAGCGGCCGTCGGCGCGCGCGGACGGACGGTTCCACGGCCGACTCGGCCGCGGCGTCGGAGGTGGCCGGCCCCGCCGACTCCGCCGGCTCCGCCCGGCGGCTGTGTCCGTTCCGGGTGACCGATCGGATGAGGTGGCCGGGCCGCAGGATGGTCCGGGCCGAGGACGACGCGGGCGCACTCTCGGCGCGAGCTTCGGCTGGTGTCGGTGCCGTCGTCAGCCGCCGGACGGCTCGGCCGGCCTGCTTCGGCGCCCGTCGCCGCTGCATGAGCAGGTCGACGACCGACACGGCGAGAGCGGTGCCGACCAGCCCGGCCACCAGCGCGACGACCAGCGCGCGGATCTGGGACTTGCGGGACTTGTTGGCCTGCGTATCGCGGGCCACCACGATCGTGGAGACGCGATTCTTGGGGACCACACCCTGGTTCGCCTGCAGGGTGTTGAGCTGCGGACCGGCCAGGTTGAGCACCAGCCGCAGATTGGTCAGGGCCGCCTCGGGCGTCTTGGCCTTCGTCGTAACGGTGACGAGCGGCCCGTCGGTCGTGGTGTCGCGCGTGACGGTGTACGAGCCCTCGAGGCCGGCCTTGCGAAGGGCCGCGAGCGACGAGCTCGACATCATGGCTCGGCTGACGATGTCGGCGAGCGGCTGCAGACCGCCCAGCTGCATATAGGGATTCGGGTTGCCCGTAGTTGCCGCGGTCGCGGGGGTCTGCGGCGGTGTGAGGAGCAGCGACGCTTTCGTCGCGTAGCTCGGCGGGACGAGTCGGATCGTCGCGGCGCACAACACGACAGTGATGATCAGGCCGGCGACGGCGATCGGCCACTGGCGCACGAAGCGCCGCAGCAATCGGATTTCGGGCGTGCTGGAAATAGCGGTCGCCACTCGAGTTGTACCTCCGCCCCCACGAGGTGATGTTGCTCGCCAACCCGGGCAGTGGGCCCGTACGATGTGACAGCAACTTTACGCAGGATAGACGTATCGCTGCGTAGGCGCCAACGGAAGGTGATCTATGGCCGGGGGGACGGCCGTTGCGGCGCCGCCGAGCGTAGCCCTGCCCGCGGTCGGCGATCGAGGGCCGCAGCGGCAGAGGCAGCGACTGGCGGTGCGCTGGGCGGCAGTGATCATAGCGATCGGACTGCTGATCACGGCGGCGATCACCTATCGGGTCGCCCGCAAGCCCGGTGTCTTCTGGGCCCAGACCGATGTGCTCTTCCTGCCCCCGGCCAGCGGCGTGTTCCCGAACTCGCTGCTCAACAACCCGGGCGGTCTGATCGCGCTCGCCGGCGTGGTCGGCAAGATGGTGGACCCGGACGCGGCGGCCGCCCGGGTCGTGGACCCTTCGGTACGGCTGGTGAACCAGGGCGTCCGGCACGGCTGGTCGGTGACCTTGCCCAACGACGGCGGACAGTGGGCGGACAACTTCGACAAGGCGCTGCTGGACGTGCAGGCGGTCGGTGCCACCGCCGCCGAGGTGAACGGCATGGTGAGCCGGCTCGCCAACCAGGTCAACCTGAAGCTGTCCGGGTTGCAGGCCGATGTGCCCCCCGTCGACCGGGTGACGACCAGGCTCAATCCGAGCCAGGTGCAGGTGTTCTATGACTCCGGACATCGGCTGAAAGCCGTGGCGGCATCCCTCGCGGTCGGGCTGGCCGTCACGATCGTCATTGCCCTCTACGTACGCCGGCGTATCGCCCGCGGGCCCTGACGGCATCACCCACCGGGCGCGCGGCTGGCCCACCCGTCGGGCGGGTCAGCCGGGACGGTCATGTGCAGGAGCGGCCCTGGTAGCTCGGGTTGCCGGAGTCCACGTCGGCACCGGTCTCCAGCACGGTGTTGCCGCTGCGGCGCCACCCGTCGGTCGGAGCGCCGCGTGGGAACCAGACGCCGTAATAGCCGATGCACCCGAACAGGTGGGTACTGAACCGATTGCCGGTGAGCGTGATGTTGGTGACGGTGAACCCGCCGCTCGGGTTTCCTTCTGACGGGCTGTAGTCCTCGGCGTAGACGGAGAATCCGCCGCCGGAGACGAGGTTGTTCGACACCGAGATGTCGTGGCTGTTCTTCAGGCTGTTCCAGATGGCGATCGCGCTGTCGGTGCGGTTGCCGTTGTCGGAGTCCATCAGGAACGTGTTGTGGCTGATCGAACCGTTTGCGGCACCTTCGGTCTGGTATCCGTCGATGTGACCGTTCGAAGTCTTCGCTGTGAAGTCGTGCAGGTAGCTGTCCTTGATCGTGAAGTGGTCGCCCGTCGTCGCGGAGTAGCTGGTGTCGGCCCAGCTGAAGATGCCGTCGTCGGCGCCGTGGCAGTTCACCGCTTCGGCGGTCATCGCCGTGCCTTGATGCCAGATGCAGGCGTGCACGCCGTCCATTCCGTCGATGTCGACGTGGTCGATCGTGGCGCTGGCGCCGTCCTGGATCTTGATCGCTCCGGTGCCGTTGGCGGCCTCACCGGTCTCGCCGCTGGTGCACGCGATCTGGACGTTGCGCACGGTCACGTTCTGGGCCTCGACGCTCAGACACCCGGTGATCTTCTGGCAGCTCACCACCGTGTTGGCGCTGGTCACGCGAATGGTCCGGCCGGCGCTGCCGCTGTTCGTCGTGAGCGTGCCGCCCGGGCACTGGCTCACCACCGGGCCGGTGTTGGCCGGACCGGGCCACCCGCACGTTTCGAGGTTCGCCCACAGGTAGCTTCCGCCGTGCGCGCATTCTGCCGGTGCCGCACCGGATGCCGGCCGCGTGGTCGGCGTGGTGGTCGTCGGCTTGGATGTCGGGCTGGTCGGCGGCTGGGGGTGCGAGGTGGTCGGCGTCGGGCTGGGCGTGGTCGGGTGACTCGACGTCCGCGTCGGAGTCGGGTGCGTGGACGACTGCGTGGTCGGCGTCGGCACCGGGTCGCCGGGCAGGCCGGGTCGGAAGAGCACGTCGACGTAGAAGGCGGTGCCGCCGCTGCTACTGCTGGGGAAGCCGCTGCCGGGCCGGTACGTGCCGGCCCTTCCGCGGATCGTCGCGTTGCCGAGGGTGGCTCCGCCGGCGAACGCGCTGGCCTGCGTCGGATATCGGCCGGAGGTCTCGTACGAGGCCAGGTAGGTGACGCCCGGGCGCAGCGCTATGGGCCGGGCCAGCCGGGCGATCTGCCAACCCCGGTGCGTGCTCGCCGCGAACGTCACCGAGGCGACGCGCTGCCCGGCGGTCGTCCACAGCGCGCCCGGGTGGCTGCTGGTGTCCGGCCGGCCGCGGTAGTACCGGATCGCGACAACGCTGCCCGCCGTACTCACAGTGAACCGCACACCCAGCTCGGACGGGCCACTCGAACTGTACCCAGTTGGGCGCTCATGTCCGGTATAGATGCCCACGAGGCGTTCGTGGGCAGATGCCGAGCTGCCGATCGCGAACGCAGCCGTGACGCCGCCGACCAACGCGAGTACGGCGGCGATAATGGCCAATTTGGCCGACGTCCTCTTGCTGGGTAACCGATGGGCAGGAACATGCGCCTTCACGAGGTCACTCCTCGGTCGGCCCCCGCACGGTCAGGTCCGGGTCTCGCGCGGCCGCTCCCACGCCAACCGCGCGACCTGGGCACGCTACATCGGCCTGGCCGCACCGGTGAAATCTCCGTGTCCGGCCGACTTTCTCGATGATCAATGCTCAGCGCCAGATCCCGCGCGTGTCGTAGACGACCTTGCCGGACAGCAGGCTGCGGTTCAGCGAGCGGAACTGGTCGTGGTCGACGAGCGTGGCGACGATGTCGGCCGCCTCCAGTGCGTCGTTGGTGCGCGCCAGTCGCACGTTCGGCCGGTCCCGCAACGCGGGCGGCAGCGCGTCGACGTAGGGCTCGGCGACCAGGATCTCGACGTCGGGCAGCGCCTCGGCGATCTGCGCGACGACGTCGACGGCCGGGCTCTCGCGCAGATCGTCGACGTTGGCCTTGAACGCCAACCCCAGACAGGCGATCTTCGGGCTATTGAACCGTCCCGCCTTCTCGATCACCTGGCGGGCCACGTGCGCGGGCTTGCCGTCGTTCACCTCGCGGGCCGCGCGGATGATGCGGGCCAGCTCCGGCGCCGAGGCGACGATGAACCACGGGTCCACCGCGATGCAGTGCCCGCCGACGCCCGGTCCCGGGGTGAGGATGTTGACGCGCGGGTGGTGGTTGGCCAGCCGGATGACCTCCCACACGTCGAGCTTGAGCTGCTCGCAGATCAGCGACAACTCGTTGGCGAATCCGATGTTGACGTCGCGATAGGCGTTCTCGACGAGCTTGGCCATCTCCGCGCTCGACGCGTCGCTCAACACCAGGTTCCCTTGGCAGAACACCCGGTAGACCGACGCGGCTCGCTCGGCGCACCGCGGCGTTATGCCACCGATGACCCGGTCGTTGGTGATCATCTCGATCATGATCCGCCCCGGCAGCACTCGCTCGGGACAGTGCGCGACGAACACATCCGGCACGCCGTCGCTGGCGTGCGGCAGGGTGAGGTCCGGGCGCAGCTCGCCGATCCATTCGCTGACCGAACGCGTCGTGCCGGGCGGCGACGTGGATTCGAGGATGACGACCTCGCCGCCGCGCAGGTGTGGCGCCAGTGCCTCCGTCGCCGCTCGCACGTAGCTGAGGTCGGCGGAATGGTCGTCGTGGAACGGGGTCGGCACGGCGATGACGTACGCGCCCGCCGGCGGCGTGTCGGTGCTGGTGGTGAGCCGGCCCAGGGCGACAGCGCCGCTCACCGCCGCGGCGAGGTCTGGCTCGACGAGCGGTGCCTCCCCGCGGCCCACGGTCTTGACCAGGTCGGCGTTCACGTCCACACCGACGACATCCACGCCCCGGGTGGCGAGCGCCGCCGCGGTGGGCAATCCGATGTAGCCGAGCCCGATCACCGCGACCGTGCCCGAGAAGATGTTGTCCATGTCAGTCCCCCGATGAGTGCTGATACGGCGGTTGCCGCCACACGAGTTCGCGCAGAACGAGCGCGATGAAAGTCGCGTTGGTGGTCAGGTAGCGGCGCCAGAGGCGGCGCGGTTCCTGCAGGACGCGGTAGAGCCACTCCAGGCCCAGACGCTGCCACCGCACCGGGGCCCGCTTGGTGATTCCGGCAAGGATGTCGAACGATCCGCCCACGCCGTGCAGCACCGGCGCGCCGAGGGTGGCGCCGTAGTCGCCGAGGAAGATCTCCTTCTTCGGCGAGGTCATGCCGAGGAACAGCATGTCGGCACCGGACTGCCGGATGTCGGCGGCCACGGACGAGCCCTCGGTCCCGGCGAAGTAGCCATCGCGCGCGCCGGCGATCTTGAGCGCGGGAAATCGCTCTCCGAGCCGTTGCTGCAACGTGGCGAGGACGTCCGGCCGGGCGCCGAGCAGGTACACCGACCAGCCGTCGCGGGCGGCCAACTCGAGCAGTCGCTCGAACAGGTCGATGCCGGCGACCCGTTCGGGCAGTCGACGCCGCAGCAGGCGGCTGGCCCACACCACCGACTGCCCGTCGGCGAGCAGCACGTCGCACTCGAGCAGGGAGTCGCGCAGATGCGTGTCGTGGCGCAGCCGCACCATCTTGGCCGCGTTGACGACGCCGACGAGCGTGCGTTCACGGGTGGTGAGCGAGCCGCGGCATCTGTCGAGGACGTCGTCCATCGTCAGCGCGTCGAGCGGCAGCCCGAGGATGAGTTGCTTCATCGCAGCCACGCATACAGCAGCCAGCCGAGCTCGTAAGGCCGGCATTCGTAGTCGATCACGGTCGGTGGGAAGATCCGGTCGAGCGCGCCCAAGCGCAGCCGCGGCCTCAGCGCGGTGGTCGTTGCCCGGATCGAGCGCACCGCCTTGCGCCGTTCGCGACGACCGACCTTGCGCCAGATGGCCCCGGTGGCCGGGTCGATCATCGGCGATGACACCTCGGGACGCTCGAACACCCAGGCGAGCCCGGAAGTGATCGCCGGCTGGTGGTCGGTGCCGCCGGCGGCGCGCAGGTCGTGCAGCGCCATCGGCGCCATCGCGTGCTGGTGGACGCTGTACACCGGATAGCCCTCGACGACGTCACCGGTGCGGGCGTCGTAGTGCCACCACCACTGCCCCGACGAACCCTGCAGGCGCACGATCTGGACCGCGCAGCGCTCGGCCGCGGTCAGCGAGTTCGCCTCGCCGGTGGCGGCGTGGTGCCGAGCGAGTGCCTGGATCGGGTACACCTGGTCGGCGAAGCAACCCACGTGGGCGCGGTACCACGGCAGGCTGTCGCGCGGCAGCATGTGCGGGAAGACGCCCGCGGCGCCTTGCAGCGTGCGCAGCCGCGCCGCGATCCGGTCGGCGTCGGCGGTGACCGGCCGCAGGTCGCGCACGGCGAGCAGCGCGGTCAGCGCCCACGACAGATCGACGGTCGGCACGGGCCGGCTCGAGTGCGCGGCGGCGACGAGCCGGTCGACCAGCGCGTCGTCCGCGACGCCGCAGACCTCGGCGGACGCCCACCCGGCGAGCGCCACGGCGCCCAGATCCGTGCTGCTGCGAGCCTGTTCGGCCACTCGTTCGGCGAGCTGTGCCGCGTCGGTGCCGGCCAGGATCGCGCGCTGCCGGGCGGTATCCAGGCGAGCGGCGCCGAGCGCGACGATCGCCGCGTAGCGCAGATTGGTGCCCTCGGGCACCAAGCCGCCCTCGCCACGGCGCACGGTCTGCACGAACTGTGCCGTATCCGGCAGGTACATCTTGGGCAGCGCGCGCACGGCTGACTCGACCAGCGAGCCTGTGTCCGGATGCGCCACGGTAGGCGGTACAACGCGCTGCGTGTTCACGTAGTCCACTCGTCCCCCCGAACGACTCACCGTGGACTGACAGGATCGCACGTGATCAGGCTTCGCGCATCACCACCTGGTAGACCTTCTTCGTGCGTGACAGATCCTTGCTGTCCGTAGTCGCGGCGATTGTCGGTGCATCGACGCTTACCGACGGCGCCGCGATCTTGAACCGGGTGCCTCCATCGGCGGCGGATCGCCTGCTCGTCCTGGCCCGCCGGCACGGCGTCGAGGCGTGGCTCGCCGCGTGCGCGCCGCCCGATTTCGAGGTGCTACGCCGTCAGCGTCCCCTGTTCCTCGCGGCGCAGGCGCGAACCGCAGCCGTCCTGTCGACCCTGCGCGACGAGCTGAAGCAACATGACTGCCCGTGGCTCGTGCTCAAGGGGCCGGCCCTCGGATACAGCGTCTATCGGCGGCCGGACCTGCGCCAGGGCGTCGATCTGGACGTGCTCGTTCCGCCGTCCCGGTTCGGCGACGTCCTGGCCGTGCTCGAATCGGCCGGATTCACGCTGCTGGACCGGAACTGGCCACTGTTCGCGGCGCGCCTGCCCGGCGAACTGCGTGTGCGCGCGCCGCAAGGCGTGCTCGTCGACCTGCACTGGGCCGTGCTGGACGACCCGGCCCTGCACGGCCCGTTCCGGCTGCCCGTGTCGGAGTTGCTGCAGCGGGCGCGGTGGCTGGAACCGCCAGGCTTTCGGGCACTGTCCGCGGTGGATCAGCTGGTGCACCTCGGCGTCCACGGTGCGCTGTCCGGAGCGAACCGGCTGGTGTGGCTGCTCGACGCCCACCTGGCGGCTGCGCAGGTCGCCGACTGGGACGAGGTCGTGACGTCGGCGCGCGCTGCTGGTGCCGGGCGATCGCTGGCTCTGGTGCTGGCGCGCGCCCGGCGGCTGTGGCGCACGCCGCTGCCGCCCGGCGTGGTGCGCGCGCTCGGCGTCGGACCGCCGTGGCGGGCGCTCGACCGACTGCTCACGCCGTCCGGCCCGGTGCCGCTCGAGCCGGGCCGGGCCGCCGCGAGCCGGGCCTGGGCCCGGGCGACGCGGGCGACGCGACGAGCGACGCTGGCCGGTTTCGCCCGGCACGGGCGGGTGTGGGTGCGGGCCGGCCGACCGCGCGTCTGGCAGGCCATCTCGTTCGACGAAGCCGATCCGGGCAGCCCGGTGTATCCCGCCGACGACCCGGACGCGCGCCGCCGCTACCTCGCGGCGGTCGCCGCCGCCGAGTGACGCAGCCGCTGCCCGAGCAGCTCGGCGAGTTCGGGGGCGTCCGCGTAGGTCGCCGTCCAGACGTCTGCCTCGCGCACGACGGCGACCACGGCGCGGAAGCTCGCCTCCGGCGCGCGGTAATGATTGAACGCCCGGCGCAGGAGGGCCTGGACGGCCTCGCCCCGAGCAGCGGGCGCGAGCCGCGGTGGCCCGGGTACCCGCCGGGCCAGGACGACGTGCCGCACCCGACCGTCCGTGGCGGCGGCGCGCTCCAACGCCGCCGGTGGCACCAGCCGCTCCTCGTCGGGCGGAGGCGCCGGCGCGATGCCGAGCAGCGGCCACACGTCCCCGCGCAGCGACAGTGGTCGGGGAAAGGGCGTCACGGCGCCGCTGTCGCGGTCCAGCGCGAGCGCCTCGTCCGACACGTAGCCGAAGCCGGCGCGGAGCAGCGCCGCGACGAGAGTGGTCTTGCCCAGCCCGCTCTCGCCCGGAATCGCGATCAGCCCGTCCGGCCCGGACACCACGCCGGCGTGTACGCAGAGCAACGGCGAGTGCGCTACGGCGAGCCGGGTCAGCTCGGCGAGCGCGTGCGCCGGATTGTCGGCCCGCACCTCGGCGTCGGCCGGCCGGTCGGTGGTGGGCAGCCGGCTGAGCCGACGATGCAGGTCGGCCGGCACGGTGACCGCCGCGCCGAGCACCTGCAGTGTGACCATCATCTTCAGGATCCGACGGATGCGGCACCGACGAGGTAGCCGCGGGCGGCCAGATCGGCGACCACGGTCCGCACGTCTGCGTGCACCGCGGCCTCGTCCGCGCCGTAGACACGCGCCAGCTGATCGGCGATGGCGGTCAGCGTTCGCTGCCCGTCCGCCAGCCGCCATACGTCACCGGCCGACTGGTTCAACACGAGCACCTCGTCGATGTCGGCCCGGTACAGGCAGACGTCCTCGTCGAGGTCCTCGACCACGACGTCGGGCGCCGGTGACGGATAGTCGATCATGCGGTCACGATACGGGGCGGCCAGGTCATGCCACCAGTTTCGAATCACCCGTAGCGCCTAGGTCAACTAAGCCTTACGCTACGGGGTCAAGCCAGGCGGGCCAGCCTTACGGTCGGCCGTCCTGACAAATCGGGGGATGACATGACTCAGCTTGATGATGCGCCGACGCCCGGCCTGAGCCGCCGTGACCTGCTTCGGCGAGGCGCCGTCGTAGGCGCGACCGCCGCGTGGACGATTCCGCTCGTGCAGGTCGTGTCCATGACACCGGCGCACGCCGATTCGCCGAGCGCGCCGCCGGTGAACCCGCCGCCCATGACGACGCCGGACACGCCACCGCCGCTCACGACGAGCGCACCGCCGCCACCGCCCACGACGCACACCGCGGCGCCGCATCAGCCGGCGGCCGCGCACAAGGCGGCCGCGCACAAGACGGCCGCGCACAAGACGGCCGCGACTCCCGCCCCGGCCGTCGTGCCGGCCGGCAACCGTCCGGCCGCGGCCACGACGGCCCTCGCGAACACCGGGGCGACCTACCCGGTCGTGCCGACGGTAGGAGTGGGCGCCGCCGCGATCGCGCTCGGCGCCGGCGCATTGACCGCGGCGCACGCGCTGAAGAAGAAGCAGGAGTCCACGCCGGACGCCTGATCCCGGCCGGTCGACCAGGCCTGCGGGATCAGCAGTTCGGGCCGGCCGCTGCCGTGAGCGGCGCTGCGTCGATGAAGCGACGTCGGCGGTGTTGCGTAAGCTGGAGGCATCCCCCATCCGCTGCGGATCGGGGATTGCTGTGCTGCGCAGGGGAGCGTTGTTTCGCATGAGCTTGTCCGGATTGCTGGATGTTGCGCTGGCCGATCCGGCGGTGTCGGGTGCGGTCGAGTCGATCGGGGCACCGTCGTTCACCGTCAGTGGTCCGGCGGCGTTGCGGCCGTTCGTGATCGCCGGCGTCGCCCGGCAACGCACCGTCCTGGCGGTGACCAGCACCGGCGCCGAGGCCGAGGACCTGGCCACGGCGCTGCGGTGCCTGCTGCCGCCGGACACGGTGGCCGTCTACCCGGGCTGGGAGACGTTGCCGCACGAGCGGCTCTCGCCCCGGGCCGACACGGTGGGGCAGCGGCTGGCCGTCCTGCGTCGACTGGCCCATCCGAGCACCGACGACCCGACGACCGGCCCGCTCCAGGTGGTGGTGGCCCCGATCCGGGCGGTGCTGCAGCCGCAGGTGCCGGCGCTGGGCGAGCTGAAGCCGGTCGAGCTGCACGCGGGCGACGCCGGCAACGAGCTGACCGACATCGTCGCCGACCTGGTCGCCGCCGGCTACGCGCGCACCGAGCTGGTCGAGAAGCGCGGCGACTTCGCGGTACGCGGCGGCATCCTCGACGTGTTCCCGCCGACCGAGGAGCACCCGCTGCGCGTCGAGTTCTGGGGCGACGAGGTCGAGGAGATCCGCTACTTCAAGGTGGCCGACCAACGCTCGCTCGAGATCGCCGAACACGGCCTGTGGGCTCCGCCCTGCCGCGAGCTGCTGCTGACCGACGACGTGCAGAAGCGCGCCGAGGCGTTGCAGAAAGAGCACCCCGAGTTGGCCGAACTGCTCGATCCGATCAGCCGCGGTGAGGCCGTCGAGGGCATGGAAGCCCTGGCGCCCGTGCTGGTCGACGACCTGCAGCTCGTCCTGAACGAACTGCCCAAGGGCTCGCACGTCATCGTCTGCGACCCCGAACGGGTGCGCAGCCGGGCTGTAGATCTGGTGCGGACATCCGAGGAGTTCCTGGCTGCGTCTTGGGCGGTGGCTGCCGGCGGGGGACAGGCGCCGGTCGACCTGGCCGCGGCGTCGCTGCGCGACCTGGACGAGGCGGCCGCCGACGCCGCCGAGCGCGACCTGCCGTGGTGGAGCGTCACCCAGCTCGGCGCCGAGACCACCAGCGCGTTCGAGTCGGCGCCCGAATATCGCGGTGACACCGAGGCGGCGATGACCGACCTCAAGGGGTGGACGCGCGACGGCTGGCGGATCGCGCTCGTGTTCGACGGGCACGGCACGGCCCAGCGCACCGTCGAGCGACTGGCCGACGCCGAGGTGCCGGCTCGGTTGCAGCCGAGTGCCGACACCGAGGCCGGCGTCGCGATCGTCACGACCGGGCGGCTGGCCGGCGGGCTGGTCGCGCCGTCGTTGAAGCTGGCGTTCCTCACCGAGGCCGACCTGACCGGCCAGCGCGGCTCGCTCACCAAGGACACCAGCCGCATGCCGAGCCGACGGCGCAACGCGATCGACCCGATCCTGTTGCAGCCCGGCGACTTCGTGGTGCACGAGCAGCACGGCGTGGGCAGGTACGTCGAGATGGTCCGTCGCACGATCAACGGTGGCGAGCGCGAGTACCTGATCATCGAGTACGCACCGGCCCGGCGCGGTCAGCCCGGCGACCGGCTGTTCGTGCCGACCGACTCGCTCGACCAGGTGACCAAGTACGTCGGCGGCGAGTCGCCGTCACTCAACCGGCTCGGTGGATCCGACTGGGCCAAGACGAAGGGCCGCGCGCGCAAGGCGGTCAAGGAGATCGCGGCGCAACTGATCCGGCTCTACAGCGCGCGGATGGCCACCAAGGGCTTCGCGTTCAGCGCGGACACCCCGTGGCAGCGCGAGCTCGAGGATGCCTTCCCCTACGTCGAGACGCCCGACCAGCTCGCCGCGATCGACGAGGTCAAGGGCGACATGGAAAAGCCCCTGCCCATGGACCGCGTCATCTGCGGCGACGTCGGCTACGGCAAGACCGAAGTGGCCGTCCGCGCGGCGTTCAAGGCGGTGCAGGACGGCAAGCAGGTGGCCCTGCTCGTACCGACCACGCTGCTCAGCCACCAGCACCTGTCGACGTTCCGCGAACGGATGGCCCAGTTCCCGGTCGAGGTCCACGAGCTGTCGAGATTCACGGCGCCGTCGGACGTCGACGCCACCCTGAGCGGAATCGCCGACGGCAGCGCCGACATCGTGATCGGCACGCACCGCATCCTGCAGCAGACGGTGCGGTTCAAGGACCTGGGACTGGTCATCGTCGACGAGGAGCAGCGCTTCGGCGTCGAGCACAAGGAGTACCTCAAGTCGCTGCGTACCGCCGTCGACGTGCTGACCATGTCGGCGACGCCCATCCCACGCACCCTGGAGATGTCCCTGACCGGCATCCGCGAGATGACCACCATCCTGACCCCGCCCGAGGAGCGGCACCCGATCCTGACCTTCGTCGGCGCGCACGACGACCGGCAGATCGCCGCGGCCATCCGGCGTGAGCTCCTGCGCGACGGGCAGGTGTTCTACATCCACAACCGGGTCGACTCGATCAACCGGGCCGCGACGCGGCTGTCCGGGCTGGTGCCCGAGGCGCGCATCGCCGTGGCCCACGGGCAGATGAGCGAGGACGCACTGGAGCAGGTCATGGTCGGCTTCTGGGAGAAGCGCTACGACGTGCTGGTGTGCACCACCATCGTCGAGTCCGGGCTGGACATCCCCAACGCCAACACGCTGATCGTCGAACGGGCCGACAACTTCGGCCTCTCGCAACTGCACCAGCTGCGCGGACGCGTCGGGCGGGCCCGCGAGCGCGGGTACGCCTACTTCCTGTACCCGCCGGAGAAGCCGCTGACCGAGACGGCCTACGACCGGCTCGCAACGATCGCCCAGCACACCGAGCTCGGCGCCGGCATGGCCGTGGCGATGAAGGACCTCGAGATTCGCGGGGCGGGCAACCTGCTGGGTGGTGAGCAGTCCGGGCACATCGCCGGCGTGGGCTTCGACCTGTACGTGCGCCTGGTCGGCGAGGCGGTGGCCGAGTTCCGCGGCGAGGGCGCTTCGGAGACTGAGGCGCTTGATGTCAAGGTCGACCTGCCCGTCGACGCCAACCTGCCGGTGGAGTACCTGCCCGGTGAGCGACTGCGCCTGGAGGCCTACCGGTCACTGGCCGGCGCCGCCACCGACGACGCCGTCGACGCCGTGCATGACGAGCTGGTCGACCGGTTCGGGCCGATCCCGCCGCCGGTCGAGAACCTGCTGGCCGTCGCCCGGTTCAAGGTGCTGTGCCGGCGCTACGGCGTCACCGAGGTGTCGCTGCAGGGCAACTCGGTCCGGTTCTCGCCGCTGGACCTGCCCGAATCGGCCCAGCTGCGGCTCAAGCGGTTGTACGACCGGTCGCTGTACAAGCAGGCGGTCGGCACCGTCTCGGTGCCCCGGCCCCGAACCGGGGGCCTGGGCAGCGAGCCGATGCGCGACGTCGCCCTGCTGCAGTGGGGCGCCAAGGTGCTCGAGCAAGTGGTGGGCTAGCAGTACAACGAGAGCACGTGCGGGTTGTTGTACGAGCAGCGGCCGATCAGCGCGCCGAAGTGGTTGTACAGCGAGGCTGTATCGCGGTCGTTGTTCCAGATGTACCACGCCTGCGCCCAGTAGCGGTCGGTCGCGGTGTTGGTGCCTCGGCCGGTGTGCACCTTGACGTAGCGGCCGCCGCCGAGCGTAGAGGTGCCGAACGTGTAAGTGTGCCCGGCCGCGTCGCGGATCCGCGAAGACGTAAGGGTGATCGTCGTCGTGCAGCGGTTGTGCAGTTGGATCCACTCACCGTTCAGGCTCGTGTTGGTGCGCAGGTCAGGGCCCGGCGTGTTGTACGAGATGCGGAAGATCACCAAGCACTGCGTCGCCGCCGAAGCCGGCGCGGCGACGGCGACCAACCCGGCGCCGACCACCGCGCCAACCCCCACGGCGGCAAGCAATTTTCTGATCCGGCCCACGGCCCCTCCCCGATTCGTCGCCGACCCCCCGGTGCGGCGTGGGGGCGAGCATGCCCGAACCGCTCGCTCGGCGCCAGGCGAGTGTCGGGGAGGCGAGCAAGGTCGGGATGATCCCGTCCGGTGCGAACGACCCGAGCTGAACGCCTATGCGTCGGGCTCGAAGTTGTCGGGTGGATCGCCCAGCCCGAAGAAGTGCTCGAGCGCTTGCACCGAGCGGCGGGCCGCCTGCCCGTCGCCGTAGGGGTTCACCGCGTTGGCCATCGCCGCGTAGTGGGCGTCGTCGTCGAGCAGCCGCGCCACCTCGCGCACGATGGCGTCCTCGTCGGTGCCGACGAGGCGCACGGTGCCGGCCTCGACCGCCTCCGGCCGCTCGGTGGTATCGCGCATGACGAGCACCGGCTTGCCCAGGCTCGGCCCTTCCTCCTGGACGCCGCCGCTGTCGGTGAGGATCAGGTGGCTGTCCTGCATGAGCCGGGCGAACTGGCCGTACGGCAACGGCTCGGTGATCAGCACGTTGGGCCGGTCGCGCAACGGCGGCAGGAGCACCTCGCGCACCACCGGGTTGAGGTGCGCCGGCAGCACGAACGTCGTATCGGGGTAGCGCAGGGCCAGCCGGCGGACGGCGCGCGCCGAGCGGGCCATCGGCTCGCCCCACGACTCGCGCCGGTGCGCGGTGATCAGAACCATCCGCCGGCCGAGGCTCTCCAGCGCCGGATCGGCGTAGGGCAGCCGGCGCGCGACGACCTCGTGCAGCGCGTCGATGACGGTGTTGCCGGTGACCGTGATCCGCTCCGGCTTGATGTTCTCGGCGACCAGGTTGGCTCGCGACGTGCGCGTGGGGGCCAGGTGCACGCTGGCCACCTGCGAGGTCAGCCGGCGGTTGATCTCCTCGGGGAACGGCGAGTACGGGTTGGCGGTGCGCAGCCCGGCCTCGATGTGCGCAACCGGGATCTGCTCGTAGAAGGCGGCCAGCGCGGCCACGAACGAGGTGGTCGTGTCGCCCTGCACGACCACCGCATCGGGTTGTTCGGCGCGGATCACGTCGCTCAGGCCGCTCAGGGCCCGAACCGTGATGTCTTGCAGTGACTGCCGCGGCGCGATGATGTCGAGGTCGTGTGCCGGCTCGATGCCGAACAGCTGGTTGACCTGGTCGAGCATCTCGCGGTGCTGGCCGGTGACGACCGGAATCGGACGCAGGTGCGGCGACGTCCCCAGCCGGCCGATCACCGGCGCTACCTTGATCGCTTCAGGACGGGTGCCGTAGACGACCATCACTCGATACATATCGGATCCCCCCGGATGCCGGTCGGCTGATAGTACGACGCGGACAGCGTTCGCGCGCGTCTACGGCCGCTTCGACCGGGGCAGCGCCGCGACGATCAGCGCGTACGAGTCGTCGATCAGTTCGCGGACCTCGTCGTCGTCCGGCGCGCCCGGGCCGTAGGCCAGGACGCGGTTCCAGGTCGCCTTGGCCAGGTACGGTCCGGGCCCGCAGTGCGACGGGTAGCGGGCCCGCCACTCGTCGATCTGCTCGGGCGTGTTCTTGACCCCCAGTGCGAGCGGGTCGTCGGGTGAGCCGAGGAACGCGAAGATCTTGCCGTCGACCTTGGCCACCGCGAAGTCGCCCCAAGGGGTATCCAGGTAGGCCCCGGGCAAGCCCAGGCAGTACTCGGTCGCGGTCGCGCGCTCCACGGCCTCCGAACGTAGTCGATCAGGGGATGAGGACGACCCGGCCGCGCACCCCGCTCTTGCCGGCCAGTTCGTGCGCGGCCGCAACCTCGGCCAGCGGGAACGTCTCGGCCACCCGAAGGGTGAGCCGCCCGGCGTCGACCAGCCGGGACAGCTCGGCCAGCAGCGCGCTGTCGCGGTGCACGATCTGATCCAGTGCCCGGATTCCCCGCTCGGTCGCTACCGGGCTGGCCGGCGGGGTCAGGTTGATGTAGACGCCGCCGTTGCGCACCGCGCCGAGCACGTCGGCCGGCTGGTAGACGGTGTCGAGCGCGGCGTCCACCCCGTCGGGGAACGTCGCCCGGACGGCCGGCGCGATGTCGTCGGACCGGGGCACGAACATCTCGGCGCCCCACGCCCGCACGTCCGCCTCGTCGCCGGCACCGGCCAGGGCAACGACGCGCAAGCCGCGGGCGGCGGCCAGTTGCACCGCGTACCCGCCGACCGCGCCGGCCGCCCCGGCTATCAGCAATGTGCTACCGCTCGGGAGGTCGGCCAGGTCCAGGGCCTGCGCCGCGGTGGTGGCGTTCAGGGGCAGCGTCGCTGCGGCAGTCGCGTCGACCGTCCGCGGGGCGGGCGCCACGGCGTCGGCGTCGACCACCAGGTACTCGGCGTACGGCCCGAGCGGCTTCGTCAGGTGGTCCTCGAAGGCGATCACGGCGTCGCCGCCGGCGAGGCCGGAGACGCCGGCGCCCACGGCGTCGATCGAGCCGGCGGCGTCCCAGCCCAGGCCCACGGGCAACGTGTCGGGATCGATGGGCACCTGGCCGGCGCGGGTGAACAGGTCGACCGGGTTCACGGCAGCGGCGGCCACCTTGATCCGGACCTGGCCCGGCCCCGGTTCGGGCAACGGGACTTCGGTCACGTCAAGGGTCTCCGGGCCGCCGAAGCGACCGACAAGTACAGCGCGCATATTCGTCATGCCGCCATGCTGCCGACTGTTACTCTCCATTGGGAAGTAGCCACCTTGGAGTGCGTACCCGACACAAAGGAGAGCGATGGCGACGGCAACGGTGACTCAGCGGCGGCAGAAGGCTCGCGAGCAGTTCGACGCGTTCATGTCCGTCTGCCCGAGCCGGCAGCTGCTCGACCGGCTGGCCGACAAGTGGGTGTCGCTGATCCTGTGCGCGCTGCAGGACGGCGAGCAGCGCTACAGCGAGATCGCCCGGACCATCGCCGGGGTCAGCCAGAAGATGCTGACGCAGACGCTGCGCAACCTGGAACGCGACGGCATCATCGTCCGGTCCATCACCCCGGCGGTGCCGGTGCGCGTCTCCTACCGGCTGACGCCGCTCGGCGAGTCGCTGCTTCCGGTGGTAAAGGCGATCAAGGACTGGGCCGAGGACCACATGCCCGAGGTACAGGTCGCGCGCCGCCGCTACGACGCGGGTCGGTGACGCCTCACCTCCGGTACGGTTCCGGCCATGGCGAGGTAGCAGCCGATCGAGCTCGGGGACGGGGAGTACCGGTGCGGACGGAAGTAGCCGTGAGCCCGCTGCGGGCCGCACATCCGGGCATGAGAACCTAACGCCGTGAGAGTTCGCCTCGTCGGAACCGGCGTCATCGCCGCGCTCGCCCTGGCCGGGCTGAGCGCATGCAGCAGTACGCATGCTGGCGCGGCCGCGTTCGTCGGCGGCGACCGGATCGCCGAGGGCGACGTGAGCCAGTACGTCGTCCCCGGATTCACCGTGCCCACGGACAGCAGCAATCAGGAACCGCCGCGGGTGTTCGCGCTCGACTCCATGGTGCGGACCCGGCTCATGACCCAGCTGCTCGACAAGTCGCTCGGCGGGGTGCCCTCGGACGCGGAGCTCGCCTCGCTGCACGATCAGGCGCTGGCCACGGCGTTCAACATCCAGGGGACGGGTGCCGAGGCGGACGCCACGGTGCGCCAGGTCCTGGATCAGCACGGAGTCAAGCAGTCGTTCGCGCCGACGTTCGTCAAGGACGCCGAGCTGTTGCTGGCCGTCATCGCGAAGACGAACGCGCAGCAACTCAGCGACATCTCCAACGCGGTGAAGAAGGCCGACATACCGGTGTCGGTCAACGCCCGCTACGGGGCGTGGTCGCCGGAGAACGTGTCGATCAGTGGACCGGCCCAGCTCGACTTCGTCCACATCGGATCGAGCACCCCGGCCGCACCGCAGCCGTGACGGGCGAGACGCTGGCCCGGGCCGTCGAGGTCATGGACCGGCTGCGCTCGCCCGGCGGCTGCCCCTGGGACGCTGCCCAGACCCACGAGTCGCTGGCCAAGTACCTGCTCGAAGAGACCTACGAGACGCTCGAGGCGATCGAGACCGGCGACCTGACGCTGCTGCGGGAGGAGCTCGGCGACCTGCTGCTACAGGTGCTGTTCCACGCCCGGCTGGCCGAGGAACTCCCGCCCGGGCAGCGCTTCTCCATCGACGACGTGGCCGGCGACCTGGTCGACAAGTTGGTGCACCGGCACCCGCACGTGTTCGCCGGGGTCGCCGTCGAGAGCGCCGACGAGGTGAACGAGAACTGGGAGAAGCTCAAGGCCGCCGAGAAGGGCCGCGGGTCGGTCGTCGACGGCGTGCCGATGGGCCAGCCGGCCCTGGCGCTGGCCGCCAAGTTGGTGTCGCGGGGCGAGCGGGCCGGCCTGGACGTGACCGTCGAGGGTCGCGGGGTCGGCGAGCGGCTGCTGGCCGTCGTCCGCGAGGCCGTCGCCGCCGGTGTCGACCCCGAGCTGGCGCTGCGTGACACCGCCCGCCGTTACCGCGACGCGCTGGCGAGCGCCGAACGGGACTAGGCCAGGATGTCGGCATGACTGCTGGCCCGCCCTATCGCACCGAGCCGTCCGGCGACGCGGACGAGAAGACGTCCCTGTTGTCCTACCTGGACTTCCACCGGGCCACGCTGCGGTGGAAGTGTGAGAACCTCACGCCCGAGCAGCTGGCGATGCGCGCTGTGCCGCCGTCGACGTTGTCGCTGCTCGGCCTCATCCGGCACGTCGCCGAGAACGAGCGGAGCTGGTTCGACCGGGTGGCCCAGGTCGAGCCCCGTCCCGGCATCTACTTCACCGACGCCGAGCCCGACCTCGAATTCGACGGCGCGGTCGCTGACCCTGACGTCGTGCGGCAGGCCTACGCCGACTGGGAGGCCGAGATCGCCAACGCGCGCGAGGTGGCCGAGCGCACGCCGTTGGAGTCCAGCTTCGTCCGGCAACGCACCGGTGAGCGCGTCACCCATCGCTGGGTGCTGCTGCACATGATCGAGGAGTACGCCCGCCACAACGGCCACGCCGACCTGCTGCGCGAGGCGATCGACGGCCGCACCGGCGAGTAGCGGGATCGGCGGGGCGGCGCGAACCGCCCAGGTCGCGCGGTTAGGCTCGATCACGAATAACGCCCGCCCAGCGGAAGGACGACCCGTGGCCACCATCGAGGCCGTTGGAGCGCGCGAGATCCTCGACTCGCGCGGTAACCCCACTGTCGAGGTCGAGGTCGCGCTCGACGACGGCACCCTCAGCCGGGCCGCCGTCCCGAGCGGTGCGTCCACCGGGGCGTTCGAGGCGGTCGAACTGCGCGACGGCGACGAGCGCTACGGCGGCAAGGGCGTGCGCAAGGCGGTCAGCGCCGTACTGGACACAATCGGTCCGGAACTCGTCGGGTTCGAGGCCAGCGAGCAGCGGCTGATCGATGCCGCGATGATCTCCCTGGACGCCACGCCCGACAAGAGCAAGCTGGGCGCCAACGCGATCCTCGGTGTCTCGCTCGCGGTGGCCAAGGCGGCGGCCGAGTCGGCCGACCTGCCCCTGTTCCGCTACCTCGGCGGCCCGAACGCCTACCTGCTGCCGGTGCCGATGATGAACATCCTCAACGGCGGGGCACACGCCGACTCCAACGTCGACGTGCAGGAGTTCATGGTCGCCCCGATCGGCGCGCCGACGTTCTCGGAGGCGGTGCGCTACGGCGCCGAGACGTATCACGCGCTGAAGTCGGTGCTGAAGTCGAAGGGTCTGTCGACCGGGCTGGGCGACGAGGGCGGGTTCGCCCCGAACCTCGACTCCAACCGCGAGGCTCTCGATCTGATCGTCGAGGCGATCGGCAAGGCCGGCTTCAAGCCCGGCGCCGACGTCGCGCTGGCCCTGGATGTGGCGGCCACCGAGTTCTACTCCGACGGCGCCTACCAGTTCGAGGGCAAGCCCAAGGCGGCCGACGAGATGATCGGCTACTACGACTCGCTCATCGCCACCTACCCGATCGTGTCGATCGAGGATCCGCTGGCCGAAGAGGACTGGGACGCCTGGAAGGCGCTGACCGAGCGCCTGGACGAGGCCGTGCAGATCGTCGGCGACGACCTGTTCGTCACCAACCCGACCCGGCTCACCCGCGGTATCGAGCAGGGTGCGGCCAACGCGTTGCTGGTGAAGGTGAACCAGATCGGCACGCTCACCGAGACGTTCGACGCCGTCGAGCTGGCCCACCGGTACGGCTACCGGTGCATGATGTCGCACCGCTCCGGCGAGACCGAGGACACCACGATCGCCGACCTGGTCGTGGCCACCAACTGCGGTCAGATCAAGAGCGGCGCCCCGGCCCGGACCGACCGCACGGCCAAGTACAACCAGCTACTGCGCATCGAGGAGGAACTCGACGACGCCGCCCGGTACGCCGGGGCGCGGGCCTTCCCGCGATTCGAGCCGGCGGAGCGTTGATCTCGTTGCCTCGGTGGCTGGACGTTCCTGATGGATCCCGCCCGTCGCGAGCGGCGGTCAGGTGCGCGAGATCCGAGGCGGACGAGGAGGCCATAGCAGCGCTATGGACGACGACGACAACGAAGGAGATCGCGTGCCTGGGCGTCGCGCAGCAGGGCATGGATCCGTCAGGAACGTCCTAAGCGGGCGGGGGAAGCGCCAGGGCCTGACCGGCCGGGCGTTGGTGCTCGGCGCGGTGTTGATCCTGCTGACGGTCGTGCTGGCCCCGCCACTGCACCGGTACCTTGCCGCTCGTAGCGCGGTGGCGCAGGCCGAGCAGCAGCGCCGCGACGACCAGAAGCAGCTGGCCGAGCTCAAGGCCCAGCTCAAGCAGTGGGACGACCCGGCCTACATCGAGCAGCAGGCTCGCAGCCGGCTGCAGTACGCGATGCCCGGCGACACGGTGTACGTCGTCGTGCGCCCGGGCGAACAAACCGGGGTGGGCGGCACCCCGCAGCGCGACCGGGCCGCGGTGCAGGTGCCGGGCGGTACCTGGAACCAGCGGCTGTGGGGCAGCGTGCTCACGGCCGACTCGTCGCCGTGACGCTGACCGATCGCGAGGTCGTCGCCGCCCAGCTCGGCCGCGAACCTCGGGCGCTCCGCGAGGTGGCCCACCGTTGCCCGTGCGGGCACCCCGATGTCATCGAGACCTCGCCTCGGCTGCCCGACGGCACGCCGTTCCCCACGCTGTACTACCTGACCTGTCCGCGGGCCGCGTCCGAGATCGGCCGACTCGAGGCGTCCGGGCTGATGCGCGAGATGACCGTACGCCTGAGCACGGACGCCGAGCTGGCGGGCGCATACCGGCGGGCCCACGAGTCCTACCTGGCCCGCCGTGAGCAGATCGGGCACGTCGACGAGATCGACGGCATCAGCGCCGGCGGCATGCCGAACCGGGTCAAGTGCCTACACGTGCTGGTGGCGCACGCCCTGGCCGCCGGGGCCGGAGTGAACCCGCTCGGCGACGAGGCGCTCGAACGACTCGAGCCGTGGTGGAAGGAGGGGCCGTGCGTGTAGCGGGAGGTCGCCCGATGAGCACCCGAGTTGCCGCGATCGATTGCGGGACGAACTCGATCCGGCTGCTGATCGCCGACCCCGGACCGGACGGCCGGCTGGTCGACGTCGTCCGCGATATGCGCATCGTCCGGCTGGGCCAGGGCGTCGACCGCACGGGACGGCTCGCCCCCGAGGCGATCGAGCGCACCCGCGAGGCGCTGACCGAGTTCGCCGAGCTGATCGACAAGCACGGCACGGCCGCGGTGCGCATGGTGGCCACCAGCGCCACCCGCGACGCCGCCAACCGGGCCGACTTCGTGGCGATGGTGCGCGCCGTGCTGGGCGCCGACCCCGAGGTGATCACCGGCGCCGAGGAGGCCGAACTGTCCTTCACCGGCGCCGTGGCCGGGCTGCCGGGCGCGGTCGCCCCCGTGCTGGTGGCCGACATCGGCGGCGGTTCGACCGAACTGGTCCTCGGCGACTCCGGCGGCGGCGGGCCGCTCCGCGCGCACAGCATGGACATCGGCTGCGTCCGCATGACCGAGCGGCACTTGCGGTCCGACCCGCCCACCGGCGCGCAGGTCGCGGCCACGGTGGCCGACGTCCGGGCCGCGATCGCCGCCGCCGCCCGGGACCTGCCGATCACTGCGGCGGCCACCTTCGTCGGGGTGGCCGGCACGGTCACCACGCTGGCCGCCATCGTGCAGGGGCTACCGGCCTACGATCCGGTGGCCATCCACGGCTCGACGATGGCGGCCGGGCAGGTCCACGACGTGACCGAGCGGCTGGTGGCCATGACGCACGAGCAGCGAGCGGCGTTGCCGGTGATGCACCCGGGACGGGTCGATGTCATCGGCGGGGGAGCGATCGTGCTGCGCGAACTCGTACGCGCCACCGGAGTGGCCGAGGTGGTGGCCAGCGAACACGACATCCTCGACGGAATAGCCCTGAACCTCCTGCCCACCTAACGGTTTGGACACCGGAATGGCCGTGAACTTCCTGCCCGCCTAACGTTTTGGCCAAACACCGGCGCGTCGGGCCCAGGTGGTCTAGACCAATCTCGGCATCGCGTGTAGCGTTCCTCGGCATGTTCGCGAGCCACGGGACACGCTTGAACGCCTCGGGGTGGAGTTCTATGCTCTGCACGATGGTGCGCGATATCGCCATGGATCGCTCAGTAACAATCAAAGTCGGGTGTCAGTGAGAGGCGGCAGATGAAGCGAAGCATTGCGGCAGGCGTGGCCCTGGGGGCAGCCGTCCTGCTGGCGGTCAGCGCATGCAGTTCGTCGAAGAAGAGCAGTGGCGGCAACTCCGGCAGTAACGGCGGTGGGGGCAGCCCCGTCACGCTGAAGTTCGTCGGCGCCGACTACGGCACCGGACCGCAGAACTCGTCGCAGAAGTACTGGGAGCAGATCGCCGCCGACTTCAAGGCGGCCAACCCGAACATCACCGTCCAGGTTCAGACCATCAACTGGAACGACTTTGACAACAAGGTCAAGACGATGGTCCAGAACAAGGATTACCCGGACGTGATGGAGGGTGACTACTTCCCGGACTACGCCCAGACCGGCCTGCTCTACCCGGCCAAGGACGTGACCTCGCCGAGCACGTTCAGCAACCTGCTGTCGGTGTTCGCCAAGCTCAACACCTACAACGGCACCCAGTACGGCATGCCGTTCACGACGAGCTCGCGCACCCTGTTCTACAACAAGAAGCTGTTCCAACAGGCCGGCATCACCGCGGCGCCGCAGACCTGGAACGACGTCCAGGCCGACGCGGCCAAGATCAAGGCGCTGGGCAAGGTCGGCTTCGGCCTGCCGCTCGGCTCCGAGGAGGCCCAGGCCGAGGGTCTGCTGTGGTTCCTCGGCAACGGCGGCGGCTACCAGAGCGACAGCGGTGACTGGACGATCGACAGCCAGCAGAACGTCGAGGCGCTACAGTTCATGTCCGGCATGGTCAAGGCCGGCGACACCGAGCCCAACCCGGGCACCAAGAACCGCACCGACCTGTGGAAGAACTTCGCCCAGGGCGACATCGGCATGATCAACGGTTCGCCCGCGCTGATCCCGATCATCCAGCAGGGCGGCAAGCTGCAGGCCAGTGATTACACCTCGGTGCCGATCCCGGGCAAGAGCGGCCCGCTGGACAAGACCTTGGGTGTCTGCGACAACGTCTCGGTCTTCAAGACCGACCCGAAGAAGCAGGACGCGATCAAGAAGTTCCTCGACTTCTTCTACCAGGACAAGTACCAGATCCAGTTCGACAAGGAGTACGACCTGCTCCCGGCGACGAACTCGGCGGTCCAGTCGATGTCGTCCGACCCGACCTTCGGGCCGTTCCTCAAGGCACTGCC
Source organism: Jatrophihabitantaceae bacterium (assembly GCA_036558905.1). Taxonomy (GTDB): domain Bacteria; phylum Actinomycetota; class Actinomycetes; order Mycobacteriales; family Jatrophihabitantaceae; genus DASXRA01. The sequence goes on along the minus strand of DATBER010000169.1, from coordinate 50,750 downwards.
GAACTCGGTCCAGTACCCGAACGACCCGATCTGGTCGACGGTCAAGACCCAGATCCAGCAGCAGCTGGGCCTGGCCATGACCCAGGATCCGCAGAAGATCCTGAGCAACATCCAGCAAACGGCGAAGAAGGGCAGCTAGCAGGCAGTGCCCCTGATGACCGTCCCGGCGCGGGTATCCCCCCTTCGGCCCGCGCCGGGACGCTCATGACCACGGCCCGCACACGAACAGGCGACCCATGACTGATACCGAAGCCGTGACCCGGGCCGACGTCCCGCCCAAGTCGCCCCGGCGCGTCCGCCGGGGGAGCCCGTGGCGTCGGGTCGGCCGGGCGGTGTCGCCGCTGCTGTGGCTCGGTCCGGCCATCGTGCTGATCGGCGTGGTGGTGCTGTGGCCGGTCTTCGTGATGTTCAAGACGTCGTTCCAGCGGTTCACGCCGAACGGGTTCTACCTGGGTCCGGCCGGCTGGCGGAACTTCAAGGACCTGTTCGACGAGCCCGACCTGAACAGTGTGCTGATCCGGACAGTGGTCTGGGTCGTGGTGGTCGTGGGCGTGACGATGACTCTGTCGCTCGGCCTGGCCCAGCTGTTCAACCAGCGCTTCCCGGGCCGGCGGGTCACCCGCTGGGCGTTGATCGCGCCCTGGGCGGCGTCAGTGCTGATGACGGCGTTCATCTTCCGGTGGGCGCTGGACCCGAACTACGGCGTCGTCAACGTGATCCTGCACGACCTCGGCCTCGTCAAGACGTTCGGCAGCAACCAGGCCGACTGGCTCGGCCGGCCCGACTCGGCGTTCGTCTGGATGATGATCGTCGCGATCTTCGTCTCGTTGCCGTTCTCCACCTACGCGCTGCTGGCCGGGCTGCAGACGATCCCGCACGAGCTGTACGAAGCGGCGCGCGTCGACGGCGCGTCGTCGTGGCGGACGTACCGGTCCATCACGTTGCCGCTGCTGCGGCCGTCGTTCCTGGTCGCGCTGCTGATCAACGTGATCAACGTCTTCAACTCGTTCCCGATCATCTGGGGAATGACCCGCGGCGGTCCCGGATTCGAGACGGCGACGTCAACGGTGTTCATGTACCAGCTCAAGCAGGCGTTCATCGGTGAGTCCGCGGCGATGTCGGTGCTCAACTTCGGACTGGTGATCGTGGTCGTGCTGGTGTTCCTCAAGGTGACGCGTTGGAAGGACCAGGTGTCATGACGACCGCCGTCGCCACTACGCCGGTACCGGACATCGAGGCGTCGTCGAAGCGCAAGCGCGGGCGCCGGCCCCTGACCGGGCGCACCGTGATCGTCAGCGTGGTCGCCTACCTGATCGCGATCATCTTCTTGCTGCCGTACGTCGAGATGGTGATCACGGCGCTGCGCCCGCCGGCCGAACTGCAGGAGCGCGGCTACGTCCCGAAGCACTGGGACTGGACGAACTTCAGCAGTATCTGGAAGACCGGATTCGGCACCAACCTCCGGGTCAGCCTGCAGATCGCCGGCGGGGCCACCCTGCTGGTGCTGCTCGTCGCGCTGCCGGCCGGGTACTACACGGCCCGGCGCAAGTTCCGCGGCCGGATGTTCTTCCTGCTGCTGGTGCTCGCGACGCAGATGTTCCAGCCGGCGGCCCTGCTGGTCGGTATCCAGCGCCAGTTCGTCAGCTACGGCCTGACCCCGACCTCGTCACTGATCCTGGTCAACGCCGGCTTCAACCTGGCCTTCGCGGTGTGGATTCTCAACGCCTACTTCTCCTCCATCCCGTCCGAGCTGGAAGAAGCGGCGATGGTCGACGGCACGAGCCGGCTGGGCGCGCTGGGCCGGATCACCCTGCCGCTGGCCCTGCCCGGCATCGTCACCGCGCTGATCTTCACGTTCATCGCGGCGTGGAACGAGTTCATCGTGGCGTTGACGCTGTCCGGTGACGCCACGAAGGGCCCGCTGACGGTCGCGATCAACAACTACATCGGCCAGTACTCGGTCGACTGGGGCCACCTGTTCGCCGGATCGGTGATCGCCACCATCCCGGTGATCATCCTGTTCGCCCTGATCGAGGGGAAGGTTGTCGGTGGCCTGACCGCCGGCTCGATCAAGTAACGGTCAGGCCTCGGCGTCCTCTTCCCCGTCAGCCTTCCCCGCTTTGGCCTTCTCGAAGGGCGGCGGCTCGGCGCCCACCAGCTTGCGCCACAGCGTCGTGGCGCCCTTCGTGGTGGCCAGCTGGGCAATGGCCACCCCGGCGCCGGAAAGGACGGCCCAGCCGATGGCGTCGCCCCAGCTGGCGTCGGGGTCCTTCGCGCCACGGGGCGGCTTGTCCGGGCGGGCGGCCGCCCAGGCGCGGTCGACGCCCTTCTTGACCGCGATGCCCACGGGGATGCCGACCGCAAGCGTCGTGATTCTCCAACCGATCTTGCCCACGATGTTCGCCATCGACGACTCCGTTCGCCTTGCTGCCTGCCCCACAGTATCGGCCTACCCATTACCGCCGGAGTAATCGACACGTGTGACCGGTCCGGGTTGGCTGGTCACATGACGAGATTCGACCGATCCCTGCGAGTGGTCATGTGGTGGGACGCGTTCCTGTCCGCGGCCCTGGCCGTGCTCGCCGTCGTCGCCAGCCCCGTCGTCGCGATGCTGGGCCTACCGCACGCCGTCCTGTTCGGGTTCGGCCTGGCGACGATCGGTTGCGCGCTGCTGCTGGCCGCGTTCGGGGCGATCACCGCCGTGCTGCTCGTGCTGCGGCTGCGGGACGGGCAGTACCAGCTGCCGGCCCGGCTGCGGTTGCCGCTACCGGCGGCGATGCGCCCGCCGACCCGGTAATGCGGCAGACTGCCCGGTATGGTCGCGCTTCCCGGGTCGGGCTGGCCCGGTGATCCAGCCGATGCGTCCACCCCCGTCGCCCACGACGCGGCGTCGGTTTCGGAACTGGCGGCGAGCGCCCAGACACTGTCCACAGTGGACGCCCGGGTGTCCGTGTGCCGCGCCTGCCCGCGGCTGGTCACGTGGCGCGAGGGGGTGGCGTCGTCGAAGCGGCGCGCCTACGCCGACCAGGAGTACTGGGGTCGCCCGGTGCCCGCGTTCGGCGTCGATCGCCCGCGCATCCTGATCGTGGGCCTGGCCCCGGGCGCCCACGGGGCGAACCGCACCGGGCGCAACTTCACCGGCGACCGTTCCGGCGAGTGGCTCTACGCGTCGCTGTACAGGTGCGGGCTGGCCAACCAGCCCACCGCCGTGTCGGCCGACGACGGCCTGCAGCTGATCGACACCCGAGTGGTGGCCACCGTCCGCTGCGCCCCGCCCGACAACAAGCCGACCCCGGCCGAGCGCGACACCTGCCGACCCTGGCTGGCCCGCGAGTTCGAGTTCCTCTGGCCGTCGGTGCGGGCGATCGTCGTGCTGGGCGCGTTCGGCTGGGCCGGCCTGTGGTCGGCGATGCGCGCGCTCGGGATGGTGGTGCCCCGCCCGCTGCCGAAGTTCGCGCACGGGGTCGAGGTCGCCCTGCCCGACGGGCCGGTGGTGCTGGGCTGCTACCACGTCAGCCAGCAGAACACGTTCACCGGCAAGCTCACCGAGCCGATGCTCGACGCGGTGTTCACCCGAGCCGCTGCCCTGGCTCGCTGACGTCGCCGATACGCTCACGGCATGTCAGACAACGAGCGCGAATTCACCCCGGATCGCAGCCGCATCGACATCTCCCGGGACCCCACCCCCGGCGAACCCGGTCATCTGCGGGCCGACGACGAGGCGCCGAGCTTCGACGTCAGCCGCGACCCGACGGCCGGCGTGCCCGACCACTCCGCGCCGGAGGACGACGCCTAGTAGAGGTAGAGGTCCCCGCCGGTAGCCTCCGGCTATGAGCACGATGAAGCAGCCGGTGCGCATCCTGATCGTCGGCGGCGGCTACGTCGGCATGTACACGGCGCTGCGCCTGCAGCGCATGCTCTCCCGCGGGCGGGCCGAGATCACCGTCATCGACCCGCAGCCGAACATGACCTACCAGCCGTTCCTGCCCGAGGCTGCCGCCGGCTCGGTCGAGCCACGGCACGTCGTGGTGCCACTGCGTCGCGTGCTGCGCAAGTGCCGGGTCATCACCGCGATGGTCAGCCAGGTGTCGCACGCGTCGAAGACGGCGACGATCGAGCCGATCGAGGGCGAGCCGTACGAGCTCGGCTACGACCTGCTCGTCATGTGCCCGGGATCGGTGTCGCGGCTGCTGCCCATCCCCGGTCTGGCCGAGGCCGGCATCGGCTTCAAGACGATCGGCGAAGCGATCTACCTGCGTAATCACGTGCTGTCCCGGCTGGATCTGGCGACGTCGACCACGGACGCCGAGCGGCGCAAGCGGGCGTTGACGTTCGTGTTCGTCGGCGGTGGGTACGCCGGCGTCGAGGCGATCGCCGAGCTGCAGGACATGGCCCAGTACGCCACCCGCTACTACGACAACGTGTCGCCCGAGGACATGCGCTGGGTGCTGGTCGAGGCGGCCAGCCGCATCATGCCCGAGGTCTCGATCGGGTTGGCGCTCTACACGGTCGAGCGGCTCACCGAGCGCAACATCGACGTGCGCCTGGACACCCGCCTGGACTCGGTGGTCGAAGGGCGCGTCAAGCTCAGCGACGGCGACGAGTTCGACGCCGAGACGCTCGTCTGGACCGCCGGCGTCAAGTCGCACCCGATGCTGGCCAACACCGACCTGCCCCGCGACGACAAGGGCCGGCTGCCCTGCCACGCGAACCTGAGCGTGCGCGGGATCGAGCACGTCTTCTCGGCCGGCGACTGCGCCGCGGTGCCGGACCTGTCCCGCAAGGACGAGCCGAACGCGCTCACCAGTCCGAGCGCCCAGCACGCGGTGCGCCAGGCCAAGGTGCTCGCGCACAACGTCGTGGCCGCCGTCAAGGGCAACGCCCTCAAGGATTACGAGCACAAGTACGCGGGCTCGGTGGCCTCGCTCGGGCTGTACCGGGGCGTCGCCGAGATCTACGGCATCAAGCTGCGCGGCATCATCGCCTGGTTCATGCACCGCACCTACCACGTGGCGCGCATGCCGACCCTCAATCGCAAGATCCGGGTGCTGACCGACTGGACTGCGGCCCTGTTCTTCCGCCGCGACGTCGTGTCGCTGGGCCAGCTGATGCGCCCGCGCACCGAATTCGAAGTGGCCGCCGGCAAGCGCGTCTGACCCGACTCGGGTGAGCGGCGATCCGCTTCCCCTCCCGTCCGACCACAGTTCGGCAGGCGGATCCGGTCAGAGCGGAGGGGAAGCGATGTCGTAAGTCGTGCCGGCAATTCCGTGCTGTGCCACGCGCCCGGCCGCCGCTCGCGACGAGCAGGAATTGCCGGATACGATCTAGGTGCGGGGCAGGTGCACGCTGACCGTCGTGCCTTCGCCGAGGGTGCTCTGCACGTCGATGCGGCCCTCGTGCGCGGCGATCAGCCTTTCGCTGATCGCCAGCCCCAGACCGCTGCCGCCGCTGCGCCGATCCCGGGATTTCTCGGCCCGCCAGAAGCGGTCGAAGATGTGCGGCAGGTCCGCGGCGCTGATGCCGCGGCCGGTGTCGGCGACGCGCACCACGATCTCGTTCGGCTGCGCGTCGGCCGAGACGGTGATCGAGCCCCGGTCCGTGTAACGGATCGCGTTGGCGACCAGGTTGCCCAGCGCCTGGCGCAGCCGCTGCGGATCACCCCGTCCACGGAGGTCGCCGTCGCGGACCAGCTCGAGGCGCAGGCCCTTGCCGGTGGCAGCTGGACGCTGCGCGGACACCGTCTGCTCGAGCAGTTCGCCCAGGTCGACCGGTTCGGGATCGACGGCCAGCTGCCCGGCGTCGGCCAGGGCCAGTACCTGCAGGTCGTCGATGATTGACTGCAGCAGGCGGCTCTCGTCCAGCAGTGACGCGATGAATGGCGGATCCGGCGTGGCGACGCCGTCCTGGGCCGCCTCCAGCCAGCCGCGAATGTTGGCCAGCGGGTTGCGCAGCTCGTGCGCCACATCGCTGATCATCTCCTTGCGCTGGGCGTCGGCCACGGCCAGCTCGCTCGACATCTCGTTGAACGCGTCGGTGAGCGCGACCACCTCCTTGGTGCCGGCCGAGGGCACCCGCAGGCGCGGGCCACCCCGGCGCAGGCCGGCCACCGCACCGGTCAGCGTGCGCAGCGGCCGACTCACCCCGTTGGCGGCGATCAGCACGGCCACGACTGCGATGAGCAGGATCGCTCCGGTGGCCAGCACGATCCGCTGGATCGCCGCAGTCGACAGGCCCGGCCGGGGATGGGTCGCGACGCTGCCCGAGATGAACAGCAGGGCCGGGGGAGCGACGTAGCCGGCCAGCTGGCTGCGCCGGGCGGTCGCCAGGCAGGTCTGCGCCGGGGCCTTCATCGGCAACTGGGCCAGGGCGGGCAGGAAGTCGACCCGATCCGACGCTGGGTAGCCGTCCGGCAGGGGCTGCCGGCCCATCCGCAGGCAGGACCGGAACAGGTCGGTCAACTGGCGGGCGGCCGCGGTCTCGCGGGCGGTCGGCCGGCTCAGCGGCGCTCCGTGGATCGTGACCTGGGCGGGTCCGCCCGACGAGCGGCTCGGGTCGCCCGAGGCCTCCGGCACCGAGCTGTACGCCGGTGCGCCGCTGAGCACCGACGGGAGCGGGCAGCTCTGCTCGCCGAGCTCGGGTGTGATCGGCGTGCCGTTCTGCACGACGTACGCCCGCCCGTTCGGGTACCGGGCCGTGCTGATGCCGGTGTAGCCGATCCGGCCGAGGCACTTCGCCACCTGGGCGGCCGCGGCATCGATCGGTGCGCGCTCGGCCGCGGTGAGCAGGAACGGGCCCTGCGCGCGGACGTCGACGCCGCCCTCCTGCAGCGAACGGCTGAGCGTCGGATCCGGCGCCAGCGCGTCGACCGTGGCGGCCGGCTGGGCGGTCTTGGCCGGTGCGGCCGCGGTCGTCGACGTGGCGAGCACGCGTCGTTTCAGGTCGGTGATCGTGACCTGGCCGCTGCGGCCGGCGATCTTGCGTACTTGCAGCGATGTCAAGCCACTCCAGGACGGATGCGTGGCCGCGTAGCCGAGTAATGCGTCGTAGACCGCGGCGTCGCTGGCGATGTCCTGCCGGTACTGCTGCCGGATCGACGCGGTCGTGCTCAGCGAGACGATCGTGGCTGTCGTTGCGATCGCGCCGGCGACGAGAGTCACGCTCAGCACAACCAGTCGGGTGCGCAGGCTACGGCGCGGCATGGTCATCAGCCGAGTCGGGCTCGAGCTCGGACAGCTTGTAGCCCACGCCGTACACGGTGAGTAGCAACCGGGGCCGGCGCGGCTCGCTCTCGAGCTTGCGGCGCAGGTTCATGACGTGCGAGTCGACGGTCCGCTCGGTCAGGAAGCCGGCGCCGCCGTGGATGTGCTCCAGCAACTGCGCTCGGCTGAGCACCCGGCCGGGCCGCTCGGCGAGTGCGACCAGCAGGTCGAACTCGACGGGCGTCAGCTCGACCGGGTCGTCGCCGAGACGGACCTCGTGCCGCTCCACGTCGATGAGCAAGGTCCCGCTCCGGATCACTCGCTCGTCGGCCGCCCGGATCGGTCGTGTACGCCGCAGCACGGTACGCACCCGGGCGACCAGTTCGCGCGGGCTGTAGGGCTTGGTCAGGTAGTCGTCGGCGCCGAGGTACAGGCCGAGCAGGATGTCGTTCTCGGTCGACCGGGCGGTCAGCAGGATGATCGGGGCGCCCTCGTCGCCGCCGAGTTGGCGGCACACCTCCAGGCCGTCGACCTCGGGCATCATCACGTCGAGCACGATCAGTGCGGGACGTCGCCGGCGGGCGGCCTGCAGCGCCGCGCGCCCGTCGCTGACGACCGCCACGTCGAAGCCGTCGCGCTCGAGGTAGAGGCGGACCAGGGCGGCCTGCTTGGGATCGTCGTCAGCGACGAGAATGTGCTCGCTCACCGGATCCTCTCGACAACTCGGGCAACTCGAGTCTAGGGCCGGCCCGATCCCGCCCGGGTCCAAGATCGCCGCCGAATATGGAGATCCCGTCCAGAACCCGTGGCCCGGGCGCACGGCCCCGGCCGGGATCTGCTGCCCAGCGCGGTCGGATCGGGTACCTCGTCCGCACAAGTCCTCGATCCCGTTTCGCGAGCGTCGATCGCACGCACATGTCGACGCGGCGATCGGGGAGGCGGCGTGCTCGTACGGGGGTCTCGGAAGTGGTTCGGTGTCGGCCTGGTGGCGTGTGTCGGGGCGGCCGTCCTGGGCGGGCTGGAGGTCTCGCTGGCCCGATCGGCCGGCGCGCCACCGGCCCTGGTCTCGGCCGCTTCGGCGTCGACCGGCTCGCCGTCGCCGACTACTCGGCCGGTCGCCCGGCCGACCCTCGCCGGCTCCACGGTTAGGCCGAGGTCGCGGGTCCTGACCCAACCGGGCGCGGCCGCGCAGCCGGCGTCCGATGGGCTGGCCGAATCGCTCGACCGCGCGGCCCGCCTGGCCGTGGCCGATGGGCTGCGTGCCGGCATCGCCGTGTTCGATACCGCGACCGGCCGGCTCTACCGGGCCGGCCAGGCCGACGCGCGGTTCGGCACCGCCTCGGTCGTGAAGGTGCTGATCGCCGCCTACCTGCTGGCCAACCACGAGATGACCGGACCGACCGCCGACCTCGCCTACTCGATGATCACCCGCTCGGACGACGACGCGGCGACGATCCTGTGGCAGCAGGTCGGCGGGCCTGCGCTCGAGCCGTGGATCGAGCAGCACTTCGGTGTCCCGGGCCTCGGTTCGCCGAACACCATCCCGGGCCGCTGGGGCAACACCCACGTGACGCCGAGCGGCCTGGTCCGCCTGTACGCCAAGTTGCGGACCGATCCCGCCGTGTGGCCGTGGCTGGGCGACGCGATGCGTCACCTGAGCCCGATCGCCAAGGACGGCACCGACCAGACGTTCGGGCTGCCGGCGGTGGCTCGGCACGCCCCTGTCAAGCAGGGCTGGGCGGCCGGCTCGGCCGACGATCCGGCCGACGCGGTCGTCAACACGACCGGCTACCTCGACCGGGACCGCTACGCCGTGGCCATCCTGACCGAAGGAGCCGAAAACAACGACACCACCGACTCGCGTGGGCTCAACCCGGCGCAGGCCGCCGTCGTGACCGCGATGGCTCGAACGCTGGGTCCGATCGCCCGCTGACCGGATCGCGCATCAGCGGGTGACATGCGCGGACTTTGTCAGTCATCGACATACTTCGTGGGGCATGCCAAGGTGTGCTTCGCGGTGTTCGCCGCGCTACGTCACATGGAGGTGACCTCATGCGGGTCCGGGTCGCGGCGGTCGTTTCGTGCACCGCGGTCGCCACGCTGTTGCTGTCCGGCTGCGTCAGCGGGAAGAAGACGAAGACCAACCCCTCGCAGAACACGAGCGCCAAGAGCGTCAGCCTGACGATCAGCGCCAACGACGTGGTGGGCGGCAAGAACGCCGCCGAAGCGACATGGATCACAAAGGACGTCATCCCCGGCTTCGTGGCGATGGAGAAGGCCAAGGGCGTCACGGCCAAGGTGAGCTTCGTCGGGGCCGGCGTCGACGACGAGAAGTACAAGCAGAAGCTCGAGCTGGATCTGCACACCGGCAAGGCGTCCGACGTGTTCGCCGCCGACGGCATCTGGTTGGGCGAGCTGGCCAGCGCCGGCTACGTCAAGCCGCTGTCGCAGGTCGTCGGCAGTGCCGCCACCAGTTGGGACGGCTGGGCCCAGATCTCCAAGACGGTCCAGCAGAACCTGAGCTACCAGGGCCAGATCTACGGCATCCCGAACGGCACCGACGGGCGGGTCATCTACTTCAACAAGAAGCTGTTCGCGCAGGCCGGCCTCCCGGCCACCTGGCAGCCCAAGTCGTGGGACGACATCCTGGCCGCCGGGCAGAAGCTCAAGGCCCTGCCGGGCGTCGACCCGATCCAGATCAACGCCGGCACGCCGATGGGCGAGGCCACCACCGCCCAGGGCTTCCTGCCGCTGCTGGCCGGCACCGGCCAGCCGTTGTTCGACGAGTCGACGAAGAAGTGGCAGGGCGCTACTCCGCAGGTCACGGCCGTCCTGGACTTCTACCGCAAGATCTACCGGCAGGGGCTGGGCGACCCGAAGCTGCAGCAGGACCAGTCCGGCCGTGACGAGTCGTTCGCCGAGTTCTCCAAGGGCAAGATCGGCATGCTGGTCGAGAGCGACTACCTGTGGCGCTCGATCATCTGTCCGGACAAATCACAGTCCGGCTGTAATACGACGGCAATGCCCGACCGCAACACCACCGTCGGCTACGCGCTGATCCCGGCCGAGAAGGCGGGCGAGGGCGTCAACGGGCAGAACTTCGTCAGCGTATCGGGCGGTACCGGCTGGCTGCTCAACCCCGGCACAAAGTACCCGCAGCAAGCCTGGGAGTTGCTGTCCTACATGCAGTCCGCCGCGGCGCAGGAGCAGCTGTCCAAGGCGCAGACCCGCATCTCGGCCCGAGCCGACGTGAACACGGCGACGCTGAACAGCGACCCCCTGCTGACGTTCATCGCCGACAAGGTCCTGCCGATCACGGTCTATCGGCCGTCCGACGAGAACTACGACGCGGTCTCGGTGGCCCTGCAGCAGGCGACGGCCGACGTCGTCGCCGGCAAGAGCCCGCAGGCCGCGGCCAAGACGTACCAGTCGACTTTGGAGAAGGCGGTTGGCGGCGCCGACCACGTCCAGACCGGCTGAGGCGCCGGCGGCGGATTCGGCGCCGGCCAGTCGTCACGACCCGGACGTTGCCGGGTTAGGACGCTGGCGGGCGACCGGGTTCGCCGCTCCGGCACTGATCCTGGTCGCGATCTTCCTCGTCTTTCCCGCCCTGTGGACGCTGTACCTCGGGCTGCTCGACTACAGCCTGGGCGGCAAGACGGCCCAGTCGCCCCAGTACGTCGGGCTGCGCAACTTCAGCGACGCGCTGAGCGATCCGCTGTTCACCAAGGCGCTGTACCTGACGCTGCTCTACGTCGGGTTCTCCGCAGTGCTCGGCCAGAACGTGGTGGGGTTCCTGCTGGCCTGGTACTTCCGCAACGCCCGGGCGTGGGTACGCGTGATGCTCAACGTGCTGGTGCTGCTGGCCTGGATCCTGCCCGGGTCGGTGGTGGCGTTCCTGTGGCAGGCGCTGCTCGATCGGCAGAACGGCACGCTGAACGCGATCCTGCACACCACCGGCACGGCCTGGACGATCGACCATCCCATGGCCGTGATCATCATCTTCAACATCTGGCGGGGCACGGCGTTCTCGATGTTGCTGTACTCAGCCGCGCTGAATACCGTGCCGGCGTCTCACCTGGAAGTCGCCCGACTGGCCGGAGCGCGGCCCTGGCAGCAGCTGCGCGATGTGGTGCTGCCGACGATCCGCCGGCACGTGCTCACCAACACGCTGCTGATCACGCTCTGGACGTTCAACGACTTCACCCCGTACCTGCTGACCGGCGGCGGCCCGGACAACAAGTCGCAGACGCTACCGGTGTTCATCTACCGGACGGCGCTGCTCGGGCAGCAACGGCTCGGGTACGGGTCGGCGTTCTCGCTGTTGTTGCTGATCGCCAACCTGATCATCGCGGTGATCTACATCCGAATGTTGCGAGCGCGCCGATGACGCCGCGAGTCATGATCGGCCGCATCGGCGTCTACGTCGGCGTCTGCCTGGCCACCGTGTTCTTCGCCCTGCCGCTGCTGTGGCTCGTGTTGACGCCGTTCTCGAAGCACCCGTCGTACAAGGCCACCCTGGACGGGGTGTCGCTGGACAACTTCGACCGGCTGTTCCACAACCCGCAGCTGTGGCGGTCGCTGCGCAACTCGATCTACCTGGCCGGCGGCACCGCGATCGTGGTGATTCTGACGGCGGCGCTGGCCTCTTACGCGCTGTCGCGGGTGCGCATCCCGGGTCGCGACCAGCTGCTGTACGCGTTGCTGTTGTTGTCGTCCATCGTCACGGGTACCGCAGCGATGGTGCCGATCTTCCTGATGCTGTACCAGCTCGACCTGCTCGACAAGCAGTTCGCCGTCGTGCTCGTGCTCAGTGGTGGATTGCTGCCGGCGGCGGTGTTCATGCTCAAGGACTTCGTCGACTCCATCCCGCGCTCGTACGAGGAGTCGGCGCGCGTGTTCGGGGCGTCGCCCAGCCAGATCCTGCGCCACATCGTGCTGCCGCTGATCCGCCCGGGCATGGCCACCGTCGGCGTCTGGTCGCTGGTACAGGTGTGGGGCAACTTCCTGATCCCGTTCATCCTGCTCAGTGACGACAAGAAGCAGCCGGCCGCCGTGGTGATGTACACGTTCTACGACACGGGCGGGCAGCCCAACTTCGCGCTGATCTCGACGTTCGCCCTGGTCTACTCGGTACCGGTCGTCGTGCTGTACCTGATCGTCAACAAGCGCTACGGCTTCGCTTTCCAAGGGGGCATCAAGGGATGACTCACCGATCGGGCAACGTTCGGCCGCCTCACGCGGCCGAACGTTGCGCAATCCGAGGGCGGAGTGGCTGATGGCCTCTGTCGAGTTGCAGGCGCTGGCCAAGCAGTACCCGAACGGGGTGCGGGCGGTCGACGGCATCGACCTCACGATCGCCGACGGCGAGTTCTTCGCGCTGCTCGGTCCGTCCGGGTGCGGCAAGACGACGTTGCTGCGCACCCTGGCCGGCCTGGAGGTGGCCACCGAGGGCGCCATCCTGATCGGTGACGAGGACGTCACGGCCCAGCCGCCAGGCGATCGCGACGTGGCGATGGTGTTCCAGGACTACGCCCTGTTCCCGCACATGACAGTGCTGCAGAACATCGCGTATCCCTTACGGATCAAGGGGGTTGCCCGTAACGAGCGTTCGGCGCGGGCGGCCGAGACGGCCCAGGGGCTGAGCCTCGGTTCGCTGCTGGAGCGTCGTCCGGCTCAGCTGTCCGGCGGACAGCAGCAGCGGGCGGCGCTGGCCCGGGCGATCGCCGTGCACCCGCGGGTGTTCCTGTTCGACGAGCCGTTGTCCAACCTCGACGCCCGCCTGCGCCTGGAGGCGCGCACGTTCCTGAAGAAACTGCAGCAGTCCCTCGGCGTCACCACGGTGTTCGTCACGCACGACCAGGCCGAGGCGCTGGCCATGGCCGACCGGATGGCGGTGATGGACTCGGGCCGGATCCGGCAGGTGGGCACGCCGCGCGAGGTGTTCCAGCGGCCGGCCAACACGTTCGTGGCCAACTTCATCGGGGCGACGCCGATGAACCTGCTCGATGCCGTAGTGGCGGACGCCGCGCTGGAGTTCGGCGGCTTCACGCTGCCGATGCCGCCGGCCTACGAGCAGCTCGTGCGCGACGGCGACAAGGTCGTCTACGGCCTGCGCCCCGAGTACTTCGCGCTGTCGTCGACCGCCGAGGACGAGGCCGTGCGCGGCGAGGTCACCACCGTCGAGAACCTCGGCGTGAGCGTGCTGGTCACCGTCGAGGCCGGATCGCAGACGGTACGGGCGGTGGTACCCGAGGCCGACGAGCCGTCGCTCGGCGCCACGGTGTGGCTGCGCCCCGCGTCGAACCGGGTGCTGCTCTACCGGGCCGACGACGGCGACCTCGTGGCTGCGTGACCACGTTTCGCGGACGCTGGACGCCCGACGACCGCGCGCAGTCGGTGTACCAGTACCTGCCGTTCGAGGTGCCGGAGGCGTGCACCGGAGTGCGCGTCTCGCTGACCTACGACCGTGTCGCCGGCGTGCTGGACCTCGGCGTGATCGACCCGCTGGGCTGGCGGGGCTGGTCGGGCGGGGCGCGCTCGGTCGTGGCCCTGGGCGAGGACGCGTCGACGCCGGGCTATCTCGATCGGGGCGTGCCGGCCGGCGAGTGGGCGGTGGTGCTGGGCCTGCACCGGCTGGCGTCGGCCGGTGTCCGGTACGAGGTGGACGTGTCGCTCGGGCCGGTGTCGTTGCCGGTCGAGGCGGCACCGCCGATGCCTTCGCCGCGGCCGCCTCGCGAGTTGCCGAGCGCCGACGGGCTGCGCTGGCTGGCCGGCGACCTGCACGCGCACACCGTCCACTCCGACGGCGGGCTGACCATCGCCGAGCTGGCCGCGCTGGGCATCGAGCAGGGGCTGGACTTCCTGGCCGTCACCGACCACAACACGGTGAGCCACCACGCTTCACTGGGCGCCGCCGAGGGCATCACGCTCATCCCGGGCCAAGAGGTGACCACCGCCGACGGGCACGCCAATGCCTTCGGCGACATCGGCTGGATCGACTTCCGCCAACCGGCGTCGTCCTGGCTGGACGAGGTGAGCGCCCGGGGTGGCGTGCTGTCGATCAACCACCCGATCGGCTACGACTGCGCGTGGCGGCACATCCTGGGTGAACCGCCACCGTACGCCGAGGTATGGCACTCGTCGTGGCTGGACCGGCGCGACGGGGGAGCGCTGGCCTGGTGGCAGGCGGCCGGCCGCCCCGTCCCGGTCGGCGGCAGCGACTGGCACCGTCCCGGCTCGGACGCCCGGCCCGGCTCGCCCACCACGTGGATCGCCTGTGCCGACGGCGACGTTCTCGGCGGGTTGGCGGCGGGCCGCACTGCGATCAGTGCCGGGCGGGAGGGGCCGGTGCTGCTGCGGGTGGGCGACGAGCTGGTGGCGGTCGAGGCCGACGGCGCGATGCTCGTCTGCCCGGACGGTCGGCGCACGCCGGTGCGCGGCGACCGGGCCACCTTCGGCGGCCATCCCGAGCCGCACCTGCTCGAGACGGACGACCGCACCGTGATCGCGATCGCGGCCTGACGGGCGCGTCTCGCAACGCACTTGATCAACAGCGGGAAGTGGTCGGTCGGGCGACCAGAATTCTCTGTTGATCAAGAAACGGGGGTGCCGTGACCAAGATCGCTGTCGACCCGGCGTGAGGCCGCTCGGCCGGGGCAGGAAGGATCGAGTACATGCATGACGATCACGTCCTTATCGAGCGGCGACTGCACCGCACGCTGAGCCGGGTCGAGCGGGCCGTCTATGGAGAACGGGCGCCGCTGGAGGTCGCGGTGTGGGCGGTCGACGGCGAGCCGGTGCCGGTCGCCGATGCGCTCGCCGCGCGATACACGCCGGCCAAGGTGGGCGACCGCTGGGGTCCGCCGTGGTCCACCGCCTGGTTCCGCATCACCGGTCCGGTGCCGCCGGAGTGGGCCGGCCGGCGCGTCGAGGCGCTGATCGACATCGGGTTCCTGGACACGCACACCGGCTTCCACGCCGAGGGGCTGGTCTACCGGGCCGACGGCTCGCCGGTGAAGGGGCTCAACCCGAGTACCCGGTGGGTGCCGGCCACGCCGGGCGAGGACGTCGAGTTGTACGTCGAGGCGGCCGCCAACCCGATGGTGCTCACGCCGGACAACCTGTTCTGGCCGAATCAGCTCGGTGATCGCGAGACGGCCGGCGACGAGCCGCTGTACCGCCTCGAGCGGGTCGAGCTGGCCGTCTTCGAGCAGGAGGTCTGGGAGCTCCAGCACGACCTCGAGGTGCTGGGCGAACTGCAGGCCGAGCTCGACCTGGGCGATCCCCGGCGCTGGCAGATCCTGCGCGCGCTCGACCGGGCGCTCGATCGCATCGACCGGCAGGACGTCGCCGGCACCGCCACCTCCGCCCGCGAGCAGCTGCGCGACGTGCTGCAGGCGCCCGCCCGGGCCAGCGCGCACCGGGCCAGCGCCGTCGGGCACGCGCACATCGACTCGGCCTGGCTGTGGCCGACCCGCGAGACGATCCGCAAGGTCGCGCGCACCACGGCGAACGTCACCCAGCTCATGGACGACCACCCCGAGCTGATCTACGCGATGTCGTCGGCCCAGCAGCTGGCCTGGATCAAGCAGCACCGGCCCGAGGTGTTCGCCCGGGTGGCCGACCGGATCAAGGCCGGGCAGTTCGTGCCGGTGGGCGGCATGTGGGTCGAGTCCGACACGAACATGCCCGGCGGCGAGGCGCTGGCCCGGCAGTTCGCGCACGGCAAGCGGTTCTTCCTCGACGAGTTCGGCGTCGACACCGAGGAGGTGTGGCTGCCCGACTCGTTCGGCTACACGGCCGCCCTGCCGCAGCTGATCGCCCTGTCCGGGTCGCGATGGTTCCTCACCCAGAAGATCTCGTGGAACCAGACGAACAAGTTCCCGCACCACACGTTCTGGTGGGAGGGGCTGGACGGCACACGCATCTTCACCCACTTCCCGCCGGTCGACACGTACAACTCCAGGTTGGCCGGCCGCGAGCTGGCCCACGCGTCGCGCAACTTCGCCGACAAGGGCGGCGCCACCGGATCCCTCGTCCCGTTCGGCTACGGCGACGGCGGTGGCGGGCCGACCCGCGAGATGCTGGCCCGGGCCGCCCGGCTGCGCGACCTCGACGGCTCGCCTCGCGTCGTCATCGAGCGACCGGCCGAGTTCTTCGCTCGCGCCGAGGCCGAGTATCCAGACGCCCCGGTATGGACAGGCGAGCTGTATTTGGAGTTCCACCGCGGCACGTACACGTCGCAGGCCAAGACCAAGCAGGGCAACCGGCGCAGCGAGCACCTGCTGCGCGAGGCCGAGCTGTGGTGCGCGACGGCCACCGTACGCAACGGTACGGAGTATCCGTACGACGCCCTCGATCGGATCTGGAAGCTGGTGCTGCTGCAGCAGTTCCACGACATCCTGCCCGGGTCGTCCATCCACTGGGTACACCGCGAGGCCGCGGCCAACTACACGGCGGTGGCCGCCGAGCTGGAACAGCTGATCGCCGAGGCTCAGCACACGTTGGCCGGCGCGGGCGACCGACAGTTGGCGTTCAACGCGGCCCCGCACGCCCGCAACGGCGTCCCGGCGCTGGGTGCGTGGCCGCGTGGCGAGACGGCTGACCCGACCACGGTTACCCAGGAGGGCGACGGGTTCGTGCTCGACAACGGCCGGCTGCGCGTGGCCGTCGACGCGCGCGGTCAGCTCACCTCGGTACGCGACGGCGACCGCGAGGTGCTCGCCCCGGGCGGCGTCGGCAACCGGCTGCAACTGCACCCGGACAACCCCAACGTGTTCGACGCCTGGGACATCGACGCGTTCTACCGGCACGTGGCCCATGACCTGGACGAGGCCAGCGGGTTCGCGCCGACCGGCAACGGGGTGCGCGTCGTCCGGGCGTTCGGCCAGTCGACGATCACCCAGGTCATCACGCTCGAGGCCGGCACAGTCGTCTTCGACACCGACATCGACTGGCACGAGCGTGAGAAGCTGCTCAAGGCCGGCTTCGACCTGGACGTGACCGCCGACCGCTCCGCGTCAGAGGTGCAGTTCGGGCACGTCTACCGCCCGACGCACACCAACACCAGCTGGGACGCGGCCAAGTTCGAGATCTGCGCCCACCGGTTCGTGCACGTGGCCGAGCCGGGCTACGGCGTCGCCATCGTCAACGACAGCACCTACGGCCACGACGTGACGCGCCGGCCCCGCGAGGGTGGCGGCACCAGCACGGCGGTCCGCCTGTCGCTGCTACGGGCGCCGCGCAGCCCCGACCCGGAGACGGACCAGGGCCGCCACCACCTCCGCTACGCCCTCGTGCCGGGTGTCGGCATCGTCGGCGCGGCCCGCGAGGGGTATCGCATCAATTTGCCCGAACGCGCAGTGATCGGCGGGGGGCCGGTCGAGCCGCTGGTCAGCGTCGACGACGACGGGGTCATCGTCGAGTCGGTCAAGTTGGCCGACGACCGGTCCGGCGATGTCGTCGTGCGCCTCTACGAGGCCCGCGGCGCCCGCCCGACAGCGACGGTACGGCCCGGATTCTCGGCGATCCGGGCCCGCACCGTCGACCTGCTCGAACGCGCGACCGGCGACCTCGACATCACCGATCAGGGTGTGGTGCTCGCGTTGCGACCGTTCCAGATCGTGACTGTCCGCTTCACGCTGGGCGACCCGGCGAGCTGAACAGCACATATCCTGGCGGTGCCCCCGTAGCCCAACGGCAGAGGCAGACCCCTTAAAAGGGTTCCAGTGTCGGTTCGAGTCCGACCGGGGGCACCACCCACGCCGTTCTCAGAGTGCCGCCACTCCGTCGGGACTGCCCATGCCGGTCGGCGCGTCGTAGCCGCGCTTGCCGGTGCACAGGTAGTCGCCGCCGCAGAAGCCGTTGCGGCCACCCACCGGGTCGTACAGCGCGTTGGCGTGGGTGTAGATCCGCTGGGCGTTCGGGATCACCCGGCCGGACCGGGCGATCATCGCCGAGATCAGCGGCGCCGCGAGGCTGGTGCCACCGAACACCGCCCAGCCATCCGCCTCGAACGTGTCGTAGACCGCCAGGCCCGTGTCGGGGTCGGCGACGGCCGAGATATCGGCCACCGTGCGATTCAGGCAGTGCTTGTCGTGCTGCCACGACGGCTTGCCGATGTAGGCCGAGCAGCCGCTGCCGGCGCCGGCCCAGGCCGACTCGGTCCAGCCCCGGGTGGTGTCCGGGGCCCTGGTCAGGGTGGTGCCCCCGATCGCGATGCTCGAGCCCAGCACGGCCGGGAACGACGCCGTGGTGAACCCGAAGTCGCCGCTGCTGGCCACGATGGAGGTGCCCGGGTGCTGCCAGTGCGCCTTGTCGGCGTTCATCTGCGGGTACTCGTCGGTGCCGTAGCTGTTCGACACGACCGTCGCGCCCAGCCGCACGGCGGTGTCCTCGGCCGCGCCGAGGCTGGGCGTGTCGGCGGAGTCGGCCTCGACCAGCAGGATGTGGCAGGACGGGCAGGCGGCCGACACCGCGTCGAGGTCGAGCGAGATCTCCGTCGCCCAGCCCGGGTCCGGGTCGGGCAGCGGCGACGCGTCACCTTGCTGGTCGACCTTGGTGAAACAGCCGTTCGCGGTGGTGCAGGCCGGCAGCCCGTACTGCTGCCGGTACACCGCGAGGTCGGCCTCGGCGTTCGGGTCGTCGTAGGCGTCGACGATCGCCACCGCGGTCGACGGCGCCGGCGCCCCGCCGAGGTTGTACGCGTCGGCGATGTCGGCCGGCGTGAGCCCGGGCGGAGCGTCGGCCCGGACGTTGTGAGCCACCCGGTAGCGCGCCAGGCAGTGCATTGCGCCCGGGTGGGGCGTCGC
Organism: Jatrophihabitantaceae bacterium; assembly: GCA_036558905.1. GTDB lineage: Bacteria > Actinomycetota > Actinomycetes > Mycobacteriales > Jatrophihabitantaceae > DASXRA01. The sequence goes on along the minus strand of DATBER010000169.1, from coordinate 31,738 downwards.
GCAACTCGGCGCCGTCAACGGTCCGAGCGTCGTTGCCGCGGCGGCCGGCCGGGTACCTGCGACGGCGCCGGCCCCGACAGTGATGAGCAGCGTCGCTGCCGTGAAGGTCTTGCGCAGCACGGCTCAGCTCCCTTCGACGGTGTAGGCGTTGCGGACGGTTTCGGTGATGGAGCTGCCGGCCGCGTCGATGGCCTGCATGCGCACCGAGACGTGTTGCCCGGCCGCCGACTGCACGGTGACCCGGTACCGCCCGTTGCCGAGGTCGGCCACCTGGGCGGGCGTGTAGTCCGTGCCGTCCACGCTCGTCGCGAACCCGAACGAGGTGATCGCCGACGGCGGCGCGTGCTGGACGTGGCCGACCTTGACGACGAACGACATCGAGCCGGCAGCGACCGTGTCGAGCTCACTGGTCGGCACCGGCGCGTTGACCGTCAGCAGCGGCACGACGGTGCACCGCTCGGTAGCGCTGAGCCAGCACTGCCACGTCTTCGGAACCGGGTTGCCCGACGTCGCCGACGAGCTGACCACGTACTCCGTCGTGGCCTGCGTCGACGTCCCGAAGCCGATCTGATCCAGGTCGACGGTGTCGACGATGCGGTAGGTGTGCGCCTCGGCGGGCAACGGGATCATCGCCAGGCTGGCGTCGGGCAGGTCGGCAATGCTCGTGCCGTCCTGGAACACCTGGATGCGGGTGTAGCCGGCGACCGATCCGAAGGCCTCACCCGAGTGGTCGGGGTCGCCGTCCTGGGTCGTCGACACCGCCAGCAGCAGGTGGTCGCCGGTCCGGCAGGCCGGGCACGGGAACGGCGCAGTGGCCTTGGCGATGCCCGGCCCGAGCGGTCCGCGCAGCCAGTCGGCCCGGTACGTCCCACCGGCCGGGTACGACTGCGGCGTCGAGCTCATCTCGACGAACGCGTCGTCGGTGCCGTTGTCCTGCAGCAGGAACGCCTGCCACTGGGCGCCGGCCGGGGCGTAGACGTAGTTGGTCACTGGGCCGGGCCGCGGATAGTCGTCGGCCATCACCGCCTTCTGCGGCCAGTCCGGGAAGGTCGCGGCCCGCCCGAAGACCGCCTGCCGGGGCGAGCCGTCGGCGTAGAAGTGGTCGACCACGGTGGCCAGATCGGCCGGCCGCACGTCCGTGTGCAGGTCGGCCGGGATGCCGTGCTGCCACGTCTGGGCCAAGTCGTAGGTGTAGCGGGCGGCGGGGTCGGTGGCGATGCCCTGCTGCTGGTCGATGAACCACAGCACGCCGTTCCGGGGAGCCGGCGTGGGCTGGACGGTCAACTGCACGGACGAGTCGAAGGCGGCGGAGAACCCGCCGAGGAACCCGTCGGTGTATACGTGCCGGCCGTCGAACGACACGAGGTTCAGGAAGCCGCCCTGGATCTGGGCCGGCTTGGGCAGGCCGAACGACGGAGACGCCGTCGCCTTGGCCGCGTCGAGGGTCACGGACTGCTCCGGGTCGGTGGCCGCGACGTCTTCGGCGATCGGAAAGTACGAATGGTCGACCTGGCCGTCGCTGCGCGCAGACGTCAGCACGTTGCCCAGCACGGCGTAGTGCCCCTGCGGAACGCTGACCTTGAACGTATTGCCCGGCGGAACCTCGATCATCATGTCGTAGCGGCGGCTGTCGTCGAGGTTCGTGATCACCGCCATGACGCTCAGCACGGCGCCCGACTTGGGCATGACCATGTGCACGCCGAGCGTGACCATCGGGAAGTTCGGCTGCACCGGGTTTTCGGCGGCGCCCTCGAGCGCGATGCTCCGTACCCCGGCGAATGGTGTGCTGGCCGAACGGGCGCCGGCTGGGTCGGCGGCGATGTGCTGCGCCAGGGCGGCACCGAAGGCGGCCGGGTCGGTGACCTCGCCGCGGTCGGCGCCCGTCGCGGTGACGCCCGGGATCGGCGCGACGCCGTTCGTGTAAGCCGTGTGCAGCGGCAGTCGGCCGCTGGGCAGCCGGGCCAGCTGGCTGGTGTCGAACAGGCTCGGGTCCAGGGCTCGGCCGACGAACGGCGCGGCCTCGTCCGGGATCGCGTAGATCGACTCGCCGGATCGAGTGACGGTCACCTGCGGCAAATGGCCGGACCGGTCGGGCAGCACGGTCGGCTGACCGCCTCCGGGCGGCACGGCGAGTCGTTCGCCGGTGGGCAGGACGATGATGTGGTCGGTCGGGCTCGGCGGCGCCGAGGCGGCGGTCGTTGCCGGTTGGACGGCGTTCACGCTGGCCAGCGCGAACGCCGCGACCAGGACGGCTCGGGCGATTGGTTTGAATGCACTCACACGCCGTCAACGCGCACGGCCGCCGTCCTGCTGCATCGCGGTGAAAGCCGGTCAGCGCGAGGGGGTGCTCTTCTCGGTTTCGGCCCCGGAGCGGAGCCGGTGCCGCACGAAGCGCACGCCCTCGATGATCACGGTGATGCCCAGCGCACCGCCGAACGCGACCAGGAACGCGATGGAGTGGTTGTCCTCGAACGCGGCCCCGCCGATGAACCCGAGCAGCGAGGCGTAGGTCGCCCAGATGACCGCGGCGACGGCGATCCAGGACACGAACCACACCAGCGGCTGACGGGTGATGCCCGACGACAGGGTCAAGATGGTGCGCCCGCCGGGCACGAAGCGGGCCGTGATCAGCAGCAGGCCGCCCCGTTCGTGGATCTGGTTGGTGGCCCAGTCCAGGCGCGTCGCGAAGCTCGGCTTTCGGTCGGCCCGCCGGCGGAACCAGCTCGACGCCCCCCGCCCGATCTGGCAGGCGAGGTTGTCGCCCACGAAGGCACCGATCGCGGCGCAGGCGATCACCAACGGCAACTCCTGGTGCCCGCCGGCCGCCGCGACGCCGCCGATGATCACGCAGGTCTCGCTGGGCACCACCGGGAGAACCGAGTCGAGCAGCGCGATCGCGATGATCACGAGCAGGAACCACCAGTGTTGGGAGACTTCGTCCAGCCAGTTGGTGAGGCTGGTGATGATGTCGCCGAACACACCTGAACGCTAAACGACGACCCAGCTCGCGCGGCGCATCGTCACCGCGTGGTCTCAGCCATAACGGCGGTTTAGCCGCTCTTGCGACGGAACTCGCGGCGCCCGGCGGCCGGGCCGTGGGCCCCGTGGATCTTGGAGTGGTCCGCGGTCTCGCCGTTGCTGTTGCGCTCGGCCTGGTGGCTGCGCTTGCGCTCGAGCGCCTCGCGGAACTTGTCCTTGACGTCGTCCGTGGACTCGTTCGTGACGTCGTCCGTGGACTCGTCCGGCGCCGTCGGTGAGGAACTCATACCGTCCAGCCTGGCACGGCAGGCCGATCCAGGCCAATGCGGCTACCCTCGCGCGGCGCGACGGAGCAACTTGATGACGCCGATGAACAGCAGCGGCACGAGGACGAGCGCTACCGCGGCGCCCTTGTAGGAGGAGGAGCGGGTGAAGTCGCGCCGGTTGACCGATGATCCGACGTAGGCATTGACCGAGCGGGTGCAGCTGACCGTCGCGTCCCCGGCGAAGGACAGGGTCTGCTCGTGGGTGCCGGGCTGCTTCGTCCCGGCCAGCTGCACCACCTGCTGCCCGCCTCCGTCGTGGTTGACGTAGCAGGTCGTCGGGTCCTGGCGCTCGGTCGCCTCCAGCTGCAGCTCGCCGCTCGTCCAGCGGTACTGCTCGCGCTGACTGGGAGTGGCCGATCCGTCGATGGTGTGCGCGCTGCTCAGCGTCGCCCCGTAGAAGCCGATCGACCCGATCAGGAAGAGCACCGACAGCCCGAGCAACAGCTTGCCGTACCAGGGGACCCGGCCGAGCAACCTCATACGCAGATTGTGTCCTAGCCACGACGCTGCGCGAACACCCCTACTTGATCTCGGCGGACGACTTGCCGAGCAGGCGTCGGGCGACGATCAGCTGCTGGATCTGCTGGGTGCCCTCGAAGATGTCGAGGATCTTGGAGTCGCGGGCCCACTTCTCCAGCAGCGACGACTCGGCGTACCCGCCGGCCAGTTCGACGCAGCGCAGCGTGACATCCGTGGCCGTCCGGCCGGCCTTCGCCTTGGCCATCGACGCCTGCAACGAGTTCGGCCGGCCGTTGTCGGCCAGCCACGCCGCCTCGAGCGTGGTCAGGTACGCGGCCTCCCAGTCGGCCTCCATCGCCAACAGCGTGGCGGCCGCCGCCGACTGGACGCGCGTCGGGCGGTCGTAGTCGACGGTGACGCCGGCTCGGGCCAGGAGGGTGCGCGTCTCGTCCAGTGCGGCCTTGGCCACGCCCAGCGCCATCGCCGCTACCAGCGGGCGGGTGTTGTCGAAGGTCTGCATGACGCCGCTGAATCCCTCGGTGACATCGGGGGATCCGAGCAGGTTGGCTGCCGGCACGCGGCAGTCGGTGAAGCGCAGCGTGGCGGTGTCCGAGGCCCGGATGCCCAGCTTGTGCTCGAGCCGCTCGACGGTGAACCCGGGCGTGCCCTTCTCGACCACGAACGACTTGATCGCCGCCCGCCCCTTGGCCGGATCGAGCGTGGCCCACACGACCACGGCGTCGCAGCGCCCGCCGGCCGTCACGAAGATCTTCTCGCCGTTGAGCACGTAATCATCGCCGTCGCGCTCCGCCGTCGTGCGGATGGCGGCCGAGTCCGAGCCGCAGCCGGGCTCGGTGATGGCCATCGACGCCCACACCTCGTCGAACCGGGCCCGCTGCTCGTCGTCGGCCACCGACGCGATGGCCGCATTGCCCAGGCCCTGACGCGGCATGGACAGCACGAACGCGACGTCACCCCAGCAGGCCTCCATGACGCTCAGGACGGTGGCCATGTTCCCGCCGTTGCGCATCTTCTCGCTGCCGTCGCCGGAACGTCGCACGCCACGCGCCCCGGTGCTCTGCTCACCCGACTCGTTCATGCCGTCGACGAGCGCGGCCAGCATGTCGAGCTCCTTGGGGTACTCGTGCCCGGCGCTATTGGCTCTGTCGTACTTGCGCGAGATCGGCCGGAACACGCCCACCGCCACCTGGTGGGCCTGCTCGACGAGCAGCTTGAACTTGGCCGGTACCTCGAGGTTGATCGTCATACGAGGATCCCGCCTTCCATCACGGCGATCGCGCGCAGATCGCGATACCAGCGTTCGACCGGGTGCTCCTGGACGTAGCCGTGCCCGCCGAGCAGCTGCACGCCGTCGCTGCCGATCTTCATGCCGTACTCGGCGCACAGCCGGCGGGCCAGCCCGGTCTCGCGGGCGAACGTTCGGCCCTGCTCGGCCCGGCTCGCCGCCCGGTAGGTGGCCAGCCGCATGCCCTCCAGCTCGACGCCGATGTCGGCGACCATGAAGGCCACGCCCTGCCGGTGGCTGATCGGCTCGCCGAACGCCACCCGGTCGTTGACGTAGGGGACGACGTAGTCGAGCACGGCCTGGGCGGTGCCCACCGCGAGCGCGCACCAGCCCAGCCGCGACAGCCGGATGGCGTCGGCGTAGGCGGCCGCGTCGCCCAGCAGCGCCCCGGACGGCACGCCCACCTTGCTCAGGTGCACCCGTCCGAGCGACGCGGCGCGCAGCCCCATCGCCGGCTCGTGCTCGACGGTGAGGCCGGGCGTGGACGACTCGACCAGGAACAGGGCGGGCCGGCCGTCCAGGCTGGCCGCGACGACGAACAGCTCGGCCTGCGCGGCCCGGGGGACCAGGGCCTTGATGCCGTCCAACACGTAGCCGTCGACGGTGCGATGCGCCTTGGTGAGCAGAGCCGAAGGATCGAACAAGGGTCCCGGCTCGGCCACGGCCAGCGCCGCCGCCGGGACGTCGTCGCCGACGAACGCCGGCAGGTAGGTGGCCTGCTGCTGCTCGTCGCCCCAGAGCGCGATCGCCGTGCTGACCGCGGTCGGGGCCAGGCCGGCGACGGCCAGCCCCATGTCGCCGTGGGCCAGCGCCTCGGCCACCAGCACGTTCGTGACGGCCGACCGCTCAGCGGCCAGCCCGCCCAGCGCCTCGGGCACGCCCAGCCCGGCGACGCCCAGCTCGGCGTTGACCCGCTTGAGTAGCTCGTCCGGCGCGGCGCTCCGCGCATCGGCCTCGGCCGCAGCCGGACGCAGTTCGCCGGCCGCGAACTCGCGGCTGATGCTGCGAATCAGCTGCTGCTCGTCGGTGGGCGTCAGGTCGAACACGCCCCGGGCGGCGGCCGGGCGAGGGCGTTCGGGCGCGGCGCGTCTCGGCGCCGCCGCGAATACCCGGGTAGCGGCGCCGAGCGTGCGGAACCCGCCGCGCGCGCCGTGGAACACTGCCCGCTCCAAGGGCTTGCGCAGGCCTAGCCGGTCGAGCATCCGCGAGCCGGCCGCCTTGTTCAGCACGGCCAGGCTGCGGCCCATCAGGTCAGGTGCCGGCATCGGTCCGCTCCAGGTCTCTCGGACGTCGTGTCACACATATAGGCTACTGGCCGGTAGCAAGTCCGTCTCCTGGAACTCCAGCAGCCTTCGTATCGTTGGCCGGGTAGACGCAGCTGTGATGCGTCCATCTACAGGAGGCAACGAGCCGTGACCAACGCCGTTCTCACCCGATTCAGCTCGCAGACGGGCGCACCGAGCCGGTACGTGCCGCCCGCCGACGACCTGGAGCAGGCTTACCGGCAGCCGTCCTACGGCGGGCCTACGGTTCCGCCGGACAACGTCAAGGGCTACGGCGGCGGCTCGGGTTCCGGCGGCGGGATCCCCGTCGCGCCGACCCGCTACATGACCATTGACGACGTCATCGTCCGCACCGGCGCGATGCTCGGCGTGCTGCTGCTCGCCGGCGCCGCGACCTGGGTGCTCACCCCGGAGAGCGCGGCCGGGGGCCTGATCGCCGTCGGCGCCCTGGGCGGGCTGGGCCTGGCCCTCTACATGGCCTTCACCATGAAGGCCAACGCGGTCACCGCGCTGCTGTACGCGGCGCTCGAGGGCGTGGCACTCGGCGCCATCAGCCGGGCGTTCGAGCAGTGGAGGCACGGCGTCGTCGTCCAGGCGCTCACCGGCACGGTGCTGGTGGCCGGCGGCATGCTGGTCGCTTACCGGGTCGGGGCCATCCGGGTCACTCCGCGGTTCACCAAGATCGTGTTCGCGTCGACGCTGGGCGTCCTCGGGTTGATGCTGATCAACGGACTCGCTTACCTGTTCCACCCGGGCGGCCTGGGCCTGCGTGACGGTGGCGCCGTCGCCATCCTGTTCAGCCTGCTGTGCATCGGCATAGCGGCCATGAACCTGGCCGTGGACTTCGAGGTGATCCAGCAGGGCGTGCGCAACGGCGCCGACGAGAAGTTCGCCTGGTACGCCTCGTTCGGGCTGACCGTGACCCTCGTCTGGCTGTACCTCGAGATCCTGCGCCTGCTCGGCTACCTGCGAGATTGACGTTCCGGCGCTGAATGGCCGCTTCCCCTCCACTCCGACCAGATTTCGGCTCGGATTTTGGTTGGACGGGAGGGGAAGCGGGTGATTGTGGCGCGGCGATACGCGCGCTTACCCAATGAGATGGACGGATTCGATGCCGGAATTGGCGATCTCACCGCGGGAGCGCTCACTGGTGATTCTCGGCGAGCCGTCGATGCTCGGGCCCTGGCCGAGCCGCCGGCAACGGCCTCGGCAGCAACCGCCCTCCCCCGCCGAGGGCGGCGCCGCCCCACTCTCTGGGGTGCGCCGCGGGGGTCAGGACGTCCCCCCGCGACGCATCTATCTCAACGACGTGGGGCGACGCTAGTTACGCGTTAGAAGTTGATCACGCTCAGGCGAGTCGCTCGAGGATCATCGCCATTCCCTGGCCACCGCCGACACACATCGTCTCCAGGCCGAACTGCCTGTCGTGCCACTGCAGCGAATTGACCAGCGTGGTGGTGATGCGGGCGCCGGTCATGCCGAACGGATGGCCCACCGCGATGGCGCCGCCGTTGACGTTGAGCCGGTCGAGGTCCACGCCCAGGTCGCGGTAGGACGGGATGACCTGGGCGGCGAACGCCTCGTTGATCTCGACCAGGTCGATGTCGCCGATCGCCATGCCGGCGCGGGCCAATGCCCGGCGCGACGCCTCGACCGGCCCCAGCCCCATGATCTCGGGCGAGAGCGCCGAGACGCCGGTGGCCACGATCCGGGCCAGCGGGGTAAGGCCCAGGGCAGCGGCCTTGGCGTCGCTCATGATGATCACTGCGGCGGCACCGTCGTTGAGTGGGCAGCAGTTGCCGGCGGTCACCCGGCCGTCCGGCCGGAACACCGGCTTGAGCGCCGACACCGCCTCGTAGGTGACGCCCGGCCGCGGGCCGTCGTCGGCGTCCACGACGGCTCCGGACGGCGTTGTAACCGGGGTGATCTCGCGGGCCCAGAAGCCGTCCTTAATGGCCTGCTCGGCGAGGTTCTGCGAGCGGACGCCGAAGTGGTCCATGTCCTCGCGGGCGATGCCCTTGAGCTGGGCCAGGTTCTCGGCGGTCTGCCCCATCGGGACGTAGATGTCGGGCAGCCCGCCGTCCGCCCGCGGATCGTGCCACTCCACCCCGCCCTGGGCCGCCAGCGCCGTGCGCTCCTCGGCCGCGGCGAACAACGGGCTGTGCGTGTCCGGCCAGGAGTCCGACGAGCCCTTCGCGAACCGGGACACCGTCTCGACGCCGGCCGAGACGAACACGTCGCCCTCGCCGGCCTTGATGGCGTGGAGGGCCATCCGGGTGGTCTGCAGCGACGACGAGCAGTAGCGGGCGATCGTCGCCCCGGGCAGGAAGTCGTAGCCCAGCTCGACCGCCACGACGCGCGCCAGGTTGAAGCCCTGCTCACCGCCGGGTAGCCCGCAGCCCAGGTACAGGTCGTCGATGTCGACCGGATCGAGCGCCGGCACCTTGTCCAGGGCGGCGCGGACGATCTGGGCGGTCAGGTCGTCGGGGCGGACATCGACCAGCGAACCCTTGCCGGCGCGGCCGATGGGGGAGCGGGCAGTGGCGACGATGACGGCTTCAGGCATGCTCCGAGTCTGGCACGGGCCGGGCCCGCCCGGGCAAGCTCGGCACCGCCTGCCCGGGCGAGCTCGGCACCGCCTGCTCGGGCGAACTCGGCACTCGCCGCCAGGGCCGCCGGCGGCGCAGCCGGGCCCAGCGGCCGTGACGTCCGGACGCGGCGCCGTGCACCTCGGTGCCCTCGACCTCGGTGCCCGGGTGGGCGGCCGCCTGCACCGCCGCCTTGGCCACCGGGCGGGCCCGCCGGGTGGTGAACGTGCTGGCCGACCGCGACCGGGTGCGCAGGCCCAGGGCGTCCAGCGCCGAGGGCAGAACCGCGTCGGCGGCGTGGGCGTAGCCGGCCGCGGACGGGTGGAACTGGTCGTCGCTGAACAGGTCGCGTTGCTGGGCGAACAGCGGGCCGAGCAGGTCGCCGAGCGACACCGTCCGCCCGCCGGCCTCGACGGTGGCGATCGTCTGGGCGGCGGCCAGCTGCCGGGACAGCCGCCGGGCGACGTAGCGCAGCGGCTGGGCGAGCGGGCGGATCGTGCCGAGGTCCGGGCAGGTGCCGACCACGACCTGGGCACCGTCGCCGCGCAGGTCGCGCACCGCGTCGCTGAGGTAGCGCACCGACTCGGCCGGCTTGATCCGGTGGGTGACGTCGTTGGCGCCGATGATGATCACGGCCAGCTCGATCGGCGCGTCGAGCTCGGCGACCTGCTTGGGCAGCATGCTCGACTCGGCGCCCACCACGGCGACGCTCGTCAGGTGCACCGGGCGGCGGGCGACGGCCGAGATGCCGATCGCCAGGAGGGCGCCCGGCGTTTCGCGCTCGCGTTGTACGCCGTAGCCGGCCGCGGTGGAGTCGCCCAGCATGGCCACCCGGATCGGCGGACGGCTCGAGCTGACCCCGGAGGCGGCCCACACCGTGCCGTGCACGAACGGCGGCGCGGCGGCGGCCGGCGGGATGCGCCGACGGGCGAGTTTCGTCTCGCCGATGATCAGCCCGTACAGGGCGGCCCCGCCCACGATGCCCAATGCGCCGACGCCCCCGCCGCCGTACGCGGCGGCTGCGGCGATGCGGCGTGCCCGACTGGCCCGGCTCACGGCACACCTCCCACGCGGTACTAGGACTTCGAACTATCGAGGTTAACCTCTGCGGCATGAGTTACTACGAGTCGCTGGTCGACCTGATCGGCAACACCCCGTTGGTACGGCTGCGCACCGTTACGGCCGGGCTGGACGCCACCGTGCTGGCCAAGGTCGAGTACTTCAATCCGGGCGGCTCGGTGAAGGACCGCATCGCCGTCCGCATGATCGACGCCGCCGAGGAATCCGGCGAGCTCAAGCCGGGCGGCACCATCGTCGAGCCCACCTCGGGCAACACCGGCATCGGCCTGGCGATCGTGGCCCAGCAGCGTGGCTACAAGTGCATCTTCGTCTGCCCGGACAAGGTCAGCGGCGACAAGATCGACACGCTGCGGGCGTACGGCGCCGAGGTGGTCGTGTGCCCGACCGCCGTCGCGCCCGAGGACCCGCGCTCCTACTACGCGGTGTCCGACCGGCTGGCCCGCGAGACGCCCGGCGGCTGGAAGCCCAACCAGTACGCCAACGCGAACAATCCGCGCTCGCACTACGAGACGACCGGGCCGGAGCTGTGGGAGCAGACCGAGGGACGCATCACGCACTTCGTCGCGGGCGTCGGCACGGGCGGCACGATCAGCGGCACCGGGCGCTACCTCAAGGAGGTGTCGGGCGGGCGGGTCCAGATCGTCGGCGCCGACCCGGACGGTTCGGTGTATTCGGGCGGCACCGGCCGGCCGTACCTGGTCGAGGGCGTCGGTGAGGACTTCTGGCCCGACACCTACGACCGCGACGTCTGCGACGAGATCATCGCCGTGTCCGACCGCGACTCGTTCGAGATGACCCGTCGGCTGGCCCGCGAGGAGGGGCTGCTGGTCGGGGGCTCGTGTGGAATGGCCACCGTCGCCGCGCTGCGCGCCGCGGTGGGGCTGGGTGCGGACGCTCTGGTCGTCGTGCTGTTGCCCGACGGCGGGCGGGGCTACCTGTCGAAGATCTTCAACGACCAGTGGATGTCCGACTACGGCTTCCTGCAGGGATCGGGCACCGTCACCGTCGGCGACGTGCTGCGCCAGAAGTCCGGCGATGTGCCCCCGCTCGTGCACGCCCACCCGAACGAGACGGTGCGCGAGGCGATCGACATCCTGCGCGAGTACGGCGTGTCGCAGCTTCCGGTGGTGAAGGCCGAGCCGCCGGTGACCGCCGGTGAGGTCGTCGGGTCGGTGTCGGAGCGGGCCCTGCTCGACGCCCTGTTCGCCGGCAAGGCGTCACTGGCCGACCCGCTCGAGCCGCACATGTCGGCCGCCCTGCCCATCATCGGCTCGGGCGAGCCGGTGTCGGCGGCGATCGACGCGCTGGGCGCGGCCGACGCGCTGCTCGTGCACATCGACGGCAAGCCGGCCGGCGTGATCACCCGGCAGGACCTCCTGGGGCATCTCGCCGGCTCGCACTGACCAGCGCGCTGGTCAGCGCGCCACCACGGCCGGCGTGATCGTCTTGACCAGCGACTCGACCAGGTGGACGCCGCTGACGAAGTCCGGGCCGTGCTGGGTGAACGCGGCCAGCACCACCTGCTGGCCGCGCACGGTCACCACGCCTACGCTGTTGACCAGCCACCGACCGTCGTCGTTCTCGCTGGCGTCGTTGTCGTTGTCGACTGACAGCCAGCCGTTCTTGAGCGCGACCGTCGAGCCCCGGTCGGCCGCTGCGCTGACTCCCCAGCGTTGATCGCTCTCGACGTTGCGCATCAGGCCCAGGGCCAGCGATCGCGAGTACGCGTTGAGCGGGCCGTTCGTGCGCACCAGGTTGTCGACCAGCGTGACGCCGTCGGCGCTGTCGGTCGTGGTCAGCGCCGGGTCGCTGATTCCGGGGACGGTGTGGTCCAGGCCGAGCCGGGGGAACGCGTCCTCGAGCGCCTCGTTGCCGCCGGCGTCGAGGAACAGCGAGTACTCGGCCTTGTTGTCGCTGTTCTCGATCATCGGGGTGGCCAGGTCCATCTCGTAGTCGCTGAGCTGCGTGCCGTCGTCCTGATGCTGCAGCAGCACGGCCTCGAGCAGGAACAGCTTGGCGACGCTGCCGGTGCGCATCCCGGTGGTGGCGCCGTACGTGAACCGGGCGCCGGTCTTGGTGTTGAGCGCGGCGACCGAGACGCCCCCGGCCGGCAGCTGACCGGCCAGCTTGCCCAGTGCCGCGTTGACCGTGGCCGCCGGGGCGAGGGTCGGTCGGTGGGGTGCGGGCTTGGCTGCGCTGCTACTGGTCGGCGGCGGGGACGTCGGCGTGGACGCGCTCGGCGAGAAGCCGCTGCTCAGGGCGGCGCCCGCGGTGTCCTCGTTGTTCGCCGGATCCGTCGTCACCATCACGATCGTCACGAGAGCCGCGACTACGATCACTGACCCGCCGACCGCGGTCCACCGACCGCGCCCCGATTTCCAGTAGCCCATCGCCCGGAAGCCTACGGCAGCCGACTTATATGCCGGCTGTGGCTGAAATCGCGCGGCCGATCGCCGGGCAACTATCGTGGCGGCGTGACCAGCACCCCCGGCAATGAAGCCGGTTTCAACACGCGCGCCATCCACGCCGGGCAGGAGCCCGACCCGCTGACCGGCGCGGTGAACGTCCCGATCTATGCGACATCGACCTACAAGCAGGACGGGGTGGGCGGTCTGCGCGGCGGGTACGAGTACAGCCGCAGTGCGAACCCGACCCGCACCGCCCTGGAGGAGGCGCTGGCCGCGCTGGAGTGTGGCGAGCGCGGGCTGGCGTTCGCGAGCGGCCTGGCCGCATCCGACACCCTGCTGCGCACGGTTTGCGCGCCGGGCGATCACATGCTGCTGCCCGACGACGCCTACGGCGGGACGTTCCGGCTGGTGGCCCGGGTGCTGACCCGGTGGGGCATCGACTACACGCCGGTGCACCTGTCCGACCTGGACGCGGTGCGCGCCGCGGTGCGGCCGACCACCCGGCTGATCTGGTGCGAGACGCCGACCAACCCGCTGCTGGGCATCGCCGACATCGAAGGGCTGGCGGCGCTGGCCCATGATGCGGGCGCCCTGCTCGTCATCGACAACACCTTCGCCACGCCCTACCTGCAGCAGCCCATGGCGCTCGGGGCGGACGTCGTCGTGCATTCCACGACGAAGTACCTGGGCGGGCACAGCGACGTGGTCGGGGGCGCGATCATCTCGAACGCCGAGCTCGGCGAGCAGCTGACTTTCCACCAAAACGCCATGGGCGCCGTGGCCGGGCCGTTCGATTCGTTCCTTGTGCTGCGCGGCATCAAGACGCTGGGCGTGCGCATGGACCGGCATTGCGCCAACGCCGCGCGCATCGCCGATTTCCTGACCGCTCACCCGGCGGTGGGCCAGGTCTACTACCCGGGCCTGCCGTCGCATCCGGGCCACGACCTCGCCGCCCGGCAGATGAGCGGGTTCGGCGGCATGGTGTCGTTCACCGTCCGCGGTGGCGAGGAGGCGGCGGTCAAGGTGTGCGGGCTGACCTCGGTGTTCACGCTCGGCGAGTCGCTGGGCGGCGTCGAGTCGCTGATCGAGCACCCCGGTCGGATGACGCACGCCAGCGTGACCGGTTCGCCGCTCGAGGTGCCCGGCGACCTGGTGCGGCTGTCGGTGGGCATCGAGGACGTCGATGACTTGCTCGCCGACCTGACGGCAGCCCTGAGCTGATCTGCTAGAACGGTCGCCGTGGAGCTGATCCATCGCGGCAAGGTCCGCGACGTGTACGCCGACGGTCCGGACGAGCTGATCCTGGTCGCGTCCGACCGGGTGTCCGTCTACGACGTGGTGCTGCCCACGCCCATCCCGGACAAGGGCCGGCTACTGACCGCCCTGTCGCTGTGGTGGTTCGAGCAGCTCGCCGACGTGGTGCCCAACCACGTGATCTCGGCCGACGACGTGCCGGCCGAGTTCGCCGGGCGGGCCATCCGCTGCCGGCGCCTTTCCATGGTGCCGATCGAGTGCGTCGCCCGCGGCTACCTCGCCGGATCGGCCTGGTCGGCGTACCAGGCCGACGGCTCGGTCTGCGGGGTTGCGCTGCCGGCCGGCCTGGTCGAGGGCGGCCGGCTGCCCGAGGCGGTGTTCACGCCCACCACCAAGACGCCGCCTGAAGAGGGCCACGACGAGCCGATGACGTTCGCCGACGTGACGACGGCGGTCGGGGCCGAGCCGGCCGAGGCGCTGCGCGCGACCACTCTGCGGCTCTACGAGGTGGGTGCCAAGATCGCCGAGGACCGCGGGCTGATCCTGGCCGACACCAAGTTCGAGTTCGGGATGGGCGCCGATGACGGGCTGGTGCTGGCCGACGAGGCGCTGACGTCGGACTCGTCGCGCTACTGGCGGTTCGAGGACTGGCGTCCCGGCGGGCGGCAGCACGGCTTCGACAAGCAGTACGTGCGCGACTGGGCCACCGGGCTGGGCACCTGGGACAAGACGCCGCCCGGCCCGGAGCTCCCGCCCGAGGTGGTCGACGAGACCCGCCGCCGCTACGTCGCCCTCTACGAGAAGATCACCGGCTCGGTCTGGAGCTGACCTGCTTGGCGAAGTGGACGCGGTGAAAGCCGCCGTCGTCGGTGCGATGCGTCTCGACGTACCCGCGCCGGGGGTAGTAGGCCAGGTTGTCGGTCATCCGCTCGTGCGTGTAGAGGCGCAGCTCGCCCAGCCCCAGCTGCGCGGCCTGCTGCTCGGCCAGCGCCAGCAGCGTCGAGCCGATGCCCTTCCCCTGCGCGTCCGGGGCCACGGCCAGGTTCTCGACGAGCAGATGATCCGGGTGCGCCTCGAGCACCAGCGCGCCGACGACCGCGCCGTCCTGCTCGGCGACGTGCACCTCGCCGGCCGCGACGAGTGCGGCGTAGTCGGCGCTCAGGGGGGCGGGCGTGACGCCGAGGATCGGCGGGTAGTGTCCGTACGCCGCGTGGACCAGTTGCCGGACGGCGGCGACATCGGCGGCGCGAGCGGGGCGGGTAGTGGCCATGGCCTCGATTCTGCGCCAAGCTCGGCCTGAGTCAGGGACCGTCCGAGGAGGTAGCGATGCCGGGCCGTACGTATCGAGTGACCGAGGTCGTGGGCACGTCGAGCGAGGGAGTGGACGACGCCATCAAGGGTGCGATCGGCCGGGCCGCGCGCACGCTGCACGGGCTGGACTGGTTCGAGGTGACCGAGATCCGCGGGCACATCGTCGACGGTCAACTCGGCCACGTGCAGGTGGGCCTGAAGGTGGGCTTCCGCTTGGACAGCCCCGAGGACGCCTGACGCCGCTCAGGCGGCGAGCTGCTCGTCCACTTCCACGCCGGTGTTGACCTTGTCCGGGTGCAGGAACACGAACCGCTTGTAGGCCCAGAACCGGAACAGCGTGCCCAGGCCGATGCCGAGCACGTTGGCCGCGGTCAGCACCCAGTGGTCGTTCTTGTAACCCAGCGGGTAGGCGAACAACGCGATGATCAGCTCACCGGCGACGAGCGCGATCAGGTTGATGCCGAAGAAGAACGACGTCTCCCGACCCAGCCCGGTGCGGGCCCGGTGCGAGAACGACCAGTGGCGGTTGCCGATGTACGCGAACGCGGTGGCGATGCCCGCGGATATCGCCTTGGACGTCATCGGGCCGATGTGCTGATGCAGCAGCAGGTTGAACAGGCCGATCTCGATGACGAAGCACACTGCGCCGACGACGCCGAACGCGGCGACCTCCTTGAGCAGGATTCGCCACGAACCGCGAAGCCGATCCAACACCGATGGTGGAGTCGTCGTGAGCATGATGGCCCGATCCTACCCGGATGCGATCTCCGCTACGCGGACCGCGGGCCTGTGCCGACCTTAGGAGCGGGCGGCGGCTACTCTTCGCGACGTGGATCCACGGACCGGTTTGCCCGTCGTCGGAATGGTCGGCGCCGGCCAATTGGCCCGAATGACGCATCAGGCCGCCATCTCGCTGGGGCAGTCGCTACGAATCCTGGCCGACTCGCCCGACGACGGGGCGGCCCTCGTCGCGGCCGACGTCGTGGTGGGCGATTACCGCTCGTTACCGGATCTGCAGGCGTTCGCATCCGGATGTGACGTCGTCACGTTCGACCACGAGCACGTGCCCGGCGAGCACGTGACGGCGCTGGCCGACGCCGGAGTCGCCGTCCGGCCCGGGGCGGCCGCGCTGATGCACGCCCAGGACAAGGCGGTGATGCGCCGGCGGCTGACCGACCTGGACGCTCCGGGGCCGGTCTGGGCGCCGATCGCCTCGGCCGACGAGCTGGCCGCGTTCGGCGAGCGGGCCGGCTGGCCGCTGGTGCTCAAGGCGGCCCGCGGCGGGTACGACGGCAAGGGCGTCTGGGTGGTGTCGTCGGTGGCCGAGGCGGCCTCGGCGCTGTCGTCCGGGGTGCCGTTGCTGGCCGAGGTGAAGGTGCCGATCGCCCGCGAGCTGGCCGCCGTGGTGGCCCGCTCGCCGTTCGGGCAGGGCGCGGCCTGGCCCGTGGTCGAGACGGTGCAGCAGGACGGCATCTGCGTCGAGGTGATCGCGCCGGCGCCGGGGCTGGCGCCCGAGCGGGCCGACGAGGCGCAGGCGCTGGCCCTGCGGCTGGCCGAGTCGCTCGGCGTCGTGGGCGTGCTGGCCGTCGAGCTGTTCGAGACGGTCGACGGCCAGCTGCTGGTCAACGAGCTGGCCATGCGTCCGCACAACTCGGCGCACTGGACGATCGAGGGCGCGCGCACGTCGCAGTTCGAGCAGCATCTGCGGGCGGTGCTGGACTACCCGCTCGGCGCGACGACGCCCACCGCACCGGTCACGGTCATGGCCAACCTGCTGGCCGGCCCGGACGACGTCAAGCCGGCCAGCATCGACGAGCGCGTGCACCACTGCCTGGCTCGGTGGCCGGATGTGAAGATTCACCTGTACGGCAAGGGTTTCCGCCCCGGGCGCAAGGTCGGTCACGTCACGGCGCTGGGCGACTCGCTCGCCGACGTGCGTCAGCGGGCCCGGGCGGCGGCCGACTACCTCGCGAACGGAGACCCGGTATGAGCCCGCTCGTCGGCGTGATCATGGGCAGCGACTCGGACTTCGACGTCATGGGCGCGGCCGCCGAGGCGCTGGCCGAGTTCGACGTGTCGCACGAGGTGCGCGTCGTGTCGGCGCACCGCACGCCGCTGGACATGGCCACCTACGCCCAGTCGGCGGCCGAGCGCGGTCTGCGGGTGATCATCGCCGGGGCGGGCGGGGCGGCCCACCTGCCGGGCATGGTCGCGTCGATGACGACCCTGCCGGTGATCGGCGTCCCGGTGCCGCTGCGCTACCTGGACGGGATGGACTCGCTGCTGTCGATCGTGCAGATGCCGGCCGGCGTGCCGGTGGCCACCGTGTCGATCGGGGGAGCGCGCAACGCCGGGCTGCTGGCCGTGCGCATCCTGGCCGCGTCCGATCCGGGGCTGGCGGGGCAGATGGCCGACTTCCAGGCCGCGCTCGCCGAGACGGCACACGCCAAGGACGCCGCGCTGGCGGCCCGGCTGGCGCAGCGGTAACTGGACCTGAATCCGCGCCGCGGATTGGACCTTATCGGCGGCCCGCGCCGATGTCAGGGTCGTTGGCATGGAGACATTGCGACCCGGCCAGGCCGGATACGACGCCGCTCGGCGGGTGTGGAACGGCATGATCGACCGGCGGCCGCGGGTGATCGCCCGTTGTGCGAGCGTCGCCGACGTCGTCGAGGCGGTGCGCACCTCCCGCGAGCTCGACCTCGAGATCGGCGTGCGCTGCGGCGGGCACAGCATCGCCGGGCACGCCGTCCCGGACGACGGCCTGATGATCGACCTGACGCCGATGGGTGCCGTGCACGTCGACCCGGCGCGGCGGCGGGCCGTCGTGCAGGGCGGGGCGCTGCTCGGCGCGCTCGACCGGGAGGCCCAGCGGTACGGGCTGGCCACGACGGCCGGCAACGTGTCGCACACCGGCGTCGGCGGGCTGACCCTCGGCGGCGGTATGGGCTGGCTGGCCCGCCAGTACGGGCTGGCCTGCGACAACGTCGAGTCGTACCAGGTCGTGACGGCCGACGGCTCGGTCGTGCGGGCCGCCGCCGACGAGCACCCGGACCTGTTCTGGGCGCTGCGCGGGGGCGGCGGCAACTTCGGCATCGTCACGTCGTTCGAGTTCCGGCTGCACCGGATCGGCACGCAGGCGCTGCGCACCGAGCTGACCTATCCGATCGACCGGGCGGCCGAGGTGCTGCGCGGCTGGCGGGACCTGAGCGCATCGGCGCCCCGGGCGGCCACGTTCGAGGCGTCCATCGGCTCGGATGCCGTGACGGTGGGCTACGTGTGGGTCGGCGACCCGGACCGCGGGCAACGGCTGCTGGCTTCGCTGCGGGTGCTCGGGCGCCCGGCCGAGTCGCGGGTGGAGGCGATGTCCTACCTCGACCTGCAGCGTGTGGACGACTCCGCCCAGGACCACTCCTACCGCCGCTACTGGAAGGGCCACTACTTCCGGGCGCTCTACGACGAGGCGATCGACGAGCTGGTGGCGGGCGGCGGTCCGCTGCAGCCGAGCGTGAGCCTGCAGGCCTACGGCGGGGCCATCGCCGACGTGCCCGACGATGCCGCGGCGTTCGCGCATCGCGGCACTCGGTACGAGTACGTGGCGGCGACCCGCTGGTCCGACCCGGACGAGGACGAGGCCCGGATGACGGCGGCCCGGCAGGCGGCCGCCCGGATCGAGCCGTTCGCCGCCGGGGCGTACGTCAACGCCCTGGGCGACGAGGGAGAGGCCGGCGTGCGGCGGGCCTACTCGCCGGCCAAGCTGGCCCGGCTCACCGCGGTCAAGGACGCCTACGACCCGGACAACGCCTTCCACCTGAACCAGAACATCCGGCCGACGTCGGCGGCGGCCATTACGGTGTGACGGTGACTTCGCCCCGGCTCGGTGTCGTGTTCCGTCCGCAGTTGCCGCCCGAGCAGTTGCGCCCGTTCGTGACTTCGGCCCAGGCGGCCGGCCTGGACGACGTGTGGCTGTGGGAGGACTGTTTCCTCGAAGGGGGCCTCACCGCCTCGGTGGCCGCCCTGGCCTGGACCGAATCGGTGCGGGTCGGCCTGGGCCTGATGCCGGTGCCGTTTCGCAATCCGGCCCTGGCCGCGATGGAGCTGGCGACGGTCGCCCGGCTGTTCCCGGGACGGTTCGTGCCGGCCGCCGGGCACGGCGTCCTGGACTGGATGGCCCAGGTCGGCGCCCGCGCCGAGTCGCCGATGACGCTGCTGCACGAGTGGGTGTCGGCGGTGCGGGCGTTGCTGCACGGCGAGACGGTGACGACGTCCGGCTCGTACGTGAACCTGTCCGGGGTCACTCTCGACTGGCCGCCCAGCCAGGTGCCGCCGCTGCTCGTCGGGGCCCGCAAGCCCCGCACGATCGCGCTGGCCGGCGAGATCGCCGACGGGCTGGTGCTCGACGCCGGCATCACGCCCGACGGCGTACGTGCGGCCATCGCCCAGGCGGCTGCGCCCCGTCCGCACGAGGTCGTCGCCTACCTGCCGGTGGCTGGCCCGGCCGACGAGATGGCTGACGTGGTGCGCGGGTACGGCGAGGCCGGGGCGACCACGGTCGTGCTGCAACCGACCGAAACCGCGCTGGAGATCGGCCCGCTCATCGGCCTGGCCGCCGAGACCCGGGCCAAGCTCGGCTGACGCCGCTCAGCCGCCGAACGTGCCGGGCTGGCGGGTGAACGGGTAGGTGGCCCAGCGCATGCGGGCCACGGCGCCGGACTCGTCGCGCTCGACCAGCAGCAGCTCGCCCTCCTCACGGCCGGACACGGTGCGGTAGCGGTCGGTGCCGGCCGGCTCGAACACGGCCGGCGGCTTCCCGGCCGGCAGGCTGTCTTTGCGGGCCTCCAGGCGGCCGTCGCGGACGGAGAAGGTGAACGAGTCGCCCTCCGACCACCACCGCCCGACCAGCGGCGCCAGCGCGGCCGGCACCGGCGGACCGGGCCGCCATGTCTCGGCGAACGGCGGCGACGCGTCGAGCACGGTCGTGACCAGATCCAGCGCCAGCGCGGCCGGATCGGCGCCGGCCGACGTGTTGCACAAGACGATGGACCCGACCCGGTCGGCCCGCCGCATCGCGATGCAGGCCAGGAAGCCCGGCATGGCGCCCTCGTGGCCGACCAGGAGGCGCTCACCGCGGCGGAACAGCTCCAGGCCGAGGCCCCAGGCGAGCGTCCAGGCCTCCAGGTCGGACATGATCTCGGGCCGGGTCATCTCGTCGAGCGTGTCGGCCGACAGCACGCCGTCGGCGCCCGTACCGAGGAACGACACCCAGCGGGCCAGGTCCGACGCCGTGCTCCACAGGCCGCCGGCCGACGAGAACCCGGCCATGTCCGGCCACTTCTCCAGGCTCACCTGGTCGGTGTGCGGGTCGGTGTAGTAGCCGACGGCGCGTGGCCCGGCCGGATCCAGCGACGTGCGGGTCATGCCGAGCGGGTCGAGCAGCCGGGCCTGCAGGGCCGACGCCCAGGGCCGGCCGTCGAGCCGCGAGACGACCTCGCCCAGCAACGAGTACGCCAGGTTCGAGTAGTGCCAGCGCCGCCGGGCCGGCAGCACCTGCTCGGCCTCGGCCAGCTGGCTGAGCACGGTCGCGATGTCGGGAACCTCGAGCGTGTCCCACAGGTCGCCCACCGGCTCGCGCTGCAGGCCGGACGCATGCGCGAGCAACTCGCGGATCGTCAGGTCGCCGTGGGCCGGGACATCGATGTGGCGGGCGACCGGATCGGACAGGGCCAGCTTGCCCTCGTCGCGCAGCTGCATGATCAGCGACGCGGTGAATGTCTTGCTGATCGACCCGATGGCGAACGCCGTGTCCGGGTCGGGCGCGACGTCGCGTGCGGCCACGTCGGCCGCGCCGACGCCCAGCGACCAGGCGATCGATCCGTCGCGGACCACGGCCGCCGACACGCCCGGACTGCGCCACTCGCGCTGCCGGTCGCGGGTCAGCCGCTCGAGATCGGCCGCGAGAACCGAGTCCACTACGGCCGGCTCAGCGCCTGGTAGCGCCAGCCCGCCTTACGCCACTGCACGGGGTCGAGCACGTTGCGGCCGTCGACGATGTTGCGCTGCGCGACCTTGCTGCTGATCGCGACCGGGTCCATCGAGCAGAACTCGTCCCACTCGGTCAGCACCATCGTCACGTCGGCCCCGGTGAGCGCCTCGTCCAGCGACTCGACGTAGATCAGCTCGGGGTGCACGCGCCGGGCGTTCTCGATCGCCTGCGGGTCGTAGATCACCACGTCGCCGCCCCGCCGCCCGATGGAGGCCGCGACGTCCAGGGCCGGCGAGTCGCGGATGTCGTCGCTGTTCGGCTTGAACGCCGCACCCAGCACCGCGATGCGGGTGCCCCGGTACGTGCCGTCGACCAGGTCGAGGCCGAGCTCCAGGGTGCGCGCCCGCCGGCGCAGGTTGATCTCGTCGACCTCACGCAGGAACGACACCGCCTGGTCGACGCCGAGCTCGCCGGCCCGGGCGATGAACGCGCGGATGTCCTTGGGCAGGCAGCCGCCGCCGAAGCCCAGCCCGGAGCGCAGGAAGCGGTGTCCGATGCGGGCGTCGTGGCCGATGGCCTGGGCCAGCTGGGTGACGTCGGCCCCGGTGGCCTCGCAGACCTCGGCCATCGCGTTGATGAACGAGATCTTGGTGGCCAGGAAGGAGTTGGCCGCGACCTTGACCAGCTCGGCGGTGGCGAAGTCGGTGACGATGACCGGCGTGCCGGCCTCGATGACCGGGGCGAACGCCGCCCGCAGCTGCTGCTCGGCCCAGTCGGAGTGGACGCCGAACACCATGCGGTCGGGACGCAGCGTGTCCTCGACGGCGAAACCCTCGCGCAGGAACTCGGGGTTCCAGGCCAGCTCGACGTCCTTGCTCGGGGTGAGGCTGCGCATGAGCTTCTCCATGCGCGCGGCCGTACCGGCCGGCACGGTCGACTTGCCCACCACCAGCGCCTTGCGGTTCAGGTGCGGGGCCAGCGAGGTGAACGCCGCCTCGACGTAGCGCAGGTCGGCCGAGTACTCGCCCTTCTTCTGCGGCGTGCCGACACACACGAAGTGCACGTCGGCGAACTCGGCGACCTCCTCGTAGGAGGTGGTGAAGCGCAGCCGGCCGCTGCTGGCGTGCTTGGTCAGCAGCTCGGGCAGCCCGGGCTCGAAGAACGGCGCCTCGCCCTTCTTCAGCCGGCCGATCTTCTCCTCGTCGGCGTCCAGTCCGATGACGTCGTAGCCGAGCTCGACCATGCACACCGCGTGGGTGGCGCCCAGGTAGCCGGTGCCGATGACGGACAGCTTTGGCCGCTCAGTGGTCACTGCCAGATCCTTACCTGTTCAAGTCAGGGACAACCCGATGAGGCTAGCTGTTTGACAGATGCCGGACTAGCACCGGGCCGGTAATGCTGGCGTCCAGACCGAGCGGGATGCTGAGATGGCCTAGTCGACAGGAGGGGGCCTTATGGCCGAGTCCGCTGTACCACCGTTGCCCGACCGAACCGCGTGGAAAGAGCTGCAGGACCATTACGCGCAGGTGCGCGATCTCCACCTGCGAGAGTTGTTCGCCGATGATCCACAGCGTGGCGAACGGCTCACCCTGAACGCCTGTGGCATTTATCTCGACTACTCGAAGAACCGCATCACCGACGACACGGTGCGCTTGCTGCTGCGCCTGGCCGACGAGTCGGGCCTGCGGGGCCGCATCGACGCCATGTTCGCCGGCGAGAAGATCAACACCACCGAGGAGCGTGCCGTCCTGCACGTGGCCCTGCGGGCCCCCCGCAAGGAGCAGATCCGCGTCGACGGCATCGACGTCGTGCCGGCCGTGCACGAGGTGCTGGGCCGGATGGCCGAGTTCGCCGACCGGGTGCGCGCCGGGCAGTGGCGCGGCCACACCGGCCAGGCGATCCGCAACATCGTCAATATCGGCATCGGCGGATCCGACCTCGGCCCGGTCATGGCCTACGAGGCGCTGCGCCACTACAGCGCCCGCGAATTGACCTTCCGGTTCGTCTCCAACGTCGACGGCACCGACTTCGCCGAGGCCACGCGCGATCTCGACCCGGCCGAGACGCTGTTCATCATCTCGTCCAAGACGTTCACGACCCTCGAGACGATGACCAACGCGCACACCGCGCGGGATTGGGTTCTGAGCGCGCTCACGGACGACAGCGCGATCGCCAAGCACTTCGTGGCCGTGTCCACGAACGCCGCCGAGGTCGAGAAGTTCGGCATCGACGTCATGAACATGTTCGGCTTCTGGGACTGGGTCGGCGGCCGTTACTCGATGGACTCGGCGATCGGCCTGTCGACGATGATCGCCATCGGACCGGATGCGTTCGAGGAGCTGCTCGGCGGCTTCCACGAGATGGACGAGCACTTCCGCACCGCGCCGTTCGCCGAGAACCTGCCGGTGCTGCTGGGCTTGCTGACCGTCTGGTACAGCGACTTCTTCGGGGCGCAGACCCAGGCGGTGCTGCCGTACGACCAGTACCTCAAGCGGTTCCCGGCCTACCTGCAGCAGCTGACGATGGAGTCCAACGGCAAGCACGTCACGCTGGCCGGCGACCGGGTCACCTACGAAACGTCGCCGGTGTACTGGGGCGAGCCCGGCACGAACGGGCAGCACAGCTTCTACCAGCTGATCCACCAGGGCACCCGGCTCATCCCGGCCGACTTCATCGGGTTCTTGCACACGCTGAACCCGCTGGGCAATCACCACGACCTGCTCACCGCCAACGTGTTCGCGCAGACCGAGGCGCTGGCGTTCGGCAAGACCGCCGAGGCGGTGGCCGCCGAGGGCACGCCCGAGTGGCTGGTGCCGCACCGGGTGTTCGACGGCAACCGCCCGTCCAACACCATGTTGCTGGACCGGCTGACCCCGGCCGCGCTGGGCAAGCTGGTTGCCCTCTACGAGCACAGCGTGTTCGTGCAGGGCACGGTGTGGAGCATCAACTCCTTCGACCAGTGGGGTGTCGAGCTCGGCAAGGTGCTGGCCAAGAAGGTGGCCGCGGAGCTCACCTCGGACAGCGGGCTGGCGCACGACAGCTCGACCAACGCCCTGATCCGCCGTTATCGAGCCGCTAAGGGGTAATGACATGCAGCTGGGAATGATCGGCCTCGGCCGGATGGGCGCCAACATCGTGCGCCGGATCATGCGCGACGGGCACACGGCCGTCGTCTTCGACCGCAGCGCCGACAACATCAAGGCGCTGGCCGCTGAGGGGGCAGGTGGCACCGACTCGTTGGCGGACTTCGTCGCCAAGCTGGACAAGCCGCGGGTGGCCTGGCTGATGGTTCCGGCCGGCGCGACCGGGTCGCTGGTCGAGGAGATGTCCGGGTTGATGGAGCCGGGCGACATCATCATCGACGGCGGCAACTCCAACTACCGCGACGACATCGACCGGGCCGCGTCGCTTCAGCCGAAGGGCATCCATTACGTCGACATCGGCACGAGCGGTGGCGTGTGGGGTCTCGAGCGCGGGTACTGCCTGATGATCGGCGGCGAGGATTCCGTCGTGAATCATCTGGATCCGCTGCTGGCCAGCATCGCGCCGGGCGTCCAGGGCGCGCCGCGCACCCCGGGCCGGACCGGCGAGCCCAGCCGCGAGGAGCAGGGTTACCTACACTGCGGGCCGAACGGGGCCGGCCACTTCGTGAAGATGGTCCACAACGGCATCGAGTACGGGATCATGGCCGCTTACGCCGAGGGCCTGAACGTGCTGGCCCATGCGGATGCCGGCAAGAAGGCCGAGGAGCACTCGGCCGAGATCGCCCCGATCGAGCAGCCGCAGTACTACCGGTACGACCTGGACATCGCCGCGGTCACCGAGGTGTGGCGCCGCGGCTCGGTGATCGCGTCCTGGCTGCTGGACCTGACGGCCGGGGCCCTGGCGGTCAACCCGCAGCTCGAGGGGCTGGCCGGCCGGGTGTCCGACTCGGGCGAGGGGCGCTGGACGGTCAAGGCGGCGATCGACGAGGGGGTGCCGACCCCGGTGCTGTCGGCCTCGCTGTTCGCCCGGTTCTCCAGCCGCGGCGAGGCCCTGTACGCCGACAAGTTGCTGTCGGCGATGCGGCAGGCGTTCGGCGGCCACGTGGAGCTGCCCGCCGGCGAGTGAGCGTGCCCTCGCCCGGTGGGTGAGCGTCGTCCGCTGGGTGAGCGCAGTCCGGCGAGTGAGCGCGCCCTCGCCCGGTGGGTGAGCGTCGTCCGGTGGGTGAGCGCCACTCGGTTTTGGTCACCAGGTCTCATATAACCGGCCTGGTGACCAAAACCGGATCAGGCCGGCCGTTCGGAGCGGTCGCCGGCCCACTCGGTGTGGAACGTGCCGTCCCGGTCGACGCGCCGGTATGTGTGCGCCCCGAAGTTGTCGCGCAGGCCCTGGATGAGCGCCGCCGGCAACCGGTCGCGGCGCAGCCCGTCGTAGTAGGCCATCGACGACGAGAACGCCGGCGTCGGGATGCCGGCCCCGGCCGCCGCGGCCACCACCCGCCGCCAGGAGTCCACGCCGGCCCGCACCGCGTCGGCGAAGTACGGCGCCACCAGCAGCGACGGCAACCCCGCGTCGGCGTCGTAGGCCTCGCGGATGCGGTTGAGGAACCGGGCCCGGATGATGCAACCGCCCCGCCAGATCGTGGCCATCGCGCCCCGGTCGATGTTCCAGTCGTACTTATCGCTGCCCGAGGCGATCTGGTCGAAGCCCTGCGCGTAGGCCACCACCTTCGAGGCGTACAGGGCGCGACGCACATCCTCGACGTCGAGGTCGAACGGCGTGGTGTCGGTGCCGAACGCCGCGCGGGCCGCCTCCCGTTGTGAAGCGTGCCCGGACAGCGACCGGGCGAACGTCGCCTCGGCGATGCCGGTGATCGGGATGCCCAGATCGAGGGCGCTCTGCACCGTCCAGCGCCCGGTGCCCTTCTGCTCGGCCTGGTCGAGCACCACGTCGACGAACGGCTGCCCGGTCGCCGCGTCGACGTGGGCCAGCACGTCGGCGGTGATCTCGATCAGGAACGACTCGAGATCGCCCTCGTTCCAGGTGCGGAAGATCTTCGCGATGTCGCCCGCCGAGGCACCCAGGCCGGTGCGCAGCAGGTCGTAGGCCTCGGCGATCAGCTGCATGTCGGCGTACTCGATGCCGTTGTGGACCATCTTGACGAAGTGGCCGGCGCCGTCCGGGCCGACGTGCACGCAGCACGGCGTCCCGTCCACCGAAGCCGCGATCGACTCGAAGATCGGCCCGAGCTTCCGGTAGGACTGGGCCGACCCGCCGGGCATGATCGACGGGCCGTTCAGTGCGCCCTCCTCGCCGCCCGAGACGCCGCAGCCGACGAAGTGCAGCCCGTGCTCGCGCAGCGCCGCTTCGCGCCGGCGCGTGTCGAGGAAGTGGGCGTTGCCGCAGTCGATCACGATGTCGCCCTCGTCCAGCAGCGGGACGAGCTCGTCGATCACGGCGTCCGTGGCGGCGCCGGCCTGGACCATGACGATGACCGCCCGCGGCTTCTCCAGCGAGGCGACGAAGTCGGCCATCGACTCGCTCGGCACGAACGTGCCCTCGTCGCCGTGATCGGCCACCAGCGACCGGGTGCGCTCGGGGGAGCGGTTGTGCAGCGCGACCACGTGTCCGTGCCGGGCCAGGTTGCGGGCCAGGTTGCGTCCCATCACGGCCAGGCCGGTGACGCCGATCTGCGCCTGAGTCATGTGTGCTCCTCCTCGCGGGCAGTCAGGTGTGTCTCACGGTAGTGCGACCGCGGTTTGGGCATGCTGGCCGCCATGAGCGCCTACCGCACGATCGTCGTCGGCACCGACGGCTCCGACACGTCCTACCGCGCGGTCGACCGAGCGGCGGCGGTGGCGGCCGACTCCGACGCGCTGCTGGTGATCGTCACCGCCTACGAGCCCGAACCGGTCGACCAGCGCGACATCGACACGCTGGGCAGCGACGCGTACCAGATCGTCGGCTCGTCGCCGGCCGAGTCCGTGGTGCGTCAGGGGCAGGATCGCGCCGTGGCCGCCGGCGCCCGTCACGTCGAGACCGAGGCGGTGCAGGGTAAGCCGGTGGACGTGCTGCGTGACGTGGCCGAGGTCCGCAAGGCCGACCTTCTCGTCGTCGGCAGCGTCGGGCTGAACACCTTGGCCGGTCGCATCCTCGGCTCGGTGCCCGCGGACGTGGCCCGGCGCGCCGGTATCGACGTGCTGATCGTCCACACGACATGACCGAGCCGCCGGAGGCGCCTGGACCTCCGGTCGGCGCGCCGCGTGCCGCGGCCTCGCCGGAGGCGCCTGGACCTCCGGTCGGCGCACCCCGTGCCGCAGCCGGGCCGGAGCGGATCGAGGAGCTCCTGCTCGGCGGGCCGCGCCGCTACACCCGTCGCGAGGCAGCCGCCGCGGCGGACATGCCGCTCGACGAGGCCGCCGCGTTGTGGCACGCCCTGGGCTTCGCGCACGCCGGCGACGACGAGGTGATGTTCACCGACGGCGACGTCGCCGCGCTGCGCATCGTCCGCACGCTGATCGACTACGAGGTGATCGACCAGAGCGCCGAGACGTCGGTGACCCGCATGGTCGGCCAGACGATGTCGCGGCTGGCCGAGTGGCAGGCCGGCGTGCTGGCCGGGCTGATCCGGGATCGACCCGAGGCACTGCCCGACGGTGACGTCGGGCGGTTCGTCGGCGAGGTCATGCCGTTGCTGGAACAGGTGCAGGCGTTCGCCTGGCGCCGGCACCTGGCCGCGTACGCCGGACGGGTGCTCGGCCCGGCCGCCGGTGCCGCGGCCCACCCGGCGGTGGTCGGCTTCCTCGACATGACCGGCTACACCGACCTGACCCGGCGGCTCACCCAGGACCAGCTGGCCGCCCTGCTCGAGCGGTTCGAGGCGGCCGCGTCGGACGTCATCGCCGAGAACCGCGCACGCATCGTCAAGACGCTGGGCGACGAGGTGCTGTTCGCGGCCGACGATCCGGGCGACGGTGCCCGCATCGCCCTGCACCTGGTCGAGTACGCGGCCGGCGACGCCGAACTGCCCGACCTGCGTGGTGGCCTGGCCGCGGGCGAGGTGCTGTGGCGCTACGGCGACGTGGCCGGCGAGGTGGCCAACATCGCCAGCCGGCTGACCGGCCTGGCCCGGCCCGGCACGGTGCTGGTCGACCGGGCGCTGGCCGAGTCGCTCGCGCAGCGGCCGGAGTTCGTCGTGCAGCGGCTGCGGCACGTGGCCGTGCGCGGTTACCGCCACCTCGAGCCGTGGGCGCTGCGTTGGGGGAATGTGGAACAGTCGCGCCCGTGACCGTTCTGGGCTGGATGGCGGCGGCGTCGCTCGCGGCTTGGCTCTGGCTGGCGTTGGCGCAGGGGCGCTTCTGGCGTACCGATCAGCGCTTGCCGGCCGGCCGCCCACCCGCGAAATGGCCGTCGGTCGCGGTGATCGTCCCGGCCCGCGACGAAGCGGCGATGCTGCCGCAGACCGTGCCCACCCTGCTCGCCCAGGACTACGCCGGTCCGGTTCGGGTGATCGTCGTCGACGACGCCAGCAGCGACGGCACCGGTGACCTGGCTCGGGCGGCCGGCGCCGAGGTCGTCTCCGCCGTCGAGCCACCGCCCGGCTGGACCGGCAAGCTCAACGCGCTGCGGTGCGGCATCGCCGCCGCGGGCGACGTCGACTTCCTGCTGCTGACCGACGCCGACATCGCCCACCAACCCGGCTCGCTCAGCGCTTTGGTCGAGGCGGCCGGGACCAACGACCTGGACCTCGTCTCGCAGATGGCCCGGCTGCGCGTGCAGACCGGATGGGAACGGCTGATCGTCCCGGCGTTCGTGTACTTCTTCGCGATGCTCTACCCGTTCCGCTGGGTGAACCGGCCGCGCGCCCGGACGGCGGCAGCAGCCGGCGGCTGCTCGCTGGCCCGGCGCGCCGCGCTCGAACGGGCCGGCGGTCTGGAGGCAGTGCACGGCGCGGTGATCGACGACGTGGCGATCGCCCGGCTGGTCAAGCGGTCGGGTGGGCGGATCTGGCTCGGATTGGCCGATCTCGTCGACAGCGTCCGGCCCTACCCCCGGCTGGCCGACTTGTGGCAGATGGTGGCTCGCAGCGCCTTTTCGCAACTGCGCTACTCGGCGCTGCTGCTGGTCGGCACCGTGCTCGGGCTGGCGCTGGTGTTCGTCGCGCCGGTGGCCGGGCTGTTCGGCGGCGCCGTCGCAGCCGCGTTCGGCGGGGCCGCCTGGCTGATCATGGCGGCGACGTTCGGGCCGATGCTGCGCTACTACCGCCAGCCTGTTCTGCTCGCGTTCACCCTGCCGTTCACCGCGGTGCTGTATCTGTCGATGACGATCGACTCAGCGCGCCAGCACTGGCAAGGTCGGGGCGCGGCCTGGAAGGGACGCACGTACTCGCGCTAGTTCGGTCCGTTACCGATTCCGCACTAGTCGCCTCACGCATAGGCGCGCATTCTCGAAAAGTGTCACTGGCGCATCTGTGCCACGTCGCAAATACCGAGCGTCGCCCGGCTGATTGCGCTCGGTCTAGGTCGCATTGTCGGGCGCTTAACCGAGCTGTCGCCCGCTTCTGGAATCCCCCCGAGACACCAGAGTGCCGATGGCAGTCAATCACCGCGCCCGACCGGTGCGTCCTCGAGCAGTTACGGGGTCTGCTCGAGAGGCCCTGAATCACTTGTATCTACGGCCATTCCTTGGACTGCGCCCGCACGGTCGTCACCTCCGATCACGGTCGTCGAGCGAGCGATACGCGTTTGATTTACGGCCATTCCTTGGACTGCATGGTCGTCACCTCCGATCGTGCGTCGCAATTTCCAATGTGTATTTACGGCCACTCCTTGGTCAGCACCGCCATCACCTCCAATCACAAGCTGCACTGGACCGGTCACCTCTCGATGACACGGGCTCGGCGGTGCGATAGCTTGTTGTAAAACGAGTGTCGACCTACTCGTCGGTTTCAGTGTGGCAGCGAACGGGGATCCCGTGAAACGAGTGCGCATGACGCCGATCCGCCATTGGGGCCTATGGGCGTCTGCGCGGCGTGTCATCGCGCTGGTCCTCTTTGTCGACGCTGTCGCGCTCGCGCTCACCGTCCTGGCTGCGGCCACAACGCCGGTTTCCGGCATCGACGTTGCCCGGTTCCTGTTGCTGGCCGGTCTCACGATCGCCTACTACGTCGCGACCCAGCGGCTCGGTCGGGCTCGCCGGTTGCTCGGTCTGTCGCAGGGCGCCGTCTTCGTCAGCGTCGACTCGGTCTGGACCATCGCCGCCGTCGTGCTTCTGCCCATCCCGCTGGCGCTCGCTGTGGCCGCGCTCGGCTACGTCCTGATGTGGATCTACGCGCACGCGAACGCCGACACGCGGCCGCGGCTGCACCGCTACGTCTACACGTTCGGCACGATCGTGATCTCCTGCTTCGCCGCGTCCGCCGCGGTGCGGGTGTTCGGAGTGGACGGGCGAGCGGCCGGCGCCGGCAGCACCGTGGCCGCGCTGGCGGTCGTGATTGCCGTCTACTTCTGCGTCAACACCGGGCTGGTCGCGTCGGCGATGGGTCTGGCGAGCGGCAGCTGGAGGCCGTCCGACCTGCTCGGGTCCTGGGTGGAGAACGGCCTGGACGTGGCCACACTGGGTCTCGGCGCGGTGACGGCCCTGTCGGTGCTGTACGCGCCGTGGGCGGCGGTACTCGTGCTGCCGGCCGTGTTCTTGCTGCAGCACCAGGCCCTGTTGCGGCAGCTGGTCGAGGCGGCGACCACTGACGTCAAGACCGACCTGCTCAACGCCGCGGCCTGGCGGCAGGTCGCCGAGCGCGAGGTCCGGCGGGCCAGCCAGCGGGACGGCAGCGCGGCGATCTTCGTGCTGGACATGGACCACTTCAAGCACATCAACGACCAGCACGGGCACCTGACCGGCGACGTCGCGCTCAAGTCGGTGGCCGCCGTTCTGTCCGACGAGCTGCGCGGGTACGACGCGGTGGGCCGGTTCGGTGGCGAGGAGTTCGTCGCCGTACTGCCCGACACCGACCGGGCCGGCGCCGAACACGCTGCCGAGCGGCTGCGGCGGCGCATCGAGTCGCTGGCCATCGCGGTGCCTGGCGACGACACGCCACTGGCCGTCACCGCGTCGATCGGCGTGGCCCTGTGCCCCGAGCACGGCGCCTCGGTCGACGACGTGCTCAGCGCCGCCGACGACGCGATGTACGACGCGAAGCGGGCCGGCCGCAACTCCGTCCGGATGGCCCCGGCCGCGGCCTGGCTGCGCATCGCCGCCTCCTGACCGGACCGAGCCGCCGAGGCTGCTCATCAGGGCGACAGCTATTGTCGTGAGGTTTTGGTTGGCCAGCCCCCGGGAGTTCGACTATGTACGGCGACGAGCATCCGCCCTACGACGAGTGGGGCAGCCCGACGACGTACGGATCGTCCGGACGCCCGAGCCGATCCGGAGGCTCGCGCCCGCCGCGCCGGCGCGGCACAGCGCTGATCGCGACCGTCATCGGGGTGGCCGCCGTCGCTCTCATCGGCGGCATCACCGCGGCCCGGCTGGGCAACCGCGATCACAGCCATTCGGCGGCCGCGACGCCGACCGGCTCGAACTCGGCACCGGGTAACCGGGCCGGGTCGACGTCCAAGGCCACCAAGTCGGCGCGGCCGGCCGGGCCGACCAGCCCGGTACACATCAGCTTGTTTCAGGGTGATGGGCAGACCTATGGCGTCGGCATGCCGATCATCGCGCAGTTTTCCAGGAAGGTCACCGACGCGCATGCGTTCGACAAGGCGGTGACGGTGACCGTGA
>DATBER010000168.1:0-36348 GCA_036558905.1 Jatrophihabitantaceae bacterium | reverse complement strand
GTCGGTTGCATAGCCCGCTCCCTCCTAATGCACAGGACAAGGACAGTCACGCTACGCAGGCAGAGGCGGCTGGCGCGAGAGTCAGGTGCGCGAGCCCGGGCCAATGTGCACGCCTCGCCAGAATTGTCCGGACGCGGCCGGGCTGGCGGGCCGATCGCGCAGAAGTTGGCGCCGAACGCGGCATTGCCGCGTGGTGGGCGTGACCGTCAGATCGGGGCCGGGCCACTCACCGGCGCGAACGTCGCTCGTAGCCGCGTGCCGATGCCGGGTTGGGCGACGACCTGCAGCGTTCCGTCGAAGGCCTCGACGCGCGGTTGAAGCAGGGCCAGGCGCTCGCGGCCGGTCGTACCCGGTTCGCACACGTCGTCGAAGGACACCTCGATGACGACGTTCGTGCCGGCGATGTGCGCGGCGACGTGCGCGCGGGTCGCGTCGGTCTGCTCGCCGGCGATCGTCAGCGTCTCGGCGATCAAGAAGTAGGCGGCCGCTTCGACGGGTTGGGCGAATCGGGCCGGGACGACGTCGAGCGTCACCGGAATCGCGAATATCGACACGAGGGACGGCAGGGCGGCCGCGAGACCCTGTTCGGTGAGCACGGTCAGGTAGATGCGCGCGATGGCGTCCTGCGCGCTGTTCTGCCCGATGCGCGCGTAGCCCAGCGCGGCCCGGATGAGCTCGCTCGCCCGGTCCGGCTCGTCCTCCAGGAATTCCTCGCCGCGCTGCAGCCGGCGCAGGGCCTTCTCCAGGCGCCGCCGCACGCCTTCGTTGATGTCGCGCGGGCCGTCCCGGAACGCGCGAAACTCCCCGGCCGGCGGCGAGAACGACAGCTCTCGATGTTGCGAAAGGGGAGCGCGGAACGACACGACATCATCCGTCATGCGGTCAAAGGCTAGGTTTCGGTGCCTGCGCTCACATCGGCCACCTGGCCAGGTTTCGCAACTTCAGCGGGTCCATCCCGAGGCGACGCGCGCGAGTTCGACCCGATTCGCGACTCCCAACTTCGCGTAGATATGCGACAAATGCGCCTTCACCGTGCTGCGTGAGATGAACAGCTCCTCGGCGATCTGCACGTTGCTGCGACCGCCGGCCGCGAGGTGCGCGACCTGCTCCTCGACCGGACTCAGGCCGTGCCGCCCACCCACCGCCCGCCGGTGCCGGCGCCGACCGCGACGTGCATAGGCAACGGCCTCGTCCATCGACAGACGCGCACCCTGGCCGACGGCTGCGGCGAACCTCGCCGCCCCTAACGTGTCGTGCGTCATCGCGGAATAGCCGTCCCACAAGGCCTTCTCCGGCGGCACCCGGACGACGCCGAGCGCCGCGCGCTGCTCCGTCACCGCGCCGAACAGCCGGGCCGCCTGCTCAGCGCGTCCGGCGGTCACCGCAGCCGCCGCGACGGTCTCGAGCGCCGCGACGGCGTCGATCGGCCAGCGCCGCTCGTTCAGCTCGCCGAGCGCATCGCGGGCCAGCAGTTCGGCGCGGGCGTGATCGCCGTCGAGCAGCGACGCCCGGGCCAGTCCCGTGTGCGCAATGGCGATCGCCCGGTGGTTGTTCAGCTTGCGGGCGACGTCGATCAGCACGTCGGCGTGCTCGCGGGCGGCGGCCGATCTGCCGTCGGCCAGCGCGGCCCGCATCAGCACTTCCTGCGCGTGCCAGGCGAGATACCCGGCGCCCTGTGCCTCGTGCTCGTACAGCCGACTCGCCCAGCACCTCGCGACCGGCGCGTCGTCCGCCGCCAGGGCCGCCACCGCCAAGGCGTGCATGACCACGCCGGCGGCGAGCCGGCCGGCCTCCTGCATGGCCCGCTCCAGCGCCGCCTCGGCCCGTCGCATCGCCGCGGTCGCATCGCCGGAAAGAGCGTCCACTATGGACAGGATCTCGACCGCACACATGTGCCCGAACGGGTCCTGGCCGGTCAGCAACCCGTGCGCGCGCTCTCCGAACGCCCGGGCCGCGTCGACTTCCCCCGCGGCCAGCGCGCCGTGCGCGAGACACCACAGACACCAGCGCACGTCGTTGTCGTAGCCGCGCGGTTCGGCGACCGCGATCGCCTCGTCGGCCCGCCGCGTCATCGCAGCGCGGTCGTCGCGGAAGTGCGCGCTGAGGGCGAGGCAGACGAGCGCGTCGGCCAGCGCCACGTCGTCGGCCGCCCGGTGGCCGAGTTCGACCGCCTGGCCCAGCATGGGATCCCCGGCCGCCGGTTCGGAGAGCACGACCAGACAGCCCAGCCGGCCCAGCGCGTGCGACAGCGCGCGGGCGTCGCCGATCGCCTCCGCCATCGCGATCGCTTCGTAGGCGGCGGATGCGGCACGGGCGAAGTCGCCTCGCCAGGTGCACAACGTGGACAGCACCGCGAGTGCCAACGCGCGCGGCGCCGACGGGCTGTGCCGCACGGCGGACAGGGCTTGCTCGATCGTCCGGATGCCCTCTTCGAGCCGACCGCGCTCGCGCCAGTACAGCGCCAGGGCGCCGACCATCCGCAGCGCATCGGCGTCGCGGTCGGCGATCGCGTGCGCGACGGCTTGCCGCAGGTTCGGCGCGTCGGCGTCCAGGCGCGACCGGCCCTCCGGCTGGAGCGCCCACAGTCCGCAGTCGGCCCGCTGGACGAGGTCGCGATAGAACGTCCGGTGCCGCGCGGCGACCTCGTGGGCTGCGGGGTCGTCGGACAGTCGCTCGCAGGCGTACTGCCGGACGAAGTCGAGCATGCGGTAGCGCGTGACCGGGCCGTCGGGTTGAGCGATCACGAGCGAGCGATCGACGAGGGCCGCGATCGCGTCGAGCATCGAGCTGGCGGGTAGCTGATCGGTCGCGCAGACCGCCTCGGCCGCCGGCAACGTCCAGCCGCCCGCGAAGATCGACAGCCGGGCGAACAGGCCGCGCAGCCGGGCATCGAGCAGCGCGTAGCTCCAGTCGAGCGACGCCCGCATCGTCTGGTGGCGCTCGGCTGTGACCGGGCCGCC
This sequence comes from Jatrophihabitantaceae bacterium, assembly GCA_036558905.1. GTDB lineage: Bacteria > Actinomycetota > Actinomycetes > Mycobacteriales > Jatrophihabitantaceae > DASXRA01. The sequence goes on along the minus strand of DATBER010000168.1, from coordinate 33,388 downwards.
GCCGAGCAGGCGCAGATGGTCCGACAATCCCGACGCGATCTCGTCCAGCGTCAGGACGCGCAGGCGCGCCGCCGCAAGTTCGATCGCGAGCGGTATGCCGTCGACGCCGCGCACGATCCGTGAAACGGCGTCGTACGTGCACGGGTCCAGCCGGAACCCCGGCCGGGCGCGCGCCGCGCAGTCGACGAACAGGGCGACTGCGTCCGGTGGGGTCTCGTCGCTGTCGTCGTCTCGGGCGGTTCGCAGCGGCGGCACCGGCCAGGCGACCTCACCCGGCACGTCGAGCAGGACCCGGCTGGTGGTCAGCACCCGCACCGCCGGGCAACTGCGCAACAGCCGCTCGGCCATCTGCGCCGCCGACGCCTGCACGTGCTCGCACGTGTCGAGCACGACGAGCGCGCGACGGCCGGCCAGGTGCTCGATCGTCGCTTCGAGGGCGGCGCGCCCGGACTGCGAGCCGAGCCCGGCCGCCTCGAGCAGGGCGCCGTCGACGAGGTCGTCGGTCTGCAGCGCGGCGAAGTCCGCGACGATCACCTCGTCGACGATCTCCTGCCACCTCGCCGCGACCTCAAGGGCCAGCCGGGTCTTCCCGATACCGCCGGTGCCGAGCAACGTGACCAGGCGATGATCACGCAGCGCGGCGTCCAGATCGTGCATCTCAACGCTGCGACCCACGAAGGGGCTCAGCGGCACCGGCACGTCGTAGGCACGGCCCATCGTCGGTGTCGTCCTCGCACTTTCGTCCATAATCTCGGCCACGCGACATGTAGACGGCGTGTAAACCGGGCTAAGCATGCCACTGTCCGCCCGTGCGCCCAACGTGCTGGTCGCGAGGTCGCTCCCGTTCGACCGGGTCGCCGTTGGCATCGGCCGCCCGTCGCGGAAGACCGCCGGTGGCCCGAACCGCGACGAGGTTCGGGTCGTGGTGGCGCCGGGTTCGGTATCGCGGGCGGCCGGGATCCCCGGCAACGCAGTCAATCAGGCGTCGGTGGCATTACTCGGACCGTTCGAGCGTCAGCAGCGGCTCGGAAAGCGCCGGCGCCGGCGCGTCCGGATCTGCGGCGACGGCCTGCTCCAGGCGGTGGAAGCCGGCGTCCAGCTCGTCGGGACTTAGCTGACCGCAGAACGAAAGGGTGCGCAGGCGCAGCCGCTCGAGCATGTCGGCGCGGGAGCCGGGGGACGGCTCGACAACCGTGCCGAAGCTGGCGACGCGCCAGCCGTCCGACGTGAACGTTGCGATGACCTCGTGCAGCGGCTGAAACAGGGCGGCGTCCACCTCGTACCCGCGGGGGAAGTGCTCCAGCCACCACGGCCGGGGATGGTGGTCGCAGAAGTTCGCGCGCAGCAGCAGCCGTCCGGCGGGCCTGAGCACCCTGGCCAACTCGCGGGCGGCCCGCGGCTTGTCCTGGACGTGGTGCCAGGACAAGAACATGAGCGCGTAGTCGGCACTGCCGGACGGCACCGGTATGTCCTCGGCGGAGCCGGCCAGATACCGGACGCCGGCCGGCTGGGATTGCGCCTTTGCTATCTCGCGCATGCGGATCGACGGCTCGACGCCGGTGACCGGCCCGAACGCGCGCGCCAGCGCGGGGGTGAACCGGCCGGTCCCTGAGCCGACGTCCAGCCCCGCGAGCGGACGCCGCTCCGGCAGGGCTGCTGCGAAGGCGCTGATCCATACCTGCCGCTGCTGCTCGGTGAGTGCGCGGCCGCGCGCGTAGTCCTGGTACTGCTCGGTGTCGTAGTCGATCCGTCTCATCGCAGCTCCCGTCAGCCGACCGCCGGCCCATGTATCAATTCGATATATCGCCACGATATGCGAGCTCGGTTCAAGCGGCAAGTCGGGGCCCAGCGGTCGAACGTCCCGGAACCGCGGTGACCGGGCCGGGGCCACGTGGTGGCGTGCAGGCAGGGCCGGCTCGCAGCAGAACCACAGCCCGGCTGTAGGATTACGCGGCGCAGTGACCTGCGGCAGACAGTCTTCTTGCCCGTGGGCGATGCGTTACAGGCGGCGATCGGCGCCCGCACTCTGATCATCGATGACGAGGCCGATGCCGATCCGTTGGTCGCGAGCTGACGAGGCTTGTCACGGTCAGGCGTCCGGCATGTAATTGATCTGCCGACCGGAGGGAGTCGTGTGCCGTGGACACACTCTATGGATCCTTGTCGGAGGCCGAGCTGGCCGTCGCCCGCGACACCGAGCGAACGGCCCTGGCGGCGCTGAGCGAGGAAGAGCTCGAAGAGCTGCACTTGCGGGTGCGGCGCCTCCGTGACAAGTACGTGAGCCAGTACCGTCGCCAGGCCGCCGCGCGCGTGACCGAGGCCGGCGCCCGCGGCGCAGCCCGCCCGCGCAACCGCCGCGCCGCCGAACGGGCGGAAGTGTTCGAACGAGCCCTGGCCCGCGTCAGCACGGCGCTGGCCAGGGCCGCCCGCCAGTCCGCCGCGCAACTGCGCACCGAACGGTTGGCCGCGGCCGCCGAAGCCCGATCGGCGCCCCGAGCCGAACGGGCGGGCGCGACTTCACGCGCCGGCCGCGCATCCACTCTCGCGGCCGACGCGCCCGCGACCGACAAGCGCCCGCCCCGCAAGTCGACGGGTCGGCTCAAACGCGACGCGTCCACCCTGGCCGAGAACAAGCGCCGCCAGGCTCGCCGCGACGCGCGGTGACGACGACGGAGCGCGGTCCGCCCGCGTCCAGCCGTAGCAGTGCTCGAGCTCAGTGACAACCGGGAGTTGTCATACTCGGTTCATGACCGATTCTGCCGATCGTGACGAGATATTCCGACGGATCAAGGAAGTGCGCGCGCAGGCGATCGAACACACCCGGCAAGCCCGGAAGTTGGCCGCCGAGCGTCGCGACCTGATGCAAACCCTCATCGACGGCGGCCTGTCCCAGGCCGATGTCGCTCGCGAGTTAGGCGTGTCGCGGCAAGCCATCCAGAAGATGATGGCGGTCTGAGCGCCGGCGCGCGTTCAGATGATGGTGAGGCCGTCCGGGGCGCGGTTGGGGGCGACTCCGGCGGCGACCATCTGCTGCCAGGCCTGCTGGGCGATGCGCAACGGCCACTGGTTGCGCGCGGCCATGCGCCGGGCTTGCTCGCAGGTGGTGACGGTGCCGGCCAGCGTGATGCGCGGCGACTCCTCGCTGACCTGGAACACGTTCCAGTGCGGAGCGCCGGCGGCGGCGTAGAACGGCATCACCTGCAGATAACTGGTTGTCGATTGCTGTTTGGCGGGCACGGGGCCTCCGAGTCGGTCAGGGATGTACCGCTTGTATCGGTGTGGCAGGCGCCTTGACGGTCAGCAGCACGTCGTCGAGCTGGGCCACGGTGACGGCCTCTAGCAGGGGCTGGCTCAGGCTGGTCAGCACCAGCGTTCCGCGCAGGTCGAGGAAGCGTTGGTGGGCGGACGTCAGGGCAGCCAGGCCGGCCGTGTCGACGCCGGTCACCCCGGACACGTCCAGCCGCAGGTAGCGCACGCCGGCTTCTTGCTGGGCGGTCAGCAGCGCGGCGAGCATGTCGCCGCCGAGCCGGTCGAGTCGGCCCACGGAACGCAGCCGGGCTGATCGCCTTTCCGAATCGACCACGTCCACGCTGAATGTGGTGCGCGGCCAGCTGGCCACTGTCCCGGTAACCGCGATCCCCATCGCCTGCCCCGTCGCCGCCTTGACCCCGCCGCCGTCAGGCTCTGCCCGACGGCGTTCCAGGCGCAGCTGTTTGCTCAGCGCGGCTGAGTATAGGTCGCTCAATGACCCCGAGGAAGACCCGAAATCACAGCAGAATCCGACGGGTTAGGCAGGCTTGTCAGCCTTGGCCGGTGGGCAACACGATCAGCTCGGCGACGTTGACCCGCGGGGGTAACGCGGCCGACCAGGCGATCGTGTCCGCGACGTCGGTGGGCGGGATCGAGCCGACCTTGTCGCGGAAATCGGTCAGGAACTCGCGGGCGTCGAGGTCCTTCATCCCATCGCCGAGTTCGGTGTCGGTCAGTCCGGGCTCGACGTTGCGCACGCGGACGCCGCGGGGTCCGAGTTCGGCGCGCAGGTTGCGGGTCAGGTGGGCCACCGCAGCCTTGGTCGCCCCGTAGACGGCGTAGGTCGGGAACACGTCGTGTCCCCCGATCGACCCGATGTGGACGAGGTCGGCGGGACGGCCGTCGGCGGCTGCCGCGAGCAGGTCGTCGATGAACGCGCGGCCGGTGTTGATCAGGCCGCGGACGTTGGTGTCGATCATGGCGGCCCACTCGTCGCGGTCGGCGGTTTCGAACGGCGCGGCGAGCATGACTCCGGCGTTCGCGACGACCAGGTCGGGACGGCCGAGGCCGTCGTGAATCGCGTCGACCGCCGGCGTCAGGTCACCGGTGACGTCGCCGACGACGGCCAGGCCACCGATCTCGGCGGCCAGCGCCTCGATGCGGTCGGCGCGGCGGGCCAGCACGGCGACGCGCGCGCCGTTCGCGGCCAGCGCACGGGCGGTCGCCGCGCCGATGCCGCTCGACGCGCCGGTCACGACGGCTACCCGGTCGGTAAGGGACTTCTGCAATGTGGTTGCTGTCATGTGTCCCACCGTCGGCGATTCCGCCCCGCCGTTGCAGACCGGGCGAAGAGGGGTAGTCGTGGGACCATCCCGGCACCTCACCGCTCCGGCTACATTCGGGCGTATGGGCGAGAACCTACTGGGTGACTACCTGCGGGCCAGGCGCGAACTGGTCCGCCCGGAGGAGCACGGCCTGCCCGACCTCGGCCGGCGTCGCGTCCCCGGGCTGCGCCGCGAGGAGGTGGCCATGCTCGCCGGCATCAGTGCCGAGTACTACGTCCGCCTCGAACGTGGCCGCGACCGTAACCCGTCGGTGCAGGTACTGGACGCGTTGTCCCGCGTACTCGGGCTCGACGAGGAGTCACGCACCTACCTCGCCTCACTCGCCGGTGCGCCGGCGCCGGCTCGGCCCACCGTCGAGACCGTGCCGCGCGCCGTGCAGGCCCTGGTCGCCGGCACGCGCGGCCCGGCGTTCGTCCTCGGCCGGTTCATGGACGTGTTGGCCAGCAACGCGGCGGCCGACCTGCTGCACCACGGGCTGCCCGACAACGTCGTCCGGCACGTCTTCCTCGACCCGGCCGCGCGCACCGTCTACCCCGACTGGGACGACGTCGCCGCCGAGACGGTCGCATCGCTGCGGGCGTCGGTCGCCGGGCACCTCGACGACGCCCGCCTCACCCGTCTGGTCGGCGAGCTGTCGCTGAAGAGCGCCGAGTTCCGCACGCTGTGGGCGCGGCAGGACGTGCGGGCCAAGACGTCCGGCCGCAAGCGCGTCCACTCCCCGGAGATCGGCGAGGTCACCGTCCACTGGGAGGCCCTGCAGGTCGCGAGTGCCCCCGGACAGGTTGTCGTCACCTACTTCGCCGAGCCGGGCACTGAATCGCAGACGCGACTGGACCGGCTCAACCGCAAGGCCGCCGACGCGCGTTCATGAAAGCGGCAGCCACCACGGTGGCTGCCGCTGAACCTCAGGCCTCCTCATTCGAAGAACGCGTCGTCGCCGGGCAGATCACTGCGCAGCTCAAGCAGGTCGGTCGCCTTGTCGCCGAGGAAAGTGAACAGGATCGAGCCGCGCGTCACCCGCGTCTGACCGTCGCGGGTCGCCGTGATCTGGTGCAACGCCATGACGTGGCCCTGCCGGTCGCCGTGCGTCTCGAGCAGGTCGGCCCGGAATGAGCCTCCGGTCAGCTCGGCGAGCTTGCCGTAGTAGCCCAGCACCGCATCGATGCCCTTGTAGGCGCCGGCGAGCTGGCTGTGGCCGGGCACGTGCTGCACGACGTCGCGCGACAGCAACGACCGCAGCGTGTCGAGGTCGCCGGCGTTGAACGCTGCATAGCCGCGCCGTACGAGGGCCATCTGCGCGTCCTCGGCCGGCTCCAGGTTCGCGACGTCGGGGCGGGCGTAGCGGGTCGCGTCGGCCGAGAAGTCGATCGAGACACACCGCTCGTCGCCGACCACCCACGCATCGTGCCCGGGCGGGATGTCGATCAGGTCGCCGGCTCGGATCGTCTGCTCGGTCCCGTCTTCCAGCCGAATCTGCATTGTCCCGGACAGCACGTAGCCGAGGTGATGCGTCTGGCACGACTGCGTCCCGACGATCGGCTTGATGTCGTTCGACCAGCGCCAGCCCGGCTCGAACTCCAGCCGCACCATGGTGGCCGCCCCGGCGGTGCCGAGCAGGGCTTGCCCGTGCGCCGCGAACGGCCGACGCTCGCCCTCGCGTTCCAGGTTGTTGACTCGTACGTCCACGATGGACCACCCCCACCGGCCAGGCCGGGCACCGGACGCGTCCGGCTCCCGGCGATACTCGCACCGCGTCGGCGACCGGCCAACAGACGAACCGGGCGGCCTTTCCCGCATACGAGTCAGCCCGAGACCGTCCCCGCATTCGGGGCGTCCTTAGAGGGACCGATGCTTCGCAGGTGCTGTCGGGCGAGTTGCATGAGCCGGCGGGTGGCCGGCGAGACGTGTGCCGCGCGGCGGGTCACGAAGGCGAACGTCTCGTGCAGCGGTGGGTCGAGCGAGACCCAGCGCAGCCGATCGGTGTAGCCCAGGTACTGCGCCAGCGGGAGGGAAATGATCGTGTCGCCGACGCCGCGGGCCGCCAACGCGAGCGCCGAGGCCGGCGACTCGACCTCCACCACCGGCGCGAGCGTCGTGCCCGCCTTCTGCATGCGTTCGAGCAGTTGATGCCGGGTCGGATCGGCGCTGCCCCACCGCGCTTCGGGCAGTATCAGCGAAGCACCCGCCAGCCCGCCCGGTGTCATCGGTCGCCGCACCCGCGCGGCGTCGGTGCTGAGGTAGACCGCCTCGCTCGTCCACACGACCGGGCTGACGTCGAGGCCCCGGTCGTCGACCGGCAACGCGATGAGGCCGGCCTCGAGCGTGCCGTCCCGGACAGCGTCGGCAACCTCCGCGGAGTTGAGGCCGACCACCCGGACGCGAACCTGCGGGTGCCGGGCCCGGAAGTCGGCGATCAGTTCGGTGAGCAGCAGGTGATGCGCGCTGCTGAACGTGCCGAAAGCGACCGTGCCGCCGGCGAGCGTGCGTACGCCGCGCACCGAGTCGGCGGCCTCGCGCGCCGCCGCGAGCGTGCGCTGCGCCTCGGGTAGCAGGATCTGGCCGGCCTCGGTCAGGACCAGGCGCCGATTGGTGCGGACGAAGAGCGTGACGCCGAGCTCGTTCTCCAGGCGCTTGATCTGCTCGGAGAGGCTGGGTTGAGCAATGTACAGAGCGTGCGCGGCCGCGGAGAAGGAGCCGTGTTCGACCGCGGCGAGGAAGTACGTCAGCTGCTGAAGGGTCACAGCGCGCCCTCGGTGCTATAGGGAAATCCTCTGGAGTCTCTTGCCGATCAAGGCTTTACCGGGTCGGTCAACTATAGAAGCCTCGCGGCATGACCTCACCGCGCTACTGCGTCATCGGGGCGGGCGCCGCCGGAATCTCCGCCCTGCAGCAGCTCCGTCAGGCCGGCTATCACGTCGAGTGCTTCGAGAAGTCCGACCGGGTCGGCGGGCACTGGCACACCGACTACGACGCGCTGCACCTGATTACCTCGCGGGAGATGACCCATTTCGAGGACTTCCCGATGCCGGCCGAGTACCCGCACTTCCCGCGACGGGACGAGGTGCGGGCCTACATCGAGTCCTACGCCGCCCACTACGGGCTCTACGACGTCATCACGTTCGAGACCGAAATCGTCTCGGTCAGCCCCGAGCCCACCGCAGACGGCCCGGTCGGCTCCAACGGCTGGCGCGTGATCAGTTCCCGCGGCGACGAGGGCACGTTCGACGGCGTCCTCGTCGCTAACGGGCACCTTTGGGATCCCTACTTACCGGAGGTACCGGGCGAGTTCACAGGTACCCAGCTGCACTCCGGGAAGTACCGCAACGTCGACGACCTGGACGGCGACCGCGTGCTGGTCGTCGGGGCCGGCAACTCCGGCTGCGACGTAGCCGTCGACGTCGCCCAGCACCGCCGAGAGGTGGACATCGTCATCCGTCACGGCATCTTCTTCCAGCCCAAGGCGTACTTCGGGCGCCCCCGCGGAGAGGTGGCGTTCCTGCGCGAGTTCAGCCCGGACGAGCAGGACCTCATCAACCGACTGCTGGCCCGCGTCGTTATCGGGCAGAACAGCGACTACCCGGGACTGCCCGCTCCCGAAGCGAGCACGCTGGCCGACGGGCCGGTCACGGTGAACGACCTGCTGCTGTACTGGATCCACCACGGTCGGGTGCGGGTCGTGCCCGGCATCAGCCGGCTCGACGGCCGGACCGTGCACTTCATCGACGGGACCGCGCGCGAGTACGACAGCATCCTCTGGGCCACCGGATTCAACGTCCGGCTGCCGTTCCTGGACGAGCAGCTCATCACGTGGCACGCCGGCGTCCCGGTCCGGCACGCCGGCGGCATCCTGCCCGAACGTACAGAGAAGCTGTACTTCGTCGGGCTGATCGCCCCGCGCGGGCCCCAGATTCCGATCTACGGCATGCAGGCCAAGCTCATCGCCCGGATGATCGCCCTCCACCAGAACCGAGGCATCGCCTTGACCAGCTACTTCGCGGGCCTGCAGGAACCCGAGACGCGCATCGACATCGTGCGGCCGATCTGGCTCGACCAGATGGCCGACACCGAACGACTGCTGGACGCTCTGGAAGCCACTGAGGAGGCCCGCCTTGATCGCTAGTCGCCTGTCGGGCAAGACCGTCATCGTCACGGGCGCTGCGCGCGGCCAGGGTGCCTCGCACGCCGAACGACTCGCCGCCGAAGGCGCCCGCGTCCTGGCCGGCGACATCCTCGACGACGAGGGCAAGGCCGCGGCGCAGCGACTGCGGGAGGCCGGGCGCGACGTCGACTACGTCCACCTCGACGTCACCTCGTCCGACGACTGGGCGCGCGCCGTCGACCAGGTCTGGGCCGCCACCGGCCGACTCGACGTCCTGGTCAACAACGCCGGCATCATCCACGTCAGCCCGCTGCTCGAAGAGCGGCTCGACGACTGGCAGGCCACGCTCGCGGTGAACACCACGGGCCCGCTGCTCGGCATCCAGGCCTGCGTGCCGCGCATGCGTGCGAGTGGCGGCGGCTCGATCATCAACGTGGCGTCGATCTTCGGAGTGGTCGGCGCCGCCGGCTATGTCGCCTACTGCGCCAGCAAGGGCGCCCTGGTCGCGCTGACCAAGACGGCCGCGCTCGAACTGGCCGCCGACGGCATCCGGGTGAACGCGATCTGCCCGGGCGGCGTCAGCACGCAGATGAACGAGCACGAGACGGAAGGCGGAGTCATCCCGCAGACTCCCCTGGGCCGCCGCGCCCACGTCAGCGAGATCTCGGGCGCCGTCGCCTTCCTCGCCTCGGACGACTCGACGTTCACCACCGGGACCGAGCTGGTCGTCGACGGTGGCTTCCTTGCCCACTGACGCCGTCGTCGTGGCCGGCGCCGCCAGTGGAATGGGCCGAGCCGTCGCGGAGCGCTTCCTGACCGAGGGATGGGACGTCGTCGGCGTCGACCGCGACGCCGTCGCAGCGGCGCCGGCCTACCGACCCGTGACCGTGGACATCACCGACCGCGCCGCGCTGGCCGACGCGCTCAGCCCGCTGCCCCCCGGACTGCGAGCCGTCGTCAACGCCGCAGGCATCTACCCCACCACCACGCTGCCGACTACGACGAGGCGATCTACCGCCGGCTCTTCGACGTCAACGTCCTGGGCACGCTGAACGTCATCGCCGAAACCGTTCCCGCGTTGCGCAGCCGCGACGGCGGGGCCGTGGTGAACTTCGCCTCCATCGACGCCTTCGCCGTCTCGCGCGGCCAACTGATCTACAGCGCGTCCAAGGCCGCGATCGTCTCGCTGACGCGCTCGCTGGCCGTCGAACTCGGCGACGACAACATCACCGTCAACGCGGTCGCGCCCGGATGGGTCGATACGCCGGGCACCCGAGCCGGCGGGCGGATCGAGGAAGCGGTGAAGACCATCCCGTCGGGCCGGGCCGCCCGGCCGAGGAGATCGCCGACTGGGTCTGGAAGCTGTGCCACGGCAGCTACCTGACCGGCGAGACGCTCGTCATCAGCGGCGGGTTGACCGTTCGCTAGTTGTGGGCGCGGCGGTTGCGTTTCTTCGACGTCTGACTGATGACGCGCGTTCCGGCCGCCGCTAGCGTCGCGCTGTCACCCCCCGGCCGAGGAGCGCCCTATGCGCAAAGCCTGGTCGCTATTGCCCCGCGGGACACTAGTGCCCTACGCCAGGAATTCAGACGACAATTCCGCCCAATTCCCGGCGTAGGACACTAGTCCTCGGCAGCGACCTCCCGCATGATCCATGCGGTGAATTCCTCGTCGCTGCCGGAAGCGATGACCGGCGTCGCCTCGCTGAGGACATCGCGGATCGCGTTCTCGAGCGGGATGGCGCGCGCGTGCGCGAACGCGCTCTGCTGGTCGGCCGTGGTCGTCTCGGCGAAGGTGGCGGCCATGATGCGGCGCAGCGCGCCCTGGTCGACCGGCGCCAGGTGAGCGCCGATACGCTCGCGGACCGCGTAGGCCGTTCCGAGCCGGCGCAGCGCCCGGCCGTTGTCCCCGTGCAGGCTGGCCAAGCTGGCCAGACCTTCGAAGATGTAGGCAACAGAGCGCGTGTCGCCGATCGCGTCGGATATCCGTAGGGCGGCGTGGAGCAGCCGCTCGGATTCGTCGAGGTCGCCCTGATCGCGCACGACCTCAGCTAGGCTGTGCAACGTCGCACCGACCCCCCTGAAGAAGTCCACGCCCGCGAAGCGGGCCACCGCGTCGCGGAGGTGGCGCTGGGCGTCGTCGAGAGCACTCTGGTGGCGCAGCAGTTGTCCGAGCATGTTGGCCGCGTGGCCCTGACCCTCCTGGTCATCGGCGGCCCGCGCTGTCTCCAGCGCCTGCTCGAACATCGCGGCGGCGGCGTCCAGATCGCCGGTGGCGTAGGAGGCTTCGCCGCGGTAGCGGTAGGCACGGGCCAGTCCGCGGGAATCGCCGAGCTGACGAAACAGGTCGATGCACTGCTGACCGTAGTTCGCGGCCAGTTCGTAGTTGCCGGCGAAGCAGGCCAGCGCACAGAGTTGGAGCACGGCGCCGGCCCGCGCCGCACTGTCGACGTGACCCTGGTCGACGGCCAGCAGCCGTTGCAGGTAGAGGAGCCCTTCGGCCAGCGGCCCGCGATACAGCCACATCGGGCTGACCGCGGCCGCCAGTAGCAGACCGTCGGTGAGGCAGGTTGGGTCGGACGCGCCGCGCCGGAGGGCGTAGTCGAGGGCCACCCGGATGTTCGGGTACGCGGCGTCCAGGGAGGCCAGCGCGTTGGACCGGGCGGCCCCGGCCGACCTGGGCAGAGCCCGGGCCTGCACGAGATGGTGGCGAAGGTTGCGTCGCTCGACGGCGTCCTTCTCCCCGAGCTCGGCCAGCCGGGCGAGGGCGTACTCCCGAACGGTGTGCAGCAGCGCGAACCGTGGTCCCGGCCCGGAACGGATCTCGACCATGCTGTGGTCGCTGAGCTCGTCGATCAGATCGCCGGCCGCCGCCTCGTCCGACTGTCCGCAGACGGTGGAGGCCGCGGCGGCGTCGAACCGCCCGGCGAAGACGCCGATGCAGGCGAGCAATCGCTGCGCGCCGGGCGTCAGCAGCGCGAAGCTCCAGTCGAGGGTGGCGCGCAACGCCTGCTGCCGATCCGGCGCATCGCGTGGGCCGCCCCGCAGCAGCGAGACACGTGATCGCAACAGCGGCAACAGTTCGTGCGGCGGGTACGTGCGAGTCTTCGCCGCGGCCAACTCGATCGCGAGCGGCAGCCCGTCGACGGCCGCGCAGATCTCGCTGATCTCCTCGAGTTCGTCCGGGGTCGGCCGGAAGTCGTGGCGAGCCGCGCCGGCCCGCTCGACGAACAGCCGGACGGCATCGCTGTCGTCCGGCTGATCGGTCGAGCCGACGGTGACCGGCAGGGGCGGCACCCGATGCGTGCGCTCGCCGTAGAGCCGAAGCGCTACCCGGCTGGTCGCCAGCAACTGCAACCCGGGTGCGGCCGCGAGCAGTCGGCCGAGCGTCGCGGCGCCCTCGACCAGATGTTCCAGGTTGTCGACGAGCAACAGCAGGTGCTGGTCGACCAGCGCGTCGAGCAGAACGGCCTCGGCGTCGGCGGCCGCCGCCGGGGCCAGCCCGCACGCTGTCGCGACCGAGGTAGCGAGCAGTGTCGGGTCACGCACCAGGGAGAGGTCGACGAAGCCGACGCCGTCGGGGTACCGGGCCGCGACGTCCGCGGCCACCTGGATGGCCAGCCGCGTCTTGCCCGTCCCGCCCACCCCCGTCAACGTGACCAGGCGGGCGGCCTGGAGCGCGTGGGCGATCTCGCGCCGCTCCTCGTATCGGCCGATCAGCGGGGTGCGCGGCGCCGGCAGCCGGGCGAGTCGCAGCCGGCCGGCTTCGGCCGCCCCCGTCGCGGCCGCCCCCGCCGCGGCCACCGCCGGACCGGACGCCGGCGTATGGGGCAGCGCGGACAGCGGTGGCGATGTCCAGGCCGTCGCGGGAATGGCGTGCGCCGGAACGCCGGCGGAGGCCAATAGCGACTCGGCGGCCGACCGGCTCTCCAGCGCCCCCCACTCCGCGAGCGTGGTGACGATCCGGATCGCTTCCGGGGTGGTCAGGACGGCGCGGCCGTGCGCGTTGAGCTTGTGACTGAGAACGTTGGGGTGGACCCCGATCGCGCTGGCCAGCTGTTGTTGCGAGCGGCCGACGGCGCGACGGTACGTGCGTACCTGCTCGCGGAAATCGGCCAATTCGCCCATCCGCGTCCCATCCCATTGATATCGCCGACGCGGCCGGACTAGCCCCGCATGGCCGATGGCGCGAAGTTACCACCCGGATGATCAGTGCGGAACGTCTCAGGGAGACGAGCCGTTACATCCGGTGAGCATCTTCGCAGCATCGATGAAGCATCCGAATAGGGGCCAGTCTGCGCCGGTGACGCATACCGTGTGGTCGGGCGAGCCAGGACCGCCTGTAGGGGGGACGGGAGCGCTCGGGAGCCGGCAGGGAGTCGACGTGGATCACACCGTGACGGTCTCCCGGGCGCTACCGGCGGTTTTCGCCGTGCTGGCCGACCCGAGGCGATTGAGCTCCTGGGTCTCCGGCGTCACGGACGTCCGCCGGGACAGCCCCGCCGATCAGCCGACGACGCTCGAGGAGTTGTTCCGGCTTCGACTCCAGGACCGCGACGCGATCGGCGAGGTGATCGCCCACGAGCCGCCCTGGTACGTCGCGTACCGGCTGGCCGGCGCGGACTCCTCGCACGTCCTGCGCGTCGCGTGCACCGCGTGTGCCGACGGAGCCACGCAGGTACAGGTCCATCAGGTGGACGGCGGTGCGCTCGCCGTCGACCTGGCCGCGCTGAATCGCACGCTGCTCGACCTCGACCTGAACAGGTGATTCCGGTGCGAGGCGTCGAGCATAGATTAACGCCGAACCGGGTAGTGCTCTCGTTGTGGGAGGTTCGGTCGCGCAGCAGTTGATCAGCTCGCACCTGGCGGGCAGATCCCGCTCGTGAATCAGAAGGGTGCATGACCGTGGCCGAGCGCGACCGGCGAGGCGTGCTGTTCGACGTCGACGGCACGCTGGTCGACACCGTCTACATCCACACGGCGTGCTGGTCGGAGGCGCTGCGGCAGGCCGGCCACGACGTTCCGATGGCCAGAGTGCACCGCGGCATCGGCCTCGGGTCGGGCGAGCTGCTCGATCACGTGCTCGGGGCGGATCGCGACCACGCCGACGACGAGCACCTGAAAACCGTCCACCTCGGCCTGTACCAGCAGTACTGGGAGCGGCTGCGCCCGCTGCCCGGCGCCGCCGACCTGGTCCGGGCCTGCGCCGCACGGCACCGGTGGGTCGTGCTCGCGTCGTCCGCCTCGGCCGACGAGCTGGCCGTGCTGCGCTCCGCCCTGGACGCCGACGACGCGATCACCGAGGCGACCAGCGCTTCGGACGCGAAGGCGGCCAAGCCGGCCCCCGACATCCTGCAGGCGGCCCTCGACGCCGCGGCGTTGCGGGCCGACCAGGTCGTGTTCGTGGGCGATGCCGTCTGGGACGGGTACGCCGCCGCCAAGCTCGACATCCCCTTCATCGGGCTGACCTGCGGCGGCACCGGCGCGGCCGAGCTGCGCGACGCCGGCGCCGCGGCCGTCTACCCCGATCCGGCCGCGCTGCTGACCGAACTCGACGACACGCCGCTCGCCTGACGCACACGATTGCGAATCTCGCCGGTTGGGAAGGCCTGCGGCAGGGAGACCCGGCGGCCGAGTCGAGGGCTCGACGCCAGCTGCGGTCAGCATCGACCGCATCCCGAGACTCCTGCGAGGATCAGGGTACCTAGATGACGAAGACCGTCGCCGACGTTGTGTTGAGCCGACTGCGCGAGTGGGGAATCCGCGAGGTATTCGCTTATCCGGGCGATGGGATCAACGGATTGCTCGCCGCGTGGGGACGCGCCGACAACGATCCGCAGTTCGTGCAGGCCCGGCACGAGGAGATGGCCGCGTTCGAGGCGGTCGGCTTCGCGAAGTTCTCCGGCCGGGTCGGCGTCTGCGCCGCAACCAGCGGTCCCGGGGCGATCCACCTGCTCAACGGGCTCTACGACGCGAAGCTCGACCACGTTCCGGTCGTCGCACTCGTTGGACAGACCGAGCGATCGGCGATGGGCGGCTCGTATCAGCAGGAGGTCGACCTGCTCAGCCTCTTCAAGGACGTGTGCAGCGACTACGTGCAGATGTGCACGGTGCCGCAACAGCTACCCAACCTGATCGACCGGGCCATGCGGGTTGCGGAATCCGAGCACGCCCCCACGTGCGTGATCTTCCCGTCCGACGTCTTCGACCTGGCCTACGAGCCACCCGAGCACGCGTTCAAGCAGGTGCCGTCCAGCCTGGGCCTGACCGAAGCGGCCGTTACGCCGGCCCCGGCCGCGATCCGCGGCGCGGCGGACATCCTCAACGCCGGCGAGCGCGTGGCCATCCTGGTCGGGCAGGGAGCTCGCGGTTGTGTCGCCGAGTTGACGACCATCGCCGACCTGCTCGGTGCCGGTGCCGCCAAGGCCCTGCTCGGCAAGGACGTGCTACCCGACGACCTGCCCTGGGTGACCGGCTCGATCGGCCTGCTCGGCACCATGCCGTCGTACCGGCTGATGATGGATTGCGACACGCTGCTCACCGTCGGATCGAACTTTCCGTACACGCAATTCCTGCCCAAGCTCGATCAGGCGCGCGCAATCCAGATCGACCGGTCCGGCAAGTGGATCGGCATGCGCTACCCGTACGAGCTCAACCTGGTCGGTGACGCGCAACCGACGCTCGCCGCGCTGATCCCGCTGCTGCAGCGCAAGACCGACCGGATGTGGCGGCAACAGGTCGAGTCCGACGTGGCCGACTGGTGGGACACCGTCGAGCGCCGCGCCCTCGTCGACGCGGACCCAGTGAACCCGATGCGGATCGTGCGCGAACTCTCGGCGCGCCTGCCCGGCAACGCCATCGTGACCTCCGACTCGGGCAGTGCGGCGAACTGGTACGCCCGGCAGCTGCGGTTCACCGAAGGCGTCCGGGGCTCGCTGTCGGGCACGCTGGCCACCATGGGCCCGGGCGTCCCGTACGCGATCGGCGCCAAGTGGGCCCACCCCGATCGCCCGGCCATCGCGCTCGTGGGCGACGGCGCGATGCAGATGAACGGGATGGCCGAGCTGATCACCGTGGCCCGCTACTGGCAGCAGTGGCCGGACCCGCGCCTGATCGTCGCCGTGCTGCACAACAACGACCTGAACCAGGTGACCTGGGAGATGCGGGCGATGGAGGGATCACCCAAGTTCGCCGAGTCGCAGACGCTGCCCGACGTCGACTACGCCGCCTTCGCGCGCAGCCTCGGGCTGACCGGGGTGAACGTCAACGACCCGGACTCGGTCGGTCCGGCTTGGGACACCGCGTTGTCGAGCGGCGGCCCGACCGTGCTGGACATCCGCTGCGACCCGGATGTGCCGCCGATCCCGCCCCGCACGACGTTCGAGCAGGCCAAGGCGACGATCTCGGCCGTGTTGCACCGCGACGAGAACGCCTGGGGCGTTTTCAAGCAGGGGATCAAGGAGAAAGTGCAGGACTACCTGCCCGGACGGCCGGCGGAGTAGGCCGATGACGAAGTACGCGGCCGACGAGATCGCCCTGCCCAGCCCTGTCCTACGGCGACCTGACCTCGATGTCGACGCTCACGCGCTGCAGCGCGATCTGAGCGCCCGCGTCGACGGCGAGGTGCGCTTCGACGAAGGCACCCGCGGCGCCTACTCGACGGACGCGTCCAACTTCCGGCAGGTACCGATCGGCGTCGTAGTGCCGCGCAACGTCGACGCCGCCGTTGAGGCGATCGCCGTGTGCCGCGAGCACTCCGCCCCGGTCCTGTCGCGGGGTGGTGGCACGAGCCTGGCCGGCCAGTGCACCAACACCGCAGTGGTCATCGACTGGACGAAGTACTGCAACCGTCTGCTGTCCGTCGACCCCGGTTCGCGCGCCTGCCTGGTCGAGCCCGGCATCGTGCTGGACGACCTCAACCGGCGACTCGCCCCGCACCGCCTGCGCTACGGTCCCGAGCCGGCGACGCATCCGAACTGCACGATCGGCGGGATGATCGGCAACAACTCGTGCGGCGCGACCGCGCAGCGCACCGGCAAGGTCGTCGACAACATCGCCCGGCTGGAGGTGCTGCTCTACGACGGCACTCGGTTCTGGTGCGGCGAGACGAGCGAGGACGAGTACCGCGAGATCGAGCGGCACGGCGACCGCCAGGCAGCCGTCTACCGGGCCCTGAGGCGGCTGCGCGACGAGTACGCCGATGAGATCCGGGCCCGCTACCCGGACATCCCGCGCCGCGTCTCGGGCTACAACCTCGACTCGCTGCTGCCCGAGCACGGCTTCGACGTGGCCGGCGCGCTGGTCGGCAGCGAGTCCACGCTCGTCACGGTGCTGCGGGCCGAACTGGAGCTCGTACCCGTGGTGAAGGAGCGCGCCCTGGTCGTGCTCGGCTTCGACAGCATCACGTCGGCCGCCGACGCCGTCCCGGCCATAGTCGAGCACGAGCCGATCGCGCTCGAGGGACTGGACCACCGGCTGATCCACGACCAGCGCATCAAGCACCTCAACCCCGACGCGCTCGATCAGCTCCCGGCCGGTCACGCATACCTCATGGTGCAGTTCGGAGGCGAGACGCGCGAGGAGGCCGACGCCCGCGCCCACAGCATGATGAAGTCGATCGGCGAGTCCGAGCACGACGCCGAGGTCGCGCTGCTCGACGCACCCCGGTTCGAGGACGAGCTGTGGCAGGTTCGCGAGGCCGGGCTGGGCGCCACGGCACACGTGCCGGGTGAGCCGGACACCTGGGAGGGCTGGGAGGACTCCGCGGTTCCGCCCGAACGGCTCGGCGCCTACCTGCGCGACTTGGAGGAGCTCTACGAGGACTTCGGCTACGCCGACGAATCCGCGCCGAGCCTGTACGGCCACTTCGGCCAGGGCTGCGTGCACACCCGGATCCCGTTCCGGATGACCGACGCCGACGGGGTGGCCAGGTACCGGCGGTTCCTCGAACAGGCCGCCGACCTGGTCGCCGGCTACGGCGGATCGTTCTCCGGGGAGCACGGCGACGGGCAGTCGCGCGGCGAGCTGCTACCGCGCATGTTCGGGCACGAAATCGTCCGGGCGTTCGGTCAGCTCAAGGCGATCTTCGATCCGACCGACCGGATGAATCCGGGAAAGGTCGTCGCGCCCTACCGGGTCGACGAGAACCTGCGCCTGGGCCCGTCGTGGGCGCCCCGGTACGAGGGCCCACTGCACTTCGCCTATCCGGAAGACGACGGCTCGTTCGCCGCGGCCGCCAACCGCTGCGTCGGCGTCGGGAAGTGCCGACAGCACGACCATCCGGGCGGAGCGGTGATGTGCCCGTCCTACCAGGCCACCCGCGAAGAGGAGCACTCGACCCGGGGCCGGGCGCGCTTGCTGTTCGAGATGCTGCAGGGCCACGACGACAGCCCGATCCGGGACGGGTGGAGGTCCACGGCAGTGCGGGACGCGTTGGACCTCTGCCTGTCCTGCAAGGGTTGCAAGAGCGACTGCCCGGTGAACGTGGACATGGCCACCTACAAGGCCGAGTTCCTCGCCCATCACTACCAGGGCCGGTTGCGCCCCCGCGCGCACTACGCGCTGGGCTGGCTGCCGCGGTTGGCCCGCGTCGTCAGCGCGGCCCGTCTCGCGCCGGTCGTCAACGCGTTCGCGCACGCTCCGCTGCTTCCCCGGCTGGCCACCCGGGCCGCCGGACTGGCGCCGCGCGAGATCCCGTTGTTCGCCGGGGAAACCCTGCAGCAGTGGTGGATCCGGCGCGGCGGCTCGCGCCCCGGCACCCGCGGGGTGGTGCTGCTCTGGCCCGACACGTTCACCAACTCGTTCCATCCGCACATCGGCCAGGCCGCGGTCGAGTTGCTCGAGGATGCCGGCTGGACCGTCCGCATTCCCACCGACCCGGTGTGCTGCGGGCTGACCTGGATATCTACAGGCCAGCTGGATACCGCCAAGAGGGTGCTGCGCCGGACCGTCGACACGGTGGTCGATCACATCCGCTCGGGCGGCCTCGTGCTCGGACTCGAACCGAGCTGCACGACGGTGTTCCGCTCCGACGCGCCCGATCTGTTCCCCGACGACCTCGACGTCGCCCGGCTGCGCAAGCAGACCGTCACGCTGGCCGAGTTGCTCACCGACCACACGTCGGGCTGGACCCCTCCGTCGCTGTCCGGCGTGCGGGTGGTCACGCAGGTCCACTGCCATCAGCACGCCGTGCTCGGCTGGGACGCCGACCAGAAACTGCTCGAGTCCGCCGGCGCTTCGGTGCAACGTCTCGACTCCGGATGCTGTGGGCTGGCCGGCAACTTCGGGTTCGAGGCCGGCCACCTGCAGGTCAGCATCGACTGTGCTGAGAGCGTGTTGCTACCGGCCCTGCGTTCCGCGGATCCCGGGGCCGTGGTGCTGGCCGACGGGTTCAGCTGCCGCACCCAGATCCACGAGCTGGACAGCGGCGACCGCGAGGCCGTCCACCTGGCCGAGTTGCTCGACCGCGCCCGCCGCGGCGAACCCAAGCCGGAAGCGACCGACTTGGACGCCGGCGACCGGCCGCGCGAGCCGAGGCGGATCGCCCGGACGGCGGCGTTGGGCGGTGCTTTGGCCGCCGCCCTGGCGGTGGTCGCCGGCGCCGCGGTAACCGTGCGTCGCGTTTTTCATTCAGCGAAGGGGTGATCATGCACAGCCGTCAACTCGCCACCGGCAATCAGTCGATCCACGTCATCGTCGGGGAACCCGGCGAGGACGCGGTGAAGATCATCACCCGGTTCGCCCGCGACCATCGCGTGACGGCCGCGCAGGTGACGGCCGTCGGCGCGTTCGCGCAGGCGACGGTCGGCTGGTTCGACCGGAAAGCCAAGGACTACCGGCGCATCCACATCGACGAGCAGGTGGAAGTGCTGTCCCTGATCGGCGACATCGCCACCGATCACGACGAGCCGGTCGCCCACCTGCACGTTGTGCTCGGCCGCTCCGACGGCACGGTCCGCGGCGGGCATCTGCTGGCGGCCGACATCTGGCCCACGCTCGAGGTGATCGTGAACGAGACGCACTACCGGCTGCGAAAGACGTCCCGTCCGGATCTCGGGCTCGCCCTCGTCGACCTCGATCGCAGCACCTCGGGCGCGGCGTGATCACCGTTCGCGGACTGCCCGACCTGCCGGGCGGGAAGAACGGTGCCCAGCCGGACGGCCCGCGAGCGCCGATCACGGGCGTGTCCGTCGCGGTCTACTCGTTCCCCACCCCGCAGCCCGAAGCCGACGGCACGCTGACCTGGGAAGCCACCACCGTCGTCGCGGTCTCGCTCCAGGCCGAGGGCAAGACCGGCCTCGGCTGGACCTATTCGAGTCCGGCCGCCGCGGACGTCATTCGCCACCATCTGGCCGCGATCGCCCACGAGCACGACGCGTTCGCTCCGCCGGTCGGCTGGGAGCAGATGCGCCGAGCCGGCCGAAACTTCGGCACGCGTGGCCTGTACATGCAGGCGCTGAGCGCCGTCGACATCGCCTGGTGGGACCTCAAGGCCCGACTGCTGGACCTGCCGCTGGCGTCGCTGTTCGGCCGGTGTCGCGACACGGTGCCCATCTACGGTTCCGGTGGATTCACGAACCTCAGCGATCGCCAGCTGGCCGAGCAGGTGGCCTGGTGGCACTCGGTCGGCTGCACCGCGATGAAGATCAAGATCGGCGAGGCGTGGGGCAGCCGGGTCGAACGCGATCTGCGCCGGGTGCGGCAGCTCGCCGACCTCGCCGGTCCGCACGCCGAGCTGATGGTCGACGCGAACGGCGGCTACGACGTCGGGCTGGCCCGCCGCGTCGGGCGGACGCTGGACGAGCTGGGCGTCGTCTGGTTCGAGGAGCCGGTGAGCAGCGACGACCTGGACGGCCTCGCCGCGGTGCGGACGGCCCTGGACTGTGACGTCACGGCCGGCGAGTACGCAGCCGACCTGTACGACGTCCGCGCCCTGGTGCCGGTGGTCGACTGCCTGCAGCTCGACCTGACCCGCTGCGGCGGCTACACGGGCTGGCTGCGGGGCGCCGCGGTGGCCCAGGCCCACAACCTGCACGTGTCGGCCCACTGCGCGCCGGCACTGCACGCACCCGTCGCCGCCGCCGTGCCGAACCTGCGCCATGTCGAGTGGTTCGCCGATCACGCCCGTATCGACGCCGCGTTTCTCTCCGGTGCGCCGGACGTCGCCGACGGCGCGTTGCATCCGGACCGGTACGCCGCCGGCCACGGGCTGTCGTTCAATCCGGCCGCCGAGCAGCACCGCGTCGTGTGAATGGATCAACTCGCAGACGGGAACACCCTGACGTGTCTCATCAAACTGTTGTCGTTACCGGGGCGAGTGGTGGGGTCGGCCGGGCGGTCGCGCGGGCGTACGGCGCGCGCGGCGCTTCGGTCGGACTGATCGCCCGAGGGGAAGAAGGCCTGGCGGCGGCCGCCCAGGACGTCGAGGCGGCCGGCGGGCGCGCGCTGGCGTTGCCCGCAGACACGGCCGACCCCCAGGCCGTCGACGCGTGCGCGAGCCGGGTCGAGGAAGAGCTCGGACCGATCGACGTGTGGGTCAACGACGCGTTCAGCTCGGTGTTCGCGCCGTTCGACGAGATCCACCTGGACGAGTTCCGGCGCACCACCGAGGTCTGCTACCTGGGCTTCGTCTTCGGCACCCGGGCGGCGCTGGACCGGATGAAGCCCCGCGACCACGGCACGGTCGTGCAGGTCGGCTCCGCGCTGGCCTACCGCGGCATCCCGCTGCAGACGGCGTACTGCGGCGCCAAGCATGCCATCCAGGGTTTCAACGAGGCCCTGCGCTGCGAGCTGCTGCACGAGAAGTCGCACGTACGGGTGACGATGGTGCAGCTGCCGGCGGTGAACACCCCGCAGTTCTCGTGGGTGCTGACCCGCCTCCCGCGGCGCGCCCAGCCGGTGCCGCCGATCTACCAACCGGAGGTGGCCGCCCGGGCGATCCTGCGGGCCGCGGATCACCCGCGGCGGCGCGAGTACTGGGTCGGGTCGAGCACGGCCGCGACGTTGATCGCCAACGCGGTCGCGCCCGGGCTGCTCGACCGCTACCTGGCTCGCACCGGGTTCACGTCCCAGCAGACCGACGAGCGGCACACCCGCCGCGACCCGGCCAACCTGTGGGCGCCGGCCGACCAACGCGCCGACTTCGGGGCCCACGGCCACTTCGACGACAAGGCCAAGCGCAGCGACCCGCAGATCTGGGCGTCCGAGCACCACGGCGCACTGGCCGCGGCCGGCGCAGCCGTCGCCGGCGCGGCGTTGTGGTTGCTGCGACGCCGGTGAACAGTGCGCGGGTCGAGTTCCCGCCCGAGGCCCTGCGCGACTACGCGCTGATCGCCGACGGCGAGCGCGGCGCGCTGTGCGGCCCCAACGGCGATCTGGTCTGGCTGTGCGCACCGCGCTGGCACGACGACGCGGTGCTCTCGACGCTGATCGGGGGCCGCGGCGTCTACGCGGTGACCCCGGTGGGCCGGTACGTGTGGGGCGGGCATTACGAGCAGGACACGCTCATCTGGCGCAACCGTTGGGTGACCGACACCGACGCTGTCGTCGAGTGCCGCGACGCCCTGCCCCTGCCGGCCGACCCGAAGCGGGTAACCGTACTGCGGCGTATCGAGGGGCTCCGGGGTCGGGCCCGGCTGCGGCTCGTGCTGGACGTGCGCGCCGGATTCGGGCGCCACCCGATGCGCGACCTGCGACGTGCCGAAGGCGCCTGGACAGCGACGTCGGGCGACCTGCGCGTTCGCTGGACGGGCGCCGCCGAGGCTGCGGTGGACGACGAGGGTCGGCTGGTCGCCGAGATCGTCGCGGACGCGGGCGACACCCGCGAGCTGGTGCTCGAGGTCGGTGCCGACCTGGGCGATCCGGTCGACGTCCGCAACGCCTGGTCGGCCACCGAGCGCGAGTGGCGCGCGGCCGTCCCTCCGTTCGAACGCTGCGCGGCCCGGCGCGACACCCGGCACGCGTACGCCGTCATGCGCGGGCTCACCAGCACGACCGGCGGCATGGTCGCCGCGGCCACCACGTCCCTGCCGGAACGGGCCGAGGCCGGCGCGAACTACGACTACCGCTACGCCTGGATCCGCGACCAGTGCCTGGCCGGTCTGGCGATCAGCGCCGACGGCCGGCATCCGTTGCTGCACGACGCCGTCTCGTTCGTCACTGCCCGTCTGCTCGAACACGGCCCGAACCTTAAGCCGGCCTACCTCGTCGACGGCGGGGCCGTGCCGGACCAGGCGCCGCTGGACCTGCCCGGCTACCCGGGAGCCAGCGACGTGCGCGGCAACGCCGT
Organism: Jatrophihabitantaceae bacterium; assembly: GCA_036558905.1. Taxonomy (GTDB): domain Bacteria; phylum Actinomycetota; class Actinomycetes; order Mycobacteriales; family Jatrophihabitantaceae; genus DASXRA01. The sequence goes on along the minus strand of DATBER010000168.1, from coordinate 10,408 downwards.
GAGCCGGCAGTTCCAGCTCGACACGATGGGCGAGATCCTGCTGCTGCTCGCCGCCGCGGCCCGGCATGACGCCCTCGACGCGGACGGATGGTCGGCCGCCCGACTGGCCGGCGACGTGATCGAGAAGCGCTGGACCGAGCCCGAGGCCGGCATCTGGGAACTCGACGACGCGTGGTGGACCCACTCGCGACTGGCCTGCGTCGCCGGCCTGCGTGCCGCCGCCGAAGTGGCTCCCCGCTCCGACGTGGGACGGCTGAGCACCCTCGCCGACACGCTTCTGGCCGAGACCTCCCGCCGCTGCGTCCATCCCGACGGGTACTGGCAGCGCAACCCGGACGACCCGGAGCTGGACGCCGCGCTGTTGCTGCCGTTGCTGCGCGGCGCCACGTCGCCGGACGATCCGCGGACGGCGGCCACCCTCGGCGCGGTCCGCCGGACCCTGGTCGATGACGGGTACGTGTACCGCTACCGCCACGCGGGGCACGAGCTGGGCGAGTGCGAAGGAGCCTTCCTGCTCTGCGGCTTCATCCTGGCCCTGAGCGAGGCCGAGCAGGGGAACCGGGTCGCCGCGTTCCGCGCGTTCGAACGCAACCGCGCCGCGACCGGACCACCGGCTCTGCTCGCCGAGGAGTTCGACGTCGAGCAACGCCAACTGCGCGGCAACCTGCCCCAGGCGTTCGTCCACGCCCTGCTGCTCGAGACATCGGTTCGGCTCGCGCGCTAGGCGCAGGGCATTCCCGCCGGCTTCTCGAGCTTTTCCGCGCGTCGGGGATTAAAGATCGCCCACTGTGGACATGCCCCGAATACGGCAGTGCGATGCCCGGGCGACGCGCTGGCCCAGGTCCAGGGTGCTGAGACCTCCAACGCCCTGGACCGCCAGACCGGCTGATCGGCCGGGTATACAGGCGTCCTGTGTATGCGAGACTGGCTGGCATGCCGGCCGACACGATCCTGCATTTCTGTGCGCGCAGCGCCTGGGCAGCCGCTCAGGCCCAGGGTGAGTACCGAGGCGACACCCTGGCCACCGAGGGATTCATCCACTGCTCGACCGCCGAGCAGGTTCACCTGCCGGCGAACGCCCTTGTCCGCGGCCGTACCGACATCGTGCTGCTCGAAGTGGATCCAGCCCGCGTGACGGCGCCGGTGCGCTGGGAAACGGGCGACCCGAGCGATCCGGCCTCGACCCAGTTCCCACACGTGTACGGGCCGATCCCGATCGATGCGGTGGTTGACGTTCACGACTTCGTGCCCGGGCCGGACGGGACGTTCGCCGCGCCCGCGCACCTGCTGCGCCGCCGTCCATGAGCGCTCACTGATCGAACTCGGCGAAGTCGCCCCGGTCGGCTCACGGTCGATTGTCGAGCTGCGGCACCAGCTCGTACGTATCGCCCGCCCGGCGGATGCGCCCAGCCACCGGGTCGGCGAAGTGGGCGCCGATGACGAGAGTCTGCGTGTCGGCGAACCATTCCAGGAGCTGCGTCCGCGTGGCGCGGGCCTGATCGGCATCGAAGTCGGACACCGCGCCCCAGGCCGGATAGGCGATCTGGCAGGGATGGTGCATCACATCGCCCAGGAATGCCGCGGAATGCTCGCCCGATTCGAGCAACACGCTGACGTGATGGGGCGTGTGGCCCGGCGAGGGCACGAGGCGCAGGCCGTCGGTCACAACGTGGTCGTCGGCGACCAGATCGACGAGACCGGCCTCGTGCAGCGGTAGCACGCTGTCGGCGAAACCGGCGTGCTGATCGGCGATCTCGCGGTGCGGCCGGCCCTGCCAGTAGCGGAACTCGTCCGCCGACATGACGTAGCGGGCGGTCGGGAACATCGGGCGCCATGCGCCGTCGACCAGTACGGTGTTCCACCCGACGTGGTCGAAGTGCAGGTGCGTGTTCACCACGTAGTCGACGTCGTCCGGCTCGACGCCGGTGGATCGCAACCGGTCCAGGAAATCGGTCTGCAAGTCTTCCCAGCCGGGCACGGCGGTCCGGCGCTTGTGATTGCCCACGCCCGGGTCGACGAGGATCGTCTTGTCGGCGGTGACGACCAGGAAAGCCTGGACGAGTCCACGCAAACGACCGACGTCGTCGACGAAATGCGGCGTCAGCCAGGCGGCCCGGGCGAGAGCGGCCGGATCGAACTCGCGGATGAGCCCGTCCAGCGCGGACGATGCGTCGACCTCGCCGATGCGGTACACCGACGCGTCCCCGACCGCCCAGCGCAGTAGGTCCACGCCGGCACTATCGCACGAACCGCCTGGCCCGGCCGGTCATCCGTCGCGCATCGCGTCGAGAACCCGGTCCGGCGTCATCGGCAGGGTACGGACGCGGACCCCGGCCGCAGCGAAGACAGCGTTGCCGATCGCGGCCGGGACGATCCCGATGGTCGGCTCACCGGCGCCCCAAGCGGGTTGGTCGGTGCGATCTAGGAGGATGACCTCGATCTCGGGCACCTCGCTGAACCGCAGGACCGAATACTGCGGCGTCGGGTGGAACGAGCTCTGCTCCCACACCACGCTCGTCACGCCGCGCTCGTCGAACTGCACCTCCTCCTTCAGCGCGCGGCTGACGCCCTGGACCACGTTGCCCTCGATCTGGTTGCGCAGGCCGTCGGGATTGATCACCAGTCCGCAGTCGTGCGCCACCACGACCCGCCGTACCTGGACCTGGCCGGTGCCGGTGTCCACCGCCACCTCGGCGTAGGCGGCGACGTAGGTGAACTCGGTCTCGTACTGCTGGAAGGCGATCCCGGCGCCGACCCCGTTCCCGCCTCGCGGCCGGGCGGCCCAGGTATCGGTCAGCGCCTCGAGGACGGCGACCGCCCGGGGGTCGCCGAGCGAGCTCAGCCGCAGCTGCAGCGGGTCGGCGCCGCCGGCGGCCGCGAGCTCGTCGATGAACGACTCGTTGGCGAACGTGTTCGACAGGCCGCCCAGCGAACGCAACGCGGTCGAGCGCAGGAACCGGTAGCGCAGCGGCGCCGCCGGCACGCCCGACGTCGCGCCGGTCGTCTCGAAGCTGCGCACGAGGTTCCCGACCAGGTGGTTGTTGGGGAAGGTGTAGGTGACGGGGGCGTTCCGGCCGGCCGTGTCGCCGGGCGCACTGGGCAGTGCCGCCGGCAGCGAGCCGGTCAACGCGCCGGCGAGCAGCGTGCCGCGGTTGCCGTTGGGCCGGCTGTTGTGGGTCGGCGAGCAGAGGACGTGCTCCCAGGCCACCACCTTGCCGTCGGTGATGCCGCCGCGCAGGTCGTGGGCCATCGCCGGGCCGAGCGGTTCCCAGCCGTGCTCGTCCTGGCGCGACCACTGCACCCGCACCGGCCGACCGACCGCCTGCGAGAGAAGCGCCGCGTCGGCGCAGGCGTCGTCGGCCCCGTTGTGACCGTAGCAGCCGGCCGCCTCCTCGTAGACGACCTGCACCGAGTCGGCCGGCACTCCGAGCAGGCTGCCCACCGCGCCCCGCAGTGCGTAGACGTCCTGGGTTCCCGACCACACCGTGACCTGGATACCCGTCGCGCGGTCGGGCGCCGTGCGCACGTCGGCCACCCCGCACGAGGCCCCCATCGCGGCGTGCATCTGGAACGGCGTGAAGTAGCCGGCCTGCGCGGTTACTGCGGCTGAGGCCAGGCCCTGCTCGACGTCGCCGACGTTGACCATCTCGACGGACGCGTACTGGTTGGCCGGATCGCGCAGCGCCTGGGGCAACGACGCCTGGGCGATCAGCGGCTGACCGTCGTCCCAGTTCACGACCACGCCGGTGTCGGGGTCGGCCGCCTGGATGGCCGCCCACTCCGTCGTGCCGACCACCCCGACGAAGTTGCCCTGCTGCACCACCTGGATGAAGCCGGGTATCGCCTTCGCGCGGGCCAGCGACGCCGGGTCGATCGAGACGAACGTGGCGTTGCGCCCGGACGGGCGGATCACCCGGCCGTGCACGAGGCCGGGCACGGTCACGTCGTGGACGTAGCGGAAGCGGGCGCTCACCTTGTCGGGCAGGTCGGCGCGCTGAACCGGCTTACCGACGATCTCGTAGTCGTCGGGGGACGCCAGCGGTGCGTTAGGGTCGGCGACCAGCACGAGGTCGGTGCCGGCGAGCAGTTGCTGATACGTGACGCGGTGACCGGTGTGCACGTCGCGGAACACGCCGTCGTCGGCGACCAGCTCGTCCTGGCCGACGCCCAGCCGCTGGGCCGCCAGGCCGAGCAGGGCCTGGAACGCGGTCGCGGCGGCCGACCGCAGCTGCGGACCACCGTTCTGGATCGTCTTGCTGCCGGCCGTCGTGCCCTGGTCGGGCGTCACCCGCGTGTCGCCCTGTACGTACTGGACGCCCCGCCCATCGACGTGCAGCTCCTCGACGACGATCTGGGTCAGGGCGGTCTGGGTGCCGGTACCCAGCTCCACCTTGCCGCTGTGGATCGTGATCGCGGCCGGGGTCAGCACCAACCACGACAGCGAGTCGGCGTCGGAGGTCTCGGCGATCCGGAACCCGGGCGACGGCGGCTTCGCACCGGCCCGGGCCGCCTGCCGCGCGCGCACACCGGGGACCAGGCTGAACCCGACGGCCAGTGAACCCACGCCGGTCAGGAAGCGGCGCCGGGAGAGTTCGCGGCCGGTCACGACAGCACCTCCGCGGCGGCGCTACTGATCGCGCGGACCATCCGGTTGTGGGCGCCGCACCGGCAGATGTAGTTGCGCGTGAATCCGGGTGCCTCCCCCGACAGGAATGCCTTGATCTCCGCGTCGGACGGCACTGCGGTGTTGCCGGACGCCTGGCGCTGCCGCAGCCAGCCGAGCGAGCCCATGATCACGCCGTTGATGCAGTAGGCGCACTGCGCGGCCTGCTGCTCGATGAACGCGCGCTGCAGCGGGTGCAGCGAGCCGTGCGCGTCGAGGCCGTCGAGGGTCTCGACGCTCGCGCCGTCGCGGACGCTGTTCAGCGGGGTCTGGCACGAGCGGGTGATCTCTCCGTCGACGAGGACGGTGCAGGCACCGCACTGCGTGACCCCGCAGCCGAACCTGGGCCCGTGCTGGTCGAGCTGGTCGCGTAGCACGTAGAGCAGATCCTCGGCGTCGTCGTCGACCCTGACCTTGCGCTGCTTGCCGTTGAGGGTGAGTGTTCGGGTCACGGATCTCGGCACCGTGCGACTCCTTTCGGGGTGATTGCCCCACGAGCTGGGTCTCACCCCTGTCACGACGTACATGCCGGAATGGTTCATTTGCACGCTGCGTAACTGTCGTGACGCTACGTCATGACACGCCGGTGGTGAGCCGCGAACTGAGCAGCGGCTGAATCGGGGCCGAACTCGCGGTCACGCTTGCCGTTACCGCCACGTCTTCCATATGTGCGAGACGTTCTCGGTACTGGCGACGACGCCGCGGCTTCCCGTCAGGCCGTCCGACTTGCGCATTCCTGCATTCCTGCAGCTGCAGCAGGCTCGACTTCCCTCCGAACCAAGGAGAACTGTTATGCAAACGCTGGCGCGCTGGTCGTTTCGGCATCGCTGGCTGGTACTCGCGGTTTGGCTGCTCGGCGTAGTTGTCTTGTCGATCGGGTCGAAGATCGCGGGCAGTCACTACCAGGACAACACGGCCTTGCCCGGGACGCAGAGCTCCCGGGCGCTGCACATGCTGCAAGCTGCCTCTCCGGGTGGTGGCGGCGACGTTGACCGAATCGTGTTCGGCGTCGGCTCCGGATCGGTCACCGAACCGGCCGTTCAGGCGCGCGTCGCACCGATGCTGAACACGGTGCGGACGCTCCCGCACGTGACCGCAGTGGACTCGCCGTTCATCCCGGCCGGAGCACGCCAGGTGTCCACCGACAAACGAACCGCGTTCGCGCTGGTCGAGTTCGACCAGCAGGCGCAAGACCTGTCCGGCAGCACAGTCAAGCGCGTGATGAGCACGGCCCGCGCAGTCGCCGGGCCCGGACTGCAGGTCGAGCTCGGCGGGCAGGCGATCTCCAACCAGACGAAGCCGAGCCTCGGGGGCGTGTACTTCGGCATCGTCGCCGCGGCAGTGGTGCTGTTCCTGGCGTTCGGGTCACTGGTCGCGATGGCACTCCCGCTGGCCACCGCCGTGGTCTCGCTCGGTGCTGGCCTCGGTCTGATCGGCCTGCTGTCGAAGGCGATTCCAATGGCGACCTTCACGACTCAGCTCGCCAGCCTGATCGCCCTCGGCGTGGGCGTCGACTACGCGATGTTCATCGTCAGCCGCTACCGGCAGCGCTTGCTCGCCGGCGCCGACCCCGAGGACGCGACCGTGACCGCGGTGAACACATCCGGGCGGGCGGTGCTGTTCGCCGGCATCACGGTGTGCATCGCGATCCTCGGGATGTTCGCGCTCGGCATCAGCATCTTCTACGGCGTTGCCGTCGCTACCGGCCTGGCCGTCGTCATCACCGTCCTCGCCGCGCTCACCCTGCAGCCGGCCCTGCTCGGGTTCTTCGGCAAGCGCGTGCTGGCTCGCCGGCACCGCCGCCGCATTGGGGCGTCCCCCGCCGTGTCCGACGCCGACCCGCCTCGGTGGACGCGTTGGGCCGGCCGGTTGCAGCGCCGGCCCGCCCGGCACGCAGTTGCCGGGGTGGCCGTCATCGCCGTACTCGCCGTGCCGTTCTTCTCGCTCCGGCTGGGATTCTCCGACGCCGGCAACGACCCGACCGGCGCCACCACCCGCAAGGCATATGACATGCTCGCGGCCGGCTTCGGCCCGGGCTTCAACGGCCCGTTCCAGCTCGTCGCTCCCGCAACCTCCCCCGACGCGAGTGCGGCCTTCGCGACGGTGCTCGGCGACGCCGCTCAGGACCGCGGTGTCGCGGCGGTGACTCCGCCGTCGGTGCTGGGCTCCGGGGCGCGCAGGGTGCTCACCGCCCAGCTGTATCCCAAGACGGCGCCTCAGGCCAGTGCCACCACGGCTTTGCTGCACCGGCTGCGTGACCGCAGTGCAAACACCGATCGCGACGTGGCGATCGGCGGGGTCACCGCTCTCAACGCCGACCTGTCGCACAAGATCGCAGGCCGGCTGCCACTGTTCATCGGCTTGGTCATCGCGCTGTCGTTCCTGCTGCTCATGGCGGTCTTCCGCAGCCTTCTCGTCCCGCTGCTGGCCGCGGTCATGAACGTCCTTTCAGTCGCAGCCGCCTTCGGCATCACCACCGCCGTGTTCGAATGGGGGTGGCTGGCCAAGCCGCTCGGCGTCCATACCGCGCCGATCGAGCCCTACATCCCGGTGATCGTGTTCGCGATCCTGTTCGGCCTCTCGATGGACTACGAGGTCTTCCTCGTCGCGCGCATCCACGAGGCGTGGCAGCACACCAAGGACAACGCCACCGCGGTCGCGGCCGGCGTCACGCGCACCGGACGTACCATCACCGCCGCGGCGGCGATCATGATCGCCGTGTTCGCCTCGTTCACCCTGGGCGACACCCGTGTGGTCAAACTCTTCGGCCTCGGCCTGGCGGCCGCCGTGCTCGTCGACGCGCTCATCGTCCGCACACTCGTCCTGCCCGCGATCATGTTCCTGCTCGGACGGGCCAACTGGACGATTCCCGCCCGGCTGGCCCGCGTACTGCCCCGCCTGGCCGTCGAACCACCTGAGCCATCACGAGTCAGCACCCGTCTACCCGCGCCGGCGACCGAGCCTGCATAGCGAAAGGAAGCGTCACATGGCCCGCATCAAAGGGATCTCATCCGATCAGGCCGGCCCGTACGTGAAGATCGGCTACCGATTTGCCCGCCGCAGCATCGGCAAGCTCACCGGACGGGAGACCGACCGGATGATCGAACCGCTCGAGATGTATGCCCACGTACCCGTGCTGTTCAAGGGCATAGCCAAGCTCGAGCAGTCGACGGCCAAGCTGAACCGTCTCGACAAGCGCCTGCACGCCCTCGCCGAGCTGAAGGCGGCAACCCTCATTCAATGCGAGTTCTGCATCGACATGGGCTCCGCGATCTCCCGCCAGTGGGGGCTGACCGACGAGGAGCTCCTCGCCCTGCCGATCTACCGGACCAGCCCGCTGTTCTCGGAACTGGACAAGCTCGTCCTCGACTACGCCGTCGGCATGAGCCGCACGCCGGTCGAGGTTCCCGACGCGCTGTTCAACCTGCTGCGAAAGCATCTCGACGACGCAGCGCTGGTGGAGCTGACCCACTACATCGCCCTGGAGAACCTGCGTGGCCGCTTCAACCTCGCGCTCGGCATCGGCTCGGCCGGCTTCAGTGACGGAATGGTGTGCGCCGTTCCCGCCGCGCACCCGTGACCAGAACCGAAAGGCAGAACGTGCCCAAACTCGAGGGAAAGATCGCAGTCATCACCGGAGCCACGTCCGGCATGGCCCTGGCGACCGCGAAGCTGTTCGTCCAGGAAGGCGCCCACGTCTATATCACCGGGCGCCGCAGGGACAAACTCGACCACGCGCTACACGAGATCGGCGACGGCGTCACCGCTGTACAGGGCGATTCCGGTAACCCGGCCGACCTCGACCGGCTGTTCGACACCGTCCGGAACGATCACGGACGGGTCGACGTCGTCTACGCCAGCGCGGGAGTCGCACCGTCCGGCGGAGCGCTGTCCCAGCCGCTTGCAGCCGTCACCGAAGACTCGTTCGACGACGTGTTCGCCGTGAACGTGCGCGGCACGCTGTTCACCGTGCAGAAGGCGCTCCCGCTGATGAGTGCCGGCGGGTCGATCATCCTGAACGGCTCCGCCGGTGCGGTGAAGGGCGTTCCCGGCGCCACCGTGTACGCGGCGAGCAAGGCCGCGCTGCGCTCCTTCGCTCGTACCTGGACGGCCGAACTCAGAGACCGAAACATCCGGGTCAATCTGATCAACCCGGGCCCGATCGACACCGCCAGCTTCGACCGCGCCACCGCCGAGGTCCGCAGCTACGTAGCGTCACTCGTCCCGGCCGGCCGCTTCGGTCTCGTCGACGAGATCGCGACCGCCGTGCTCTTCCTGGCCTCGAGCGACTCCAGCTTCGTCTATGGCACCGAGCTGTTCGTCGACGGCGGCTTGGCCCAGGTCTAGACCGTCCGGGCCGGCCCGGGCGGTCACATTCTCGGGTCGGGCTCCGTCATCTAGTCAAGGGGTCCTCTTTTGCGGTACGGCGGAAGGATCATGGTGGACCAGCAGCAGTGGCAGGCTGAGCAGTTTCTGCTCTACCGCCGGCGATTGCTGGCAGTCGCCTACCGCACGCTCGGATCGGTCAGCGAAGCCGAGGACGCCGTGCAGGAGGCGTGGTTGCGGTGGAGCCGCACCGACGAGGAGAGCGGCATCGAGAACGTCGGCGGTTGGCTGACGACTGTTGTCGGGCGCATCTGCATCGACATCCTGCGCCGCCGCCGGGATCGGCGGGAGGAATACGTCGGAACGCAGCTGCCCGAGCCGCTCCTCGACACCGCTGCCGCACCGGACACCGACATCCTCCTGACCGATTCGGTCGGCTTGGCGCTGCTGGTGGTTCTCGAGACTCTGTCGCCGGCCGAGCGACTGGCCTTCGTGCTGCACGACCTGTTCGACGTTCCGTTCGAGGAGGTCGCCCACGTCGTCGACCGGAATGTCGTCGCTACACGGCAGCTGGCCAGCCGCGCTCGGCGCCGGGTCCGCGGTGCGCGGCCGACAGCTGAGCCCGACCTCGTTCAGCAGCGAGAACTCGTCGACGCGTTTCTGGCGGCGTCGCGAGAGGGCGACTTCGATCAGCTGATCGCCTTGCTCGACCCAGACGTCGTGTTCCGGATCGACACCGGCACGGGCCCGTGGCAAATCAACGGCGCAGCCGATGTTGCTCGTCACCTGTCCGTACAGGGTCGCCGTTTCGCGGTGCTGTGTCGGCCGGCACTGGTCGACGGCACACCGGGTCTTGTCATCAGGCGTCCCAGAGGGTCGGCGCCCGGCGTGGTCGGATTCAGCGTCGTCGACGGGCGCATCGCCGCGATCGACCTTGTCACCGATCCGGAGCAGCTGCACGTCCTCCCGCTGCTACCGGCCGACGAGCCAGTGTGACCAGCAGTGGGGCTCCCCAACGGCCGAGCCCCGGGCCGGCGCCGACCTCGAAGGCGCTTCTACAACTGGGCTGTACGAACCGGTCAGGCCGTTCGACCGAGGACCCGACGGATCCCGCGGGCCGACAGCTGCGACTTCGCCAGGAAGCCGACGGCCGGGCTCTCGGCGATGAGCTCGGCGTAGTCGGCTTCGGCGCGCGCGGAGATCAGGATCACCTCGGCGCCGGCGCCCTGAGCGGCGGCGCCCTCCTGGGCCAGGCGTCGGGCCAAATCGAAGCCGCTCTCGTCGCCGAGGTCGATGTCGACCAGGATGACGTCCGGACGCAGCGTCCGGGCTTGTCGGATCGCGTCGACGATTGTCGAGGCGACGCCGACGATCGCCAGTCCGTCCTGCCGCAGGACTGCGCTCGCCGCTTTGAGGAAA
>DATBER010000167.1:0-14086 GCA_036558905.1 Jatrophihabitantaceae bacterium | reverse complement strand
GGCGGAACAGCTCCGACGCACCGGGCAGAACGGGCCGGCGCGTCACAGGGCCAGCACCTCCTTGGCGAGGTCGCGGTACGCCGAGGCGCCCGACGACGTGGGCGCCCACGTGGTGATCGGCTGCCCGGCGACCGTGGTCTCCGGGAACCGGACGGTGCGCTGGATGACGGTCTGGAAGACGGTGTCGCCGAAGGCCTCGACGACCCGGCTGAACACCTCGCGGCAGTGCACCGTCCGGGTGTCGTACATCGTCGCGAGGATCCCCGAGATCTGCAGCGACGGGTTCAGCCGCTCCTTGACCTTGTCGATCGTGTCGACGAGGAGGGCCACCCCGCGGAGCGAGAAGAACTCGCACTCCAGCGGGATGATCACGCCCTGCGCGGCGGTCAGCGCGTTCACCGTCAGCAGGCCGAGCGAGGGCTGGCAGTCGATGAGCACGAAGTCGTACTCGTCGGTGATGGGCGCGATGACCCGGGCCAGCGTCTGCTCGCGAGCGACCTCACCGACCAGCTGGACCTCGGCGGCGGACAGGTCGATGTTGCTCGGCAACAGGTCCATGCCGGGAACGGCCGTCTTGAGCAAGATGTCGTCGACCGCGACGTCGCGTTCCATCAGCAGGTTGTAGGCGGTGCGGTCGAGCTGATGCGGCTGTACCCCGAGGCCGACCGACAGCGCCCCCTGCGGATCGAAGTCGACCAGCAGAACTCGCCGGCCGAACTCGGCGAGCGAGGCGCCCAGGTTGATGGTCGAGGTCGTCTTGCCGACGCCGCCCTTCTGGTTGCACAGGGCGACGATGCGCGCCGGGCCATGTCGGTCGACCGGCTTGGGATCGATGAGCTTGCGCTTGGGGCGGGCGAGCACCGGGTCGGACGATTTCACGGACTCCACGGTGAACGTGGCAGCAGAATCGGCGTCCTCTTGACTTGTCGACATAGCCATGAAGTGCTTAGACCCCCTGCCCGTTTATCTCGGCGCCGGTCGCGAGGCTACCCCACGCGAGGCACCGCTACGACATCAACCGAGGAGTGTCGGAACGGGCGGCAGGAAGTGCTACTCGGCGCCGGTCAGCACTCGGTTAGCCGAGCCGAGCTAGGCGTTCGCACGCGGGTGCGTGGCGGCGTAGACCTCTCGCAGCTGGTCAACCGTCACCAGCGTGTAGATCTGCGTCGTGGTCACCGACGAGTGCCCGAGCAGCTCCTGCACGACGCGGACGTCGGCCCCGCCTTCCATCAGATGCGTGGCGAACGAGTGGCGCAGGGTGTGCGGCGAGATGCCAGCCGCCAGGCCGGCCTTGTCGGCGGCGTCACGCAGCACTGTCCAGGCCGACTGCCGCGACAGCGGACCACCGCGCGCGTTGAGGAACAGCGCCGGGGTACCCCGTCCTTTCGCGGCCAACCCGGGACGCACCCGCACCAAGTAGGCCTCGAGCGCCGTCGCGGCGAACGAGCCGAGCGGCACCCGGCGCTGCTTGCCGCCCTTGCCGGACAGCAGCACGCTGCGCGCGGCCAGGTCGACGTCGTCGACGGCCAGGCCCACCGCCTCGGAGATGCGCGCCCCGGTCGCGTAGAGCAACTCGAGCAGGGCCCGGTCGCGGATGGCCAGCGGCGTGCCGTCGAAACCGGCGGCATCGAGCAGCCGCTCGACCAGCTCGACGCTGATCGCCTTGGGCAGCCGGCGCGGCGGGATCGGCGGACGCACGTCGTGCGCGACGTCGACCTCGACCAGCCCGTCGCGCACCGCGAAGCGATGCAGCCCGCGCACCGCCACCACGGCACGGGCGGCCGACGACGCGGACAGCGGCGGATGCTCGGCGTCGCCCTCCCGCAGGTAACCGAGGAAGCCGGAGACCGCCGCCCCGGTGATACCGCTCAGCGTCGTGATGCCCTGCGTGGCCAGGTAGCCGAGGTAGCGGTCGAGGTCGCGGCGATATGACGAGAGGGTGTTGCCGGCGACGCCGCGTTCGACGGCCAGGTGATCGAGGTAGCTGCGCACTACCGATCCGAGCGCGAGCCGCGTGTGCGGCTCGGCGGTCAGGGCCATCAGCGGTCGGTCGGCCGGGGCCGGCCGGGCCAGGCGGAGTCGGCCGGACGCAGGTCACGCCACCCGCCGGCCCGGCTGGCCGCCGCGGCGCAGACGCCGGCCACCGCCGCGGCGTTGGTCAGCTCACCGCTCAGGGCCCGAGCCACCGCCTCGTCGAGTGGCACCCGGGAAACCGTCAGCGTGATCTCCTCGTGCTCGGGCACGAACGGCTCCCCCGGGGCGTCGCTCAGCCCCCGGGCCAGGAAGATGCGGATGGCCTCGTTCGTCATGCCGGGCGAGGTGAACAGGTCGATCAGCACGTGCCACTCGGCGGCGGCCAGCCCGGTCTCCTCCTTGAGCTCGCGCTGCGCGGCCAGGGCGGCCGGTTCGCCGGCCACGTCGAGTAGGCCGGCCGGCAGCTCGTCCAGATAGCGGCCTACCGGGTGCCGGTACTGGTTGACGAACACCACCTGGTCGTCGTCGTCGAGCGCCACGACCCCGACCGCTCCGGGATGCTCCACGATCTCGCGGGTGGCGACGGTGCCGTCGCTCATGCGCACCTCGTCGGTGCGCAGGGAGATCACACGACCGGAGAACTGCCGGGTGGACGTGAGAACCTGATACTGGTCCGCGCTCACCGCAGGGCGCTCTGGTAGTTCGGTGCGCCGTTGAGCGTAGGCACCGAGTCGAGCGGCTCGATGCCGCCGGGCGATTCGGGGATCTCGACGGGCAGCCGCTCTTCCGCGTTGTAGGTCAGCGCGGCGTCGACCAACCCGCGGAACAGCGGGTGCGCGCGGGTGGGCCGCGACTTCAGCTCGGGGTGGGCCTGGGTGGCGACGAAGTACGGGTGCAGCGACCGGTCGAGCTCGATGAACTCGACGAGCCGCCCGTCCGGCGAGGTGCCGCTGATGACCAGCCCGGCGGCGGCCAGCTGCTCGCGGTAGGCGTTGTTGACCTCGTAGCGGTGGCGGTGCCGTTCGGAGACGTCGACCGCGCCGTACGCGTCGGCGGTCAGCGACCCGGGCTTGAGCACGGCCGGGTAGGCGCCCAGTCGCATCGTGCCGCCGAGGTCGGCGTTGCCGGCGACGATCTCGACCTGGTCGGCCATCGTGGCGATGACCGGCGCCGGCGTGTGCTCGTCGAACTCGGTCGAGTTGGCGCCCTCGATGTCGGCCAGATGCCGGGCGGTCTCGATGACCATGCACTGCAGACCCAGGCACAGGCCGAGGATCGGGATGCCGTTCTCGCGGGCGTAGCGCACTGCGCCGACCTTGCCCTCGATGCCGCGCACCCCGAACCCGCCGGGGATGACCACGCCGTCGACGGTCGACAGGTGCGCCGCGGCGCCGGCCTCGTCCTCGCAGGTATCCGACGGCACCCACTTGACGTTGACCTTGGTCCGCCGGGCGAACCCGGCCGCGCGCAACGCCTCGGTGACCGACAGGTAGGCGTCGGGCAGGTCGACGTACTTGCCGACCAGGGCGATCGTCACCTCGTTGCGCGGGTTGTGCACACGGTCGAGCAGGTCGCCCCACAGCGTCCAGTCGACGTCGCGGAACGGCAGCCCGAGCCGGCGCACCACGTAGGCGTCGAGTCCCTCGCTGTGCAGCACCTTGGGGATCTCGTAGATGCTCGGCGCGTCGCTGGCCGAGACGACCGCCTCGGCGTCGACGTCGCACATCAGTGAGATCTTGCGCTTGACGTTGTCGGGGATCTCGCGGTCGCTGCGGCACACCACGGCGTCGGGGGTGATGCCGATGCTGCGCAGGGCGGCCACCGAGTGCTGGGTGGGCTTCGTCTTGAGCTCGCCGGACGGCGCGAGGTAGGGCACCAGCGACACGTGCAGGAAGAAGCAGTTGTCGCGGCCCACGTCGTGACGCACCTGCCGGGCCGCCTCGAGGAAGGGCAGCGACTCGATGTCGCCCACCGTGCCGCCGATCTCGGTGATGACGATATGCGGCGCGTGCCCGTCCGGACCCGGCGCCGCCATGGACCGGATGCGGGCCTTGATCTCGTTGGTGATGTGCGGGATGACCTGCACGGTGTCGCCGAGGTATTCGCCGCGTCGCTCCTTGGCGATCACGGTCGAGTACACCTGGCCCGTGGTGACGTTCGCCGAGCCGACCAGGTCGGTGTCGAGGAAGCGCTCGTAGTGGCCGATGTCGAGATCGGTCTCGGCGCCGTCCTCGGTCACGAACACCTCACCGTGCTGGAACGGGTTCATGGTTCCGGGGTCGACGTTCAGGTACGGGTCCAGCTTCTGCATGGTGACCCGCAGGCCGCGCGCGTTGAGCAGACTGCCGAGGCTGCTCGCCGTCAGTCCCTTGCCCAGGGACGAAGCGACGCCGCCGGTGACGAATAGGTGCTTAGTGGGCTGCCCACCGGGCGCCAACGTCCGATCCACGGAAGTCCACGTTAACACGGGAAGCGCGATGCGCCTGCTTGATCAGCGCGACGCGCCGATCAGCTCTCGGTAGACCGCCTCGACCTGCGCCACCGTGTCGTGCTCGTCGGGCAATCGGCGAGCCGCCTCGGCCGCTCGAGCGGCGAGCGTCGCAGCCCAGGCCGGGTCGTCGAGGATCCGCTCGACCGCACCGGCGAGGGCGGCCGGATCGTTCGGCGGGACGAGCACCGCGGCGTCGCCGACCAGTTCGGGCAGTCCGCCGACCCGGGTCGCGACCACGGGTCGTCCCGCCAGCAGCGCCTCCTGGACCGACAGCGAGCGGGCTTCCCACACACTGGAACACACGACGACGTCCGCCGCTCCGAGCAGGTCGGGAATGTCGACACGTCGACCAAGCAACTCGACCGGGGCGCCCAGCTCGGCGATCCGCGCCCCGAGCTCGGCCCGCTGCGGGCCGTCGCCGGCGATCATCGCGCGCACGCCGGGCCGGTCCTTGCCCAGCCGGGCCGCCGCCTCGACGAACACGTCGTGGCCCTTCTGCGGATGCAGCCGCCCGACGCTCAGCAGGAACGGCGCATCGTCCACGCCGAGAGCCGCGCGGACCTCGGACGGGAACCGTTCCGGCTTGCGCACCGGCGGGGCGACCGGACCCGGGCGGACGTCGCGGCCGCCGAGCGCGCGTACCCGCTCCTCCAGGTCGGACGACGCGCACAGCGCGATGTCGGCCGAGCGGGCGACGAAGCGTTCGCCGAGTGCCAGCACACTGCGGCGGAGCCCGGGCGGCCCGAGTACCGCGTTGTGCCACGTCACGACGAGCGGATGCCGGTGCGCCAGCCCGGCGACGGTCGCGGCCCGCAGGCCGTGCGCGTGCAGCACGTCCGAGCGGCCGGCAACTCGGCGGACCGTCCACCCGGCGCGCGGGTCCGTGGCCGATCCGCTGACCGGCGTGAACGCCGCCCCGTCCCGGGAGAACCCGAACAGCTCGTCCGTCGCCGGCGGTCCGCAGACGTTCACGTGCCAACCGTCGGCGGTTAGGCCGCGGACCAGCGACGAGACGTGCGCGCCGACGCCACCGGTGCTGGTCGCCAGCACGAGCGTGGCCCGCTTCATGTCGCACTCCCCCGCAGCCGCGAGCGCAGCAGGGCGAGCAGTCCGCGGTCGACGACGATCAGGCCACCCAACGCCACCGCGCCGGCCACGACGGCCGCCGCCAGGCCCAGGCCGATCGAGCTGGCCACGCCGCGTCCTTCAGCCAGCCGGCCGACCGTCCAGCCGACTGCCCCGGCCACCGCCGCGACGCCGACCGCGCGTAGCACGTCGAAGACCCGGCTGCGCACACTGTCGAGCAGCCCGTGCCGGCGCATGGCCAGCAGCAGCAGGGTCGCAGCAACGGTGACTCCGATCGAGTTGCCCACCGCCAGGGCGATGGCGCGGAACTGCACAGGCACGGTCACGGCGAGCACGATATCGGCGACGATTACCAGCGCCTGTCCGGTGACCTGGGCCTTGGCCGAAACGCCCACCTGCCTGGCCGCGTAGAGGCAGCGGGCGAACAGCGCGACCAGCCCCCACCCCAGCAGCCCGAAGGCGAACCCGACGACGGCCGGCGCCAGCGCGGCGTGCGCACCCGAACCCCGCTGCAGCACCACGTTGCCGATCGGCTCGGCCACCGCGACCAGCACCGCGGCGCCCACCGCGCTCAGCGCGACCACCATCCGGGTCGACGTGGTGACCAGCCGACGGGCGGTGGTGTGCTCGCCGCGATCCCAGGCGGTGGCCAGTCGCGGGAACGCCGACATCGCGATCGGCACGGCCAATGCCGCCCAGGGCAGCAGGAACACCGTCTGGGCCTGGGTCAACGCGACGACCGTGCCGGTGGCCGTGTCCTGGTTGGCCAGCCGCAACATCACGGCCGTCGACAGTTCCTGCGCGCCGAGCGTGAACGCGCCGGCCAGCGCTGCCGCCCGGGCCGCCGGCGCCAGCCCGGACGGGAAGCGCAGCGTGCGCCGGTAGCTGATACCCAGCCGGCGGGCAGCCGGCAGTTGAGACAAGGCCAGCACCACCACGCCGACCGTGGTGCCGAGGCTCAGCACCAGCTCGTCGGTGCGCGGCAGCCCGGCGGCATCGCGGCCCACCCCGGCCAGCTGCCCGTACCAGAGGTAGGCGGCGATCACGACCAGGCTCGACAGCAACGGGGCCAGGGCCGGCCAGGCGAAGCGCTCGCCGGCCTGCAGGGCTCCGCCGAGCACGATGCCCACCCCGTAGAACAGAACCTGGGGCACGAACACCAGCAGCATCCGGGTACCGAGTTCGACCGCTCCGTCGCACTGGCCGGTACCCAGCAGCAGTTCGACGATCGGCCGGGCCGCCACGGCCAGCACGACGGCTATCGGCAGCAGGATCACCAGCGCCCAGTTCAGCAGCGCCGACACCGTCTGCGAGATTCGCTCGCGATCACCGTCGGCGAACGCAGGGGCGAGCAGTGGCACGACCAGCGCCGACAGCATCCCGCCCGCGACGATGTCGAAGACGATGTTGGGCACCGTGTTGGTCGTCTGGTAGACGGCGCCGACGCAGCCGCCGCCGACCGTGTGCCCGAATGTCGTCGTCCGGGCGAAGCCGACCAGACGCGCCAGTACGGTGATCGAGGCGATCAGCGCTGCCGCTCGGACGAGGCGCCGCCGATGCGTGCCCGCTGTCGAAGTCACGGCGCCGGCGCTCGACCCAGCTGGTCGATCCGGCGCAGGGCCGGCGTGTTGTCGATGACTTTGCTCAGGCTGACCCGCTCGCTGATCGCCGTGATGGAACCGATGACGGCCAGGGCTGCCATACGCACCGGTACGGAGCCGGCCGCGAGCCGCACCCCGATCATCGCGCCCAAGGTGTTCGCGCCGAGGTCGCCGAGCATCGTGCGCTCGCCGAGGTCGCCGGGCAGGATGCCGGCGGCCGCGCCGGCACCGGCCGCGGACATGCCGGCGGCCGGCCCGTTCGCGCCGAGCAGCCCGACCGTCACGGCGACCTTGCCGGCCCGCCCCGGGCGCAGGTCGAGCAGGTTGAGCAGGTTGGCCGATCCGGCGATGACGCCTGCGCGCAGCGCGCGATTTACCAGCCCGTCGCCCGGGTTGGCGAGCCGTCCGGCCGCGACGAGAGCGGCTGCGCCGATCACCGCGACCTTGACCACACCGCCGCTGACCCGCCCGGCCCGGATAGCGGCCAGGTGGCCGGCGAATCCCTTGTCGCCGGCGGATTCCGCCCGCGGTGCCAGCAGGTCGTCGTAGCCGCCGGCGACCGCCGCGGCCCCGCCGGCCAGCAGGGCTGCGCCGCGGTACCCGGGCGGTTCGAGCAACGCCCCGGCCAGCGCCCCGGCCACCGCGCCGGACCCGCCGGCCAACGACACCTCACGGCCGCGGTAGTTCGTGCGCCGCCAGCCGGCCACCTTGTCCAGTCGAGGCGAGTCAGCCAGCCGGGCCACAGCCGCGGCAGCGACGGCCGACACGACCCCGGCCCGCGCGGCAGGCCCCAGCCGCCGCCCGCCCTGTCCAGGCACCGGCGGGCTAATTCGGAAGCGCCGGGAAGAGCGCCTTGGCCCCACCGGCCGTGCCGTAGTGGCCCACGACCGTGTCCGGAGCCGGCTTGCCGATGGCGGCGAGAGCCAGCGTGGCCGACACCTGCCCGAGCGTCGTGTCGGCGTTGTCGACCGTGGCCACCGTCGAGCGATCGGCCGTGTCCCCGCGCACCAACGCGACCACTCCGCTGTCGGTGGCCGCCGCGGTGTCGCCGGCCACGACGACGTGGGCGCCCTGCTTCTGCAGTTGGGTGATCAGCGCCAACTCGGTCTCCCCGCGCGCGTCGTCCTTCGGCAGCGACCCGGAGGCCACGACCAGCACGCTGGTCGACGGCGTGATGTTGTCGTTGCCGTCGGTTCCGAGCATGTGCATCTGCGAGAAGCCGGCGATGACCTGGTGCAGGTCGCTCGGCAGTCCCTTGCCGAGCAGCACGTAGGCGAGCAACGCCCCGCCGACGGCCCCGGCCTGGTCGGTGTTCGGGTAGGTGAGGCCGGCGGGCTGCACGCCGCCGGTCGCGAACTTGAACACGGCGCCGGCCTGCTTGGGGTCGGCGTAGTCGCTGCTGAGCTGGATGCGACCGGTGACCTTGCCTCCGGCGGCGGTGACCATCTTGGCCAGCCCGTCCTTGACGCTGCCCGACGCACCCGGCAGGCCGATGATCAAGGCGTCCGACTCGCGCAGGCTGCCCTTGACCACCTGGGCGCCGTACAGTTCGGCGAACTTCTGGCCGTCACCGACCTGGCCCTGCAGCGTCTTGACCTGGTCCGAGAGCGAGTTCCGGTCGTTCTTCAACGAGTCGACTTGGTGACGAAGGTCTTTGGTGATTGGACCGTTCAGCGCGGTTGTGCCGACCACGATGCCCAGCGCCAGGGCCAGGAAGACCGCGATGATCGAGACGATGTGATACCGGAAGGAGATCATCAGAAGAGGTCCTGAAGCCAGTCGACGAAGCGATCCCACTTGTCGGAGAACAGGTCAAGGTAGGTGCGGCCGGCCTCCGAGACGGCCAGTGCGGCCCCGATGGCGACGAATGCGGCCAGCACGAGCAGCAGCAGGGCGGCCGACGAGATCCGGCTGCGGTACAGCCGGCTCACCCCTTTGGCGTCGACCAGCTTCCCGCCCAGGCGCAGCCGGGTCAGGAAGGTCGAGGCCATGCCGCCGCGCCCCTTGTCGAGGAACTCGACCAGCGTGGCGTGCGTGCCGACCGCCACGATCAAGGACGCGCCCTTCTCGTCGGCCAGCAGCATGGCGATGTCCTCGCTGGTGCCGAGTGCCGGGAAGGTGACGGCGTCGATGCCGAGGTCCTGGACGCGGGCCAGTCCGGGCGCCCGGCCGTCGGGATAGGCGTGCACGACGACTTCGGCCCCGCTGCACAGCACCTCGTCGCTGACCGAGTCCATGTCGCCGACGATCACGTGCGGCTTGTAGCCCGCCTCTTGCAGCGCGTCGGCCCCACCGTCGACACCGACCAGCAACGGCTTGTACTCGCGGATGTAGTGCCGCAGCGCGGCCAGGTCCTCCTTGTAGTCGTAGCCGCGAACTACGACCAGTACGTGACGGTTCTCGAACTTGGTGCGGACCTCGGGCACGCCCACGCCGTCGAGCAGCAGCGCGCGCTCGCGCTTCATGTACTCCATGGTGTTGGCGGCGAATGCCTCGAGTTGGGTGGACAGCCCGGCCTTCGCCTCGGTCATCTGGGCCGAGACCGAGCCGACGTCCTGCTCGCTGCCTGTCGCGACCGGCTGCTCGCCGACGTAGAGGGTGTCGCCGTCGAGCCGAACCCGGGTGCCCTCCTTGACCGCGGCGAACACCTGGTTGCCGACGTTGTCCAGCAGCGGGATTCCGCTGGCCACCAGCAGGTCGGGGCCGAGGTTGGGGTAGCGCCCGGAAATGCTGGGCTGGGCGTTGACCACTCCGGCCACCCGGGCCGCGACGAGCGACTCGGCAGCTACCCGGTCGAGGTCGACGTGGTCGATGATCGCGATGTCGCCGGGATTGAGCCGGCCGACCAGCCGCTTGGTGCGCCGGTCCAGCCGCGCGACGCCCGTCACTCCGGCCGGATTGCCGGCGCGCGTACGGCGCAGGGTCGCGAGCTTCATGGCTACCTATGGTGCCACCGGTACCCGATCGCCCGCGCATCCGCCACGCGGGGGGCGATCAGGTGGCTGTGTCGGCCGCCGCCGTGGCGAGCAGCTCGGCCGCGTGGTCGCGGGCCGTGTCCGAATCGCGGCCGGCGAGCATGCGGGCCAGCTCGGCCACCCGCTGCTCGCCGTTCACCACGTGCACGTCGCTGCGGGTCACGCCGCCCGTGCTCTTGGCCGGCGGCTTGTCCACGACGATGTGCCGGTCGGCGTAGGCGGCCACCTGGGGCAGGTGAGTGACCACCAGCACCTGGTGATCGCGGGCCAGCCGGGCCAGCCGCCGTCCGACCTCGATCGCGGCCCGCCCGCCCACGCCGGCGTCCACCTCGTCGAACACCATGGTCGGGACGGGGTCGGTGCCGGCCAGGCACACCTCGATCGCCAGCATAACCCGGGACAGCTCGCCGCCCGACGCGCCGCGCTGCACCGGCAGGGCCGGAGCGTCCGGGTGGGGGCGCAGCAGCAGTTCGACGTCGTCCACGCCGTCGGCGGTGGCCCCGGCCTCGACCCCGTCGATGGTCAGGCTCGGCGATCCGGCCGTGGCTGTCCGGCGACGCACGTCGACGGTGATCTCGGCGTTCGGCATGGCCAGCCCGGCCAGCTCACCGGTGATCGCCTTGCTCAGCCGACCGGCCGCCTCGCCGCGCTGGGCCGAGATGCGCTCGGCCAGGGCGGCGGCTCGGGCGGCTGCGGCATCACGTTCGGCGGCCAGCGCGGCCAGCGCCTCGTCGGACACGTCCAGCTCGGCGAGTTGCTTGCGGGCGCTCTCGGCCCAGTCGAGCACCGCTGCCAGGTCGTCGCCGTACTTGCGGGTGAGCCCGGTCAGCACGGCCCGGCGCTCCTCCGCCTGGGCCAGTCGCTCCGGGTCGGCGTCCAGCCGCTCGCCGTACGCCGCGAGCTCGGCGCCCAGATCCGTGACGAGCGCGGACAGATCGGTGAGCCGGGTGCCCAGCGCCTCCAGCTCGGCGTCGTCGCCGGACTGCTGGCTCAGCGCCCGCGCGGCCACGCCGACCAGGCTGCTGACGTCGGCCGCGTCGGTGGCCGGGTCGTCGGGGTCGCCCAGCAACGCGTCGTGAGCGGTTCGGGCGGCCAGCCGCAGCGCGTCGGCGTGGGCCAGCCGAGTCGCCAGCGCCGCCAGCTCGGTGTCCTCGCCGGGCTGCGGGTCAGCTGCCTCGATCTCGGCGATGCCGTGCGCCAGCAGGTCGGCCTCGCGCTGCATCTCGCGGGCGCGGGCCGTGCGGTCGGCCAGCCGGGCGGCGGTGTCGCGCCAGCGGGCGAACGCGTCGGCGTACTCGGACAGGTCGACGCCGGCGTAGCGATCGAGCGCGCCGCGCTGTTCGAGCGGACGGGTCAACCGCTGCTGGTCGGACTGCCCGTGCACGGCCACCAGCCGATCGGCCAGCGCGCCGAGCACCCCGACCGGAGCGGCCGCTCCACCGACGTGCGCGCGCGACCGACCGCTCGCGTTGACCGAGCGCCGGAGCACCAACGTGCCGTCGTCGTCGAGTTCCCCGCCGGCCTCGGTCACCCGCTCGACCGCCGCCGACCCGGCCGCGACGTGCAGCCGGCCGTCGACGCTGGCCGAATCGACGCCGGTGCGCACCTGGGCCGAGTCGGCCCGGCCGCCGAACAGCAGCAACAGCCCGGTCACGACCATTGTCTTGCCGGCCCCGGTCTCGCCGGTGACGACGGTCAGCCCTTCGCCGAGCGGCAGCGTCGCGTCATCGATGACGCCGAGGCCGCGGATGCGGAGCTCTTCCAGCACTAGTCCTCCCGGCTCATCGCGGGTCGTTGCCCTGTCCCGGGGCGCCTGGGGCTTCGCCGTCGCCGTCGCGGAAGCTGCGGACCGGCAGCTGGAACTTGGTCACCAGCCGCTCGCCGAAACTCCAGTCGTGGATGCGGGCGATGCGCACCGGCAGGGCGCCACCGCGCACGCGCACGCTGCCCTTCGGCGGGATCTCGATGGATCGCTTGCCGTCGCAGGCCAGCACGCCGGGGTGATCGTCACGCAGCAGGTCGACGTCGACCACCGAGTCCGGCGAGACGACGATCGGCCGAGCGAACAGCGCGTGCGCGGCGTTCGGCACCACCAGCAACGCGTCGACGGTCGGCCACACGATCGGGCCGCCCACCGAGTAGGCGTAGGCCGTCGACCCGGTCGGGGTGGCGCAGAGCACGCCGTCGCAGCCGAACCGCAGCAGCGGGCGGCCGTCGACCGCGACGGCGAGCTCGAGGATGCGCTCACGGGTGCTCTTCTCGACCGACGCCTCGTTCAACGCCCACGACCGCGCGATGACCTCGCCCTGATGGAAGACCTCGACGTCGACCGTCGTGCGCTCCTCGACCTCGTACCGCCGATCGACGACCGTCTTGATCGTCGCCGACAACGCGTCCGGCTCGGCCTCAGCCAGGAACCCGACGTGGCCGAGGTTCACGCCCAGCATCGGCACGCCGGCCGGCCGCGCGTACTCCGACGCCCGGAGGAACGTGCCGTCGCCGCCGAAGACCAGCACGATCTCCGCGCCCTCGGCCGCCCCTTCGTCCGGGACGACTGTCGCCTCGTTGTCGCAGCGACACTCGGCCGCCTCGCTGGCGAGCATCCGCACCTCGAACCCGGCGGCCCGCAACTGCTGGGCGGCATCGGCCGCCAGGCAGGTGATCTCGTAGCGGACCGTGTGAGCGATGATCAGCGCCGACCTCACGGCTGCGCCTCCACCACGGCTCGGATCCCCGTCTCGTCCACCAACCGATCATTGCGCAGCGACGCCCGTTGCAGCCACAAGAAGAACTCGACATTGCCCGACGGCCCGGGCAGCGGGCTGCGCGCGACGCCCGCGGTGCCCCAGCCCAGCGCGGCCGCCTGCCGGGCGACCTCGACCACGGCGTCCGCCCGCAGCTTGGGGTCGCGCACGACTCCGCCACTGCCCAGCCGCTCGCGTCCCACCTCGAACTGCGGCTTGACCATCGGCACCAGGTGGCCGTCGTCGACCGTGCAGGCGATGAGCGCCGGCAGGACGATGCCGAGCGAGATGAACGAGAGGTCCGCCACCGTTACTTCGGCCGGTCCGCCGATGTCGTCAGGAGTGAGGGTGCGCACGTTCGTCCGGTCCAGCACGGTCACCCGCTCGTCGCTGCGCAGCGGCCAGGCCAGCTGGCCGTATCCGACGTCGACCGCCACCACCTGCTTCGCGCCCCGGCGCAGCAGCACATCGGTGAACCCGCCGGTCGAGGCACCCGCGTCCAGGCACCGCCGACCCTCGACGCTCACCCCCCTGAACGTGTCCAGCGCACCGGCCAGTTTGTGCCCGCCCCGCGACGCGTACTCCTCGCCCTCCGTGTCGAGGATGCGCAACGGCGTGTCCGGGTCGACGCCGGTGGCCGGCTTGCTGGCCCGGATACCGCGCACCTCGATCCGCCCGTCGGCAATCAGCGTGGCCGCCTGCTCGCGCGAGCGGACCATGCCGCGCCGCACGAGCTCGCTGTCCAGGCGCAGCCGACGGGCCACGGTTCAGCCGCCGCTCTCGCCGTCGATCTCGGTCAGCGCCGCCTGCAGCTCGGCGTGCACCTCGTCGTAGCGCTGAGCGTGCTCGGCCAACGGCCGGCGCTCGATGCCGTCCAGCCCGGCGACGTGATATCGCACCCGCTCCTCGACCGCGGCGTCCTCGGCCAGCGGCGTACGCACCGGCGCGGGCTGCTCAACCCCGGACTCGACGCCGGACTCGACGCCGGACTCGACGCCGGACTCGACGCCGGACTCGACGCCGGACTCGACGCCGGACTCGACGCCCGACTCGACGCCGGACTCGACGCCCGACTCGACGCCGGACTCGACATTCGGCACCGACTCCACCCCGGTGCCTGACACCGCGGCATCGGACACCGCCTCCGCGGGAACTGCCTCCGCGGGGGCGCCGGCCGGCCCCTCGGCGGAGTCGACCAGATCGCCCGGCACGGAC
>DATBER010000166.1:0-6769 GCA_036558905.1 Jatrophihabitantaceae bacterium | reverse complement strand
AGGGCCTGCTCGGACGGGGCCCGGTGTCGGTCCGGGGGGTCGCGCTGACCAAGGTGCTGCTGAGCCAGGGCGCCGGTCCGCTGTACGGCCGTCGCGGCGGCGACGACGTGGCCCGGCTGGTGGCGCGCATCGCCCGCGCGCTGGCGGTCGAGCCGATCTAACGGCGCAGTCGCGACTGCAGCTGGAGGACGGCAGCCGTCGCGGCCTCGACCACTGGGCCACCGGTCTGGGATATTGGGTCGGACACGGCAGTGGCGCACGCCCAGGCAGGCGCCCGTCGGCCGAACGGGGGGTTGGGGTCGATGACCAGGATCGTGGTCGGGGTGGATGCATCATCCGGCGCCCGAGGCGCGCTGGAGTGGGCCGCTGGGGAAGCGAGACTGCGCCAGGCGGTGCTGGAGGTCGTGTACGCCTACCACGGCCGGCGCAGGGGACGCGGTCACGAATACGACTCGCCCGACCATGTAAGTACGGTGGAGCCGGGGCTGGTCGGTCCGCACATACAATCGGTTGAGCCGGGCTCGGCCGCGGGGGAGGGAGATGAAGGCAACGCCCGCGTCGGTTCTGAAGCCGGGGCCAGCGACTACCTGGACTCGGTACTCGAGGGGCTGGACGACCAGCTCACCGGCGTCGACGTGCGGCGCACCGTCATCGACGACCGCCACCCCGCCGAGGCCTTGCTCGACGCGTCGCGAGACGCCGACCTGCTCGTGGTCGGTTCTCGGGGACGCGGCGGCTTCTCCGAGCTGATGCTGGGGTCGGTGAGCCACGCCGTCGTGATGCACGCGGTCTGCCCCGTGGTCGTCGTACCGCTGCGCAACGGCTAGGGCGTGTCTCTCAAGTCCCGCTCGTCGCGCAGCAGAGCATGGACTTGAGAGACACGCCCTAAGTCCGCAGTCGCGCCCGCAACTGCAGGAACTGCAACCGCTGGCGTGACCCGGTGATGTCCGCGTACCGGTCGACGACCTCGGCGACGTACGCGTCGACGGCCGCATCGTCGGGCAGCCACGCGTTCCAGGCGTCGAACCCGACCCGGCACCAGCGGGTGAACGCGTCGGCGCTGCCGAAGTCCCATTCGAGGTCGGCCACCTTCTGCCGCTCGACGGCCAGCCCGGCCCGCTCGGCGATGCCGGGGTAGCCGTCGGGGTCGACGTGCCGGAACGGCGGCGCGAACCCGTCGAAGTAGTCGCGCCAGCGCGGTTCGCCGCACACCTGCATCGCCGTCTGCTCGAGGCTGGGCCGCTCGCCGGCGCACACCTGCTGCACGAGCGCCGAGCCCGAGTCGTGCAGAGCCGCGCCGATGCGCTGCAGCGCGCCGATCTGGTCGGCGACCCAGTGCAGGGCGTTGAACGAGACGACCACGTCGAACTCGTCCCGGAACGGCAGGTCGAGCACGTCGCCCGGCTCGAACCGCAGGTTGGCGGTGTCGCGGCCCAGCGCGGCGGCGGCGGCCAGCATCCGGGGCGAGGGATCGACGCCGAGCACCGAGCCGGTCGACAACTGGCGGGCGATCGCCGCCGTGATCCGCCCGTCGCCGCATCCGACGTCGAGCACCCGCTCGTCGCCGTCGAGCACCACGTCGGCCAGTGCCTCGCCGGCCAGCCAGCGCTGCAAGTCGCTGACCTGCCGATAGGCGAGCCCGTCCCAGTCGGCCATCCCGATCCCCCCGTTCGGACTGTAGTCAACGCCAGGTCGTCAGCGGCCGGACGCGCGGGGTCGGAACCCGGCGGCGAGCAGTCCGGCGCAGGTGGCCGCAACCACCACAAACGGCAGCCAGGCTGTAATTCCGAACAGCGCTCCGCCGGCCACGGCCGCACCGGCCGTCGCCGCTGTCTGGACGGTGGCCACCGTGCCCTGGGCCCGGCCGAGCTGGCCGGACGGGGTGCCCTGGGCCAGCAGCAGCTGGGCGGCCGGGTAGGCCAGGGCGGTGGCCGCACCCTCGACGGCGCCCAGCGCGATGATCACCGGGATCGAGCTGATCAGCGGGTAGGTGGCCAGCAGGGCGATCGAGCAGGCCAGCGTCGTCAGCGCGATCCGACGCGGCGTGACCCGGTTGGTAATCACGCTGACGAGGGTCGACGCGGCGATGAACGGGATGCAGAACATCGTCCAGGACAGGCCGATCTGCCAGCCGCTCGCCCCGTGTTGGTCGAGCAGCAGTGTCCAGCAGGACTCGTACACACCGGTGACCAGCCCGGCGACGGCGGCGGCCGCGATGACCGGGCGCAGCGCCTCCAGTCGGCGTCGTGCCACGCGATGTTCGGCCGGCGCCGGCGTCGGCACTGTCGTCGGGAGCAGCCGCCACGGCCCGAGGGCCGCGAGGCCGACACCGGCCGCGATCGCGAACAGCAGGTTCATGTGCTCGACGCCGGCCACCCCGGCGAGCAACGGCCCGATGGCCAGGCCGGCCGTCTGGGCAGCGAAGACTGCGCCGTAGCCGCGGGCCCGTTGGCCGGCCGGCACGCATCGGCCGACCAGCGCCAGCGCGAGCACCTCGGTCGCGCCGGCGGCCGCGCCCTGCACCGCGCGCAGTCCGACCACCGCGCCGGGGTGGAGCGGCAGCAGGAACGCGGCGCCGGCCAGCGCATAGCCGACCACGCCGGCCAGCAGCAGCCGGGTCGGCGCGCTGCGATCGCTGCGCCGCCCGAGCGGGTACTGCGCGGCCAGCGCCCCGACGAAGAAGGCGCCCATCGCCAGGCCGATCACCAGGTCGGACGCGCCCTGGTCGCCCAGCCATACGGGCAGCAGCGGCAGGGTCGAGCTGGCCGCCAGCCACTGCAGCAACGTGATCGCCGCGAGGGCAGTGACCAGCCGCGTCGCCCGCAGAGGGGACGCCCTCGCCGGAATCGACCTGACGCTGGTCATGACGATTCCCCTCGGCGAAATGGACAGCTGGGCTGCCCATCACTCTCGCAGCTTCGCGGCGCGTGGCCCTCGGCCGCTCGGGGGATCAGCCGGGTGACGGCCGCGTCCCCCGATCGGGGGTCAGGCCGGGCTGGCGGCGGCGGGGGGCTCGTCCGGCGCAGGTGCGATGTCCAGGTCGCGGGCCGCCCGGGCAGCGTCGCGCCGGCTGGGCACATCGAGCTTTCCGAGGATCCGCGAGACGTGGTGCTCGACCGTCTTGTCCGAGATGAACAGCCGGGCTGCGATCTCGGGGTTGGTCAGCCCGTCGGCGACCAGGCGCAGTACCTCGACCTCGCGCGCGGTGAGGCCGGCCGGGTTGGCCCGGGTGGTGTGGCGTGGCCCGCGGGGTACCCGTTCGCCGAGCGCGCGCAGCCGGGCAGCGGCAACTGCGGCCACGGGGCGGGCGCCGAGCTGGTCGAGGATGCCGAACGCCTCGTTCAACGCCTCGGCCGTGCCGACCTGTATCAGGGCCATTGCCCGCGCGTACGGGTGACCGAGCTCGTCCCACATCCGCGCGGCCTCGTCCCACCGGCCCTCGATCTCGAGCACCAGCTCGGGTGGCGTGCCCGGGGGCGCCGGCTCACGATCGCCGAGCCGGGTCGCCCAGGACAGCAGCCGGCCGACCTCGCGCGGATGGGTGGTGTCCCGGCTGCGATCCAGCAACGAGCCGAGGAGTCGGCGGGCCGTGGCCGTGTCGTCGGCCAGCCAGGCCTCCTCGGCGAGCGCCGTCGTCAACGGAGCGACGCGCTGGAACTCCCCGCAGCTCTCGGCCACCCGCAGCGCGTCCACCAGCATGGCGTGCCCGTCCGGGTCACCGCGCCGGATCTTGATGGTGCCGAGCACGGTGAGGGCGGGCAGCCGGCCGATGCTGATGCTGCCGGCCCGGTCGAGCACGCCCAGCGCGTCGGCGACGGCGTCGTCCCACCGGCCGCGGGCAACCTCGGTCTCGGCCAGGATGCCGGTGAGGCACATGAACCGGGTCGTCAGCTCATGATCCTCGGTGTACTGCAAGCCTTCGGCCAGGACCGCGTCGGACCGGGCGAACCGGCTGTAGTCGGCCAGCGCCGACGCGAGGTTGGCGTAGGCCCGGCCGGCCAGGTGCCCGTTGCCGCTGTCGAGAGCAATTTGTAGGGATCGTTCTAGATAGGTGATTCCTTCTTCGAGCTGTCCGGTCCAGGCGAGCGCGCTGCCGATCGAGTTCAGGACGTCGGACTCGGCGGCCGCATCCTCCACGAGCGTCGCTGTCTCGAGAGCCCGCCGACCGCTGGCGATCGCCAGCTCGGGACGTCCGAGCTCGACGTCGAACGCCGCCATTCCGGACAGGGCCCGGGCCAGCTCGACGCTTGGCCCGAGCGGTTCGAGCACGGCGACGGCCGCCGCGGCGTGGGCCTGGGCCTCGTCGCCGCGAGCCAGGTACCAGTAGACGTGATCCAGGCTCATGTGGGCGGCGCCGATCCGGATCGGGTCGCCGATGGCCTGCCACGCGCACAGCGCCTCCTCGGCGGCGACCAGCGCGTCGTCCATCTGGTCGGTGACCATGCACTCGGCGGCCAGCCGGTCGTAGAGCCCGGCGCGCTCACGGTCCGGGCGAGCCGACGCGAAGCGCAGCGCGGTGCGGTAATGGTGCACGGCCTCGCCGTGCGAGCCCAACTCGGCGGCCCGGTTCCCGGCCTCGACGCCGTACCGGAACGCGGCGTCCGCCTCGTGCGCGGCAGCCGCATGGGTGGCCAGGCGCGAGACGTCGACGCCGGCCCGCGACTCGAGCGCCCTCAGTATGGCCCGGTTGACCGTGGCCCGCCGCACCGGCGCCAGCTCGTCGGCGATCGTCACCCGCGCGAGTTCGTGCCGGAAACACAGCTCGTCTGCGCACGACGTGAGCAGACCGCACTCGATGCTGTCGTCCACGCCGGCGGCGTCGGGACCGCTGGCCTCGACGAGCACGCTCGCGTCGAAGCGCACCCCGAGCTGCGAGGCGATGTCCAGCACCCGGCGACCGGCCGCCGTCAGCCGGGCGGCCCGCGACAGCACCGCTTCGCGGACAGTGGCCGGCTGGCTCGACCGGGCGGCCACCATCTCGCTGACGAAGAACGCGTTTCCGGCGGTCTGCTCGAACACCTCGGACGGATCGAGACCGGATCCGTCGACCAGGCTGGCCACGCCGGACCGGGTCAGCGGCGGCACCGGCACCCGGCGGGCAGTGCTCAGCCGGGCCAGCTCGCCGACCACCCGGGTCAGCCGGGCGTTCGACCCGATCTCGTCGTCGCGGTACGTCACGATGAGCACGGCCGGCACGCGGTCCAGGCGTCGGCCGGCGTACAGCACGAAGTCGGCCGACGCGTCGTCGGCCCAGTGCAGATCCTCGAGCAGCACGACCGTTGCCGGCCGGCTCAGCGCGGCGACGATGCCGGCGAACAGCTCGTCACGGGGCATGGTCGTGTCGACCTCGAGCTGGGCCGCGATTTCGATCACCGGCCCGAGCGGCCGCGGAGTGGCCACTCCGTCGCAGACGCCGGCCGCGATCGGGACGGCGATGTCGGACAGGAACGCCGACACCAAGGCCGACTTCCCCGCGCCGGCCTCGCCGCCGACCAGGGCCAGAACACCCGTTCCGTCCCGGGTGTCCTCCAGATACTCGGACAGCGCGGCCAATTGCGGCGCGCGCTCGACCAAAGCCATGCCGCCACGCTAGGAATCCCTTTCGGCGCCGGTCAATGCGCGCGCCCCAACATGGGGGATTCGCGGGCCAAAGTAGGGGACGAGTACCGATGTCGCCGAGCCGTACCGCGACGCATTGTCGTTGCCAGCCGGCCGCGAGCCGGGATTCGAAGGAACCGCAATGACCAAGATCCGCCTACTCCAGCTGACCGGCCTGAGCGCGGTGCTCGCCTGGTTCTTCGCCTCGGCGCTGCCCGCCTCGGCCATGCCCGCCCCGCCGCCGGACGATGCCGGCATCCCGGCCGCTCCGCCCCCTCCGCCCGAACCGGCGCAACCGATCGTCATCCACGACCACGTCTCGGTGTGGGCCTACGTCGCGGTCGCCGCTGTGGCCGTGGTCGTGACGCTCGTGCTGGTCGCCCTGGTTCGCTACCTGCGTCGCCGGCCGGCTGCGCTCCAGCACGCCGCCGCCTGACCGAGAGGAATGGACGAACACGCCCACGGGAGATCGCCGAGGAGATCTACCCGGTGCAGCAAGGGGAATGAGCCGGGATCCGCGCCCGTCGCCCAACGGGGGCAGGTGGGCGCGGATCCGGCTGGGCGGCGTGGTTGGCTCGACTGGCCAGCGCCCAGCCACCGAAGGGAACGCCCGTGACCCAGCAGCGGATCCGTGCCGTGTTCGAGACGATCGACGAGCGATTCCGCGGTGTCGCCGGAGACGAGTACGTCCAGGCGCTGTACGACGAGGGACGTTGGCTGGAAGGGCCCGCGTACTCGCGGGCCTGGCGCTCGCTGCTGTTCAGCGACATCCCCAACGACCGGGTGCTGCGTTTCGACGAGACGACCGGCGCGGTCGGCGTGTGGCGCCAGCCCGCCGGGTACGCCAACGGCCGCACCATCGACCGGCAGGGTCGGGTGATCTCCTGCGAGCAGGGCTCCCGCTCGGTCACCCGGGTCGAGTTCGACGGGTCGAGCAAGGTGCTGGCCGACCGCTGGGAGGGCCGGCGCCTGAACAGCCCCAACGACGTCGTCGTGAAAGCCGACGACACCGTGTGGTTCACCGATCCCAGCTACGGCATCGAGAGCGACTACGAGGGATTCCGGGCCGCGAGCGAAACCGACGGCTGCCACGTCTACCGCATCGATCCGGACGGCGCGGTCGTCCGGGTGGCCGACGACTTCGAGCGGCCGAACGGGCTGGCGTTCTCCG
>DATBER010000165.1:0-2339 GCA_036558905.1 Jatrophihabitantaceae bacterium | reverse complement strand
GCCGCCGCTGATCCAGTCGACGGCCGCGGCGACGGACGCCACCTCCGGCGGTGGGTCGATGAGCAGGAATGCCCGGCGCCGTGTGCAATATGCGAGTGCCGCATCGTAGACGCTGTTGGCGTCGACGGCTGAGTCGTGGGCAGCCGGGTTGCCGGCCGCGGCGCGCGTGGCGTCGGGGATGCTCAGCAGATTGAAGAGGTCGACCGTCTCGAGGGCGTAGATACCGGTGCGGTCGAGTTCGCTGCCGATGAGCTCGTTGGTCTTGGGCAGTTGCGTGCCGTCGACGCCGGCGACCGGGTCGACCTGGCCGGCAACCGCGCGGCCCAGGCCGAGGCGATAGCGGGCCACGTTCTTGGGGGTCGTGTTGGCGATGAGCTTGAGGGTGGCGCCGATGTCGTTGGTAGTGCCCGCCGCGAGGGTGATGATGGCGTCGACGGCGCCGGGCTGGACGGCGGGGTCGACGTCGGCCCACAGCCGCAGCCCGTTGCCGCTGGCGCTGGGCACGCAACGCACCCGGATGCCATCGGCGAGCGCGGCGATAGCGAGATTGAGCTTGCGCTCGATCAGCTGGCCGAGCCCGAGGATGCTCGTCGGCACGGACTCGCCGACGGCGACGATGGTCACCTCCGCCCCCGCTACCGCCCCGCTGGGTACGTCGAGGGAGATTTTGAGGGTGTAGTCCTTGTCGTTCTTGATGTCGCTCATCGTGATGTCGCCGCCGACGGTGCCGGTTTGGGCCGCCCGGCCCGCGGCGGTGTCGACGGCGTCAGCGCGCACCAGGCTCGAGCCCTTGCCCGGGTCGTTGACGACGGCGACAACGTAGTTGGTTTTGCTGTTGTCCAGCGTCACGTCGGCGAAGCGCTCGACGGTGCCCGTGCCAAGGTCGGTGACGGTGAGGTTGAAGGCCTTGGCGTCACCGGCGGGCACGCCATGGTCGATGTCGGCCACAAGGCTATTGGCCCAGGCGCCCTTCGACAGCGCGGTCAGCTTCAGAGCCTTCTTGGCCCCGCCGGCCAGCCCGTCCTCCAGGGTCACCGCGGCGGCCGCCGCGTCGCTCTTGGGCACGCGCACGACGATGGCGTTGCTCCCGCCGTTGAGGAAGAACTGCTGCACGGCGTAGCTCAGCTCGCTGTCGCTCACCAGGCCGCCGAAGGCGCGCTCGAAGTCGGCGAAGCTGAACAGCTGGGTGGCCCGGTTGTCGAGCCCGCGCCCGGTGTAGCCGACGAAAGCGGTGACGGAGGTGGCGACGCCCGTGATCGGCCGTACGCTGCTCTCGGCCTCTTCGATGTAGACGCCCGGGTAGGTCGGGGTGGCAGGCATGCGCGGCTCCTCCGCCCGTGAGGGTTCGTTTCGCGTCAAGCTAGCCGTGGCTCGTCACCCGAGCGTCAATCCTTCGTTAACGGCCACGTCGGCGCAGTTCGCGGCGTATGGCCGACGTGATAACCATCCGCACTGACGAAGAGACCGAACACGCCCTTGACGTGCTGACCCGCGATGGCAGTTCGCGATCGGCCGCGATCCGGCAGGCAAACTGGCTCGCGATCGCGCCAGCGAGCGCTGATGATTTACCTGGACTCGGCGGCAGTCGTCAAGCTCGCCCACGCCGAGCCGCAATTGGCGGCGCCGTGCTGTCTGTCAGTGCCTGGCGGACGGCATGGATCCGTGGCTCACGCGCTCAGCCTCGAGGCCTGGGACAGCATCGCGGTCGTCGTGCTGTCGTCCAGGAAGCCGCCAGACTGGTGCTGCCACAGCCGGGCGTAGGTGCCGCCGAGACGCAGCAGCTCCTGGTGCGTGCCCCTTTCGGCGATCTGGCCGCGGTCGAGCACGACCAGCTGGTCCATGCGCGCGACCGTGCTCAGCCGGTGCGCGACCACGAGCGCGGTCCGGCCGTCCATGAGCCGCCACAGCGCCTGCTGGACCAGGGTTTCGCTCTCGGAGTCCAACGCGCTGGTCGCCTCGTCGAGCAGCAGGATCGGTGCATCCCGCAGGATCGCCCGGGCCAGCGCGACTCGCTGCCGCTGACCGCCGGACAGCTTCACGCCACGCTCGCCGACCATCGTGCCGAATCCGTCCGGCAGGTCGTCGGCGAACTCTGTCACGTGCGCCGCCTGCGCCGCCTGGCGGATCTCCTCGTCGGTCGCGTGCGGACGCGCGAACGCGATGTTGTCACGCAGCGTCCGGTGGAACATCGCAGGGTCTTGCGGCACGTAGGCGATCAGGCTGCGCAGATCCGACTGGCGCAGCCTGGCGATGTCCTGCCCGCCGATCAGGATCCGGCCGTCGCCCACGTCCATCATCCGCAGCCGCAGGCGGGTCAGCGTGGTCTTGCCACCGCCTGA
>DATBER010000164.1:0-18471 GCA_036558905.1 Jatrophihabitantaceae bacterium | reverse complement strand
CGGCGGCCAGGTGCGCGAGATGCACGGACGAGGAGGAGGCCATAGCAGCGCTATGGACGACGACGAGGACGCCGCAGATCGCGTGCCTGGCCGCCGCGCAGCAGAGCATGGACTTGCCAGACACGGCCTAGGCCGCCCTCTCCCGTTTACCGTCCCGTCCTCCCCGTTTGCCGCTCTCACCCCGTTTGCCACGCCCACCCGGTTCCGTGATCAACAGGAGTTCTTGGCCGCTCCAGTGGCCAACTTTTGCTGTTGATCAAGGAGCCCGGAGGTCACGCGCTCGTTCCTGAGACCTGACTGTAAAGGTCGCTTGACATCCGACGTGAGTGTCAAGCACCCTTGACATCGTGCGCAACGACGTCCGGACACTCCGGCAGGCCGCGGGCCTCTCCCAGGCCGGACTCGGCGACGTGCTGGGCGTCTCGCGCCAGACAGTGATTGCCATCGAGAACGGCCGCTACGACCCGTCACTGCCGCTGGCGATCGCGATCGCCCGGCATTTCGGGCTGAAGGTGGAGGAGATTTTCCATGTCGACCATGCGTGACACCGAACGGACCGACCGTTTCCGAGGCCGCTGGCTGGTATTCGGCACCTGCGTCGCCGCGGCGGCGGTCTACCTCGGTATCGGCCTGGCCCGCCACGAGATCGGATTCGCCATCGCCGGGCCGCTGTTCATGCTGACTTACGGCGTCGGCCTGCTGCTGTTCGGGCGGCGCAACGAGATCGTCGGGCTGCTGGCCGGCACCGGCTCCGACGAGCGCCGCGTCGCCGTGCAGATGCGGGCCACCGCGGCCATGGGACAGGTGCTGGTGGTCGTGCTGCTCGGCGGCGCCATCGTGACCCTGGCCGCCGGCTCGGACCTCGCCTGGACGTTCTGCTGGCTGTGCGCCGTCGCCGGAGTCACGTTCATCGGGGCGACGGCCTGGTTCGCGCACCGCGGCTGACCCGATCGTGCAACCCTGGGCGTCCCCACGACGCCGAGAGTTGCACGATCGGCGGTTAGGCCAGGGCGGCCAGCGCGGTGTGCACCATGAACCGCACCCCCACTGCCAGCACCGACTCGTCGATGTCGAACGTCGACTGGTGCAGGTCCAGCGACCCCGTGGCGCCGGGAGGGCGCACGCCGAGCCGGGCCAGGGCGCCGGGCGCGTGCTCGAGGTACCAGGCGAAGTCCTCGCCGCCCATGCTCTGCACCGTCTCGTCCAGGGCCTCGGCCCCGAAGGCGGCCAGCACGGCGGCCCGCTGAACCTCGACCGCCGACGCGTCGTTGACCACGGGCGGCACGCCGCGCTCGTAGCTGATCGTCGCCCGGGCGCCGGTGGGCCGGACGATCTCGTCGACCAGCCCGCGGACCAGCGGCTCGGCGCCATCCCACACGCCGTGGTCGAGCATGCGCAGCGTGCCGCGGGCTCGGCCCTCCCGCGGAATGGCGTTCGGGGCGTTGCCGGCCTGCACGGTGCCCCACACCAGCGACAGCGCCGCCCGGGGGTCGACCCGTCGGCTGAGCAGTCCGGGCAGGTCGGTGATCAGCCGGCCCAGCGCGTAGACGATGTCGACGGTCAGCTGTGGGCGTCCGGTGTGGCCGCCGTTGCCGGACAGCACGAGGTCGAGCATGTCGCAGGCCGCGGTGATCGACCCGACGCGCAGGCCGATGCGCCCGACGTCCACCCGCGGGTCGCAGTGCACCGCGTAGATCGCCTCGACGTCCTTCATGCCGCCGGCCGCGATGATGTTCGGCGCGCCGCCGGGCAAGCGCTCCTCGGCCGGCTGGAAGATCAGCCGAATCCGGCCGGGCAGGTCCATGCGGGACAGTACGGCCGCCGCCCCGAGCAGGATCGTCGTGTGCGCGTCGTGCCCGCAGGCGTGACATACCCCCGAAACGGTCGACCGGTACGGCACGTCCTTGGCGTCGTCGATGGGCAGCGCGTCGATGTCGGCCCGCAGCGCGATCACCGGGCCTTCAGCGCCGATGTCGCACAGCACGCCGGTGGCGCCCGCCGGCAGGATCGGCTGCAGGCCCATCGTCCGCAGCCGATCGGCGATCAGCGCCGACGTGCGGTGCTCCTCGAACGCGATTTCCGGGTGGGCATGCAGGTCACGCCGGATCGCGATCAGGTCGTCGGTATGTGCGGCTAGCCAGTTATCGAGCACGTTCACAGGGACAGACCATCACGCATCTCGACAACCAGCGAATCGATTACCGGCTCGAGCGCGCCGTCGTGTTCGGCGGCGACCGCCCGCTGCCGCTGGTAGCTCGCTCCCCGCTCGATCAGCTTCGGGATCGTCTCGAGCTCGTCCCGGCAGTCCAGCCGCCGGGCGATCGGCAGCAGGTCCTCGACCAGGTCGTGCAGCGCGTCCGTGACCGGCTGCACGTTGCCGGTGTTGTCGACGACGATCTCGGCGTCCAGCCCGTACCGGGCGGCCCGCCACTTGTTCTCGCGCACCAGCCAGGGCCGCGGCTCGGGCAGCGTGTAGCCGTGGTCGAGCTGGCGGTCGAACCGCTCCACCAGGCACTGCGACAGCGCGGCCACGCAGGCGATCTCGTCCAGGGTCGGCAACCCGTCGCAGATGCGCATCTCGACCGTGCCGAACCCGGGGTGCGGACGGATGTCCCACCACACCTCGCGGATCGACTGGATGGCGTGCGAGGAGATCAGCGCCTCCATGTACTTCTCGAAGGCGTCCCACCCGGACAGCTGATACGGCAACCCGGCCGTCGGCAGCGCCTCGAAGACCTTGCTGCGATAGGACGCCAGACCCGTGTCCGACCCGATCCAGTACGGGCTGGACGCCGACAGGGCCAGGAAGTGCGGCAGGTAGGCCAGCAGGGCGTTGACGATCGGAATCGCCTTCTCCGGGGCCCGGATCCCGCAGTGCACGTGCACCCCGAAGATCTGCAGCTGCCGGGCCATCCACTGGTTGCGCTCCACCAGGGTCTGGTAACGAGCGTCCTTGGTGATGCGCTGGGTCGTCCAGTCGGTGATCGGATGGGTGCCCGAGCACATCACGCCCAGGCCGCGCTCGTTCGCCGCCCGGCTGACCTCGCCGACGGTCGCGGCCAGATCCTCGCGGGCCTGGGCCACCGTCTGGCAGATGCCCGTGATCACCTCGACGCACGACTGCAGCAGC
This sequence comes from Jatrophihabitantaceae bacterium, assembly GCA_036558905.1. Classification (GTDB taxonomy): domain Bacteria; phylum Actinomycetota; class Actinomycetes; order Mycobacteriales; family Jatrophihabitantaceae; genus DASXRA01. Next base: position 15,341 of record DATBER010000164.1, on the reverse strand, counting down.
TCGTGCTTGGCCTTCGGGTGGTCGCCGTCGCCGTTGGGCGAGATCGCGACCAGCACGTCGTCGGAGGCGCTGGCCAGCTGCCGGGTTTCGAGATCGACCAGCTCAAGCTCCCACTCGACGCCCAGGCTGGTCCGCTGGGAGGAGCTGAAGTCGATGCGCACGTTGCAGAGGGTAGCCCGCGATCACGCCCGGATGGACCAGCCGCCGTCGACGTCGAGGGTCTGCCCGGTGACCCAGTCCGACGCGGTCGAGGCCAGCCAGACGATTGCCTCGGCGATGTCGTCCGGAGTGCCCCATCTGCCCTGCGGGTGGGCCGCCGCGACGCTCGCGTGCGCCGCCTCGTCGGCGTAGCCGGTGTCGACCGGGCCGGGGTTGACGCAGTTGACGGTGATGCCGCGTGGCGCCAGCTCGAGGGCCAGCGACGGCGTCAGCTGCTCGATGGCCGCCTTGGAGGCGATGTAGGGCAGCTCCCCGGGCATCGGCCCGCGATGCTGCCCGGACGAGAATGTGACGACCCGCCCGTGCCGGCCGGCGAACCGGGCGGCGAACTCCTTGACCAGCAGCAACGTGGCGCGGGCGTTGACCGCGAACGTCGTGTCCAGCTCGGATGCGGTCAGCTCACCCAGCGACTGGTTGGCCGAGCGGGCGTGCACGGCGAGCAGCACGTCCAGCCCGCCCAGGGCCTCGTGCGCCTCGGCGACCAGCCGGGCCGGGGCGTCGGGTTCGGCCAGGTCCAGCGCACGGTAGTGCGGCACCGGGGCGTCGGCGTCGTTGTCGGCGCCCCAGGGCTGTTCCGCGTCGGCGGCCGCCCAGCCGGACGCGTACACCGCCGCACCTTCGGCCACCAGTTGTTGGGCCAGCGTGTACGCGATGCCGATCCGTCGGCTGACTCCGGTCAACAGGATGCGACGTCCGTCCAACCTCTGCACCATGCCGCCGATCATGCCGGGTGCAGCCGACTTTGCCCTCCCAATTCACACCGGCGGGCGCGCAGCGCACACGAGGGGCAAAGCAGCGGAATCAGCTGGGGAACATGCCGCCGGTGACGTTCACGAACGCGCCGGTGACGCCGGCCGCCCGGTCCGAGGCGAGGAACGTGATCGTGTCGGCGATCTCGTCCAGGCGAGGCGAGCGCTTGGTCATCCGCAGCGAGGCCAGCTGGGCCAGGATGCCGTCGACGGCGGCCGCGTCGATGTTCGCGTTGACCGCGGACAGCTTCTCGACGGTGATCGTCTCGGGGATGCCGGCCACCCACACGCCCGCGGCGCGCACGCCGGCCGGGCCGAGCTCCAGGGCCAGGTTGCGGATGAGTGTGTCGGTCGCCGCGTCGGCCAGCCCGGTGCCGCCCATCATCGGGCTGCCGTGGGCCGAACCGCTGTTCAGGGCCAGGATGACGCCGCTGCCCTGGGCGGTCATCTGCCGGGCGGCCGCCCGGGCCGTCACGATGGTCGACGTCACGCCGGCCGTGACCGGACGGATCAGGTCCTCGGTGGTCATGTCCACCAGCGGGATGCCCTGCACGTCGCCGCGGCTGACCAGGTTGAGCGAGATGTCCAGGTGCCCGGCGGCGGCCACCACCGAGGCGGCGTGCTTGTCCACGGCGTCCGAGTCCAGGGCGTCGACCACGTCGGCGTGGGCCGGACCGCCGGCCTCGCGCACCGCGGCCGCCGCCGCTTCCACGTTCGAGGCGTGCCGTCCGGTCAGAAACAGCGTGGCGCCCTCGCGGGCGAACGCCAGCGCCGTGGCCCGGCCGATCGAACCGCCGGCACCGTAGATGACGGCGACCTTGTCGTGCAGCAACATGATGATCTCCTCGATGGGGTGTGGTCGGATCACCGGTTGAGACGACGGCCGGGCCGATCACTCATCACGCAGCATTCGCGGCAGGCCGAACACCGGGAACAGGTGCGGCTCGAACGTCGTGATCTCGGCGATCCGGCCGTCCACGACGCGCAGCACGTCGAGGTTCTGCGGACGGAACACCGTCGTGCCGGGCCGGCGCACGTAGCCGCCCGCCGCGGGCTGGCCGTTCGCCCGGGTCGGCACGTGCCGCCACTCGCCGAAATACGTCGGCGAGGACGGGTCGAACGTCGGCCGGACGAACCGGATGATCGCGTCCCGACCCACGAACCAGAACGGGTTCGGCGGCATGGTCAGCACGGCGTCGGCGGCCAGCAGGTCGCCCATCGCGTCGACGTCGCCGGTGGCTGCGATGTGCACGTACCGGTCGAGGAGGTCGCGCTCGTGCCGCGAGACCGAGGGCGCCCGCCAGTCCGCGCGCCGGTCCGGCAAGTGCTCGCGCAGCGCCGGGCGGGCCCGCTGCAGGGCGCTGTTGACTGCGGCCACCGTCAGGTCCAACTGCTCGGCGGTGGCGGCGGCCGAGAAGTCCAGCACGTCGCGGTACATGAGCACGGCCCGCTGCTGCGGCGGCAGGTGCTGCAGGGCGGTCAGGAACACCAGCTCCAGCGTCTCGCGGGACTCGGCCGCCGCCCCCGGCTCGTCGGGGAACGGCTGCAGCCACGGGTAGCTGTTCGGCGGCTCGCGCTCACCCGAGTCGAGCCCGAGCACCGGCTCATAACGTAACGGCCGGCGGGCGTTACGGCGCAGGAAGTCCAGGCTGACGTTGGTGGCGATGCGGTACAGCCAGGCCCGCAACGTCGACCGCCCGGCGAAGTCGTCCCGGGCCCGCCAGGCCCGCAGCAGCGTCTCCTGCACCAGGTCCTCGGCGTCGTCGTACGAGCCGACCATCCGGTAGCAGTGCACCTGCAGCTCGCGACGGTGCGGCTCGACTGCGGCCGCGAACTCGGACTCGTCGGCCGGAGCAGCGGATTCCGTCACGGGCGCCGGCGTGACGATTTCCGCAGCCTCCAGCGCCACCTTGGCGATGCGCCGCAGCCGGCCCACCCCGGCGGCCAGCTCGGACACCTCGTCGTAGAACGGCGCCGGCGGATGGGGCCGCAGCGACTGCACCCGCCGGCCCAGGTCGGCGATCAACTCGGGCACGCCCGCCGCATCGGGGGCCTGGCGCTGCCGATAGGCCTTCTGCCGGCACGCCGCCGAGCAGTACACCGAGCCCCGGCCCGGCCCGCTCCGCGAGGGCAGCGGCCGCCCGCACACCTGACACTGCACGCGTCAGAAGGTATCCGGCGGGCGGTACGTCCCCCAGACCTCGCGCATCGCGTCGCAGACCTCACCGACCGTCGCCCGGGCCCGCAGCGCGTCCCTCATCGGGTACAGGACGTTCTCGGATGTGTCGGACGCGGCCGACCGAATCGCGGCCAGCGCCTTGTCGACCTCGGCGTTGTCGCGCTCGGCCCGCAGGGTGGCCAGCCGGGAACGCTGGTCGGCCTCGATCGCCGGGTCGACGCGCAGCGGCTCGTAGGCCTCCTCCTCGTTCAGCGTGAACCGGTTGAGCCCCACGATCACGCGCGAACCGGAGTCGATCTGCCGGGCGACGTCGTAGGCCGACCGCTCGATCTCGCGCTTCTGGAGGCCCTGCTCGATCGCCGGGACGGCGCCGCCGAGGTCCTCGACCCGGCGCATCAACTCCTCGACGGACGCCTCGACAGCGTCGGTCATCGACTCGACCACGTACGAGCCGGCGAACGGGTCGACGGTGGCGGTCACGTCCGTCTCGTAGGCGATCACCTGCTGCGTGCGCAGGGCCAGGCGAGCCGCCTTCTCGGTGGGCAGCGCGATCGCCTCGTCGAACGAGTTGGTGTGCAGCGACTGCGTACCCCCCAGTACGGCAGCGAGCGCCTGCACCGACACCCGGACCAGGTTCACCTCGGGCTGCTGGGCGGTCAGCTGCACGCCGGCCGTCTGGGTGTGGAAGCGCAGCATCTGCGACTTGGAGTTCTGCGCGCCGAAGCGGTCGCGCATGATCCGCGCCCAGATGCGGCGGGCCGCGCGGAACTTGGCCACTTCCTCGAGGAACGTCGTGCGCGACACGAAGAAGAACGCCAGCCGGGGGGCGAAGTCGTCGACGGCCAGGCCCGCGTCGATCGCCGCCTGCACGTAGGCGACCCCGTCGGAAAGCGTGAACGCGACCTCCTGCGCGGGCGTGGCCCCGGCCTCGGCCATGTGGTAGCCGGAGATCGAGATGGTGTTCCACTTGGGGATCTCGGCCTTGCAGTACGCGAACGTGTCGGTGATCAGCCGCAACGACTCGGCCGGCGGGTAGATGTACGTGCCGCGCGCGATGTACTCCTTGAGCACGTCGTTCTGAATAGTGCCGTTCAGGGCGTCACCGGCGACGCCCTGCTCTTCGGCAACCAGCTGATACAGCAACAACAGCACCGACGCCGGCGCGTTGATCGTCATCGACGTCGACACCTCGCCGAGCGGGATGCCGTCGAACAGCAGGCGCATGTCGTCGATCGAGTCGATGGCTACGCCCACCTTGCCGACCTCGCCGGACGCAGTCGGAGCGTCACTATCCAGGCCCATCTGGGTCGGCAGGTCGAACGCGACGGACAGGCCCGTCGTGCCGGCCTCGAGCAGCTGGTGATACCGCGCGTTGGATTCGCGAGCGGTACCGAACCCGGCGTACTGGCGCATCGTCCAGGGCCGCTGGGTGTACATCGTGGGATAGACCCCGCGGGTGAACGGGAACTCGCCCGGCCGGCCCGTCCGATCGGCCAGCCCGTCGGCGATATCGCCCGGTCCGTACACCGGGTCGATCTCGAATCCGGACTCAGAACGTCGCATCTGGCCAGGGTGCCAGCCCTCCGCCCGACCGGGCACGGGTTGTGAGCAATTCGGCTGAGCATCATCTGAGAGTCGGCCCGGCACTGGAAACGTACCTAGCAAACCATGCGTTCATAGAGGCATGAACGCGCGGCGCCGCCAGCAGCTGCGCGTCGCCGTGTGCCTGGGCCTGCCGGCCCTGGCCCTGGCGCTCTGCACGGTGCTCGGCCTGGGCGGCACCGCCGCGGCCCAGGCGGCGGGCGGCCACCACGGCCACCACGGTCACGCGGCCATGGCCCCCGCACCGCACCGTCCGCTGCCGGCGATCATGCGGATGCAGGACCCGATCGGGTTCGACCTGGTCGCCGCCGAGCACACGATCCAGACCTCCCACGCGGCCGACCCGGCATCGTCGCCGGCCACGCCGGCCCGGGTCAGCATCGAGCACAGCAGCGCACACAGCCGCGGACCGCCTGCCGGGGAGCCCGTCTAGCTCCCCAATCCATTCCAGGCAGGAGATCCACATGATCCACTCCCCCGCCGCGCGGCCCACCCGGGCGCTGAGCGGCGAGCAATTCGTCATGCTGCACCACATGCTCGAAGAGCAGCGCCGGTTCCGGATCGAGCAGCTGACCGAGCCTCCTCCGCAACCGTGGACGATGTCCGAGGCCGAGTTCGAGGTGCACGAGGCGATCCTGCACGGGGCCCAGCTGGCGCTGGCCGACGTCCAGGCCGCGCTGGACCGGATGCGGCAGGGCACCTACGGCAAGTGCGTGCACTGCGGCGTTCAGCTGCCGGCCGCCCGGCTCGAGGTGGTGCCGCAGGCGGCGCTGTGCATGGAGTGCCAGCAGCGGGCGGATCTCGCGTCGCGGTGATCGGGCGTCCGCGTAGGCCGGGCCAGGTCGATCCCGCTCGTCGCGAGCAGGGGTCGGGCGGACGAGACGCAAGGCGGACGAGGAGGCAATAGCAGCGCTATTGCCGACGACGACAATGCCGCAGACCGTTCGCCCGGCCCTGAGCAGCAGAGCGTGGACCGGCCTGGCATGGCCTAAGCTCCGCGGACGTGACCGATCCAATGGACGCAGCGCGCGAGGCGGCAACGACGCTGGCCGAGCGCACGAGCACCGACCATCACGACGTCGCGATCGTCCTCGGTTCCGGCTGGGTGCCGGCCGTCGAGGCCCTCGGCGGCGCCACCCACGAACTGCCGGTGACGGACCTGCCCGGATTCGCTCCTCCCGCCGTGGAGGGCCACGCCGGACGCGTTCGTTCGCTGCTGGTGGCCGACAAGCGGGTGCTGGCCTTCCTCGGCCGCACCCACCTGTACGAGGGCCGCGGCGTCGACGCGGTCGTCCACGGCGTGCGGACGGCGGCCGCCGCCGGCTGCCGGACGATCGTGCTGACCAACGCCTGCGGCGGCCTGCGGGCCGGGCTGTCGGTGGGCGACCCGGTGTTGATCAGCGACCACCTGAACCTGACGAACCGGTCGCCCCTGGTCGGCGCCCGCTTCGTCGATCTCACCGACCTGTACTCGCCACGGCTGCGCGGCATCGTCCGCGAGATCGACCCGTCGATCACCGAAGGCGTGTATGCGGCCATGCCTGGGCCGCAGTACGAGACGCCGGCCGAGATCCGGATGCTGGCCACCCTGGGCGCCGACCTGGTGGGCATGTCGACGGTGCTCGAGGCGATCGCGGCCCGGGCCGAGGGCTGCGAGGTGCTCGGCCTCTCGCTGGTCACCAACCTGGCGGCCGGCCTGGGCGAGCCGCTCGACCACGAGGAGGTGCTCGAGGCCGGCCGGGCTGCGGCCACCCGGATGGGACAGCTGCTCGGCAAGGTCATCGAGCGCCTGTGAGTACTGCGCTGACCGACGAGCTGCGGGCACGCGTCCAGGCCTGGATCGCCGACGAGGTCGACGACGCGGCCGCCGCCGAGTTGAGCGCACTGCTCGAATCCGGCGACGCGGACGAGCTGGCCGACCGGTTCCGGGGTTCGCTCGAGTTCGGCACCGCAGGCCTGCGTGGACCGCTGCGGGCCGGGCCGAACGGCATGAACCGCACGGTGGTCCGCCGCACGGCCGCGGGCATCGCCGCCTGGCTGCAGGCCCGCTCACCGGGATCCGTCGTCGTAATCGGTTATGACGCCCGCTACGGCTCCTACGACTTCGCGCACGACTCGGCGGCGATCCTGGCCGCGGCCGGCTTCGACGCCCGCGTGTTGCCCCGGCTGCTGCCCACGCCGGTGCTGGCCTTCGCGGTGCAGCACCTGGGCGCGGCCCTCGGCATCATGGTCACCGCGTCGCACAATCCGCCGCAGGACAACGGCTACAAGGTCTACGTCGGCGACGGCGCTCAGATCATCCCGCCCACAGACGCCGAGATCGAGGCGGCCATCCAGCGCGTCGGGCCGTCCCGGGACATCGCCCGGTCGGATGCCTACACGGTGCTCGACGACTCGATCGTCGACGCGTACGTCGCCGCCGTGGCCCGGCTCGCCGGCCCGGACGGACCGCGTGACCTGCGCATCGTCCATACCGCCATGCACGGTGTGGGCACCGAGGTGCTCACCCGCGTGTTCGCGACTGCCGGGTTCGCCCCGCTCGCCGAGGTACCGCAGCAGGCCGACCCCGACCCCGACTTCCCCACCGTGCCGTTCCCCAATCCCGAGGAGCCGGGCGCGCTCGACCTGGCGCTGGCCCTGGCCACCGAGCGCGACGCCGACATCGTCATCGCCAACGACCCGGACGCCGACCGGTGCGCGGTCGCCGTTCCGGACGCTGGCGTATGGAGAATGCTGCGCGGCGACGAGGTCGGCGTACTACTCGCGGATGCCTTGCTGCGTAAGGGGATTCGTGGCACGTACGCGACCACCATCGTCTCGTCGACGATGCTCAAGGCGCTGGCCGCCCGGCACGGGGTCGGCTACGCCGAGACGCTCACCGGCTTCAAGTGGATCTCGCGGGCCGCGCCGGATCTGGTGTTCGGGTACGAGGAGGCACTCGGCTACGCGGTCGCGCCGGACCTCGTCCGGGACAAGGACGGGATCTCGGCCGCGCTGCTCGTCGCCGAGTTCGCCGCGTCGCTCAAGCCGTCCGGTTCGTCGCTGGCCCGGCGCCTGGACGAGTTGGCCGCCGAGTACGGCCGGTACGTCACCGACCAGGTGTCGGTCCGCGTCGACGACATCGCCCGGATCGCCGACATGATGGCCCGGCTGCGCGCGGCGCCGCCGACGCGGCTGCTCGACGCCCCGGTCACCGTCACCGATCGGCTGCCCGACGCCGACGTCCTGACGCTCACGGGCCCGGACAACCGCGTCGTGGTCCGCCCGTCGGGCACCGAGCCGAAGCTCAAGGCCTACCTCGAGGTCGTGGTCGCCGACGGCTCGCGCGACACGGCCGCCCGCCGGCTGGCCCAGCTGCGCGTCGAGGTCGAAGCCCGGCTCGGTCTCGCCTGACCGCGCGCGTTCACCAGTCGTGCACCGAGCCGTCGCGCAGCCGGTTCACCGGCAGGTACCGCCGCTGGTACGGGTAACGCGCCGCGACCTCCTCGTCGAACTCCACGCCCAGCCCGGGCGCGTCGGACAGGTGCAGCAGGCCGCCTTCGAACCGATAGCCCGCCCGGAACACCTCGCCGGCCGGGTCCAGGTGGCTCATGTACTCCTGGATGCCGAAGTTCGGGATGGTCAGGTCCAGGTGCAGGGCGGCGGCGATGCCGATGGGCGACACGTCACCCGGGCCGTGCGAGCCGGAGCGCACGCCGTGCAGGTCGGCCAGGTCGAAGATGCGCCGGGTGTGCGTGATGCCGCCGGCGTGCGGCACCGCCGTCCGGATGTAGTCGATCAGCCGTTCGCTGATCAGCGTCTCGCAGTCCCAGATCGAGTTGAACACCTCACCGACGGCCAGCGGCGTGACCGTGTGCTGGCGGATCAGCCGGAACGCCTCCTGGTTCTCGGCCGGCGTGGCGTCCTCGATCCAGAACATGCGGTACGGCTCGAGTGACCGCCCCAGCCGGGCCGCCTCGATCGGGCTGAGCCGGTGGTGGACGTCGTGCAGCAGATGGAAGCCGTAGCCGTGCTGCTCGCGGGCGGCCGCCACCAGCCGCGGCACGAAGTCGAGGTAGGCCCCGGTGTCCCACACCTCGATCTCGGGCCGGTCCGACGCGGCCGGCTCGTAGGTGAGCCCGCTGCCCTTGCGCAGGCCGTAGACCGAGTCGAGCCCGGGCACCTTGGCCTGGATGCGCACCGCCCGGTACCCCGCGTCCAGAAACCGCCCGACGTCGGCCACCGCCTCGTCGATGTCGGCACCGCTGGCGTGCCCGTAGACGGTGACGCCGTCGCGGGCCGCGCCACCGAGCAACTGGTACACGGGCAGGCCGGCCGCCTTGCCGAGGATGTCCCACAGCGCGATGTCGACGGCGCCGATGGCCGTCATAGTCACCGGCCCGCGCCGCCAGTACCCGCCGCGATAGAGGTACTGCCAGGTGTCGTTGATGCGCCGGGCGTCGCGACCGATCAGCAACGGGACGACGTGCTCCTGCAGGTAGGCGGCCACGGCGAGCTCGCGGCCGTTCAGGGTGGCGTCGCCGTAGCCGACGATCCCGTCCTCGGTCGTGATCTTCACCGTGACGTAGTTGCGACCCGGACTCGTGACGTACACGGTCGCGTCGGTGATCTTCATTCGTCTCCTTCCGCGGCCGGGCCGGCCCCGTCGACGGTGATGCGCCGCAGGGCGTCGACGATCAGGGCGACGGCCACCGGGTCGTCGCGCAGTTCCGGGCCGAACACCTCGTCGACGGCGAGCAGCCGGGCGGCCACGTCGGCCGGAGCGCTCGCGCCGGCGATCGCGGCCCGCAACCGCGGGGCGAGCGGATCGTCGAGCGCGGGCGCGACCTGGACCCAGCGCATCCACGCCGCCACCGCGAGAGCGGCCCACCGAGGCTCGGCGCCGGCGGCCCGCCGATCGCGCAGGGTGCCCAGCAGACGCTGGGGCAGCTTCTGCGATCCATCCATGGCGACCTGGACCGTACGGTGGCGTAGGGCAGGGTTGGCGAACCGGGTCAGCAACTGCTGCTGGTAGGCCGCGACGTCGAATCCGGCCGGGACGTCCAGCGTGGGCTCGACGTCGTCGCGCATGAGGTGCTGCACGGCCCCGGCGAAGTGGGCCATCGCGTCGGCGATCGTGTCGTATCCGGCCAGCACGCCCAGGTAGGCCAGCATCGAGTGCGACCCGTTGAGCAGCCGCAGCTTCATGACCTCGTAGGGCGTGACGTCGGACGTGAACAGGGCGCCGGCGGTGTCCCAGGCCGGCCGGCCGGCCCGGAAGTCGTCCTCGATCACCCACTGCCGGAACGGTTCGGTCGTGACGACGCCGGCGTCGTCCAGGCCGATCAGGACGCGGGCCTCGGCTCTATCGGCATCGGTCGTCGCCGGGACGATGCGGTCGACCATCGTGTTCGGGAAGCTGACGCCCTCGGCGATCCAGGCGCGCAACGGCTCGGCGCCCCCCATCAGGTCGAGGAAGTCGCCGACCAACCGGGAAAGCGTGCGCCCGTTGCTGGCCAGGTTGTCGCAGCACAGCACGGTGTGCGGGCCGGCGTCCGCGGTCATGCGGGCCTGCAGTCCGCGCACGAGCTGGCCCACCACTGTGCGGGGTGGCCCGCCCGCCGCGTCGGCGCGGGTGGCCTCGTCGCCGCGCAGCCGTCCGGTGGCCGGATCGTGCCGGTAGCCCTTCTCGGTGACGGTCAGCGTCGTGATCCGCACGGCCGGGTCGGCCATCCGGGCCACCACCTCGGCGGCCTGCGTTCCGGAGAACAGCAGCTCGCGCACCGTGCCGATCACGCGGGCCTCGACGTGGGCGCCCCGGGCCAGCACGGTGTAGAGGCCGTCCTGCGGGGCGAGTTGCTCGATCACGGCGGCGCTGCGCTGCGACACCCCGCAGATGCCCCAATCGCCGCCGGCGGCCGCCACCGCATCCTCGGTGAACACGGCCTGATGCGCGCGGTGGAACGCGCCGAGGCCCAGGTGCACGATGCCCACTGGGAGCGAGCGCGGATCGACGCGCGGGCGGGTCGGCGCCGGCACGCTGTCCACTGTGGACAGATCGAGACGGGCCACGGTCAGTACACCGCCCCGAGCTGCCACGGGGCGAACTCTTCGTCGCCGAAGCCGAGCTCCTCACTCGCCGTGCGCCGACCCGAGGCAACGTCGATCACCGCGTCGTAGACGCGCCGGCCGACCTGCTCGACGGTGGCCGTCCTGTCGGCGATGACGCCGCAGTTGATGTCCATGTCGTCGGGCATCCGCTCGTACACGCCGGTGTTGGTCGCGAGCTTGAGGCTCGGTACCGGCTTGCATCCGAACACCGATCCGCGGCCGGTGGTGAAGCAGATGACGTTCGCGCCGCCGGCCACCATGCCGGTGACCGACACCGGGTCGTATCCCGGAGTGTCCATGAAGACGAAGCCGCACTCACGAATCGGTTCGGCGTACTCGTACACGGCGGTGAGCGGCGAGCGGCCGCCCTTGGCAACGGCGCCGACCGACTTCTCCAGGATGGTGGTGAGCCCGCCCGCCTTGTTGCCCGGCGACGGGTTGTTGTCGAGCGTCCCGTCCGTGTAGCTCTCCCACCAGTGGATGCGCTCGATCAGCCGCGCGGCGACGTCCGGGCTGATCGCGCGACGGGTCAGCAGGTGCTCGGCGCCGTACACCTCGGGCGTCTCGCCGAGCACCGCGGTACCGCCGGCGCTGACGAGCAGGTCGGCGGCGACGCCCAGGGCCGGGTTGGCGGTGATGCCCGAGTAGCCGTCCGAGCCGCCGCACTGCAGGCCCAGCACCAGCTTCGACACGGAGATCGGTTCGCGGCGGGCCGCGGCGACCGTGGGCAGCAGCGCGGTGATCCGCTCCACGCCTTCGCGGACGGTGCGGACGGTGCCGCCGAGTTCCTGGATGGTCATCGTCTCGACCGGAACGGTGTCGGGCAGGTCGAACCCGGCCAGCTGGTTGACCTCACAGCCCAGTCCGACAACGAGCACGGCACCGACGTTCGGGTTGCCGGCGTACCCGGACAGGCTGCGGCGCAGCATCGTCATCCCCTCGCCGTCGCCGGCCATCCCGCAACCGGTGCCGTGCGTGAACGCGACGACGCCGTCGACGTCGGGGAAGTCGTCGACCCGCACCCGGGCGGCGATCTGACGGGCGACCGTAGCCGAGCAGTTCACCGACGTGAGCACGGCGACGTAGTTGCGGGTACCGGCCCGCCCGTCGGCCCGGCGGTAGCCGTCGAAGGTCAGGCGCAGGTCGTCCGGCGGCGGGGCGGGCGGCGCGACGTCCGCGGCCGGCGCGTAGTCGCGGTCGAAGTCGCCCACCCGCAGGTTGTGGCCGTGCACATGCTCGCCCGCGCTGATCGGCCGCGACGCGAAGCCGATCACGGTGCCGTACTTGCGCACGGGGTCGCCCTCGGCGATGTCGCGTACGGCCACCTTGTGCCCGCTCGGGATGCCGTCGCGTCCCTTCAGCACGAGGGCGACGTCGTCGTCGGGGTGCAGGCGCAGGTCGGGGCTCACCGCTCCATACTCCCCGCGGACCAGCCGTCCGGGCGCCTCGTCACCCCGTCTGCACCCAGGCGTGGCGAGGGTCGAGGTAGGGGATCATCTGCCGGCCCCGACCGGCCATGATCCACAGGTAGTACAGGCGGTATCCGGGCGCGGCCACGACCGGGTGGTAGCCGTCGCGGATCGCGGCGGCATCGTCGCTGCGGACGGTGAACGCCTTCTCGCCCTCGCCGTTGTAGAGCAGCTGGATGCCGAAACCCTCGGGCGGGTCGAGCTGGTAGTAGTAGACCTCCTCGAGCCGCACCTCGCGCGGCGGCTCGTGCGTGTCGTGCTTGTGCGGCGGGTAGGACGACCAGTTGCCCGCCGGGTTGATCGTCTCGCCGGCGAGCAGCCGCCCGGCGGCGTCGCCGGGCCCGAGGATCGTGCGTACCGTCCGGCGCCAGTTGCCGTCGCCGCGATCGGCGATGTCCTGGTCGGCCGGACGGATGATGCGCGCCGTGGCGGCCGGCTCGTCGGCCAGCGGCGCCGACGCCACGGCCACACGCGCCGGCCCGCCGGATGCGGTCAGCTCGATGTGGCCGGGCGGGGCGTAGACGGTGTCGCCGGGCGCCTCGAACACCGACGACCGCCCACCGGCCGAGCCCAGGTCGGTGTCGTTCACGCGGGCGTCGACGACACCGCTCAACACCACGGCGGCGGTTTCGCCGTCGCGGTCGAGCGCCACACATTCGCTGTCGGCCAGTTCGACCAGATCGAGGTCGATGAGGTCGGTCTGGGTGCCGGACGCCAGCAGATTGCGGATCAAATGAACTTCCCTTCAGGGTCAGGTTCGGCCGCGCTCGTCCTGAACGCGGGTGACGAGCTGCGTCGGATTGATGAAGCGCAGCGCAATTACGAGAAGCACGAGCATGAACAGGGTGTAGATGACCGCCATGGCGTCGACCGACTGCTGAGCGCGGATGCCGGCCGAGAACACCGAGTAATACAAGGCGACCACCAGGGTCGGGGTCGAGTCGCCGGAGGTCAGGAACGTCAGTTCGAACATGCCGACCGTGCGCACAAGCGTCAGGATGCCGGCGGCGAGCACCCCGGGCAGCAGCAGCGGAGTAAGCACGCGCAGCATCACCGAGACAGTGCGGGCGCCGCACATCCGGGCCGCCGCCTCGATCCTGGGATCGATCTGCTCGATGAACGGGGTCATCGTCAGCACGACGAACGGCAGCGTGGGCACGACGTTCGCGAGCACGACCCCGGTGAGCGTCCCGGCCAGGTGGAACTTGTACAGCACGGTGGCGAGCGGGATGCCGTACGTGATGGGCGGCAGCAGCACCGGCAACAGGAACAGCAGCAGGACCAGCCGCTTGCCCGGGAAGTTGCGGCGGGCCATCGCGTACGCGGCCGGCACGCCGGCCACGATCGAGATGACGAGCACGAGGAGGGCGACCTCGAACGTCACCCACAGCACCGAGCCGAGCCGGAACTCGCGCCAGGCGTCGGAGTACCAGTGCAGCGTGAAGCCCTGCGGCAGCCAGGTGGCGAACCACTGCTTGCCCAGGCTGTCGATGACGACGGTCGCGATGACCGCGAGCAGGTTGACGAAGAAGAACGCGACGAGGGCCCAGGTGATCCACGCGCCGGGGGACGCGACGAGCGCGCGACGGGGGCGGCCCGACGGCCGGGCGGCCAGGTCCAGGGTGGCCATCAGCCCTTGCCCCCCGTCGCGCCGCGGTAGAGCCGCGAGCGCCACACCAGCACCAGGCCGACCACCACGAGCATCAGCACGGCCATGATCACGGCCACCGCCGAGCCCATCGAGTAGTCGAACTGCTCGAGTGCCGCGTGGTAGGCGGCGATCGAGATGACGTGCGTCGAACCGGCCGGGTCACCCACCAGTTGCGCGGACGGGAACACCGAGAACGCCAGCACGAACGACAGGCAGAACGTGATGGCCAACCCGGGTGACAGCAGCGGCAGAGTGATGTGCCGGAACCGTTGCCACCAGCCGGCGCCCAGGGTGGCCCCGGCCCGGGCGAGCGCCGGGTCGATGCCGGAGAGGTAGCTCATGGTCAGCAGGAAGGCGAACGGGAACCCTGTGATGATCAGCGATGCCATGACGCCGGCGTAGTTGTGCACGAGCTGGACCGGCCCCGACGTCAGGTGCAACGTGTGCAGCGTGCGGTTGAACCACTGGGTCGGACCGAGGTACTCGAGCAGGCCCTCGGCGGTCAGCACCGTGCCGAGCGCGATCGGCACCACCAGCAAAGTGATGAGCAGGCGCTTGCCGCGGAAGTCGCGCATCATCTGATAGGCGATCGGCACCGAGATCGCGACATTGATCAGGGCGGCCGGCAGGGCCAGCTTGAAGGTGATCCAGATCGTGTTGCGCAGGTAGCCGTCGGAGAAGAACGAGCGGTAGTTGGCAAGCGCGCCGCCGCCGGTCTTCGGCTGGAACGACAACCCGAGCCCGTACACGAACGGGTAGACGAACAGCACGGCGATCACGAGAACGCCGGGGACCAGCAGCAACAGGGTGCGGTCGACGCCCCGCTCGGCGAGACGGTGCCGCAACGAGGCCTTGGCGACCGCGGTGGCCGCCATCACGCCACCTCGTCGGGCGCCGCCGGCGTGTCGGCGGCGAAGACCAGCACGCGCTCCTTCGGCACGGTCAGCGTCACCGTGTCGCCGGGCGCCAGTCGCTTGTCGGTGCGCACGCTCAGCGACTGCCCGTCGGCCAGCCGGGCCTGTACCGACTGCTCCCGCCCGTGGAACTCGACGACCTCGACGTCGGCTTCGATGCGGTTGGCGCCGGTGTCGGCGACCACGACGTCCTCCGGCCGGAACGCCGCCACCACGTCAGCGTCGGACGACCCGTCGCGGCGCACCCCGGACAGGGTCAGATCACCGCCCTCCATCGTCACGAACTCGCCGTTGCCGGACGAGATCCGCATCGGCAGCATGTTCCGGTAGCCCATGAAGCCGGCCACGTAGCGATCAACAGGCTGGCTGTAGAGGTCCTCGGGCGTGCCCGCCTGCAGGACTCGCCCGTCCCGCAGCACGAGCAGCCGGTCGGCCAGCGACAGCGCCTCCTCCTGGTCGTGCGTGACG
>DATBER010000163.1:0-9456 GCA_036558905.1 Jatrophihabitantaceae bacterium | reverse complement strand
CAGGCCGCGCAGACGACGGTCACGTTCAGCGTCAAGATCAAGCGCTACCACTCGGTCGACGTCGCGGCCAACGCCTTGTGGGCGACGTGCACCGGCAACATCGGCTGGATCGACAGCGTCTCGCCGCAGCGCCAGCCCGACGGCGACTACGTCGCGGCGCTGCGTCCGTCGATCACCGCCGACACCAAGCGCCGGCTGGAGGGCTGCCTGAACGAGGCGACGCTCGACCGGGTCCAGGGCAAGGTGATCCGCACCGTCGACGGGCCCGTCTCTACGATGTCCGGGTGAGCCTGCGCATCCACGACACCGCGACCCGGTCGGTGCGGGAGTTCGTCCCGCTCGAGCCCGGCAAGGCGTCGATCTACCTGTGTGGGCTCACCGTGCAGGGCCCGCCGCACATCGGGCACGTCCGCAACTGGGTCACCACCGACATCCTGCGGCGCTGGCTGACGCACCGCGGGTACGACGTGACGCTCGTGCGCAACGTCACCGACATCGACGACAAGATCCTGATCAGGTCCGCCGAGACGGGCGAGCCGTGGTGGGCGCTGGGCTACCGCAACGAGCGCGAGATCCGGACGGCCGAGCTGGCCCTGGGTGTACTGCCGCCGACCTACGAGCCGCGCGCCACCGGGCACATCACCGAGATGGTCGAGCTGATCCAGCGGCTGATGGACAAGGGGCTGGCCTACGAGTCCGACGGTGACGTGTTCTTCGACGTGGCCGCGCTGCCGTCGTACGGGTCGCTGTCCGGGCAGAAGATCGACGAGATGCAGCCGGCCGGCGACAGCGCGGGCGACGCCCGCAAGCGCGATCCCCGTGACTTCGCCCTGTGGAAAGGGCACAAGCCCGACGAGCCCTCGACCGCCGCGTGGCCGACGCCGTGGGGGCGGGGCCGGCCGGGCTGGCACCTGGAGTGCTCGGCGATGGCCACCAAGTATCTGGGGCCGACCTTCGACATCCACGGCGGCGGCCTGGACCTGGTGTTCCCGCACCACGAGAACGAGCTGGCCCAGTCGAGCGGCGCCGGCGACGGCTTCGCCCGCTACTGGATGCACAACGGCCTGCTGAACCTGGGCGGCGCCAAGATGTCCAAGTCGGTGGGCAACACGTTGCAGGCCACCGAGGTCGTCAAACGGTGGCGGCCGGTCGAGGTGCGCTACTACCTCGGCGCGTCGCACTACCGGTCCACGGTCGAGTTCTCGCCCGAGGCACTCGACGAGGCGGCCGCGGCGTACCGGCGCATCGAGACGTTCGTCCAGCACGCCGGTGAGGCGGAGCCGGCGGCCGAGCTGCCGGCGGCGTTCGCCGAGGCTCTGGACGACGACCTGGGCGTGGCGGCCGCGCTGGGCGTCGTGCACTCGCGGGTGCGTGAGGGCAACACCGCGCTGGAGCAGGGCGACGCCGATGCGGTGCGGGCCGCGCTGGCCGACGTGCTCGCCATGACGTCGATCCTGGGCATCAACCCGCTGGACTGGGCCGACGGTGCCTCGGCCGACCTGGTGTCCACTGTGGACAGTCTGGTGCAGGTGGCCCTCGAGCAGCGGGCGAACGCCCGGGCGCGCAAGGACTACGCCGCCGCCGACGCGATTCGCGATCAGCTGGCCGATGCCGGCGTGATCGTCGAGGACACGCCGAACGGTCCGCGCTGGACGGTGAAGCATGGCGGGTAACTCGTCCCGACGCGGCGCCGTGCGCAAGTCGAAGAAGGGCGCGACGTCGGGCTCGGGAGGCAAGGGCCGGGCCGCCCTGCGGGGACGCGGACCCACCCCCCGGGCCGAGGACCGCCCCGGTCATCCGGCCGCCCGCCGGGCCAAGGCGGCCACCACCCGTTCGAAGCGCAATGTCGAGGCTCCCGAGCTTCTGGTCGGGCGCAACCCGGTGGCCGAGGCGCTGCGGGCCAAGGTGCCGGCTACCGCGCTGTACCTCGCGCTCGGCATCGACACCGACGAGCGCGTGACCGACGCCGTGCGGCTGGCCGGCAACCGGGGCATCTCGCTGCTCGAGGTCAGCCGCGGTGAGCTCGACCGGATGACCGGCGGCCTCCTGCACCAGGGCATCGCGTTGCAGGTGCCGCCGTTCGGCTACACCGCGCTGCCCGACGTGCTGGCCCGGGCCGGCGAGTCGACGACGGCGCCCCTGCTCGTCGCCCTGGACGGCGTGACCGATCCACGCAACCTGGGCGCGATCATCCGCTCGGCGGTGGCGTTCGGGGCGCACGGCGTGATCGTGCCGGCGCGGCGGGCGGCCGGCGTGACGGCGGCGGCCTGGCGCACGTCGGCCGGCACAGCGGCCCGCATCCCGGTGGCCCAGGTGACGAACCTGCCCCGGGCACTGCGCGACTGCCAGCAGGCCGGCTACTTCGTGGCCGGGCTGGACGCCGACGGCACGACGTCGCTGGACGATTTGCAGGCGGCCGACGGGCCGTTCGTCGTGGTGGTCGGCTCGGAGGGGCGCGGGCTGTCCCGGCTGGTCGGCGAGACGTGCGACCTGACCGTGTCGATCCCGATGGCCGGGCCGGCCGAGTCGCTCAACGCCTCGGTGGCGGCCGCCGTGACCTTGGCCGAGGTGGCCCGGCTGCGGCGCGGGTGAGCCGGCTTCGGCTCGACGGCGCGGGCCTATCGGAACTGCCGGCGCTCGATCCCGAGCTGACCGAGCTTTCGGCCTGGCGCAACGCACTGACGTCCGCCGCGGGCGTCGAGCGGCTGACTCGTCTGCGGGTGCTGAACCTGGCCGAGAATCGGCTGACCTCGGTGCCGTCGCTGCGGATGTTGGCCGATCTGCACACGCTCGACCTCGGCCACAACCGGCTGGTCGCCGTCCCGTCACTTCCGGATATCGACGGCTACCTGTACCTGCACGACAACGCGTTGACCGCCCTGCCCGACGCGCTGGGCGAACTGGGCCGGCTGCGCTACCTGAACGTGTCGGCCAACCCCTTGGGGTCGCTGCCGGCCGCTCTTGGTGGGCTGGGCGGACTGCTCGAATTGCGTGCCGAGTCCTGCGGGCTGGTTGCCCTGCCGGAGTCGTTGGCCGGGTTGGTCGAGCTGCGCGAGCTGTCCGTGCGCGACAACGCGATCGGCGAGTTGCCACCCTGGATGGGGGACCTGACCGGGCTGCGCCGGCTCGACCTGCGCAACAACGGCCTGCGGTCGCTGCCGGTGGCGCTGGCCGGGTTGCCGCACCTGGACAAGCTCGACCTGCGCTGGAACGACGTCGACGCCCCGTGGCTGGCCGACCTGGAGGTTCGCGGCTGCGTCGTCTGGCGCTGACCGTCATCCGGTTTTGGTCACCAGGCCGGTTATCCGAGACCTGGTGACCAAAACCGGGGCACGCCAGCCGTCAGCCGGCGCAGCAGGAGCGCTTACTCTCCTGCAGGTACTGCGGGTCGTGCCACCAGTACTGGGCGTTGCTCGGGTGGTCGGGCACCGGCGCCAACAGCTTGTTCGTCACGGCCGACGCCGACGCTGACGCGAACGGGGCGAGCAGCTCGTCGACGGTGTGCAGCACGCCGTTGCTCATCACCTGCTGGACGTTGGCGGCCTGGGAGATGTCGCTGAGGGGATCGCCGCCCAGCACGGTGAGGTCGGCGTACATGCCGCGCGCGATCTGCCCGAGCGGCTCGTTGAGGAACTCGCCCGGCACGCGCGTTGTCGTGCTGAGCGCCTCGTACGGGGTGAGCCCGAACGTGACCATCGCCCGCAGGTTCATGTGCGTGCTGACCGCGGTGTGATCGATCGGGGAGTCGGTGCCGTTGATGACCCGCCCGCCGCCGCGCACCATCGCCACGACCTGAGCCACCTGCGCGGCGAGGTTGGCCCGGTTCACCGTCTGGTCGGTCGTCTGGGCGGACGTGACGGCGGCCTGCAGCGTCGCGTACTCCCAGGTCGGGTACAGCGTGGTGACCCGCCGGTCGGTGACCAGGGACGTGTCGTCGCGGAAGAGGGTCACCGCGCCGAACAGCGTCGGCGCCCGAACCGCCTCCGAGGCGTTGAAGATGTCGATCACGTCGTCGTAGCCGGTGCCGAGCGCCGTGACGGTGCGTGAGTAGCCGAACCGGTTCGTCGCGCCGATGTGCTCCATGCCGTCGCCGCCGAACGCGAACGCCGGGTAGTGGTAGTGCGAGCTGACGTGGATGCGTCGCTGGTGGGCCCAGTCGATGACCCGCTGCTGCCACTCGGTCGGCAGCCGCACGTAACACTTCATCAAGTCGTAGTCGAGCGCCTCGGCCCGTTCCAGCTCGAGCTGCAGCTGGTTGTCGTCGAACGTAGGTCGCATGAAGTTGTAGAAGATGCGCGAGCCGTCGATCGCCTCGCCGGTCGCAAAATAGCGCGGTCCGACGCGGACGCCGGACTGCATCGACTCGCGTTCCTCCACCATGTGGTACGCCGGGCTGCCCGGCGAGCGGGTTGTCGTGAAGCCGAGCGACAGCCACAGCCGCCCCTGCCGGTCGCCGTAGCTGTAGCCCTGCATCTCGCGGTGGTTGTGCATGTCGATCATCCCGGGGATGACCACCGACCCGGAGGCGTCAACCAGTTGGCCGTCGCGCCCGGACCGGTGCGGCTCGACCGCCGTGATGTGGTGGCCCTCGACGGTGATGTCCATGTCGTGGGCCAGGCCGCGCGAGACGCCGTCCCACATACGCCCGGCGTGGATGACCGTGCGCCCGCGCGGGCGGGTGTTCGACCAGCTGAGTCCGACCGGCACCGTCCGAGCCGGCCCGCCGTCCACCGGCACGAGGCGCAGCCGCCCGTTGTTCAAGTACAGCAAGGCTGTGGAATCGCCGCTCCAGGACGGCGCGTCGGTGACCTCGGTGGTGATCTGACGGGGCGCCCCGGCGAACGTGCCGTCCGGGTGGACGTCGACCACCCACAGCACGCTGGCCACCACGAACGCCATGCGCCGGCCGTCCGGCGACCACACCGGTCCGTCGTCGCCGCGGGTCTGGATCGACCGGAACGGCATCGGATCGACGTAAGTGCCGGCGCCAGTGGTGCGATCGACCAGCAGAATCTTCGACAGGCCCTCGCGGTAGCGGGCCGAGTACGGCTTGATCGCGGCGAGCGCGACCACGTTGCCGTCGGCCGACCAGGTCGGGCGCCCGGGCTCGAACGTCGCCGTGAAGATCTGCTGGACGTTGCCGGTGGCGACATCGACCGTGTGGACCGCGCCGGTGTGGTCGAGGAAGGCCAGCATCGTCGAGTCCTTCGACCACGATCCCGAGACGGCGGCCGCTCCCGGCAGGTCGGTCAGCTGCCGTTCCTGCCCGCTGCCGAGATCGCGCAGCCAGATGTCGAGCTTGCCGGCCCGGTCCGTCGAGTAGGACAGGTACCGCCCGTCGGGGGACCAGGCCGGGTCGGACTTCCACCAATGGTCGCGGGTCAGCGGCTGCGGCTGGTTTGCCTGGTGCGCGCTGATAGCCATCGTGTAGATGTCGTTGAGCGCCCGGAACGCGATGTGCTCGCCGTCCGGGGCCAGCACCGGGCTGCCGATGCCGACGACCGGCTGCGGGCGCGTCGAGTCGAAGTCGCGTTGGCGCTTGCGGTAGCGCGGCGTGACGAGGTCGACGTGGGCGGCGAAGCCGATGTCCTGGGCCGACCCGCCGTCCAGCGAGCGGCGGCGGATCCGGCCGTCCGCGGTGTAGACGTACTCGCTCGGCGAGAGCCACGACACCCGGAACGGGAACACTTCCTCGTCGTCGACCAGGACGGCGCTGCCCCGCATCAGCTGCGAGCGGCCGTTGACGAGCAGCGAGTACACGAGGTCGCGGCCGTCCGGCGTCCAGGCCGGGTTGTGGATCACCTGCCCAGCCGGGACGGTGATCGCCGTGGTCCGCGTGCCCGTGGCCAGGTCGGCGACGTCGATGCGGGTGTTGAGCACGACGAACGCGATCTTCGTGCCGTCCGGCGACCAGGCCGGCTCGTACTCCTCGTCGGCCGTGTCGGCCACCGTGGCGACGGCGCCGCTGGCCAGGTCGAGCGTGTACACGCCGTAGCTGCCCGACGTGTCGGCCGAGAACGCCAGCCGCGTCCCGTCGGGCGACCAGCGCGGTTCGCGGTGGTCGAACGGTCCGTGGGTCAGTTGGCGCAGGCCGGAGCCGTCCGGGCGCACCGTCCACAGGTCGAAGTTGCCGGCCCGGTAGGACTGGAAGGCCAGCGTGCCGCTGTCCGGCGACCACTCCGGCTGAGCGATGTCGAACAGGTCGCTGGTGAGCCGCCGCGCCGACCCGCCGGACGACGGCAGCACCCACAGCACGCCGACCTCGTCGATCGCGATGTGCCGGCCGTCCGGGGAGATCTGGGCGGCCAGGTCGGTGCCCCGGCGCAGCTCGACGGGCGTGCCGGCGCGGCTGGGCGCGGGCTCGGCGCTCGCCGTCGTCGGGTGTCCGGCGATGCCCACGAGCGCCGCCGTGCTCGCGGCGCCGGCGGCACCGGCCAGGAACTCTCGCCGCTTGATCTCGACCATGCGAACCTCCAGCTCGGGTGAGGGCGAGCCGGAATCAGGTGATGGTGCGACATGTCCGGCTCAGCGTCCGCGTCCGATATTTCGCGTGGTGGCCGGGCGAGAGGAACCCCGGGTCTGGCCCCGCTCGGTGAGCGGTCGAGTTTCGACGGTAAGCGGTCCGGACACGAATCGGCCGCCCGGGCGCCGGGCCCGGGCGGCCGTATCCGTACGAAGATCAGCCGAGGCGCTCGCCGGTCTCCGGGTTGAACGCGTGCTCCTCGCCGCCGCGGATCTCGACGCCGATCGTCTCGCCGATACGCGGTGGGACGCGACCGTCGAAGCGCACGACCACCTGCTTGGCGTTGAGCTCGTCCTCCTCGGGCAGGGTGCCGTGCACGAACGCGTCGGCGCCCAGCTCCTCGACCAGGTTCACGTGCAGCTTCAGCGTGTTGGCGGCCGAACCGTCGGGCGCGACGTGGAAGGACTCGGGCCGCACGCCGAGCGTGATCTTGCTCAGGTTGGCCGCCGACGCCGCGTCGAGAACCTCCTTGGACAGCGGGACGACCGCGCTGCCCAGCTTGGCCCCGCCGTTGGCCAGATCGACGTCACGCAGGTTCATCGCGGGCGAGCCGATGAAGCCTGCGACGAACGCGTTGCCCGGCTTGTCGTAGAGATTTCGCGGGGTGTCGACCTGCTGCAGGATGCCGTCCTTGAGCAGCGCCACCCGATGGCCCATCGTCATCGCCTCGACCTGGTCGTGCGTGACGTAGATGGTCGTGGTGCCCAGACGAGCCTGCAGCGCCGCGATGTTGGCGCGGGTCTCGACGCGCAGCTTGGCGTCGAGGTTGGACAGAGGCTCGTCCATGAGGAACACGCTCGGCTCACGGACGATCGCCCGGCCCATGGCCACGCGCTGGCGCTGACCACCGGAGAGCGCCTTCGGCTTGCGGTCGAGGTACGGCTCGAGGTCGAGCATCTTGGCCGCCTCGCGCACCTTCGCGGCCCGCTCGGCCTTCGGCACGCCCTTGAGCTTGAGCGCGAAGCCCATGTTCTCGGCGACGGACATGTGCGGGTAGAGCGCGTAGTTCTGGAAGACCATCGCGATGTCGCGATCCTTCGGCGGCTTCGTCGAGACGTCACGTCCGCCGATGTGAATCTCGCCCTGATCGACGTCCTCCAGCCCGGCGAGCATGCGCAGGGCGGTGGACTTGCCGGATCCGGACGGGCCGACCAGCACCATGAACTCGCCGTCGGCGATCTCGAGGTTGAGCTGGTTTACCGCAGGCACCGGGTTGCCGGGGTAGATGCGGCTGGCGTCGATGTACTGCACTTCGGCCATGGGGTTCTCCCTAATCGGTGGTCAGGACCGCGCCGGGTACGGGCAACCCGGGCCTAATCGGGCAGCCTCACGGATTTCCGACCAGCCGACGGGCCTCCGTCCCACCGATGGGAGACGGCGTCAGCTGATCGGCATAGCGGTCAGGTGAAGCCATTTGACATGGGTGACCTACGCCACGTCAAGTTGCCATATATGTGGGGACCCAGAACCGGAGTTTTCCGCCCCGTTCATCGGAGAATCGCCCGCCGTTCGCTTCGATCACCCGGCGCGAGGCCACGTTGTCGTTGTCGCAGGTGATCAGCACCGGATGGATGCCGAGCTCGTAGGCGATCGGCAGCCCCGTCTTCAGCATGGCGGTGGCATGGCCCTGGCGGCGGACGCTCGGGCGCACGTCGTAACCGATGTGCCCGCCGTATTCGCGCAGCCATTCGGTCAGCCGGTGCCGGATGGCCAGCCGGCCGAGGTATTGGTCGCCGTCGACGTACCAGAGCGTGGTGCACGGCACGTAGCCGTCGGGTCGGGGCGTGTGTTCGAGGGCGTCGGCCCGCAGACCGGCGGTGTAGGCCGCGAACGCGTCGGCGTCCTGCCAGGTGTTGCGGTTCTGGCGGATCTCCTCGCCGACCATCGTGTTGTCGTCGGCCGATCCTCGGCCCTCGGCCTGGAATTCGTCCATGGCTTGCAGGAACGACGCGTGCACACCGGGCGTGGGCGCAACCAGACGAGGCATGGCCATAGTCAATCAGCGGCCTCTATCGGTTTGGAATAGAAGACAGTGGGCGGACTCTCCTCGCGCAGGGTCGCCACCTCGTCGCGGATCGCGGTCATCACCACGTCGGTGATCTCGCGCAGCGTCTCGCTGGTGGGCTCGATGCCGTGGTAGCGGCTCAGGTCCAGCGGCTTGCCGACGCTCGCCTCGACGCGGGGCCGGAACCGGCGTTTGCCGGCCTTCTGCACGCCCCACTGCCCGACCGGCACGATCGGGATGTGCGGGGCGAGCAGGGCCAGCCGGGCGATGCCGGTCTTGGCCTGCATGGGCCACTGGGCCGGATCCTTCGTCGTCGTGCCCTCGGGGTAGATCACGATCGCCTCGCCGGCCTCGAGGGCAGCAACCGCGTCCTGCAGCGACTTCGACGCGTCACTGGTGCCGCGGTACACCGGGATCTGCTGGCAACCGCGCATGATCGTTCCGAGTACCGCCTGGTCGAACAGGGTGTTCTTGGTCAGAAACCGCGGGACGCGTCCGGACTGCCAGGTCAGGCGGGCCACGACCAGCGTGTCCATCTGCGAGATGTGGTTGACTGCGATGATCACGCCGCCGGTTTCCGGGATGCGCTCGAGGTGGCGCCAGCGCGGTCGGTAGAACACGCCAACAATCGGGTAGACGATCAGCACGGCGAAGCGGATCCAGGCGCCGGCCTTGGGCTTGTGCAGTCGGCTCACGTCGTCTCCAGTTCGGTGCCGCCCGGCCCCCGCCGGCGGCGTTGCCAGTCTGCTGGATGCCCGCGCCGCTCGCTGCCCCGAGTGCGCCCCGCTCCCTCCAACTAGACTGGCCGCGCACCCGCCGACGTGGCGCAATTGGCAGCGCAACGCACTTGTAATGCGTAGGTTAGGGGTTCGAGTCCCCTCGTCGGCTCCATGCTGAAGGCCCTGGATTCTGCGGTCTGCAGTATGTT
>DATBER010000162.1:0-13691 GCA_036558905.1 Jatrophihabitantaceae bacterium | reverse complement strand
GAGGTGGTCGCCGACGTCGTTGCCGGGTTGGTCGACTTGCCGGACGACGATGATGTGCAGCCGGTCGCCACCGCCAGGCACACCGCTACGGCCAGGACGGCGGCAGCGTGCAGAGCAGACGCGCGCTGCCCCGCCCGCCGCGTGAGGTGACCACTCACGCGGGAGCGAGGCAGACCCTGCCAGTAGCGATCGACTGGGCCGTCAGGGCGACTCATCCGGCTCATCGCTGAGCGCGATCGCCAGGCCGAGCGCCCGCGCGACCTTCGTCGACGCCGACACGACTCGGGCGCTTCCGACGAGCGGCGCCAGGGCGATCAGCACCTGACGGGCGTCTTCGAGCGTCAGCCCGGCCTCGGCGCCGGCCTCGAGGTGGAACAGGTAGGACGCCGGCGAGGCGTCCGCCGCGACGAGGGCGGCGAACCGGAGCTGGAGCAGCGTCCTCGCATCGAGGTTCGTTTCCTTGAACGACGCCGCGGTCATGTCGCTGAGTACGTCGAGTAACGGTGTTGCTTCCTTGTCGACCATTGAAGCTCCCCTTTGCCACGTCGGTCCGGTGAGCGATCCTCGTCGCCCTGCGGCGATCGAATCGCGCGCGCCTCTCCCATGGATCACCCGACCCGAGTGAACGACCGCTCGGCGACACTTACCCGTCGGGGCCGCGGAGAGCGCGGGCCGGGTCACCGCCGCGGGGTGGTGTGCGCGGCTCCGGGGCAACCCATACTGGGCCGATGGACGCGTCGCCCGCGGGTGATCCGCGCACCGAGGAAGTTGATCCGCGCAGCGAGGAAGAAGAGCGACTGCTCGTGCTGGCCAGCGTGGTCTCCGCCGTGGTCACCGCGGTCGAGGCGGTGCGGCAGGACGTGCAACATTCCCTCGGGCGGTCGCCCGCGCCACCGCCGGCCTGGTCACCACCCGACGTCGTGATCGGCCTGCTCGTCGGCGCGACGAGCCGGGCGACGACTGCCGGGACGGTTGTGCTGGGCGCGCTGCGACCGGTCGCGGCGATTGCCGTGCGTCCGCCGCTGCTGCCTGAGCGACTGCATCCGATCACGTGGATCCAGGCGACCGGCCGGCAAGGCCGGGCGTATCGGTCACGCGTGGATCCGTTGCTGCAGACGGTCGTGCCGTCCCTCGTCGCGGCGATACTCGACCGGATCGACATCGGCGCCATCGTGGCTCGGCTCGACATCGGCGCCATCGTGGCTCAGGTCGACATCGATTCGATCGTCGCGAACGTCGATATCGATGCGGTGCTCGCCCGCATCGACATGGCCTCGATCGCCCGCGAGGTCGTCTACGAGATCGATCTGCCGGAAATCATCCGCGTGTCCACCGGCATAGTCACGTCGGAGGCAGTGGTCGGGGTCAGGATGCAGGGCATCCAGGCCGACGAGCGGGTGAACCGGATCGTCGACCGGATCCTGGCCCGCCGGGGTGCGCGGAAGACGGCCGCGCCGACGCCGACCGGAGCCGACAATGGTGCCCCGAACTGAGCGGCTCTCCGCCGTCCCGACGGCGGCGCGGCCCTACCAGGGGCAGCGGGCCGGGATCGTCACTCGGATCGCGGCGAGCGTCGTCGACGTGCTGGTGATCGCGCTGGTCATGTGTGCGCTCTACGCGGTCGTGACCGGTCTCGC
Organism: Jatrophihabitantaceae bacterium; assembly: GCA_036558905.1. Classification (GTDB taxonomy): domain Bacteria; phylum Actinomycetota; class Actinomycetes; order Mycobacteriales; family Jatrophihabitantaceae; genus DASXRA01. The sequence goes on along the minus strand of DATBER010000162.1, from coordinate 12,054 downwards.
GTTTCTCCTGCATCCCACCGCGTTCCATGTCCCGTCAGGGATTGGGTGGAGCCTCCCGGTGGTCGCATTCGTCGTCGCGGTGCCGTACCTGACGCTCTCCTGGCGCCTGACGGGGCGCACGTACGGAGACCAGCTCCTGGGTCTGCGCGTGGTCAACTACGAGGGACGGCAGATGCGCTTCGTCGGAGCCCTGCTCCGCGCGCTGTTCTGCGCGGTGTTCCCGCTCGGCCTGCTGTGGGTCGCCGTCAGCCCGGCCAACCGTTCGGTGCAGGACGTCGTGCTGCGGACGTCGGTCGTCTACGACTGGCTGCCCACAGCGGACTGAGCGATCAGCCGAGGATCTTGGCCTTCTGCGCCTCGAACTCGGCGTCGGTGATCACGCCCTGGCTCTTGAGCTCGCCGAGCTGCTTGAGCTGACCCAGCTTGGCGTCCATGTCGTCGCCCGGCGGCGCGGCCGGCGCCGGCTGCTGCTGGGCGTATTGCTGCTGCGGCGGGTACTGCTGCTGCTCCTGGTCGGCCTGGGCATCGGCCGCCTGCTCGTCCTTGGCCGCCCAGCGCCCGGCCTGCCGGCGCGATACCCGGTTGGACACTGCCGTCGCTGTTCCCGCGATGACCGCGGTCCGCGCAATGCCGCGAAGTAGTGGCATCCGAGTCATCCCCTTTACGTAACGTTGGTCGCCGTCGCACCGGCTTCGGCCGCGTCGAGCGCATCGATCACGTCCTGGATCGGTATGCGACCACTGGCCACTACCTCTGCGCCGGCGCGCCGCAACGCCGCGGCGAACGGTCCGGCCCAGGTGTTCTCGTAGATGAGCAGCCCCGCCGAGCTGCCGGGCTCGAGCACGGCGGCGGCCTGCTCGACGTCTTCTGGGCCGACCAGGCCGGACGACGCGCCCGCGAAGACGGCGAGCTCCAGCCGGCCGTCAGCGGTGATGTCGTCGAGGGCCAGGCCGGTTATGGTGCCGTCGAGCTCCTTCTTGATGAACACCAGATCGAGGATGCGGATGATGCCGCGGTCGACGAGATCGACCAGCAGCGGTAGCCCTTCCCCGGTGAGGTGACTGCCGGGAAACTCGACGACCAAGTAGTCGACCGGGCCGATTTCGGGCTCGGCAGCCATGGCAAACCTCCTCGCGCAGGCGCGCACTTCGCGTAGCTTCGAGCGTTGCGCCTGACGCGTGGCCGCGCGTCATTCGGCGAGGGTGACCGCGTCGTTCGGCCGCGCCGACCCGGGGGCCTCGGCGCTCGATGCCGGCCCGGCGACCGCTCATCCGCGCCGGATGATCCGGGAGACGACCCGACTACCTAGCGTTGGCACCTGCACCGTTCGTGGCAATGCCGCGTCGGCGGTGAGGTCCCGGGTGGAAGGGGTCTGCACATGGCCGGTCTTTCGACCACGGTGGCGATCTACGACGAGATGAGCCCCGCCGAGAGCGACTGGGACGCTCTGGAGGCGGCGGCCAAGACGAGCGAGGTCGACATCGCGGATGCGGCGCTGGTGCGACGTCGGGGCTCCGGCGACGTCGTCAGCGTTCACCGACAGGCACATCACGGATGGGGGAAGGGAGCGGTAGCCGGAGCGATCGTAGGAGTGATCTTCCCTCCGTCGCTGTTAGGCAGTGCTGTAGCCGGCGGGCTGGGTGGTGCCCTCGTCGGCCGGGTCAGCCGCTGCCTCGGCCGCGGCGACATCAAGGACCTCGGCGAGGTCATGGACCGAAGCGAGATCGCCCTCGTGGTGGTCGCGAAGGTCGATTCGGTCGGCCGGGTCGAGGAGCTGTTGTCCGGGGCGAGTCACAAACTGTCCCGCGGCGACATGCCCGCTGACGAGTTACTACAGGCGATGGACGCCGCCGGTCTCAACCCACGCTGACCGAGCTTCTCATCGCAGTCCCCGAAACACCTCTACGAATGACAGGAGTCGCAAGTGAACACGCGAGGTTCAGGATGGGTGGTGTTCGCCTCTATCGTATTGATAACGGCGGGCATCATGCGAGTGTTCGACGCCATATGGGCTTTCCGCTATCACGGAACGTTGCCGCAGAATCTCGAAGACGCGGTCTTCGGACACAGCCTCAAGACGTATGGCTGGGTGTACCTCGTCGTCGCGGCCATACTTGTCCTGGCCGGGTTCTTCGTGCTCCAGGGCAGCCAGATCGCCCGCTGGACCGGCGTGGTGGCCGGGGCGATCGGGGCGATCAGCGCCATCTGGTGGATGCCGTACTACCCCGTATGGTCGCTGACCTACATCGCGGTCGGCGCTCTGGTCGTCTACGCGCTGGTTGCGTACGGAGACAAGGAAACGGCCCCAGACACTGTGACAAGCCAGCCCTACACGACCGAGACGGGGCGCACGTCCGCCGACGTTCGGTGAACGCTCGAGGCCGGTGCGGGCGGCGGGCTGACCGCCGCCCGCACCTGCGGATCCGGCTCAGCAGAAGCTGCTGCTTGCCCCCTGGGCATCTTCGGCGCCGCGTATCGACGTGATGCTGCCGCCGCGATGGTCGGGCGACGAGCCGACGAACAGCAGCCCGCCGTCCCCGGACTGGACGACGATGCCGGCCGGGATGTTGCCGGTCCGGTCCAGGTGGGATCGGTGGTGAACGGCCGGGCGGCCGAACCGTAGGTCGCGGCGATCTGGCTCATGGGATCGCCGAGGCGGATCCCGGCCGGAGTGGCGACCGCGGTCGGTCCCGGTAGCGGGCCTCGGAGATCAGGGATCCGGCGCCGCCGCCAGCACCGGCTACGGAGGACCGGCGACGGCCGGCATCCCCAGGGGAATGCCGGCCTCGGCGCTGGATCTCAGATCAGTCGGCGGGCTCCGCCGGCCGGCGCAGCAGCACGATGCTGGTGGCGACGACCCAGAGCGGCAGCGCCACCATCGGCGTGAAGATCACCGCGAATACCAAGATGATCGCGAGGGTGTAACTCACCCACACGTGCCACGACCGGAACAGCCCGAGCCGTCGGGCCAGGGTCGCGGCGACGGCGATCAACACCGCCGAGACGAGCGCGCCGGCGACGAACACGAACGGATAGCCGATGTTCTGGCGCAGCAGGTCGGCCTGCGGCACCTTCGTGTCGCCGAAGGAGATGTTGCCGATGATCCCGACGAACTCCATCGCGCCGACGATGAACAGCCCGGCCGTCAACGGGCCGGTCCAGCCGAGCACCCGGTACCCGACGGGGAAGCGGTCCTGGGCCGCGCGCAGTCGCTCCTGCAGCCCGGCCACGAAGGTCAGGAACGCCACCGCGGCCACGATCAGGAGGTACCCGCCGACCAGCGCCACGGTGCGGTTCGCCGAGTCGCTGTACCAGGCGGTGATCTTGGCGTCGCTCGCCGTCTGCGAGTCCGGTCCCGGCTCGACCAGGAAGGCCGCGACGACGAACAACGGTCCGAACGCGATCCCGGCCCACTTGGCTGCGACGTACCCACCGCGCCGGGCGGTAGCTACGCCCTGAGTCTGCTCTACTGCTGCCGTCACGGCGCTCACCCTCTACCGGTGAGCGCGGACATGCGGATACTGCGGTAGTTGCTCATGTTTCCCCCCGGATGAGTCGCCGGGCGGCCCCCAGCCGCCCGCGATATCGGGGAAGTGTGACCGGCAATCGGGATCCGGGCAAGATGGCGGCCGCAGAGTTTCCCTTTCGGGCGTATGGCGCCGTCAACGTGCCCGCGCCGACCCGGCGCGGGCTCAGTCGGCCAACGCGCCCTCGATCGGCGTGTCGCCGCTGACCAGCTGGAACTGCCGGCCGGCGGTGGCGGGCCGGTCGAGCAGGTGCAGCAGGACAGCCGCGACGTCCTCGCGCGGGATGACTCCGCGGCCGACCGACTCGCCGAGCGCCACGTGTCCGGTGCCGGGGTCGTTGGTGAGCCCGCCGGGACGTACGACCGTCCAGTCGAGGTCACGGTCACGGATCGCCGCGTCGGCCTCGGCCTTGGCCCGCAGGTAGACCTGGAAGACCTCGGTCGAGTTGGGGTCGTAGTTGTCGGCGCCGTAGGCCGACACCATTACGTAGCGGCGCACGCCGGTGGCCGCGGCCGCGTCGGCCAGCAGGACCGCGGCGTCACGATCGACGGTCAGCTTGCGGGCTGCGCCGCTGCCCGGACCGGCCCCGGCCGAGAACACCACGGCGTCCGCGCCGGCCACGACTTCGGCGACCTGGTCGACCGTGCTGCTCTCGAGATCGAGCACGACTGCCGTGGCGCCGGCCTGCTCGAGGTCGGCGACGTGGGCGGGATTGCGGACGATGCCCACGGCCGTGTCACCGCGTGCCGCCAGCATCCGCTCGAGCAGCAACGCGATCTGTCCGTGCCCACCTGCGATCACCACGCGCATGGCCCGACCCTATGCCGCCGTCCGGTTGCCGGAACCGGCCGGCGTCCAGCGGCCGCCCTGGGATTCGCCGCCGCGCAATGACAAGCGCCGCTCGGGTGGCTAGCGGGCCTGGTCGCGGAACCGGCTGGGCGACACACCGACTCGGCGGGTGAACAGGCGGCTGAAGTAGCCGGGGTCCTCGTAGCCGACCGCGCCGGCCACCTCGCCGATCGAGCGCCCGCCGTCGGCCAGTAGTTGCTTGGCCCGGTCGATGCGAACCCGCACCAGGTAATCCTTGACGCCGAGGCCGGTCAGCCGGCGCACCGTGTCGCGCAGCTCGTCGGCCGTGCGGCCCAGCCGCCGGGCGTGCTGGGCGACGGACAGCGGCAGCGCGGCGTCACGGCGCAGCGCGGCCAGCACGGGCGCCCCGGAGCGGTCCTGATCGCGGCGGGTCCGCCGGACGGCGGCGAGCAGCTGGTGCACGCCGAGGGCGGCCCGTACGTCGGCGTCCGGATCGGGTTGCCGGCACATGTCGCTCAGGTCGGCGAACGCCCGCCGCACGGCGTCGACGTCGTCGAAGGTCGTCACCGGGGCAGATCCGGCCAGGTAGCCCAGCTCGGCGTACCCGGCGGTGGCCGGCCCGTCGAACAGCACCCAGCTCTCCGACCACCCGTGCCGGTCCGGCCCGTAGCTGTGCCGCTGTCCGGGGCGCAGCCAGAACAGCACCGGCGCACGGAGCGGGTACTCGGCCCCGTCGAGGTGCAGCCGGCCGCGCCCGGCGGTCAGCAGCACGGCGGCGTGGCTGTCGAGCGCGCGAGGCCCGCAGGGCACGACACCCCGCTGCGCACCGACGCCCAGGCACACCAAGCCGAGGCGGCGGTGGGCCTCGCTCGGCGTCCGGTAGCTGGCCCAGTTGGCGACCATCGCTGCACTGTACGAAAGTCCATGCCCGGGCCGGGATTGATCCATGTACGCGCGCGCGGGCGCCCGCCACGCTGGGACGCGTGCTGACCTCCAACGGCTATCGGCTCGACGAGTCGCGGATCGGCCCGCTCGAGCCGGTGCCGGTCGCGATCCGCGACGACCGCAACGCGTTGTGGCAGCGGCTGCGCCGGGACGGGTACCTGTTCCTGCGCGGCGCGCTCGACCCCGAGCGGGTGTGGGCGTTCCGGCGCTACTACTTCGGCGAGCTGGCGCCGACCGGCCTGATCGCCGACCCGGATCGCGGCGCCGTCGGCGGCGCCGGCACGGACGTCGCGCTGCTGCGGCGCATCCTGTTCCGCGACATCGTGCCCGGGCGGCCCTACCTCGACTTCTGCACCCAGCCGGCCATCCGCGGCTGGTTCGCGTGGTTCCTCGGTGACCGGCCGTTCCTGCACCGGCGCAAGCTGATCCGGCACACCCGGCCGGGGGAGAGCGGTGTCGGCACGGCGACCCAGGCGCACTACGACCTGGTCTACCTGCGCGAGGGCACCGACCGGGTGCTGAGCGCGTGGATCCCGCTGGGCGACTGCCCGACGTCGCTCGGCGGGCTGACCTACCTGGAGGGCAGCCACCAGCGCGTGCTGGCCGAGGACCGGGCCGGCGGCGTCCGGCCCACAGGCTGGATCACGGCCGACCTGCCGCGACTGGCCGAGCGCTACGACAGCCGCTGGCTGGTCACCGACTACGCGGCCGGCGACCTGGTGATCCACTCGGCGTACCTGATCCACGCGGCGCTGGACAACGTCGACCAGCACGGCACGATGCGGCTCTCCACCGACATCCGCTATCAGCGCTCGGACCTGCCGATCGACTGGCGCTGGCAGCACGACTGGCACGACCGCGACGGTCTCTAGGACCGCCAGGGCATGACCGGCGTGCGGTGGTCAGCCGCGATCCCGTGGAGCGGACAGGCCGCGCGCGGTTCGCGCGTGCACAGAACGGACGCCTCGGTGACCGTCGCCCGGTACAGCCGATAGTCCGACGGTGCCGAAACGTCGGCCACCGTCACCGAACTCGCCTGGCGCGACGCAGCGCCGGGGTAGATCCCGACGGCCCGCTCGAGGTCCGGGCCGGCCAGCTCGGCCGCTCGCCCGGACAGGTACACCGCCCGGCCGTAGTACGGGCGCACCGTCGAGTCGAAGATCACCATGCTCACGTCGGGACGCGAAGCGATGTTGCGCGAGTGCGTCGAATCGAGCGCGGACACCCAGAAGATCTCGGGGGATTCGTCGGCGGCCGCGAAGTAGACCGGCGACACCCAGGGCGTTCCGTCGGCGTCGGCGGTGCCGATGGTGATGTACCGGTTGACGTTCATCAGCTCGCGGGCGTGCGCGTCCAGGTCTGGCTCGGTCATCGGCCCAGCGTGCCATCCGTGGCCGACGGCACAGTGATCAGGCGATCGCCGGACGGGTAAACTCGAGCTCCGAGCGGGAGTAGTCCCCCGACTGGTTGTCGACATGCTGGTCGCCCTAGGCGGCCCGGTAACCAGGGCCGGTCACCACGGTGGTGCCGGTCGGACGAGACGTTCAGACACTGCCAGCCTCCGGCGGCCGGTCTGACGTTCGCCTCCCGCGGACAGAGTCTCCGGCGGCCCTGACCGACAGGGACGACTCATCCGTGTTCGATCCGCTCGTCATAGCGCCGGTGTTCGGCCTGATCTTCGTGGCCGAGCTGCCGGACAAGACCGCCATCGCCAGCCTGATCCTCGGCACCAAGTACCGGGCCAGCTGGGTGTTCGCCGGCGTCGCCGCGGCGTTCGCCATCCACGTCGTGATCGCCGTAGCGGCCGGCTCGCTGATCGCGCAGCTGCCCCGGCGCCCGGTCGAGGCGGTAGTCGGGGTGCTGTTCCTGGCCGGCGCGATCGCTTTGTGGCGGCGCACCGACGAGGACGAGGAAGTGGACGAGACCGTCGGCGAGCTGCCGGCCGACGCCGGCTTCCGCCGGGTCACCAGCACCGCGTTCGCGGTGATCTTCGTGGCCGAGTTCGGCGACCTCACCCAGATCCTGTGCGCCAACCTCGCCGCCCACTACAACGCCCCGGTCGCCGTAGGCATCGGCGCCACGCTCGGGCTCTGGGCGGTCGGCCTGCTGGCGATCCTCGGCGGCCGGGCGCTGCTGCGGGTGATCCCGGTCCACGCCATCGTCCGCGTCGCGTGCGTGGCCATGGCCGCACTGGCCGTCTACAGCGTCTTCAACGCGATTCGGGGCTAGGACACGCTCTAGGCCGTGTCTGGCAATTCCATGCTCTGCTGCGCGGCGGCCAGACACGGCCTAGCCCTCGAGCCAGGCAGCAATCGCCGGGCCGAGCGCTTCGTCGGACCGCTCGTGCAGGCGCACCACCCCGGTGCGACGGGCTGATCCGGACGGCGGCCGATGCACCGTGACCATGCCGGTGCCGATCGCGTACGCGCCCGTCGCGGCCAGATTGGCGACCCAGCGCTCGTGCTGCGGGTCGTCGCGTTCGGCCACCCAGAGGTCGACGTAGGCCGGCAGGTCGACCGCCGCGCGTTCGATCACCAGGCAGTCCGCGTCGCCCGCGGCCGCGACGATGTCGGGCATCGGGTCGGAGCCGTGGAGGTAGGGCCAGTTGCCGAGGAACTGCCCGGTGCCGCCGGCGGGCAGCGCCCCGGCGAGGTCGCGGGCCAGCGTGAGGGCCAGGTCGGGCGAGCCGTCGCGGAAGGCCGCGGGCCGGTCCGGGGTGCCCAGCGCGAACGGCGGGTTGGCCACCACGAGGTCGGCGCCCATGTCGCCGATCGGCTCGAGGAAGCTGCCCTGACGCAGGTCCCAGCTGCGGCCGTTGAGGGCGGCGGTCAGCTCGGCGAATGCCAGCGCGCGCGGGTTCACGTCGGTGGCCACCACGGAGGCGGCCAGCTTCGACAGGTGCAGGGCCACGAAGCCGCAGCCGGTGCCGACGTCGGCGGCGACGGTGGCGCGGGTCGCGGCCAGCGCGGCGATCAGCGTGTGCGAGGCGTTGCCCGGACCCGGCACGTGGTCCGGGCCGATGTCCGCCCAGGGCAGGTCGCAGGCCACCCACACCCTCTCGCCCCCGGGCAGCGCCGCGGCGACGACGCGCGCGGTCGCGCGCAGGAACAGCTCGCCGTCGACGTCGAAGGGCACGAGCAGGCCGGCGTTGACCCCGGCGGCCAGCGTCTCGGCGCCGATCAGACCGCTGGCGTCAGCCGCTCGGATCGTCTCGCCCTGGGTCAGCAACCGCCACAACGCCGGCGACGGATGGACCGCGCGGGCCAGGTCGGCGCCGAGCAGCCGGCCCAACGTCCGCCGTCGCGCTCCGGTGGACGGGTCGAGTCGGTCCCACGCGGTCAGACGCTCCAAGCCCACGGGCCGCCAGTCTGCCAGGCGCGCTAGCTCATGAGCTCGATCAGCTCTTGCCCGCGCGCCGTGCGTGTGATCCACACCGACTGCCCGCGCCGCTCCCGCCGGATGAGGTCGGCCAGCTCGAGCTGCTTGCAGTGGTAGGCCACGTTGGTCGCCGGACGGTTGAGAACCTGAGCCAGTGCGCCCGCGGTCATCGGACCGGCCAGCCGGCGCAGCGCCTGCGCGCGGATCGGGCCGAGCAGCATCGCCAGCGGGTCGCCGGTCGGCGTCGGAGACGCGGTCGCTCGCCTCGGCAGGGTGTACGCGACGTAGACCAGGTCGGGGCGGTCGAAGCTGGCCATCAGCGACTGCGGCCGACCGATCCGCGGCACCAGGACGAGACGGCGGCCGCCGAGCGGCACGCTGTGGTCGGTGTCCCAGCCCATGGTCAGCACGCCGTCGCGGTAGTGCAGGCGGGGATCCAGGGTGTTGAGCAGCGCGTCGTGGCCGCCGCGGACGAGCGCCGTCCCCACGCGCTGGATCTCGCGGTCGATCGCCGGCCCGGCGGCCCGCCACCGGTGCCCGATTGCGGCGAAGGCGGCCCCGACGGCGCCGGCCAGGCTGGTGAACCACGCGCGCGGCCGTTCGGCGGCGGGATGCCACCAGCGCGGCAGCGCGTCGCCGTAGATGTGTCGCAGGTCGTCGAGCAGCACCTCGTCGGGCGCGTCGCGCATTCGCTCGATCTGCTCCTGGATCGACACGTCGGCGTAGGGCGGGATCGGGCCGAACGCGTCGACGAGGTCGCCCCGGCCGTTCTTGCCGACCGACGCCGCCAACGGGGCGAGCGCGAACCCGGCGCGGTAGGGCAGGGCTCGGCGGACCGCGTGCACGAGCTCGCGGCCAGGGGCGCGGTCGAAGCCGGCCGGGCCGGTCGCGGCGCTGAGCAGCAGCGGCTCCAGCGAGAGGTGCGGCGAGCGGACGACCGACAGCTGCGGCGGGTCCGGGCCGACGACCAGGTGGTGTCCGGGACTTGGCGCCGGGCGGGCTGTCATTCCGCCTCCTTCGCCGGGCCGCTCGTCAGGCCCGTCGCAGCGTAGGCCGCGCCTCGTTACGTTCCGGGAACGGTTGGATCACGCAGTTCGAAAGAATTCGCAGAGCTTGCCCGATCCGACGCCCCCGCCCGATCGTCGCCTCGACAGTGGGAAACCGAACCCGTCGAGGGCGCATGTTCTGGTACACCGTTCGCCGCATCGTGGCCGGCGTGGTCCTGCTCGCGGCCATGAGCATGTTGACCTTCGTGCTGTTCTACGTCGCGCCGACCGACCCGGCCCGGCTGACCTGCGGCAAGAACTGCACGCCGGCCGGAATCGAGGCCAACCGCCGGTACCTCGGCCTGGACCAGTCGCTGGTCGACCAGTACCTCGCGTTCGTCGGCGGGCTGTTCCACGAACGGCAGTTCCCGAACGATCCCGCTCTGCGGCGGGCCCGGCCCGACTTGGTCGTGCATTGCGAAGCGCCGTGCCTGGGGTACACGCCGCTGCACAACGAGGAGGTCTGGACCTACCTGAAGCCCAAGATCCCGGTCACGGTCTCGATGGTGATCGGCGCGTTCCTCATGTGGACGATCTCCGGCGTACTGCTGGGAGTCGTCGCCGCGCTGACCCGCGGGAAGCTGCTCGACCGAATGCTCGTGTCGGGATCGCTGGTGCTGTACTCGTTCCCGACGTTCTTCCTGTCCATGATCATGTTCGAGGTGGTGGTGTTCCGGCTCGGCTGGCTGGCCGTGCCCGAATACACCGGCGTGGCCCACTTCGGCTCGTACCTCTACAACCTCGTCCTGCCGTGCGTGTCCCTCGCGCACGTCTTCGTCGCCGGGTACATCCGCCAGACGAGGATCTACATGCTCGAGGTGATGCAGGAAGACTACCTGCGCACCGCCCGGGCCAAGGGGGTCCGCGAGCAGGCGGTGATCTTCAAGCACACGCTTCGCGCGGCGCTGACCCCGATCGTCACGGTGGCCGGCCTCGACCTCGGCGCCGCGCTGGCCGGCGCACCGATCACAGAAACGATCTTCAATTACCAGGGCCTGGGCTACGCGACGGTCAACTCGGTGTCGGTCTTCGACCTGCCGGTGACGTTCGCGATCGTGATCTTGACATCGTTCTTCGTGATCGTCGCGAACCTGGTCGTGGATCTGCTGTACGGCGTCATCGATCCGCGCGTCCGCTACTGAGCGTCTCGCCGGCCGGACGCACAGTATCGAAACGGCTGTGCTCCGGTCTCGGAATCGGCCCCAAGCGATAACGAGATGGCTACTGCCCGTGGCCGCTGCGGGGGTTCGTGCCAGTCTCGGACCGGGCCATACACGGCAGTCCCGGCATGGATGCCGACTCGTGCCGTACGGGCCCACTTGGTTGCTCCGGGGCGCCCATCCTGATACGGGACGAATCGCTCCGAGTCGAACGCGTACCACCAACGGTGGTAGCGGAGAGGAGGCTCGATCGGATGACGATGACGAACAGACGGGTGGCGGTCTGCGCGTTAGGCGTTGCGCTCGCCGTGGCTGCGACGGCGTGCTCGTCGAGCAAGAGCAAGGGCGGCGGATCATCCCCGACCAGCTCGGGCAGCGGATCGGTGAGCACCACCAAGGGCGGCACGCTCTACTACCTGACCAAGCGGCCGGTGGAGCACTGGGACCCGCAGCGTCTGTACCTGGGCCGCGACCTGGGCGACGCGACGCGGCTGTTCTACCGCACGCTGACGGAGTTGACGCCGGACAACAAGCTGGTGCCGGACCTGGCCACCGACACCGGCAAGGCCACCGACAACAACCGGGCCTGGTCGTTCACGTTGAAGTCGGGCATCAAGTGGCAGGACGGCTCGCCGATCACGTGCGCGGACATCAAGTACGGGGTGTCGCGGACGTTCGCGGTGAACACGATCACCGGAGGTCCGAACTACGCGATCCAGTTCCTGGACATCCCGTCGAAGCCGGACGGCAGCTCGCAGTACGAAGGGCCCTACACGAAGAAGGGCCAGGCCCTCTACGACAAGGCGGTCACGTGCTCGGGTAACACGATCACCTTCCACCTTCGCAAGCCCGTCGGCGACTTCAACTACGCCGTCTCGGGAGCGCTCGCCGCGTTCGCACCGTTCAAGGCCGCGCAGGACAAGGGCGCGCAGTCGAACTTCCAGATCTTCTCCGACGGCCCGTACATGCTGCAGGGCACCTGGCAGGAGAACAAGGGCGGCACGATCGTCCGCAACCCCAACTACGACGCGAGCACGGACACGCCGGGGATCCGCCGGGCGCTGCCGGACAAGATCCTCTGGCAGGAAGGCCTGACCGACGAGACGATCTACGACCGGCTGCTCAAGGACCAGGGCACCGACCAGTTCGCGGTGACCGACCGGTCGGCCCCGCCGGCCTACCAGGTGC
>DATBER010000161.1:0-18030 GCA_036558905.1 Jatrophihabitantaceae bacterium | reverse complement strand
ATTCAGACATGCCGGCTCCTTTGACAGTGACTACGAAGTGATAGTAACTATCAAAAGATGGCAGCTGTCAATTCGTTTTCAGGAGAATTTCGTGCGCGACGATGTCCGGCGCCTGCTCGGGCACCCAGTGGCCGACGCCGTCGAGCGGCACGAACGTGTAGTCGGCGTCGACGAAGCGCCCGGATCCCTCGGCGGCCCGCCGCCCGAACGCCACGTCGCCGGCGCCCCATACGTAGCTCGTCGGCACCGTCACCAGGCCGAGCCCGTCGGCGTCGCTGCGGGACATGGCCCGGTACCAGTTGAGCGCCGCCGTCAGCGCGCCGGGCTCGCTCAGCACGGCGACATCGGCCTCCACGCGATCAGGGGCGACCGCACTGCCGTAGAGCTCGCGCAGCCGGCGGGCCCCGTCGCCCAGCAGGGCGTGCTCGGCCCGGCCCGGCTCCCGGAACGCGCGGATGTAGCCGAAGCGCCGCCGCTGCTCGGCGTCCATGTCCTGCAGCGCCAGCGGGTTCGGCGTCGAGACCGCGGTCCAGGTCCGGACGCGGTCCGGATGGCGGGCGGCGACTTGCCAGCCGACCACCGCGCCCCAGTCGTGGCCGACGAGGTCGACCGCGCCGCCCAGTGCCGCGGCGAACGCGCACACGTCGGCGATCAGCTCGGGCAGCGCGTAGGCGCCGACCTCGGCCGGCCGGGCGCCGGGCGAGTAGCCCCGCTGGTCGAGTGCCACCGCCCGCAGGCCGTTCGCGGCCAGCCGCGAGGCGACCGCCCGCCACGACCCCGACGTCTGCGGGAAGCCGTGCAGCAACAGCACGGTCCGCCCGTCCGGCGGACCCATCGAGAACCCGGTGAACTCGTACCCGTTGGCGCAGAGGGTCAGCGGCTCGGCCATGGGGCCGACCCTAGGGCGGATTGGGTGCGACCCACAGGTAACGGCTAGACTCGGCGTGCGACTCCGCAAGGGGTCGACTTCGCGTGCCCGCTCATCGCCCGCCGATGGGTAGGCGGCCACCCTCGGTCCGACCGGTTCTCGCCGGCCGGCAGAACGTGGCCGCGACACCGGGCACCAGGGCGGCGGGCCACCCGGTCCGTCCGCGACAACCGAGGCCCGCGCCGCCGGTTCACCACCGCGGCGCACGCACAGCAAGGAGGACGACCGGCATGGCCGTCGTCACCATGAAGGAGATGCTCGACTCGGGCGTCCACTTCGGACACCAGACCCGGCGCTGGAACCCGAAGATGAAGCGCTACATCTTCACCGAGCGCAACGGCATCTACATCATCGACCTGCAGCAGACGCTGTCCTACATCGACCGCGCCTTCGAGTTCGTCAAGGAGACCGTGGCCCACGGCGGCAGCGTGCTCTTCGTCGGCACCAAGAAGCAGGCCCAGGAGGCCATCGCCGAGCAGGCGACCCGGGTCGGCATGCCCTACGTGAACCAGCGCTGGCTGGGCGGCATGCTCACCAACTTCGCGACCGTCTACAAGCGCCTGCAGCGGCTCAAGGAGCTCGAGTCGATGGAGCAGGGTGGCTGGCAGGGCACCGCCACCAAGAAAGAGCAGCTCATGCTCAGCCGCGAGAAGGAGAAGCTCGAGCGCACGCTCGGCGGCGTCCGCGAGATGAGCAAGGTGCCCAGCGCGGTGTGGGTGGTCGACACCAAGAAGGAGCACATCGCCGTCGGTGAGGCCCGCAAGCTGGGCATCCCGGTGATCGCGATCCTCGACACGAACTGCGACCCCGACGAGGTCGACTACAAGATCCCGGGCAACGACGACGCGATCCGCTCGGCCGCGCTGCTGACCCGCGTGGTGGCCGATGCCGTGGCCGAGGGCCTGGTCTCCCGCGCGGCGGCCGCCGCCAGCGCCGGTCGCGACGAGAAGCCCGACTCCCAGCCCGGCCAGCTCGCCGCCGACGAGCCGCTCGCCGAGTGGGAGCGTGACCTGTACCAACCGGCCGGCGTCCAGCAGTCCGACTCCTCGCCGCAGACCGCGGCCGAAGCGCCGGCCGGCGACGCCAGCGGTGGCGATGCCGGCGAGCTGGCCGAGGCCATCGACCAGGCCGGCCCGGCGCCGAGTGCTCCCGCGCAGCCGCAGGCCAGCGGCTCCGACAACTCCTGACCGATCCGAACGAATACGAGGAAGCACCGACAATGGCGAACGTTTCCGCCGCCGACGTTAAGAAGCTCCGCGACGCCACCGGCGCCGGGATGATGGACAGCAAGAAGGCGCTCGAGGAAGCCGACGGCGACTTCGAGAAGGCCGTCGAGTTCCTGCGGGTCAAGGCCGGCAAGAAGGTCGAGAAGAGGGCGGAGCGCACCGCGATGAATGGCCTGGTCGCCGCGGCCGAGGGTGCCATGATCGAGCTCGCCTCCGAGACCGACTTCGTGGCGAAGAACGAGCAGTTCCAGACGCTGGCCGGCGACATCGTTGCCCACTTCGCGAGTTCGTCCGCCACCGACGCCTCGTCGCTGCTGAACGAGAAGCTCAAGGACGGGCGCAGCGTCGCCGAGAACATCGACGGCCTGGCCGCCATCATCGGCGAGAAGCTCGAGCTGCGCCGGGCGGTCAAGCTCGACGGGCAGGTCGCGACGTACCTGCACAAAAAGGCCTCCGACCTGCCGCCGCAGGTGGGCGTGCTCGTGCAGTTCAGCGGTGACGACCTGGCCGCGGCCCGCGGGGCGGCCATGCAGGTGGCCGCCATGCGCCCGCGTTACCTGACCCGCGACGAGGTTCCGGCTGACATCGTCGAGAACGAGAAGCGGGTGCTCGAGGAGAAGTCACGCGAGGAGGGCAAGCCCGAGGCGGCGCTGCCGAAGATCGTCGAAGGCCGGCTCAACGCGTTCTTCGCCGACAACGTCCTGCTCGAGCAGGAGTCGGTGCAGGAGGCCAAAAAGTCCGTCAAGGCCGTGCTCGACGAGGCCGGAGTGGTCATCACGGCGTTCGCCCATTTCGAGGTGGGCGCCGCCTGACCCACACTGGTAGGGCAGGATCACGCAGCAAGGACCCACGAGAGGAGCGGCCGCCGATGACCGACCAGGAAACGGCGGCCGCTTTTCCGTCCACTGCACCGGACGGCTACCGCCGCGTGCTGCTCAAGCTCTCCGGCGAGGTGTTCGGCGGTGGCTCGGTCGGCGTCGACCCGGACGTGGCCGCGTCGCTGGCCCGGCAGATCGCCGAGGTCGTCGAGAGCGGCACCCAGGTGGCCGTCGTGGTCGGTGGGGGCAACTTCTTCCGGGGCGCCGAGCTGTCCCAGCGCGGCATGGACCGTGACCGCGCCGACTACATGGGCATGCTCGGTACGGTCATGAACTGCCTGGCCCTGCAGGACTTCCTGGAGAAGGCCGGCATCCCGACCCGGGTGCAGACGGCGATCACGATGGGCCAGGTGGCCGAGCCGTACATCCCGCGCCGGGCCGAGCGCCATCTGGAGAAGGGCCGCGTCGTCATCTTCGGTGCCGGGGCCGGCCTGCCCTACTTCTCGACCGACACGGTGGCCGCCCAGCGGGCGCTGGAGATCGGCTGCCAGGTGCTGCTGCTGGGCAAGAGCGGCGTCGACGGCGTGTACGACGCCGACCCGCGGACCCATCCGGACGCGGTGAAGTTCGACGCGATCAGCTACGACGAGGTGCTCCGCCGAGGCCTGCAGGTAGCCGACGCGGCCGCATTCAGCCTATGCCGCGACAACGGCATGCCGATCGTCGTCTTCGAGCTGACCGACGGGAACATCGCGCGGGCGGCGCGCGGTGAGAAGATCGGCACGCTCGTCAACCGGACGGGCTGACCCATCGACGGGAGAATGGTGTCGTGATCGACGAGACGCTCTTCGAAGCCGAAGAGAAGATGGAGAAGGCCATCGTGGTCGCCCGCGACGAGCTGGGCGGCATCCGCACCGGCCGGGCGACCCCGAACGCTTTCGCGCGGCTCATCGTCGACTATTACGGCGCGCCGACCCCCATCCCGCAGCTGGCCTCGGTCAATATCCCCGAGGCCCGGATGGCTGTCATCAAGCCCTACGACGCGACGCAGCTGGGCGCGATCGAGAAGGCGATCCGCGACAGTGACCTCGGCGTCAACCCGACCAACGACGGCACGATCATCCGGGTGGTGTTCCCGCAGCTGACCGAAGAGCGCCGGCGTGATCTGGTCAAGGTCGCCCACCACAAGGGCGAGGAGGCCAAGATCTCCATCCGGGCCGTGCGCCGGCACGCCAAGGACGCGCTCGACAAGATGGTGAAGAACGGCGACACCGGCGAGGATGAGGTACGCCGGGCCGAAGCCGAGCTCGACAAGACCACCAGCAAGTACACCGCGCACGTCGACGAGATCGTGAAGGCCAAGGAAGCCGAGCTCCTCGAGGTCTGATGGCTGGCAGCGAGCGATTAGAGGGCTCCGCGCGTTCGGCGCGGCGTCGGGCTCAATCGCCCGCTGAGGACAACGCAAGCGAGCGGCCGACGGGGCACATTCCCCGGGTGGCCGGCGCCCGCGCGGCTCGGCATCGGCGGCCCGAGCCGGGTGACGCCGACGCCGTCGATCTCAAGGCGCTGATCGCCGAGTACAGCCAGGTCGCCGGGGGACGCCGGCACCGTCGGGCCGCGGTCGAGGACCCGCCCGCCGAGGCGCCGCCCCGGCCGCAGGCGCCGCCCCCGCCGCCGCTCGATGCGACGACCACGGCCCAGATCGCGGTCATCGACGAGCCGGTCGCCGAGGCGCCGGTCACCGCGCCGGTCCGGAAGCCGGCCGACCAGCCCGCGGACAAGCGGGCCGGCGAGCGACGGCCCAAGCCCCGGCCGACGGCTCGTCCGCCCGCGAGAACGTCCGCGAGAGCGCCGGCCAAACCGACCGCCGAGCCGGGCACCAAGTCGCGGGCCGGGCGCAACCTGCCCGCGGCGATCGGGGTCGGGGTCGGTGCCGGCGCGGTGATCCTGGCCAGCCTGTTCGCCTACCGGCCGAGCTTCGTGGCCATCGTCGTGGTGGCCGTCGGCTACGGCATCTACGAGCTGGTGGCCGCCATCCGCACGGTCGAGGCCCGCCCGCCGATCGTGCTGCTGCTGGTCGGCGGCGTGGCCATGGACGTGGCCGCGTGGTACCGCGGCCCCGGCGGGCTGATGATCGCCTTACTGGTCACCGTGTCCGGCGTCGCCATCTGGCGGCTGGCCGACGGCGCCTCGGGCTACCTGCGCGACGTGTCGGCCTCGGTGTTCGTGCTGGTGTATCTGCCCTTGCTGGCCGGGTTCGCCGTGCTGCTCGCCCACCCGGACGACGGTGCGGCCCGGGTACTGGCGTTCGTCGGCACGGTGGTGTGCAGCGACACCGGCGGCTACGCGGCCGGCGTGATGTTCGGCAAGCACCCGCTGGCGCCGGTGGTGTCCAAGGGCAAGACGTGGGAGGGCTTCGTCGGTTCGGTGATCGCCTGCTGCCTGTGCGGCTCGCTGATCATGATGTTCACCTTCCACGAGGCGTGGTGGAAGGGCGCGCTGTTCGGGCTGGCCATCGTCACGACGGCGACGCTCGGCGACCTGGGCGAGTCCATGATCAAGCGCGACCTCGGCCTCAAGGACATGGGCAAGCTGCTGCCCGGACACGGCGGCATCATGGACCGCCTCGACTCGCTGCTGCCCTGCGCGGCCGTGGCCTACCTCGTACTGGCGGCGTTCGTCGGATAGCGGTGGCAGGCTGGCGTTCATGGACGAAACGCCGGCCGAACTGTCCGCCCTGCAGGAGCTCCTCGACGCCAGCTTCGCCCGGGCATCCGACCACCTGACCAGCATCATGCAACCCGAGCGGCGGCTCTCCGCCGAGCAACTGGTCGCCGACCTGAGCGGCATGTGCGTGCTCAACCTGGCCACCGTCACCGCGCGGGGCGAGCCGCGGATCAGCGCCGTCGACGGACACTTCCTGCACGGGCGATGGCATTTCACCACCGACGGCGGTTCACCCAAGGCCCGGCAGATGCAGGCCCGCCCGGCGGTCAGCGTCTCGTACACGCCGCGCGACGGGTACGGCGTGTTCTGCCACGGCCGAGCGCACCGACTCGAGCGCGGCACTCCGGAATTCACCCGCTTCCACGACCACTGCCTGCGCCATTACGGCCAGTCGCCGGACGAGTGGGGCGGCGACATCGCCTACCTGAAGGTCGAGCCGGCCTGGCTGGTCGGGTTCACGTTCGGCCGGGAGGACGCATGAGCTTCGACGATCTCGACCTGACCTGGCTGCGGCGGCGCACCAGCGTGAAGTGGACCAAGTACGGCGCAGACGTGTTGCCGCTGTTCGTGGCCGAGATGGACTTCCCGCTCGCCGAGCCGATCCGCCGGGTGTTGCACGAGCTGATCGATCTCGGTGACACGGGCTACCCGGTCGGCACGGCGCACGTGGCCGCCTACGCGCGCTTCGCCGAGCGGCGCTTCGGCTGGGCCGTCGACACCGACCTGGCCTCGACGGTGCCCGACGTCATGACCGGCGTCGAGGCCGCGCTGGTGCAGCTGACCGAGCCGGGCGACCCGGTCGCGTTCTTCATGCCGGCCTACCCGCCGTTCTTCGTCGCCGTCGAGACAACTCGCCGGGCGGTGGCCGGAGTGCCGCTGGCCGCCGACGCCGAGGTGGGCTGGACGGTCGACGGCGACGCGCTCGCCGCGAGCCTGCGGGCCGGCGCCAAGGCCATCCTGCTGTGCAACCCGCACAATCCGACCGGGCGCCGCTTCACCCGCGATGAGCTGGGCGTCGTCGCCGAGCTGGCCGACCGCCATGGCGTGCCGGTCATCAGCGACGAGATCCACTCGACGCTGATCCTCGACCGGGCCGCCGGCCCGCACGTGCCGTTCGCCACGCTCGACGCCGAGGCGGCCGCCGGGTCGGTGGGCCTGCACTCGGCGTCCAAGGGCTGGAACCTGCCCGGGCTCAAGGCCGCGGTCATGGTCGCCGGCGGTCAGGCCACCCGCAAGCGGTTCGACCCGGCCGGCCTGGCCGAGCTCGAGGAGCGGGCCGGCATCCTCGGAGTGGCCGCCGCCACGGTCGCCTTCGACGAGGCCGAGCCGTGGCTCGACGACGTCGTGGACTACGTCGCGGCCAACCATCGCCTCGTCCGCGAAGAGCTGCCGCGGGCCTTGCCCGGCGCGCGGGTCACCCGTCCGGAGGCGACCTACCTGGCCTGGCTGGACCTGCGCGAGGTCGCGGCGTTGGGTGACGGCGAGCCGGCCGGGGTGCTGCTCGACCGGGCCCGGGTTGCGCTCGTGCCGGGTCCCGCCTTCGGTGCGCAGTACCGCGGCTTCGCCCGGCTGAACGTCGCCACGTCGGCGGCGATCCTGCGCGAGGGCATCGACCGGATGGGGACCGCCGTCCGATCAGGGAGACTGGACGGGTGACGTCGTTGCCCCTGGTCTTCGAAGCCCCGCAGCGGGGCCGGCCGCCCCGGCATCTGGCCGACCTGACCGAGGCCGAGCGCCGGGCGGCGGTCGCCGAGCTGGGCGTTCCGGGCTACCGGGCCGACCAGCTGTCCCGGCAGTACTTCGCCCGGTTCGAGAACGACGTCGAGGCGATGAGCGACGTGCCGCGCACGGCCCGCCCGCAGCTGGCCGGGTTGCTGCCGCCGCTGCTCACCGAGATGCGCCACCTGGAGACCGACGCCGGCACCACCCGCAAGTCGCTGTGGCGCCTGTTCGACGGCACCCTCGTCGAGAGCGTGCTCATGCGCTATCCGGACCGGGTCACCGTGTGCGTGTCCAGCCAGGCCGGCTGCGGCATGGCCTGCCCGTTCTGCGCCACCGGGCAGGGCGGCCTGCGCCGCAACCTGTCCACGGCCGAGATCGTCGACCAGGTGGTGGCGGCCGCCCGCACCTGCGACCGGGGCGAGCTGGCCGGCGGGCGGGTCCGGCTGTCGAATGTTGTGTTCATGGGCATGGGCGAGCCGCTGGCCAACTTCGCCCGGCTGGCCGCCGCCCTGCGCCGGCTGACCGAGCCGGCCCCGTCCGGGCTGGGGCTGTCGCAGCGCGCGATCACCGTGTCGACGGTCGGGCTGGTGCCGGCCATCGGGCGCCTGGCCGACGAGGGCTTCAAGGTCACGCTCGCCGTGTCGCTGCACGCCCCGGACGACGAGCTACGTGACACGCTCGTGCCGATCAACACGCGGTGGAAGGTGGCCGAGGTGCTGGCCGCCGCCGACGCGTACGCGGCCCGGACCGGCCGGCGCTACTCGATCGAGTA
Source organism: Jatrophihabitantaceae bacterium (assembly GCA_036558905.1). Classification (GTDB taxonomy): domain Bacteria; phylum Actinomycetota; class Actinomycetes; order Mycobacteriales; family Jatrophihabitantaceae; genus DASXRA01. The sequence goes on along the minus strand of DATBER010000161.1, from coordinate 9,837 downwards.
CGCCATGATCCGCGACGTGAACGACCAGCCCGAGCGGGCCGACCGGCTCGGCGAGCTGCTGCGCGACCGGCTGGCCCACGTCAACCTGATCCCGCTCAACCCGACGCCGGGCTCGCAGTGGGACGCCTCGCCCAAGCCGGTCGAGCGCGAGTTCGTGCGCCGGCTCGAGGCCCAGGGGGTGGCCGTGACCGTGCGCGACACCCGCGGTCGCGAGATCGACGGCGCCTGCGGGCAGCTGGCCGCATCGCCCGTGGCGTAACGCCCCCGAATACAGCACCGGGCGCACCCGTTGGCAGGTGCGCCCAGTGGTTGTATTGCGAGCGGGTCAGGCCATCTCGACGGCTTCCTCCGCCTCGGCCGGAGTGATCGCCGCCGAGGCCTCCACGCGCCGCGGGCGGACCCGGATGGCGAACACGATCACCAGGAACGTCAGCGCCATGAACACCGCCGAGCCGGTGAACACCGCGGCAATCGCGTGCGCCGTGTCGTGGTGTTGCTGGGCCGACGCCGACAGGCCGGCCACCGGGTGGTGCTCCGCATTGTGCCGGGCGGTGCCGAACACGGTCACCAGGATGCCGAGGCCGAGCGCGCCACCGACCTGCTGCATCACGTTGACCAGGCCGGACGCGGCGCCGGCGTCCCGCGGCTCGACGCCGGCCAGCGACGCAGTGGTCAGCGGGATGAACGCCACGCCCATGCCCAGGCCGAGCAGAGACATCGGCAGCACGATCTCGGGCCAGTACTGGGTGCCCGGACCGATCCGCGAGATCCAGACCATGCTGATCACGGCCAGTCCGACGCCGACGACCATGAGCTGCTTGGCGCCGATCTGGGCGATGATCTTCGGCACGATCCGCACCATGGCGAACAGGGCCACCGTCATCGGCAGGAACGCGAACCCGGCCTTGAGCGGGCTGTAGTTGCGCACGTCCTGCAGGAACTGGGTCATGAAGAAGAACATCCCGAACATGCCGCCGACCAGCAGCAGTCGCGCCACGTAGGAGCTGGACCGCTCGCGGCTGGCGAACATGCGCAGCGGCGTGATCGGCTGACTCGCCCGCAGCTCGACCGTCACGAACAGGGCGAGCAGCGCGGCACCTGCGATGAACGCGGTGACCGTGAACGGGTCGGACCAGCCGTCGGAAGCGGCCCGGACGAAGCCGTACACCAGCGAGGACATGCCCAGCGTCGAGGTGATCGCGCCGGCCAGGTCGAAGCGACCGGGCTGGCGGTCGGTCTCGGGCAGGTAGCGCGGCGCGAGCAGCACCAGCAGCAGGCCGATCGGCACGTTGATGAACAGCGACCACCGCCACGACGTCCAGTCGGTCAGCATGCCGCCGAGCACCAGCCCGACGCTGGCTCCGCCGGACGACACGGCGCTGTACAGGCCGATGGCCTTCATCCGCTCCGGCCCCTCGGGAAAGCTCGACGTAAGCAGGGCAAGCGTGGACGGTGCGGCGATCGCGGCACCGACCCCCTGGGCGGCCCGGGCGGCCAGCAGCCATTCGGCCGACTGGGCCAGCCCGCCGAGCAGCGAGGCGGCGGTGAACAGCACGATGCCGGCCATCAGGACCCGGCGCCGGCCGAGGATGTCACCGGCCCGGGCGCCGAGCAGGAGCAGACCGCCGAAGGTCAGGCTGTAGGCGTTCTGCACCCACGAGAGGCTCGTGGGGGAGAAGTGCAGCGTGTTCTGGATATCTGGCAGCGCGATCGTGACGATCGTGGCGTCCAGGATCACCATCAACTGGCAGGTGAGGATGAGGGCTAGCGCGATCGTCGACGCGCCGCGCGACACGTTCGCCCGGCGAACCGGAGGCGCTGCGGTCAAAGACGAGGTCATGGAGTACGTCGATCCCTTCGGGGATGATGTCGTGCGGTGACGTGTTAAAGTGGAGGGCGCCTCCAGAAACTATACGGAGGAGCCCTCCGCTTTGCAAGCGAATTGGGGACGAATTTTCGATGACGGCGACCTCCAGCACCCAGGGCCTGACCACCCGGCCGAAGCGGGCTGACGCGCGCCGCAATTACGACAAGCTGATCGAGGCGGCCCGACAGGCGTTCACCGACCTGGGTAGCTCGGCGTCGCTGGAGGAGATCGCTCGACGGGCCGATGTCGGCATCGGCACTCTGTACCGCCATTTCCCCACCCGGCACGATTTGTTGCAAGCGGTTTACGTTGAGGAGGTCGAGGCTCTGGCCGCATCGGCCGAGGACTTCGCCGACCTTTCGCCCTGGGACGCGCTCGTCGCCTGGCTGCGCCGGTTCGTCGCCTATGCGCTGGCCAAGCGCGCCCTGTCCGACGAGCTGCTGGCCACCATGGGCATGGAGTCCGACGTCTTCCGCAAGTGCCACGACGCGATCTGGCGGGCCGGCGAGCCGTTGCTGCAGCGCGCACAAGCCGACGGTTCGGTGCGCCCGGACACAGACTTCGCCGACGTCGTACGCATGGTCAGCGGCATCTCGATGATCAAGTCCGCCGAGCCCGACCAGCTCGACCGCATCCTGCTCATCGCTCTGGACGGTCTGCGCTACCGCCCCTGATCCGCCCCTGATCCGCCCCTTGTGATACGGGTCACCTGGGCCGTTCCGGGCCGACCGTTGTGCCGGAATTGACGCGCTCGCGAAGGCCGCGGCTGGAGCTGCTCATGAGGACTTGAGCAACTCCGGAATACTTTCCGTGGCTACGAGTTGCACGGGAGTCGCTCGGCCCTTAACTTTCTTGTCGGGTCGATCTTGGCCCGGGCGGTGCTCCGATCAGTCACGGAGCCGACGGCGAGGCCGACGCTCTTCAACGCGAGGGTCCGGGGGGGACTCGCCATGTCTGTCACACAACTGGCGCCTGCGCGCGCCGAGACAGTTGACGATCTCGAGTTGGCGCTGCTGACGCTGCCGGCGGCAGCACGGGGCCGCGTGGTCGCGGTGATCCCGGCGCACAACGAGGAAGCGTCCATCGCGCTGGCGCTGGACTCGCTGGTCGCTCAGGAGCGCCGGCCCGACCTGGTCGTGGTCGTGGGCGACAACTGCACCGACGGCACCGCCGCGGTGGTGAACGCCCGCGGCGATGCTGTCATGACGGCCAGCGTGGCCAATCCGCACAAGAAGGCCGGTGCCCTTAACCAGGCCCTGGACCGGATCCTGCCGGCGCTCGAGGACGACGACGCCGTGCTCGTCATGGATGCCGACTCGGCCCTGGATCCCCTCTTCGTCGCGGTCGCGGCCCACCGGCTGGGCACGCGCACCGGCCGTGGCCGGCACGGCGCGGTGATCGGCGGGGTCGGCGGCACATTTCGGGGCGGGCGCGGCGGCGGTTTCGTCGGCCTGCTGCAGCGCAACGAGTACGCCCGCTACGCCCGCGACGTGCGCCGGCTGTGCGGCCGCGTGCTCGTCCTGACCGGTACGGCGGCGCTGTTTCGGGTCGGCGTGCTGCGCGCGGTGATCGCCGCCCGGGCCACCGGCGAGCTGCCCGGCGGGTCGGCCCAGGTCTACGACACCCACGTGCTCACCGAGGACAACGAGCTGACGCTGGCCTTGCTGCACCTGGGCTATGCGATCATCAGCCCGCGCGAGTGCCTGCTCGAGACCGAGGTCATGACGTCGTGGCGGGCCCTGTGGGCCCAGCGGCTGCGCTGGAAGCGCGGCGCGCTGGAGAACCTGGTCGACTACGGCTGGACGCCCGTGACCGCGCGCTACTGGGGCCGGCAACTGGTCACCCACATCGGCGTGCTCGTGACCATCGTCTACCTGGCCACCGTTGCGTGGGCGCTGCTCGCGACCGGCACCGTGCACCTGCACCCGATCTGGATGGCCGTCACCGGCGTCTTCGTCGCCGAGCGAATCGTGTCGGTGCGCGAGCGCGGTCCGCTGCAGATGCTGCTGGCCTCGGTGCTCGTCGTCGAGATGGCATTCGACGTGTTCCTGCAGGGCGTCCAGCTTCGTGCCTTCTGGGACACGGTTACTCGCCGCGAGAGGAGGTGGTGACTATGTACAGCCATCCTGCTGCTGTGGCCGGATCCGGCGCGATCGCCGGCACCGGTCTGGCGATGACGGGGCTCAACGTCGTCTGGCTGCTGCTGGCCGCGTTCGCGCTCGTTGCGGCCGGCGGTGCGTTCCTGCGGCTCGTCCCCCGCCGCGAAGGCTGACCAGCCCCGCCCCAGGAAGATCGGGTTCGTCGGCGCGGCCATCGGCCCGATCTGCAGGTCGGGGCCGATGCCGTTGCCGTTGCCCGGCGTTCCGTCCGGGCGCAGGTGGCGCACCTCGGCGCGGATGTAGGCGGCCAGGGAGGGCGTCGTCCGGTAGGTGACCGTGCCGGCGCCCCGAGGCGGGTAGCGACGCCTGCACGACCTGGCCCTCGTCGGAGATCATCCGCACCACGCCGTTCGGGACGCCGCTCACCTCGAGCGTCACGTCGACCGGAGCCGGGTCGGCGACGGCCAGCCGCTCGCTGATCCCGGCCGTCCGGCCAGCGCTCGTCGCCGAGAAGGTCAGGTCCACCGCGGACGACCCGGCGATCCAGTTCCGTCCGGCCCGGATGCCGTCGAGCAGGGCGTCCTTCGACAGGCCGTCGGAGAGCACGACGTCGTGCGGCAGGTCGATCACCTGGGCCTCGCTGTGCGCGTCGCTGTTGCCGATGGCCGGCAGCCACCGCCGCTCGCCGCGCACCGACTCGACCAGCATCGAGTCCCAGGTGTCGACGGCCGACTCGTCGTCGGTGGTCCACGGGCCGTTCCACACCTCGACGGCGTCGGCCTCGTCGTGGCCGAACTTCCACCGGCAGGCCACGAACGCGCAGTACGGGTGGGCCGGCACGACGATGCCGCCGGAGCGGTGGATCAGCTTGGCGGCTTCGGAGTAGTCGCCGTCGTCGCGGGCCCGGTAGCGCCAGTCGATCTATTCGCCGGGCGGCAGCCCGGGGCCGAGGGGTCGACGCAGGCGTCGAGGATCGCCCGGCCCAGCCCACGCCGCGTCCAGTCGGCCCGCACGAACATCGCCCGGATCCGGGCCGGCTCGTGCCGCGGATCGAGCAGCCGGTCGTCGGCGCCGGCCGTCGTGGCGTTGACAGCTTGTTGCGCCGGCTCCAGCCGCCGCAGGCCACGAGGTCGCCGTCGACGTCATGGACGTAGTAGGTGCCGTCGCTCGGTGATCGCGGCGGTGTCGTCGGGACGGGCCAGCCGCAACGTCATTGCGTCAGCGCCCGGACAGAGGCGGGCACGTCGATACCGGAGCGCAGGTCGGGCGCCGGGCGGGGCGGGCCGTAGTGCTGGACCACCGGCAGCACACCGGCCCAGGCCGGGCCGGCGACGTCGTCGTCTGGGTCGTCGGGCCAGCCCTCCGAGACCTTCAGCGACCACTCGTCGATGCGCAGGGCCAGCACCAGCACGGCGGCCAGCTCCTTGGCCGTCGAAGCGCGTACCTCGGCCGCACGGCCCGGGATCAGGGCGTCGGTGATGACGTCCAGGGCGCGGCGCTTGGCGTCCGGGTCGGTGATCGGCGTGCACTGCCCGAACAGCACCGCGCTGCGGTAGCGCATCGACGACTCGAACGCCGAGCGGGCCACCACCAGTCCGTCGAACGCCGTGACAGCCAGGCTCGTCGGCGCGCCGGTGGCCAGCCGGCGCAGCCAACCCGACCCGGTCGAGCCGTGCACCAGCACCTGGTCGCCGTCGCGGACGGTGGCTGTCGGCAGCGCCACCGGGTGCCCGTCGTCGCCGACGATCGCGAAGTGTCCTATGTGGACGGTGTCGAGCAGCTGGTTGAGCGCTGCGCGGTCCTGGCTGGCCTTGCGCGACAGGCGCGTGATCGTCGTGCGGCTCATCGGTTCGCCCTCATCGGCCGATTATCCGGTTCACGACCGACGCGGCCCGGGACGCGCGCCCGCGCCGGGCCTCAACCGCGTCCGCCCAGGCCATGGCCCGCAGCCCGGCGTTGGCGCCCAGCCAGCGCAACGGCTCCGGCTCCCAGGGCCGGGAGCCGTGGCCCACCCACGGCAGGCTCGTCAGCGGGGTGTCGCGTCCGGCGATCAGGTCGGCCAGGGTGCGCCCGGCCAGGTTCGTCGTCGAGACGCCGTCGCCGACATACCCGCCGGCCCAGGCCAGCCCGGTACTGCGGTCGAGGCCGACCGAGGCGTGCCAGTCGCGGGCAACGCCCAGCGGCCCACCCCACCGATGGGAGATCGCGACCTCGCGCAGGCGGGGGAACAGGTCGACCAGGGTGGCTCGCAGGGCGTCGAAGACGCGGGGGACCCGGTCGAACGACGGCGCGACCCGCGAGCCGAAGTGGTACGGCGCGCCCCGGCCGCCGAACGCGAACCGCCCGTCGGCGGTGCGCTGCCCGTAGATGATCAGGTGCCGGTGGTCGGAGAACGTCTCGCGTTCGGCCAGACCGATGTCGGCCCAGAACGAGTCGGGCAGTGGCTCGGTGGCGATCATCAGCGAGTAGATCGGCGCGATCGCGCGTCGCAGACTCGGCAGCCGGGCTGTATAGCCCTCGGTGGCCCGCACGACGACGCCGGCGGTGAGGGTGCCCTGGTCGGTGGTGACCCGGTGTGGCTCGATCGTCCGGGCACGCGTGCCTTCGTAGATCGCCGCGCCGCGAGCCTCGACCACGTCGGCCAGTCCGCGGACCAGCTTGCCCGGATGGATCGCCGCGCAGTGCGGCGTGTACGTACCCCCCAGTACGGAGGTGGCGTCCAGGCGTTGACGGGCGGCCCCGGCGTCGAGCAGGTCGAGGTCGATGCTGTACTCGCCGGCCTCGGCGACCTCGGCCTGGGCCCGGGCCAGCTGCGGCGCGGACCGGGCCAGCACGATCGTGCCGCCCACCGCGATGTCGGCGTCGATGCGCTCGGCGGCTGCCACTCGGACGACCTCGGCCACCGAGTCGCGCATCGCGGCGTACTGGGCGACCGCGGCGGCGTGGCCGTGCTCGCGGGCCAGCCGGGCCGGGCTGACCGGGAACAGCGCCGAGCACCAGCCGCCGTTGCGCCCGGAGGCGCCGAACCCGGCGTACTCCTGCTCGACGACGGCGACCCGCAGCGACGGGTCGGCGCTGCGCAGGTAGTAGGCCGTCCACAGTCCGGTGAAGCCAGCGCCGACGATCGCGACGTCGACGGCGGCTTCACCGGACAGCGGCCGCCGCCGGACGCCCGGCGGCGACAGCCAGAGTGCGCTCAGCCCAGCACCGAGGCGAGGCTGACCGACTCGTAGCCGTGCGCCTCGGCGACCGGCGCGTTGGTGACCGCGCCGTCGTGCGTGTTCAGGCCCAGGGCCAGCGCCGGATCGGCCCGCAGCGCGTCCTGCCAGCCGCGGTTGGCCAGCTCGACGGCGTAGGGGAGCGTGACGTTGGTGAGCGCGTAGGTCGAGGTGTGCGGCACTGCGCCCGGCATGTTGGCCACGCAGTAGAAGACCGAGTTGTGGACCTTGTAGGTCGGCTCGGCGTGCGTGGTCGGCCGCGAGTCCTCGAAGCAACCGCCCTGGTCGATGGAGATGTCGACGAGCACCGAGCCCGGCTTCATCCGCGAGACCAGCTCGTTGCTGATCAGCTTCGGTGCCTTGGCCCCCGGGATCAGCACGGCGCCGATCACCAGGTCGGCGTCGAGCACGGCCTGCTCGATCTCGTAGGCGTTCGAGGTCACCGTCTGGCAGTGGCCCTGGTAGATGGCGTCCATCTGACGCAGCCGGGCCACGTTCTTGTCGAGCAACAGCACCTCGGCCTGCATCCCGAGCGCGATCGCCGCGGCGTTCTGGCCGGACACGCCGGCGCCGATGACGACGACCTTCGCCGCGTACACGCCGGGCACGCCGCCCATCAGCACGCCCCGGCCGCCGCCCTGCCGCATCAGGTGGTACGAGCCGACCTGCGGGGCCAGCCGCCCGGCCACCTCCGACATCGGGGCGAGCAGCGGCAGCGACTTGTCGGGCAACTGCACGGTCTCGTAGGCGATGGCGGTGGTGCCCGACTTCAACAGGGCGTCGGTGCAGTCCTTGGACGCCGCGAGGTGCAGGTAGGTGAACAGCACCTGATCCTTGCGCATGCGGTGGTACTCGTCGGCGATGGGCTCCTTGACCTTGAGGATCAGCTCGCCGGTGCCCCATACGTCGTCGGCGGTGTCGAGAATGCGCGCGCCGGCCGCGATGTACGCCTCGTTGGGGATGGACGAGCCCAGGCCCGCATCGCGCTGGACGAACACCTCGTGGCCGCCGGCCACGAGCTCGTGCACACCGGACGGCGTGATGGCCACCCGATACTCGTGGTTCTTGATCTCGGTAGGAATGCCGACCTTCACGTCAGAGCCTCCACAGACTGTCGTTGGCTGGTGAGGAATATTTCCCGAATGATGAATCATCGCGCAGTGAGACGCCACTGGCGTGACGATGATTCGCTAGATTGCGGTCATGGCAACAGAACGTTCATCCAACCGAAACACGGCCCGGGCCGGCTCGAACAATCTTCGAGCGCCCGAATTGGACGACGTTGACCGCCGAATACTGCGGGTGCTGGCGCGTGACGCGAGGGTGCCCAACAACGCACTCGCCGAGCAGGTCGGCATCGCGCCGTCGACCGCCCTGGGCCGGGTGCGGGCCCTGCGTGAGCGCGGCGTCATCCGGGGCTACCACGCCGACATCGACCCGGTCGCGCTCGGGCGGCCCATCCAGGCAATGATCGCCGTGCGGCTGCAGTCGCACGCCCGCGGACACCTGTCCTCGTTCGCCGCGCAGGTCGCCGAGCTGGCCGAGGTGCTGAACGTCTTCTTCCTGGCCGGCGCCGTCGACTTCTACGTCCACATCGCGGCGACCAGCACCGAGCACCTGCGCGACTTCGTCGTGGTGAACCTCAGCGGCAACCCCGACGTCGCCGTCACCGAGACGAACCTGATCTTCGAGCACATCCGCGGCGGCGCCGCCCGCTAGCCGGGCCTGTCCTTCGCGCTTCCCCTCCACTCCGACCAAGATCCGGCCGCGGAAATGGTCGGACGGGAGGGGAAGTGGTGGTTGGCGAGTCTTCCGAGCCCGCCGTTACAGGCGTTTCCAGGCCTCGGTCAGCACCGAGCGCAGGATCTGCTCCATCTCGTCGAACTCGGCCTGGCCGACGATCAGCGGCGGCGACAGCTGTACGACGGGGTCGCCTCGGTCGTCGGCCCGGCAGTACAGGCCGGCGTCGAACAGCGCCTTGGACAGGAAGCCACGCAGCAGCCGCTCGGACTCCTCGTCGTCGAACGTCTCCTTGGTGGCCTTGTCCTTGACCATCTCGATGCCGTAGAAGTATCCGTCGCCGCGGACGTCGCCCACGATCGGCAGGTCGGTCAGCTTCTCGAGCGTCGCCCGGAACGCCGCCTCGTTGTCGAGCACGTGCTGGTTGAGCGCTTCCTTCTCGAACAGGTCGAGGTTGGCCATCGCCACCGCCGCCGACACCGGGTGCCCGCCGAAGGTGTAGCCGTGCGGGAAGGACGCGGTGCCGGTCCAGAACGGCTCGGCGATCCGCTCGCTGACGATGCACGCGCCGATGGGGGAGTAGCCACTGGTCATGCCCTTGGCGCAGGTGATCATGTCGGGCACGTACCCGAACTTGTCGCAGGCGAACATCGGGCCGAGACGGCCGAACGCGCAGATGACCTCGTCCGACACGAGCAGCACGTCGTAGCGGTCGCAGATCTCGCGGACGCGCTGGAAGTACCCGGGCGGCGGCGGGAAGCAGCCGCCGGAGTTCTGCACCGGCTCGAGGAACACCGCGGCGACCGTGTCCGGACCCTCGAACACGATGGTCTGCTCGATCTGGTCGGCCGCCCAACGGCCGAACGCCTCGAGATCGTCGCCGTACTCGGGCGCGCGGTAGAAGTTCGTGTTC
>DATBER010000160.1:0-40934 GCA_036558905.1 Jatrophihabitantaceae bacterium | reverse complement strand
GCAGCCCGTACAACATCATCCGCAACGTCGCCAACAGCCTGGTCGTCGCACTGGCAACCGCGCTGCTGACTGCAGTGGTGTCGACGCTCGCAGGGTACGGTCTGGGCCGGTTCCGGTTCCGCGGCGCCGGCCTAGTCTTCGCGCTGATTCTGGTGACGATGATGGTTCCGTTCCAGGCGCTGCTCACGCCGCTGTTTCTGGAGCTGCAGTCGATGCACCTGGTGAACAGCCTGGCGGGACTGGTGCTGTTCTACACCACGTTCAACCTGCCGTTCGGTGTGTTCATGATGCGCAACTCCTTCAAACAGATCCCGCGCGAGATGGAGGATTCGGCACGCATCGACGGCGCGTCCCGGACGAAGATGCTGCTGTTCGTCTTCCGGCCACTCGTCGTGCCCGGGATCGCCACGACCGTCCTGTACGCGTTCCTGTTCGCCTGGACCGAGTTCCTCGGCGCGCTGACATTCCTTACCAGTGACAACAAGTTCACCCTGCCGGTGGCGTTGCTCGGCATCGAGTCCGGCACGTACGGCCAGGTCAACTTCGGCTACCTGATCGCCGGGTCCGTGATCGCGATGGTGCCGTGCGTGGTGCTCTATGTGGCGCTCCAGCGCTACTACGTCCAGGGCCTCATGTCCGGCGCGGTCAAGGGATGAACTGTCCACCGAGTCCACCGACAGGAAGGCCTCATATGAGCCCGGACGTACACATCGCCGGACCCGTGGCACCCAGTGCGAACGAGTTGAGCACGTGGGCGCCGCTCGCTCTCGACGCCGTCGCGCTGGACGCCGACGGCCACCTCGGCGGGTGGCAACAACGCAATGCCGACGTCTCGTTGCCGCACTGCATCGACAACCTCGAATCCAGCGGCGCGCTCGGCAACCTGCGCCACGTCGCCGGCCGGGGCGACCAGCCGTTCACCGGAATGTGGTTCGCCGACTCCGACGTCTATAAGACGCTGGAGGCCGCGGCCTGGACGGGCGGGGCCGGCGCCTTGCAGGCATTCGTCGACGACACCACCGAGCTGCTGGGCGTCGCGCAGGGCAGCGACGGCTACCTCAACTCCTGGTACCAGCTCGACCACGCGGCCGACCGCTGGCGTGACCTGCGTTGGGGTCACGAGCTGTACTGTGCCGGGCACCTCATCCAGGCTGCGGTGGCCGCCGACCGTACCGGGGCGAATGGCAAGCTCATCGAGGTCGCCACCCGGTTCGCCGACCTGCTCGTCGAGCGGTTCGGCCCGGGCGGCCAGGCCGGCATCTGCGGCCATCCCGAGATCGAGACCGCACTCGTCGAGCTGTACCGGCAGACCGGCCGGCCCTCGTACCTCGACCTGGCCGCCCGGATGATCGACCTGCGCGGGCACCGGATGCTCGACCGCAAGAACCAGGCATCCGACATCGCCGACCGCGGATACGGGCTGCAGTACTTCCAGGACCACGAGCCGGTCCGGACGGCGACGGCCGCGACCGGGCACGCCGTGCGGCAGCTCTACCTGGAGGCCGGGGTTGTGGACGTCGCGGTCGAGACGGGCGACGCCGAGCTGCTCGCCGCGTCCGAACGCATCTGGGACGACCTGTTCGCGACCAAGACGTACCTGACCGGCGCGCACGGCTCCCGGCACCGCGACGAGGCGATCGGCGACGCCTACGAGCTGCCGTCCGACCGCGCGTACGCCGAGACGTGCGCGGCGATCGCCAGCTTCCACTGGAACTGGCGGCTGCTGCTCGCGACAGGCAGGCCCCGGTACGCGGACGAGATGGAGCGCGTGCTCTACAACGCGATTGCCGTGTCGACGGCGGTGGACGGGCGGCACTTCTTCTACTCGAACCCGTTGCAGCTGCGGGCCGGGCACGACGGCTCGGACGATGACGCCCCGTCGCAGCGGCTGTCCTGGTACCGCTGCGCGTGCTGCCCGCCGAACCTGGCCCGGCTGCTGGCGTCGCTGTCCGGGTACGTGGCCACCAGCGACCCGTCCGGCGTGCAGCTGCACCTCTACACGCCGGCCACCGTACGCACCGGTACGGCACAGCTGCGCGTGCGGACCGCGTACCCGTGGGACGGCCGTGTCGAGATCTCCGTCGAGGGCACCCCGGCCGAGTGGACGCTGGCGCTGCGCGTTCCGAGCTGGTGCACCGGGTTCCGGGCGACCGTCGACGGCGATCCGGTTACGGCGATCGTCGATGACGGCTACCTGCGGCTGCGCCGCACGTGGCCGGCCACGTGCACGGTGGTGCTCGAGCTGGCGATGCCGGCCCGGCTGGTCGCGCCGCACCCGCGGGTGGATGCCGTGCGGGGCAGTGTCGCGTTGGCCCGCGGTCCGCTGGTCTACTGCGTCGAGCAGGCCGATCTGGGGGATGTGGCGATCGACGACGTCCGCCTCGATCCGGGCGTCGCGCCGACCGCGGTATCCCGCGAAGATCTGCTCGACGTGCCGGTGGCGATCACCGCGCGGGCGACAGTGGTGGCCGATCAGTCGCAGGCGCCGCTCTACGGCGAGTGGCCGGCCGCGACCCCGTCGGTCGAACAGCGAGAGGTGACCGCGATCCCCTACTACCGGTGGGCGAACCGCGAACCGGGTGCGATGCGCGTCTGGCTGCCGCTGGCCGATACGTAGGGCGTGTCTCTCAAGTCCCGCTCGCGACGAGCGGGCCTTGAGAGACAAGCCCTTAGGGCACGATCACCGTCTTGATGCCGGCGCGCGTCGCCGCCTGCTTCAGCGCGTCGGCGGCGTCGTCCAGCGAGCGGCGCTCCGACACGAGCCCGCGCACGTCGACCGCTCCCGTGTCGACGAGCGTGATCGCCCGCTCGTAGACCTCCTTCATCCGGCGCACCAGCAGCAGGGTCAGCCCCTTGCGCCGGGCCGCGGACGCGCTGAACGACGTGCGGTCGCCGTCCGGGATGCCCCCGAGCACGACGCGCCCACCCGGCCGGACCAGGTCGATCGCCGTCGTCACCGCGGCGTCGGTGCCGGCCAGCTCGATCGCGACGTCGACACCCCAGTTCTCGGTGGCGGCCGACACGGTCGGTATCGCATCGTCCGGCGTCACGGCGTGGGTCGCGCCGAGCGCCGCGGCCAGCAAGCGCCGGTGGACCAGCGGTTCGACCGCGACGACGGTGCTCGCGCCCGAGCGCAGCGCCAGCTGCACGGCCAGCAGCCCGATCGGGCCGCAGCCCACGACGGCCACCGTCGAGGCCAGGCGCAGATGGCCCAGGTCCAGCGCGTGCACGGCCACGCCGAGCGGTTCGAGCAGCGCCCCGTCGGCCTCGTCCATCGAGTCGGGCAGCGGGTGCAGCCGGTGCGCCGGCCAGGCCAGGTACTCGCGCAAGCCCCCGTCGGTGGACCCGTGGCCGGCGAAGACGAGCCGCTCGCACAGGTTGGGGTGGCCGGCCCGGCAGGCCCGGCAGGCGAAGCACGGGACGGCCGGGTCGATCGCCACCCGCTGGCCGGCCCGCGGCCCGTCGGCGATCACGCCGGCCATCTCGTGCCCGAGCACCAGCGGTCGGGTCAGCGTGGCATCGCCGATGGCGCCCTCGGTGAACCAGTGCAGGTCGGATCCGCACACGCCGACGGCGCCGACTCGCACCACTGCCTCGCCCGCGACCGGCACGGGCAGCGGCTCGTCGTGAACCTCGATCACGCCGGCGCCGTGCAGCCGGGCCACCCGCATGCGCGTCTCCTCGTCTGCTCGCGATTCGTCTGCTCGCGATTCGTCTGCTCGCGATCCGTCTGCTCGACAGCTCGCGACACGCGACGACCGCAACCGACGCAAGCGACCCTAGTGTCCCGCGCCGGGAGCTGGGCGAATAAGTCCGGTGATCCAGGTGTGCGCTCGCAAGGGGGAGGAGGAGCCGATACCGCTGGTGTATCGGCGACGACGACAACGCCGCGAGCGTGCGGCTGGGCGCCGGAATTATCGTCTGAATTCCCGGCGGGGCACTAGGCCGTGTCTGGCAATTCCATGCTCTGCTGCGCGGCGGCCAGGCACGCCATCTGCGGCGGCCTCGTCGTCGTCCATAGCGCTGCTATGGCCGCCTCCTCGGCCTTGCATCTCGCGCACCTGGCCGCCGCTCGCGACGAGCGGGAATTGCCAGACACGGCCTAGGCGGCCTGGGTAGCCTCACCGGGTGGTCACCCTTCGCCCGGCTACCGCCGACGACGCGGGCGCGATAGCCCAGATCTGGTCCGACGGCTGGCGCGACGGACATCTCGGGCACGTCCCCGACGATCTCGTCGCGCTGCGCACCCGCGAGTCGTTCGACCCCCGGGCGGCCGCGCGGGTGGCCGACACGGTCGTGGCTGACCTCGACGGCGAGATCGCCGGGTTCGTCATGGTGGTCGACGACGAGGTCGAGCAGGTGTACGTCGCCGCGACCCATCGCGGAACCGGCCTGGCCGCCATCTTGCTCACCGAGGCCGAGCGGCTCGTCGCCGCCAACGGTCACGACCAGGCCTGGCTCGCGGTCGCGCCGGGCAACGCGCGGGCCCGCCGGTTCTACGAGCGCAGCGGCTGGACCGACGAGGGCCGGTTCGACTACCCGGCCTCGGTCGAGCGGGGCACCCTGGCCGTGCCCTGCCACCGCTACGTCAAGCCGGTCACCCAGGCCCCGACTCAGGCGCCCACGTAGGCCAGGCCCTGGAGCAGCAGCACGCCCTGCCCGCCGCCCATCTCGGCCAGCACGCTCTCCTGCCGGGCCTCGATCGGGCTGAACCAGGTCAGCTCCAGCGCGTCCTGCTGTGGCTCGCAGTCGCCCTCGACCGGCACCACGTAGGCCAGCGACACGGCGTGCTGGCGCGGGTCGTGGTACTGGGTGACGCCCGGCGTGGGGAAGTACTCGGCGACGGTGAACGGCTGCGGAGACGGCGGCACGCGCGGCAGGGCCAGCGGGCCCAGGTCCTTCTCCAGGTGTCGCAACAGGGCCGAGCGCACCCGCTCGTGGTAGAGCACCCGCCCGGACACCAGCGCCCTGGTGATCCGCCCCTCGCCGGTGGCCCGCAGCAGCAGTCCGACCGAGGTCACCGTCCCCTGCGAGTCGACGCGCACCGGGATGGCGTCGATGTAGAGGACCGGCATGCGCTGGCGCGCCGCCTCCAGCTCGTCAGGTGCGAGCCACTGGCTGTCGGACTGCGGCGGCGTCGTCTGCGTCATGCCCCTTTTCTAGCGTCTGGACGCCGGGCTAGCTCGGCAAGCAGCAGCGTTTCGGCCAAACAGGCCCGCTCGAAGTCGCCTAGGTGCAGGCTCTCGTCGGCGCCGTGGGCCCGGCAGTCCGGGTCGGCGCCGGCGCTGACCACCAGGATCGCGGCGCTCGGGAACGTGTCGGCGAACTGCGCAACGAACGGGATCGTGCCGCCCCCGCCGATGTCGACCACGTCCTTGCCGTACGCCTGGGCGTAGGCGGTGCGGGCGGCCTCGAACGCCGGGCCGGTGGCCTCGATGGCGTAGGGCTCGCCGGCGTCGGAGTCGGAGACCGTGACGTGCAGGCCCCACGGCACGTGCTCGCGCAGGTGCTCGGCCAGCCGGGCCCGGGCGCGCACGGCGTTGTCGCCGGGCGCCAGCCGGACGCTGACCTTGGCCCGCGCGGACGGGATCAGCGTGTTCGACGCATCGGCCACCCGGGTGGCGTCGATGGCCAGCACGCTGGCGGTGGGCTTGGTCCAGATCCGCTCGGCGATGCTGCCGCTGCCCAGCAACGAGACGCCGTCGAGCATCGCCGCCTCGGTCCGGAACCGGTCCTCGGGGTAGTCGAACGCCGGCGCGGGTGCGGTGACCAGGCCCTGCACGGCCACCTCGCCGTCGTCGTCGTGCAGGGTGGCGAGCAGCCGGCACAGCCCGGTGAGCGCGTCGGGGGCGGCCCCGCCGTACCCGCCGGAGTGCACGCCGTGCTCGAGCGCGCGGACCTCGACGATGCAGGCCGCGATGCCACGCAGGCTGGTCGTGATCGACGGCGTGCCGATCTCGACGTTGTCCGAGTCGGCCAACACGATCACGTCCGAGGCGAGCTTCTCGCGGTGCTTGGCCAGCAGGTCGCCGAGCTTGGGCGAGCCGATCTCCTCCTCGCCCTCGACGAACACGGTCACGCCGACCGGGGGAGCGCCGTCGAACGCGCGCAGCGCGGCCAGGTGCACGGCGACTCCGGCCTTGTCGTCGGCCGAGCCGCGGGCGTAGAGACGACCGTCGCGCTCGGTCGGCTCGAACGGCGGCGTGGTCCACTTGGCCGGATCGCCCGGCGGCTGGACGTCGTGGTGGGCGTAGAGCAGCACGGTCGGCGCGCCGTCGGGCGCCGGGTAGCGGCCGACCACGGCCGGCTGGCTGCCCTCGACGTCGTCGATGATCTCGACGTCGACCGCCCCGGCCTGGCGCAGCAGCGCCGCGGTGAAGTCGGCACTCTGCCGCACCTCGGCCTTGGCGTTCGGATCGGCGCTCACCGAGGGGATCCGGATCAGCGCCTCGAGGTCCTCTCGTACGGAGGGCAGCACGTTGTGGACCGCCTCGCGCAACTCGTCGCTCACAGTGACTCCTGGATTGGGTACCGGCCGGCTGGATCATGCCAGTCCATCAGATGCGCACGGTCTCTTGGCAACCAGGTTTCCGATTACGCATCGTCGTCGCCGCCCGGCGAGCCGTAGGCATTACTGGACGGGGCCCTTGCCCCGACCGACCCAAGTGGTGTAGACCACATCTCGTATTGGTCTAGACCATGTGTGTCGGCGGTGGGGCGCCCCGGGTGGTGCAGGCGCGGGCGTGAGCTGCTGACCGGAAAGAGGCCACCATGTCGTTGTTCCATCCCAGCTCATCTCGACGGGTCTTCGCCGCCGCAGCCGCCGGCGTGGCGCTCGTCGCGTCAGCGGCCACCGCGGCCGCGGCCGCACCGAGCGGCGGCGGCTCAGGGTCGTGTACGGCGAGCGGCCCGGCCGCGACCCCCCAGATCGTGCCCGCTCCGGCGTCGCTCACCACGGGCTCGGGCCAGTTCCGGCTGTGCGACGGCGCGCGCATCGTCGTCGACCAGCACGACGGCCCGGGCGCCCGGCAGGTCGCGAACGCGCTGGCCGCGTACCTGCGGCCGGCCACCGGGTTCGATCTGCCGGTCGTCAACAGCCAGGCCAAGAGCGGCGACATCTCGCTCGCCCTCGACCTGAGTTCCGACCCGACCGGGGAGGGCTACCGGCTCACCACCACGTCGAGCATGGTGACGCTCGACGCCAAGACACCGCACGGTCTCTACAACGGGGTCCAGACGATCCGGCAGTTGCTGCCACCGTGGATCGCCAGCTCCACCCCGCAGCAGGTCGAGTGGACGATGCCGGCGGTGCAGATCGCGGACCAGCCGCGCTACCAGTACCGCGGCGTCATGCTCGACATCGCCCGCCACTACGAGTCACCGGACGCGGTGAAGCGGCTGATCGACCAGGCCGCGGCCTACAAGATCAACACCTTCCACCTGCACCTGAGTGACGACCAGGGCTTCCGGGTCGTCATCAACGGGTTCCCCAACCTGGCGACGGTGGGCGGTCAGGGTTCGGTCGGCACCGGCGGACGCACCGTCGACCCGGGCGGCTTCTGGACGCAGGCCCAGTTCAAGGACGTCGTGGCCTACGCGGCCGCGCACTTCATGACGCTGATGCCCGAGGTGGACACGCCCGGTCACAACAACGCGATCGTCATGTCCGAGTACAACGACACGGCGAACCCGTTGCTGAACGGCCACCCGCAGGACATCAACTGCACCACCAAGAACCCGCCGCAGTGGAACTTCACCGGTGACGTCGGCTACAGCGCGCTGTGCCCGGAGAGCGACAACACCTGGACGATCCTCAACGCGATCGTCAGCCAGCTGGCCGCCATGTCGTCGAGCCAGAACTACGACCTGGGCGGTGACGAGGTGCCTAGCACGGTGCTCACCCAGGACCGCTACGCCGCGCTGGTCAACAAGGAAGGCGGCATCGTCAACGCCAACGGCAAGACGGTGATGGGCTGGGCCGAGATCGCCGGTGAGGGCACGCAGCTCGCACCAGGGTCGGTGGCCGAGTACTGGAACCCGGCGTCGGGCTCGAGCTCGGACACAGCCACCGCGCACGAGGCGGTCGCCAAGGGCATGAAGCTGGTCATGGCGCCGGCCAGCCACGCCTACCTCGACCAGAAGTACGCGTTCGGCCAGAACGTGAACGTGCCGCCGACGCTGGGCCTGCACTGGGCCTGCAACACCGGCTGCGATGTCGACCAGTCCTACAACTGGGACCCGGACACCTACGTCGACGGCATCCCGCAGGGCTCGGTCATCGGCGTCGAGGGCGCGATGTGGGGCGAGACCGTCGTGAATTCCAGCAACATCGAGTACATGGTGTTCCCGCGTCTGCCCGCGCTCGCCGAACTCGGCTGGTCGCCGAAGGCTGACCGCAGCGGTACGTCCAGCGCCGCGTACAAGGACTTCGTGACCCGACTCGCGGCGCAGGGCGCTCGCTGGCAGGCCGCCGGGCAGAACTTCTACCCGACGCCCGAGGTGCCCTGGCGCCTCGACTTGGCGGCCGGCCGTCCGGACGTCAACCACGGCGAGGTCTCCGGGACGTTCGCCAAGTTGGCGGCGCCCGGGATGTCGACCGGGGCGGTCACCGTGACCTTCGACTGGGGCGACGGCACCACCGGCTCGGGCATCCTGTCCGGCGTGGCCGCCACCGACAGCACGGTCAACGGCCTGTACGACGTGGTGAGCGACCACACCTACGCCCACCACGGCAGCCATGACGTGACGATCACGACGACGGCCGGGTCCTCGACCGCGACCGTGCACGTGACCGTTCATACGTAACCCCCTGCCCGCCGGCCCCACGCACCTCGTCCTGTGTGCGTGGGGCCGACGGCTGCCGGGCGCCTGCTTCTCAGCCGAAGAAGTCGCGCAACTGCCGGATCGTCTCGTCCGGCGCCTCTTCGGGCAGGAAGTGCCCGGCCGCGATCGGGCCGCCGCGCACGTCGTCGGCCCACTCGCCCCACACCTCGAGCGGCTCGTACCACTCGGCGACCGCCCCGGAGTCGCTCCACAGGGCCAGCACCGGGCAGCTGATCTTGATCCGGCCGTGATCGGCCTGGTCGTGCTCGAAGTCGAGGGTGGCCGCGGCCCGGTACTCCTCGCAGATGGCGTGCACGGTGTCCGGGTCGCAGAAGGCCTCGACGTACGCAGCCCGGATCTCCGACGGGAAGGCGTCGGCGGTCGACCAGGCGTCGAGCATGTGGTCGACGACGGTGGCCGGCGACGCCGCGATCAGCGTCTCGGGCACCGGACAGGGCGCGGCCAGGAACGTCCAGACCCAGTAGCCGAGGCTGAACGCCCGGTCGGCCCGCGCGAAGGCGGTGCCGGTTGGGACGATGTCGAGCACGGCAAGACGCGTCACTGCGTCGGGATGGTCGAGCGCCATCCGGTAGGCGCAGCGGGCGCCCCGGTCGTGGCCGGCCACCCCGAACCGCTCGTGGCCGAGACGGCGCATCACCTCGACCTGGTCGGCGGCGATCTCGCGCATCGAGTACGGCGCGTGGTCGGCGGTGCTCGGCGGCGTGCCACTCGCGCCGTAGCCGCGCAGGTCGGTGACGACGACGGTGTGCTGCTCGGTCAGGGCCGGCGCCACCCGGTGCCACATGAGGTGGGTCTCGGGGATGCCGTGCAGCAGCAGCAACGGCGGTCCGTTACCGGCCACCCGCCCGTGAATCGTCGTCCCGCGAACGGACAGGTCGAATTCGTCGAAGCGCTCGAAGCCAGGGAACACGCGTCGCCTTTCGCGGTCGCGGCGGGCGCCCCCGGGCCACCCGCGCCTGTCCGTCCCAGCTTTGCAGTGCCGCGAGCGGGTCCGCCACTGTCCACAGTGGACACTGCTCAGGGTGTCCCGGGTGCGCGACGGGCTGATCGCCGAGAAGTAGTCCTACGTCAGGGGCTGACCGTGGCGCGGGTATACCGGTCGGCGACCCGGTGCACGGCGGCGGCCAGCTCGGGGGAGTCGACCACTTCGAAGTCGACGTCGAGGATGCCGATCCAGAAGGCGATGTCCTCGACCGAGCGCCCGCCGAGCTGAACCAGGCAGCGATCGGGGCCGAGCGCCTCGATGCTGCCCTCGGTCCACGGGCCCATCCGGCCGGCCACGTCGGCGGCCGGCAGGTGCACGATCAGCCGGCCGCGCACCTTCATCTGCACCTGGCGGGTCTTCTCGGCGACGTAGCCGGCGATGTCGTCGGCCGGCAGCGCCCGCGCGGTGAACCGGTGCCCGACGGATCGGGGCTCGGCCATCCGGTCGACGCGGAAGGTGCGCCAGTCGTCGCGCTCGACGTCGAAAGCCACCAGGTACCACCGTCGGCCCCAGTTGACCAGGCGGTACGGCTCGACCCGCCGCTCGGTGGCCGACCCCGAGTGGTCGGAGTAGGCGAACCGCATGATCTCGCGGTCGCGGGCGGTCGCCGCGATGAGGGCCAGCAGCCGGCCGTCGATCTGCGGTCCACGCCGCTGCGCGCCGACCCGCGCGGTGTGCGACTGCAGCGCGTCGACGCGCCGGCCCAGCCGGGTCGGCAGCACCTGCTGCAGTTTGGTCAGCGCGCGTAGCGCCGTCTCCTCCAGACCCTCGACGGCGCCGCCCGTGGTGGTGCGCAGGCTGACCGCGATCGCCACGGCTTCCTCGTCGTCGAGCAACAGGGGCGGCATGGCGGTGCCGGCCGAGAGGCGGTAACCCCCGACCGCCCCGCGGGTGGCCTGCACCGGATAGCCCAGCTGGCGCAGGCGTTCGACGTCGTTGCGCACCGTCCGGGTGGTGACGCCGAGCCGGCGGGCCAGCTCGGGGCCCGGCCACTCGCGCGGTGTCTGCAGCAACGACAACAGGTTCAGGAGTCGAGCTGATGTTTCTGCCATGGCCCGAAAACTAGTTCCTAAAGCGGAAAGAAATGTTCCTGATTGACTCCTAGCGTAGCCCCTGTCAGTTCGACCGAACAGTTCGACCGATGAGGGAGACCAAGAGATGACGAGCGTCCTCGAACGGCGCGTACAGGACGTCCAGGACATGCGCGACCGGGGCACGCGGCGCGCCGACCGTGAGTCCAGGCGCCTTGGCAAGCAGTGGACCGGTTTCGCCGTCGTGCTCGCGGCGATGATCATGAACATCACGGACTCGACGATCGTCAACGTCGCGGCCCCGTCGATCCAGCGTGACCTGTCGATGTCGACCTCGGCGCTCGAGTGGATCGCCGCGGCCTACACGCTGGCCATCGCGGTCGGGCTGCTGACCGGCGGGCGGCTCGGCGACATGTTCGGCCGCAAGCGGATGCTGATGGTCGGCCTCAGCGGCTTCGTGCTGTCGTCGGCCGCCTGCGCGTTCGCGTGGTCGTCGGAGTCGCTGATCGCCGCCCGGGTGATACAGGGCCTGTCGGCCGCCGCGCTGACTCCGCAGTGCTTCGGGCTGATCCGTGACCTCTTCCCGCCGGCCCAGATGGGCAAGGCGTTCGCGGCGCTCGGCCCGGTGATCGGACTGTCCACAGTGGCCGGTCCGGTGGTGGCCGGCCTGCTGATCAAGGCCGACGTGCTCGGCACCGACTGGCGCGCGCTGTTCCTGATCAACCTGCCGATCGGCGCGTTCGCCCTGCTCGTCGGGGCGCGGGTGCTGCCCGCTGCGGCGCCGCGGCGCAACGGGTTGCGGTTGGACGCGGTCGGCACGGTGCTGATGGCGCTGGCCAGCTTCCTGATCGTGTTCCCGCTCGTCGACGGCCGCTCGCTCGGCTGGCCGGCCTGGATCTTCGGCGTGCTGGCGGCGGCGGTTCCGGTGCTGGTCGCCTTCGGGGGGCAGCAGCGTCACCGCGTCCGCCGCGGCCGGAGCCCGCTGATCGAGTTCAGCGTGCTGCGCAAGCGGTCTTACGCCTCGGGCATCGTGTTCGTGCTGGTCTTCTTCGGTACGGTCGTCGGCTTCGGCCTGACCGTCGGCCTGTTCCTGCAGGTCGGGCTGGGCTACAGTCCGCTGACCGCCAGCCTGTACTCGGCCGGGCTCGCCGTGGGTGCCTTCCTCGGCACCGGTGTCGGGGCCTGGGCCGCGACGGCGGTGGGACGTCCGATCCTGCACATCGGCCTGGCCATCATGGCAGTTGGTACAGCTGTCCTGTACTTCTCGCTGCGGGCCGTCGACGGCGGTGTGGGTGTGGGCGTCGTCGCGCCGGGGCTGGTCATCTTCGGGTTCGGCATGGGCATGATCTTCGTGCCGGTGTTCAGCATCATCATGGGCGAGATCGACGACCACGAGGTCGGCTCGGCATCCGGGCTGCTGGAGTCGCTGCAGCAGCTGGGCGCCTCGCTCGGCGTCGCGGTGCTGGCCACCCTGTTCTTCGGCAAGATCCGGCTGGAGGACGGCGGCCCGGGTGCGGCCCGCGCGGCCGGCCGGCACCTCGTCGCGGCTCAGGACACCTTGCTGATCACGCTCGTGCTCATCGCCGTGGCGTTCGCGGTGGGCTGGCTGTTGCCGCGCCAGGCGCGCACGTCGCACTGACCCCTTGTGGGTACGCCCGCTCCGGCCCGAAGCCGGGGCGGGCGTTCATCATGGAAGCCATGGCACGCGTCTTCGTCACCGGATCCGCCGACGGACTGGGTCTGCTGGCCGCCCGCCGACTGGTCGAGCAGGGACATGCAGTCACGCTGCACGCGCGTAACGAGCGGCGGGCGGACGACGCCCGGGCCGAGGTGCCGCAGGCCGATGCAGTGGCCGTCGGCGACCTGGGTAGCGTCGCCGAGATGCGCGCGGTGGCCGACCAGGTCAACGCGCTGGGCCGCCACCACGCCGTCATCCACAACGCGGCCGTCGGCTACCGCGAGCCCCGCCGGCTGATCACACCGGACGGGCTGGCCCACGTCTTCGCGATCAACGTGCTGGCGCCGTACGTGCTGACCGCGCTGATCCAGCGGCCGGCCCGGCTGGTCTACCTCAGTTCGGGCATGCAGCGCGGCGGCAACTCCGACCTGAGCGACGCGCAGTGGGAGCGGCGCCGGTGGAGCGGCTCGCAGGCCTACTCCGACAGCAAGCTGTTCGACACCATGCTGGCCTTCGCGGTCGCGCGGCACTGGCCGGACGTGCTGGCCAACTCGGTCGATCCCGGCTGGGTGGCGACCAGGATGGGCGGCGCCGCCGCACCCGACGACCTGGACGCGGGCCCGACCACGCAGGTGTGGCTGGCGGTCAGTGACGACGCCGAGGCCAGCGTCACGGGCGAGCACTTCTACCATGGGCGACCCAACCGCACCCATCCCGACGTGCACGACGTCGCCCGGCAGGACGCCCTGCTGGCCTACTGCGCCGAGCGTTCGGGCATCGCGCTGCCCAGCTCCTGAGCGATCAGCCGTCGGGCCAGCGGGCCTCGGTGATCCGCCGGCCGACCACCCTCGCATGCAGCCGCACCGGCCCGTCGGGTTTGCGGTGGAGGCGATACGTGCCCTCGGCCAGGGCCGGGAACACGGCCGTCGGGGCTTTACGGTCGCCGACCGTCCGGGCGATCACCGCGACGTGCTGCGGGGCCACACCGTCGCGCGCCACCTCGATCTGCCAGTTGTGGTTGCTCGTTCGTCGCCGAGCGCCCGATCGGTTCCGCGCCCCCGGCGTGTCATCGGTTCGTAAGAGTCGGATCGGTGAAACATCGCTCCGGCGCACTACGGGTCGGCCGGTCATGATGTACGCGTGCCCACACCCGCCCGGCTGACCGTCGTCGCGATCGCCGGCGTGCTCGCCGTGGGGCTGGCCGCCTGCACGTCCACCACTCGGTCCGCGCCGTTACCGGCCGAATCGTCGCGCCCGGCTGGACCGGCATCGACCAGCGCGCAACCGCGCGCGCCCCGGGTGCCCGCCGCCGCGCTGCGTCCCGGTGAGCGGTGGACCGACCTGGCCATGCCGGGTGGCTCGTACCATCCACAGGCCGAGGCCGGCGGCACCGACGACTACCGGTGCATCCTGCTCGACCCGAAGATCACGTCGTCGGTGTTTCTGTCCGGGGTGGTGCTCCAGCCGGGCAATCCCAAGATCGTCCACCACGCGATCCTGTACCGGGTCGAGCGCGGGCAGGTCGCCGCCGCCGAGGCCAAGGACGCGAGCGACCCGCGGCTGGGCTGGTCGTGTTTCGGTGACCCCGGCCTGCCCGGCGACAACGACGTCCTCGGCGGGCTGAACTCCGCGCCCTGGGTAGCGGCCTGGGCCACGGCCGGGGGCGAGCAGCGCTTCGCCGCCGGCACCGGCCAGCCGCTCGCGCCGGGCACCCGGCTGATCCTGCAGATGCACTACAACCTGCTCAACGGAGGCGGCGTCGACGACACCGAGGTGCACCTGCGCGTTGCGCCGGCCGGCTCGCACCTGCTGGCCCTGCACACGTTCCTGCTGCCGGCGCCGATCGAGCTGCCCTGCCCGGCCGGGCAGTCGGGCCCGCTGTGCAACCGTGACGCGTCGGTGTTCGACCTCGTCCGGCGGTTCGGCGCGCAAGCCGGCCGGACGGTGGCCGGACTGCAACTGCTGTGCGGCGGATCGATCAGCCGCCCGAGGGCCGGCCCGACCCAGGCCTGCGCCCGCCCGGTCGGCGACACGATCACGATCCGGGCGGTGGCCGGGCACATGCACCTGCTCGGCCGATCCATCCGCATCGACCTGAACCGCCGGAACGGCACGACGCAGAACCTGCTCGACGTCAAGGTGTGGGACTTCGACAACCAGCGGGCCACCGTGCTCGCCCGGCCGGTCACCGGGCAGGCCGGCGACATGCTGCGCGTCACGTGCACCCACGACGCGACGCTGCGCGAGAAGCTCCCGGAGCTGCGCAAGTTGCCGCCGCGCTACGTGGTGTGGGGCGAGGGATCCTCCGACGAGATGTGCCTGGGCATCGTCACTTACACGGCCGGCTGAGCTCGCGCACGCCGAACGTCGCGCCCCAAGGATCGGTCACCAGCGAGCCCGGCACGGCCCAGCCGAGTTCTTCGTCGAGCCGCCGCCCGTCCTGGTGGGCCCGCAGCGCGGACAATTCCGCAGCTTCTGGTCAGCCGGTGCCGCCGCGCATTCGCCGCCGTACGCCGATCGTCGCGCCGAACAGAGCCCCGCCGAGGCAGACACCCAGCAGGCCGAACAGGGCAATCTTTGTGAGTACAACCGTCGCGCCGGTGTTCGCCAGGTGCGGCGGCGGAGTCGGCGAGCTCGGGGCCGGGCGAACCGGCGTGGTCGGAATGGTCGCCGGCAGTTGACTGGGTCCGACCGACGCCGACGCGAGATTCAATCGCGCGGCCGGATCACCGATCAGATTCAGTTGCAACGCCCGCTCGGTGAACGTCCCACTACTACGTTCTTGCACGTTTACGACTGGGTCGATCAATTGCTGGAGTTGCTTGGCCAGCCCGGTAAATAGCGGTGACAGGCTGTTCGCTCCGGTGCTCAGCGAGCTGCTCAGCGGCTGGACGATCTTGCCGAGCGCTTCCCGGCCGAGCGTCGAAACCGGATCGATCACCGTCTTGATCGGGGCCGTGCACTTGTTGTCCGTCAGCGTGGTCAGCTTGTCGAACAGGTCGCCCAGCGTGCCCTGCAGCTCCTTGAGTCCGTTGGCCAGAGCCTGGGGCAGCGCCTGCGCCAGGTAGGCGAACAGGTGGGTGTTCGGCGGCAGGCTGTTCAGGTCCAGGTTGAGCACGGACTTGAGCAGCTGCGCCAGGTCGATGGTCAGCGTGCCGCCGGTCAGGCTGCCGGTGATGGCGCCGCCGGCGAAGCTGAAGTCGCCGAACGACTGGAGCGCCTGGCTCATCGAGCTGACGTCGCAGCTGCCGACGATGCCGCCCGCCACCGGCAGGCCGCTCGCCCCGGACAGCTGCCCGAGCAGCGAGTCGAGCTGGGTGGTGAGCTGCTTGATGACGTTGGTCAGCAGCGGGCTGCTGACCGTGAGCTTGAGGCCGGCCAGCTGGTAGTCGCCGGTCTGGGTGCCGGTGGAGCCCTTGGCCTGGTCGGCCGTGGCGGCCAACGCGCCGACCGTGACGGTGAGCTTGCCGATGCTCGGTATGCCGCCGACGTCGACGCCGGGGATCGCCGGTACGTCGCCGAGCACCAGGCGGGCGTCGGACTGCGGCGCGCCGCCGTTGCCGAAGCCGATGGCCCCGGAGTTGGTGACCGCGCCGGATGCGCCGTGCGCGCTGCCGTCCGGATCCGCCTGCGCATACTGGTTGATCGCGCCAAGGGTGAGCACACCGCCGCCGGGCAGCTGCACGCCGCCGGGCAGGTTCAGTAGCTGCTGACCCAGCAGGCTGGCCGACAGGGAGTGCTGCTTGGTTACCGCCGCGCCGCCGGTGTTCACCGCGGACTCGCCATTGAGGGCCGCGACCTGGTCGAAGTCGGCCGAGCCGATCTGCCCGGACAGGAACCGTCCGGTCGACTGCGACACGGGGGCCGCCGCCGTCGCTTGCGGAATCGCCCCGAACGCCACCACGACAGCTGCCGCGACCGCCCCGACCGTGCCCGACACGATGACCGACGAGCGACGTGCCACCACGCAGTGCCTCCGGGTTGGTACGAATGGCGCGAATTCTGCGCCGTCCGGAGGATGTTATAGCCCACGTGCAGAGTCGCAAGGTGAAGTACCGTCCGTTGCGGATGTCCGGGTTTGCCCCGGAGACGGCCCGTTCCGACATTGAGACAGCCGGTACCGCGCCAGGCCCCTACCGTGCCCGGCATGGCGCGGTACCGGTTCCTCGACGGGATGGGCGACATCATGGACGAGCGCGAGTTCCCGGACCACGCCGCCGCCCTGGCCTGGGCGCACGACGAGGACGAGCTCGACGCCGAGGTGCAGCGCGTCGAGTACCTCGGCCCCGAGGGCGACTGGCGCTGGGCCGGCGCCCTCGAAGGCTGAGGCCGCCCTAGCCGAGCTGGCCGACCCGGCGCATCACCTGCAGCAGGTACTCGCGGCGGTTGAGCGGGTTGTGGTCCCACCGCGGCCGCGACGGCGCCGGGCCGCGCACCGGCCGGTAGCGGGCGAACTCGCTCTCCAGCACGCCCTCGCCGCGGGTCATGGTGGGCAGCCGCTGCTGCAGCTCGTACACCCGGGCGGCCGGCAGTTCGCCCTCGACCAGGCCGGTCGTGCCGTGCGCGGTCGGCGGCTGCGGCACCGCCCGCACCTCGGCCAGCCCACGCAGCACGCCGGCCACCGCGTCGGCCGGGAACTCCAGCCGGAACCGGTGGATCGGCTCGTACACCTGCGTACCGGCCCGCCTCAGCGCGTCCATCAGTACCAGCGGCGTGAGGCCCCGGAAGTCGGCGCCGGTGCTCGACATGCTCTTGTCGAAGCCCTGGTGCGCGTGGCTCTGCCGCGGCGCGTAGCCGGACCGGATCATCGTCACCCGGCAGTCGATCACCGGCCAGCCGCGCAGGCCCTGCTGCAGCACCTCGCCGACGGTGTCCTCCACCGCCTTGAAGAACGCCAGCGGCATCGACCCGAGCTCGACGCCGAGATCGAAACGCACCCCGCTGCCGGCCTCCGCCGGCTCGACGCGCAGGCCGACCGTGGCCAGGAACGGGTTGGCGTCCTTGCCCATGACCTCCGCCGCCTCGCCGACGCCCGCCGGCCGCTCGATGCACAGCGTGGTCGTCTCGCGGAACGTCACGTCCACGCCGTACTCGTCGGCCAGGGTCGCCTGGATGATTTCCTTCTGCACCTCGCCGTACAGGGACACGTGCAGCTCGTCGTCCTGCCTCAGGTTGATCAGCGGATCCTGCTCGGCCAGCTGGACGAGCGCCGCCTGCAGCGCCCCGCGGGCTCCGGACCGCTCGGGCACGACGACCGTCTCGAGCGTCGGCGGGGCGAACTGGTGCGCTTCGGTGGTGGCCGCGTCCCCGATCGGGTCGCCCACCCGGATATCACCCAGCCCGGACAGCTTGGCGATCTGGCCGGCCGTCACCGAGTCGCGCCGAGCCACCGCGCCCTGCTCGAACACGCTGATGGCGGTGACCTTGTCCTCGTGGCCGCGCCCGAACCGCACCCGGTCGCGCACCCGCAGAGACCCGGCGAACAGCCGCACGTACGCCAGCTTCTCGCCGGCCGGTCCGCGCTCGATCTTGAACGCCCGGCCCTCCAGCGCCCCGTCGCCGGCGCCCGTTCGCGCCGGCAGCAGCCCGGTGATGCCGGCGGTCAGCGCCTCGACGCCGGCCCCGGTGATCGCCGAGCCGACGTACGCGGGATGGACGACCGCCTGCCGCGTCTGGGCGGCCAGGGCGCGCCGCAGCCGCCGGAACGAGACGCCCGCCTCGTCCTCGACGTACGCGGCCAGCAGATCGTCGTCGTGGCCGGCCAGCACCTCGACCAGCCGGGTCCGGAACGCGTCGTCGTCCGCCCCGAATGCGGTGACCTTCGCCGCGCGGGTACCGACCCCGGCGACGGCGTCCAGCGCGACGACGTCCGGGGTCAGCCGGGCCGCCACTTGGGCCAGCACCCGGTCGGTGTCGGCTCCGGCTCGATCGACCTTGTTGACGAAGATCAGCGTGGGAATGTGCAGCCGCTGCAGGGTGCGCATCAACACCCGGGTCTGCGCCTGCACGCCCTCGACGGCCGAGACGACCAGCACCGCGCCGTCGAGCACGCTCAGGACGCGCTCGACCTCGGCGATGAAGTCCGGGTGGCCGGGGGTGTCGATCAGGTTGATCGTGACGTCGTCGACGACGAACGACACGACGGCGGACTTGATTGTGATGCCACGCTGGCGTTCGAGCGCGAGCGTGTCGGTCTGGGTGCTGCCGGCGTCAACGCTGCCGACCTCGCGGATCACTCCGGCGTTGTACAGCAGCCGCTCGGTGAGGCTGGTCTTACCCGCGTCGACGTGTGCCAGGATGCCGAGATTTACCGTGCGCAAGGGAGTTCATGTCCTTCGGATAGGCGAGTACCGACTGGGGGGACACGAACGCTGCGCGCATTTCCCGGCTCCTTTCTGGCTCGATGGCGCGTCCAGTGCAGCAGACCGCGCGGGCGGCGACAACCGAATTACCATTGGCGGCCCCGATCCGCGACTTTCGTCGGTGCCGCCGGTGGCCGCGTGACCTTAGGGTCGGCGTGAGGCCGAGCCGTCTGCGGTTGGACCGATTCGTCCGGCCGCGTCTTGTGCTGGCTTCGCTGTTGCCTCCGGACGACCCGCGAGCGCGAGGTGGCAGTCGCCGTCGGGTCGGGCGCCACCAACGCCGAGATCGGCGCGCAGCTGTTCATGAGTGAGGGCACCGTCAAGGCCCACGTCTCGCGCCTGTTGGTAAAGCTGGATGCGCCCAATCGCGTCCATATCGCAATCATCGTGCACGACGCCGCGCTGTGATCGCGTCTACTTCGACTGGGGGAGCTTGACCGGGCGGCCCTTGCCGCGACGCGGGGCGGACGGCGGTGGAACGACCGGGCCGATGTCGCCGTCTGGCGCCTCGTCGAGGTCGACGATCACCGGCGCGTGATCGCTCGGGCCGGTGCCCTTGCGGGCCTGCCGATCGACCCAGGCGGCCCTGACCCGGCCGGGCACCGAGCCACCGGCCAGCACCAGGTCGATGCGCATGCCCAGGTCCTGGTGGAACATGCCGGCCCGGTAGTCCCAGTAGGTGAACACCCGCTCGCTCGGCCACCGGTCGCGCACCAGGTCGCGCAGGCCGCCGGCGACCTGCAGCTCGTGCAGGGCAGCGCGCTCGGGTGGCGTGACGTGCGTCTGCCCGACGTAGGCCTCGGGGTCGAAGACGTCGGCGTCGGTCGGGGCGATGTTCATGTCCCCGCACAGCATCACGTCGTCCGGGCCGGCCGCGACCACCTCGCGCAGGGCGCTGAGCCAGGCCAGCTTGTAGTAGTAGTGCTCGGACTCGGGCGTCCGGCCGTTCGGCACGTACAGCGAGTAGACGCGCACCCCGTTGCAGACGGCCGACACGGCCCGGGCCTCGGGATTGGGGAAGCCGGGCGCGCCGGGCACGCCGACCACGACGTCGTCCAGGCCGACCCGCGACAGGATGGCCACGCCGTTCCACTGCGCCTCGCCGTAGTAGCCGATCGCGTAGCCGCGCTGGGTCGCCTCGGCGCCGAGCAGCTCGGCGAACGCCGCGTCGGCCAGCTTGGTCTCCTGCAGGCACACGACGTCGGGGCGCCGCTCGTCCAGCCACGGCAACAGCCGGGGCATCCGCTGCTTGACCGAGTTGACGTTCCAGGTCGCGACGCGCACCGGCCTCAGCCCTCCGATCCGGACGCCACTTCGTAGTGGGCCACCGTCTTGTCGCGCTCGACGAGGAACTCGTCGTCCTCGGGGTAGTACCGGGCCACGTTGATGTCCTCGCCGGCGAACGCCTTGATGTCGTCCAGGCTGTTCCACCAGCTCAGCGTGATGAGCTCGGTGCGGCCGTCGCCGAGGTCGCGCGTGAGCAGCTGCGCGCCCTGGTTGCCCGGCGTGTTCCGGTAACCGGTCAGGCCGGTGCGCTCGATGATGTCGGCGTACTCGGCGATGCGGTCGGTTCGGACCCAACCCCGCCACATCCGGGCGATCACGGGCGGCCCCCCGTGGAGTTCGGCATCCCGTCAGGCTAGCGCTCCCGGCCGATTCGCCTCAGTCCACGCGCCACCGCTCGTGGCGCAGCAGTTCGACCTCGCGGCCATCACGCCCGATGCCGGTCACCGTCACGTCGGGGCCGCCCACCATGAAGTCGACGTGCGTCCCGGACCGGTTGACGCCCCGGGCCAGTCGCTGGTCGGCATCCAGCGATCGCCAGCCCTCGAGCACGGACGGGATGCCGGCGCCCCAGGCCAGGTGGCAGGTCGCGTTCTCGTCCAACAGCGTGGTCTGGAACGTGACGCCCGACCGGCCGATCGGCGAGCTGTGGTCGACCAGGGCAACTTCGCCGAACCTCCGCGCGCCGGCATCGATGCCCTGATTGCGACGGACCACGTCCGCGCCACTGGTCGCGTCGACCTCGGTCACCTCGCCGTCGACGACGGTGAGCCGCAGGTCGCGGACGAGGGTGCCGCCGAGGGCCAGCGGCTTGGTGCTGGTCACGTGCCCGCACACGCGCCGGTAGTCGGGAGTCGTGTACACCTCCTCGGTCGGCAGGTTGAGGACGTTGCGCCCGGTCGGCCCGGGCAGCTCGGAGATGTGCCAGGCGGCGTGCGGGATCAGGCCCAGGGTCAGGTCGGTGCCCGGTCCGGTGAAGCGCACGGCGTCGAGGTCGAGTGCGGTGAGCCGTTCGGCCCGGGCGCGCAGCTCGGCCAGCCGGGCCTCGATGGCGGCCGCCGGGTCGTCGGCGTCGAGGTACAGGAACGTGGTCAGGTGGTGCCAGAGCCGTTCGACGTCGGGCTCGCCGAACACGGCCTGGGCCCAGGCCGGCGTGGGGTAGGCGGCGATGGTCCAGGCGATGTCGCCGGACATCTGGGCACGGATGCGCGAGGTGAGGGTGGGCATCCGGTCCAGGCCGGCCCGCCCCTCGTCCAGGCCGGCCAGCAGGTCGGGCGCGGGGTCGCCCTCGATCGTGATCAGCGCGCCGCGCCGCTCGACCAGGTGTTCGTACCGGCGGTCGAGCCAGGGCGGCGTCGCGGCCAGGGTGGCTTCCGGGGCGTGCCGGATCCGCGAGCGCTTGCCGTACGGGTCCCAGTACCAGATGTCGACGTACTCGGCGCCGCGCCGGTACGCCTGCTCGGCGACCGCGCGGGCCAGCGGCGCGTGTTCCAGGTGCGCGTTGATCGCGACCAGCTGGCCGGCCTGCACGCGCACCCCGACGTCGAGCAGGATCGCGGCGTAGCGGTCGAGACGGTCGGTCATGTGGTCCTCCTGCGGTGATCGATGGCGAGGGCGAACATCCCGAATCCGGATGCCGCGCCGGTGACGAGGAACGCGCTGGGCAGCCCGGCCGGTCGGGCGACGGCGGCGCAGCCTATGCCGGCCGGCCCGTAGGTGGCGTCGTGGCCGGCCGTCATGATCGAGACGACTCGCATACGCGCTCCGCTCGGTGCCCGCTGTACGGTGCGAATGCCGGTCTTGTTCGCCGACGCTGTCGGCGTTATCGCGTGCACGGAGCGCGGCAGGGTGGTCGCGAGCAGGGCAGCGGTCGCTGCGAGAGGTCCGGCCGCCGGCCACACGCTGCCGTATCCCAGGTGCTCGCCGGCCGTCTCGCCCAGCACGGGGCCGACGAGCAGCCCGGGGTAGATAGAGATCGTGAGGCCACGAGAGCGACGATTGCCGACCCGTCTCTGCCGGTCTAAACATTCGAGCTGAGTCGAATGTTAGGACGAGGATGCCGATCACGTTGTCCGTGCGCAACGCCGACCTGGTTCGGTTCCGGTTCGCGTTGTCGCCGATCTGGGAGACGCTCGCCGCAGTGCGCACGTTGCTGCTGCCGGCCCGGCACGCGGTGCAGCTGCCGTGGCTGCGGGCGGTCGAGGCGCACCGGGGCGATGCCGCCGCGAGTGTGCTGGCGGCGCTGCTGCCCGAGCGGGGCTACGTCCCGGACTTCCTTACGCCGCCGCCCACGTCGCCGCTGGCGTGCATCGACGAGGAGCTGGCCCGGGTGCGGCGCACGCCGCGGGGTCGCGTCGTGGCCGAGCTGCGCCGGGCGACCGGGCGGCGACCGCATCCGCAGCTGCAGCGCTGGATCGAAGAGCCGGCGCGGGGCGCGCACGAGGCGGCCGACCTGATCGAGAAGTGGTGGCAGCGAATCGTCGCCCAGGACTGGGCCCGCATCCGGGACACGCTCGACGCCGACATCGCCTACCGGGCCGGGCGGATGACCCAGGGCGGTCTGGCCGCCGTGACCGAGGACCTGCACGTCAGCGTGGGGTGGGCCGACAGCCGGCTGACCGTCGCCGGTGCGAGTGGCCGGGGCGTGCTCGGCGGTCGCGGACTGGTGCTGATGCCGAGCGTGTTCGGCTGGCCCTCGGTCAAGGTCATCCTCGACCGGCCGTGGCAGCCGACGCTGATCTACCCGGCCCGCGGGGTGGGCGACCTGTGGCAGCCGGCCGTCCGGACGACCGACTCGTCCCTGGCGGCGTTGCTCGGCCCGACTCGCGCCCGGGTGCTCGCCGCGGTCGGCGAGCCGATCTCGACCACGAACTTGGCCGCGCGTCTTGGGATGTCGCCGGCCACCGTCTCGTCGCACCTCGGGGTGCTGCGCCGAGCCGGTCTGCTGGCGGCGCACCGCGTGGGGCACCAGGTGCGTTACTCGCGCAGCGCTCTCGGGCATCAGCTGGTGCTCTAGGGTCGGCGTGTGCCGACGCTGACGATTCTCGACGACTACCAGCACGTGGCGCTGACCAGCGCGGACTGGGCGCCGGTGCAGGCGCATTACTCGATCGAGGTGCTCGACGAACACATCGCCGAGTCCTCGCTGGTCGAGCGGCTGGCGGCGAGCGAGGTGGTCGTGGCGATGCGCGAGCGCACGCCGTTCCCGGCTCGGGTGCTGTCGCAGTTGCCGGCCCTGCGCCTGCTGGTCACGACCGGCCTGAGCAATGCGTCGATCGACGTGGCCGCCGCGCAGGACCACGGCGTCACCGTGTGCGGCACGACCAGCACGGGCAGCCCGGTGCCGGAAATGACGATAGGCATGATCATCGCGCTGACCCGCAACTTCGTGGCCGAGGACGCCGCCGTGCGCGCGGGCGGCTGGCAGCACACGATCGGACCGGGCCTGGCCGGATCCACCCTGGGCGTCGTCGGCCTGGGCCGGCTCGGCGTGCCCGTTGCCCGGCTGGCCCAGGCGCTCGGCATGTCCGTGATCGCCTGGTCACCGCACCTGACCCCGGAGCGGGCCGAGCCACACGACGTTCGCGCGGTCAGCAAGGAGACGCTGTTCGGCGAGTCCGACGTGATCACCATCCACATGCCGTTGTCCGACGCCAGCCGTGGTCTGATCTCCGCGGCGGACCTGGCGCGGATGAAGCCGACTGCGTACTTGATCAACACGTCGCGTGGCCCGATCGTCGACGAGGCCGCCTTGATCGACGTGCTGCGCTCGCGACGCATCGCCGGCGTAGGACTGGACGTCTACGACGTCGAGCCGTTGCCGGTCGACCACCCGCTCCGGTCGTTGCCCAACACCCTGCTGCTGCCGCACATCGGCTACGTCACGACCGACCAGTACCGGACCTGGTACGGGCAGGTGGTCGAGGACATCGTCGCCTGGATCGACGGCGCTCCGGTGCGCGTGCTGTAGCTCGGCCGGTCGGGTCTCCTCCACGGGGAGCGGCACAGCACTCCATGACGAAGGGTCGGCCGGACGGCCATGGACAACTCCGAGCCCGACCGACCATGCTCGGAAGTTGACCACGCCGGATCGGACTCGTGGGGATCGTGCCGGATCCCGGAAACAGAGCAGCCATGTCGGAAACCTCCGCCCAGACGCCGATGACTGTCGCCCAGGTGATGCGCCCGGCGGTGACCACCGTCGAGCAGGACGCCCACGTCGCCGCAGCCGCCTACCTGATGAAGAAGGACGGCGCGACGGCGGTCGTAGTCATCGACAACGTCCAGACCAAGCGCCCCATCGGCATCCTCACCGAGGCCGACATCGTCCAGGTCGTCGCGGACGGCCGGGATGTGAACGATGTCCGAATCCGCGAGCTGATGACGAGCAGCCCCGTCGTGTGCGAGGAGTCGACGACCATCCAGACGGCGGCCAAGTCGATGGCCGACGGCCGGTTCCGGCACCTGCCGGTGGTCGACCACGGCAGCGTCGTCGGCATCATCGACATCGGCGACGTGTCGCGCGCTCTTATCGGCCCTTCGGCGTAATTCGGGTCAGCTCTGGCTGACGTCGTCGATCACGAACGTGTCCTGACTGGACGCCGTGCCCGACGAGGTGAACGTGTGCCCGGTCAGCGCCACGGATAAGTCGAGCGGATGTCGATCTCGGAGTACGTCAGGTGCCGGGTCAGCGGGTCGTCGGTCATCGCCGCGGCAGTGACCGGCAACAGCGAGTGGGTCTCGTTGCGCATCCGGCTGTACGCCTCGGCGAAGTTGACCCCGGCCACCCGGCCGAACTCGCCGTTGTTGGACTCGATCAGCTTGCGGGCGAACAGCCCGGCGTACCCCTGGCTGGCGAAGCAGTCCATCGCGGCGACCTTGCGGCCGACGACCGGCGTGATGTCGATGAACAGGTCGTTGCGCACGCCGTACAGGCTCAGCCCGTCGCCGGTGTGTACCGGCAACGACGTGAAGAACACCTGCTTGACGTTGACCTCGGCTCGCCCGTCCAGGTTCTTCAGGAAGATGCTGGCCCGGCCGATGCCGGCCAGCACCGTCATGGTCGCCGCGATGTGCGGGTTGGCGGTCAGCGCCGGGTTGAGCGGGTAGTCGCAGATGACGACGTCCGGCTGCTCGGCTGCCACCGCTTCGGCCACCCGGTCGACGACGTCCTCGTGCACCGTGGACATCGCGTCGTCGAGGTCGAGGGTCAGCAGCTTGCCGATGCCGACGATGTCGGCGGCCCGCTCCAGCTCGTGCTTCTTGTTGGCGACGACGTCGTCCAGGCCGGCCCCGGTGACTTCCGGATCGGGGTCGTCCTTGCGCCACTCCTCGGCGTAGCTGTTCGGGTGGATGCGCCCGCCGTGGGTAAGGATCAGCGCCACGACGTCGTCGCCGGCGTCGGCGTGCCGGGCCAGGGTGCCGCCGCAGTTGGTGATCGTGTCCGCCGGGTGGGCGTAGATCGTCATGACCTTCATGGCACGGCCGCCTCTGTGATATGAAACGCGATTCCATCACGTTGACGTCACAACGTACGGATGCGGGTGGGTGCCGTCAATAGCTGAAGCCTTGACATGGCAAGTCATTCCATACGACGCTGACCCGACCGAACACTCGATGGGGGAGTGACGCGCGTGCGCATCACCAGCGTCGAGCCGGTATTGCTCTCCGGACCGGCCAGCAATGACCGATGGATCACCGTCGCTAAGCGGCTGCGCAGCGTGGCGCTGGTCGAGATCCACACCGACAGCGGCGTGGTCGGCGTGGGTGAAACCTACGCCGGCTACTTCGCGCCCGAACTCGTCGCGCCGGTCGTCGACTACGTCCGGCCGATCTTGCTCGCCGCGGATTTCGCCACCGACGCCATCGACGTCGGGGTGCTCACGCATCGGATGCGCCGCTGCATCGGGTACTGGGCGCGCGTGGGCGTGGGCGCCGCGATCCTGTCCGCCGTCGAAGCCGCGCTGTGGGACATCGCCGGGAAGGCGGCCGGCGTCCCGGTGTACGAGCTGCTCGGCGGTGCGCAGCACGAGCGGCTGCGCGCGTACGCCACTGGCGGTCCGTCGCTGCAACCGGCCGACGACTTCCGGCGCAAGCTCGACCGCTACGTCGAGCTCGGCTTCACCGCACTGAAGGTCGCCACCGGCTATCTCGGCGTTGACGCGCCGGCTAGTCCGGAGGCGGCCGCCCAGGTCGAGCTGGACAAGCTGGAGATGATGCGCGCGCATCTCGGCCCGGACATCGCCGTCGCCCTCGACGGGCACATGGGCCATCGCAGCGGCGTCGACCGGTGGGACGTCGAGACGGCCACCGCCGCACTGGAGGCGCTCGCGAAGTACGACCTGCTGTTCTTCGAGGAGCCGCTGGCCTACGACGATCCCGACGAGTATGCGCAGCTGCGCGGCTCTACCAGCATGCCGATCGCCGGCGGGGAGCAGCTGACGTCGGCCGACGAGTTCCGGCTGTGGACCTCGCGCGGCGCGTTCGACATCGCCCAGCCCGACGCGGCCTGGCTCGGCCTGGCCGACTTCGTCGCGGTCGGCCAGCAGGCGGCGGCCGGCGGGGCCGGTGTCGCATCGCACTGCTGGAGCGGCGGCGGCGGCGTCATGCAGAACCTGCACGCCGCGTTCGCCACGGCGGCCACGGTGGTCGTCGAGGCGATCCCAGATCCGGGCGAGCTGCACACCCGGCTCTGCGGCGACAACCTGGTCATCGAGAACGGATACGTGCGCCCGCCGCGGGCCCCCGGGCTGGGCATCGAGCTGACCGACGAGACGAAGGAGCGCTTCCCGTTCGTTCCCGGCCTGGAGGAGTTCTCCAGCGTGCCCGGCAAGACGTTGACGACGTGAGCATCCTGATCGCCCAACCGGTCGAGCCGGCCGGCCTCGAACGCTGCCGGGAGATCGCACCGGCCGCGACGATCGAAGTGATCGACCCGTTCGGCCCGGATCACGCGCTGACACCGGATCAGGCCGCGCACACCGAGATCCTGTTCGCCGACCAGCCGCCGACGAACATCGCGGAGGCGCCGGCGTTGCGGTGGATCCAGCTCGGCTCGCACGGGTACGGGCAGTACAACGGGGCGAAGCTGCCGGCCGACGTGCGCGTGTGCAACGCCAGCGGCGTCAACGACATCCCGATCGCCGAGTGGTGCGTGCTGATGATGCTGGCCTTCGAGCGTGACCTCGTCGGCCTGCTGGCCGGACAGCGCGCACACCGGTGGGACCGCGACGCGCGCTTCCAGGCCGAGCTGCACGGCCGGCGCGTCGGCATCTTCGGCTACGGCAACATCGGCCAGGAGCTGGCCCGTCGCTGCCAGGCGCTGGGCGTCGAGGTGTGGGTGCTGTCGCGGTTCCGGCCGGGCGCGCGCGACCTGCGCTATCACCCTTATCCGGCCGGGCCGTCGCCCGTACCCGAGCGTACGTTCACCCGCCAGCAGCGGGCCGAGTTCCTCGCCGGCCTGGACTACCTGGTCGTGACCACGCCGGCGACGAGTGCCACGCGGGGCTTCCTCGATCGTGACGCCCTGGCCGAACTGCCCCGGCACGCGGTGTTGCTCAACCCGGCGCGGGCGCACGTCGTCGACGAGGCCGCCCTGGTCGAAGCCCTGCGCGGCGGGACGATCGCCGGCGCCGCCCTCGACGTTCACTACCGCTCGCCGCTGCCGGCGGACGACCCGTTCTGGGACCTGCCCAACACGATCGTGTCTCCGCATGTGTCGGGGTCGAGCGGCAGCACCTACTTCCGCGAACGGATCTGGGACCTGTTCACCCGAAACCTGCGCCGTTATCTCGACGGCGCGCCGTTGCTCAACCGGATCGACCGCTCCGACCTCGAACTCTGATCCGCCGAAGGGACCGTCGCCATGGGAATCCGTCTCCAGTCACCGATCGTGCTGACCGGAAGGACGCCGAGTCGCACCCGGCTATTGGCGATGTCCGCGGTGGCCGCGGTCGCGGCGATCACCGTGTCGACGTTGGCCGGTGCGAGTCCGTCCACGTCGGTGCCGCCGCCGGTCAACGGGGCCGACCCGAACGCGGACGTGCTGTCGCTCGGGGACATGTGGAGCCCGTGGAATCCGGCGCCCGGCCAGCTCGGCACGTGGGGCGTCGGCTTCGCCACCGACCAGGTGCTGTCCGACGCGTACTGCCAGAGCCAGCCGACGGCGTTGCGGCGCATGCCCTGTGCGGGCACGACGGCCAAGCGTGTCCTGTCGACCTGGTCGCGCCACTACGACGATGCGACCGCCCCGCAGGACATCGGCGCCGGCGTCTCGGAGCAGAACGGGCTGGCGTTCACGGACGACCTGGACGGCAAGATGTTCGACGGGTTCGACCTGACCACCTCGACCCGGCTGCGCGACGGCCGGATTCTCACCGCGCAGTTCACCGCCGCGACGCAGAGCCCGACCGGACTGGGCATCCGCATGGGATCGAGCTCGGACGTCGGGCGCAGCTGGACGGCGTGGGACGCACCGGTGGCCCAGCCGGCCACGCCGCTCGGCTGGATCCGCGTGCAGCGCACCCTGATGGAGCTGGGCGACGGCCAGCTGCTGATGACCGGGTACGGCGCGATCAAGGCGACCGGCGAAGGAGTCAGCCTGGTGTTCCAGAGTTCGGACGGCGGGCACAACTGGGCCGTGCGCTCGGTGATCCACGGTCCGCGTGGCATCAACGAGATGGCCATGGCCCGCACGACGGACGGACGCCTGATCGGCCTGTTCCGCGAGAACGGTTCGCCGTCCGGGCTGTTGCAGCTCTACCCGTTGCTACAAGCCTTCTCGACCGACGACGGCGCGACGTGGAGCCCGCTGACCGAACTGGCCGCACCCGACGGGCTGCCCAACGCCGGCGCCGACCCGAACGTCGTGCTGATGCCGAACGGCGCCCTGATGGCCTCGTACGGCCGACCGGACAACACCGTATTGATCAACTGGGACGGCACCGGCCGGACGTGGGACAAGGGTGACACCGTGTTCGCCAACCCGGTCACGAACACCGACCCGGGTCGCTACCACGGCTCGAGCGGCAACACGACGATCCAGCCGGTCGGCACGAACTACGCGCTGTACTGGGGCGACACCTGCCACACCATCTACCTATGCCGCGAGTACGGGCAGGACACGAAGGTGTTCGTCCGCCGCATCGACGCGGTCAAGGGCGGCGCCGGCAAGATCGACCTGATGACCCGCTATCTCAGCGGCGACGTCCAGCTGACCGGCCAGGCTCGTCCGGCCGACCCGCAGGCGCCCGAGGCCCGGCTGGCCGGCGCGATCGACGGGTCCACCGGCGTGAACTCGGCCGCGTTCCTGCAGCCCGGCTCGTCGTTCACCATCCGGCTCGACCAGCCCCGCAACATCAACCAGATCGGGCTGATGCTCGGCAACGGCCTGAGCCAGTCGGTGAACATCCAGACGTCGCTGGACGGCAAGCGGTGGGGCCGTCCCATCGTCAAGATCCGCAACACCGTCGACTACGCGATGCGCTACTACACGTTCCCGACCGTGACGGCGCGCTACGTCCGGGTGACGCCGACCGACCAGCGGGCGACGGCGATCACCGAGCTCGAGCTGTACAGCCCGGACACGTGGACGTTCGAGAACGACGCCCCGAACGCCACGCCGCGCGGCTTCACCAGCACGCGGTACGCCACGGTGGCCGACTATCTCTTCCCGGGCTGGCACTCGGAGAAGCGCATGATCCTCGTCGACATGGACCCCGACTCCGAGGCCACCGCGACCCTGCCGACGCCTTCCGTCCCAGAACAGCACGCGTCGTTCGCCTACTCCGGCGAGGGGTACGGCGCCGGCATCATCTGGGACGTCAACGGCAAGGACGCCGCCGGCAAGCAGCAAACGGCGTACCGGTTCCTGCTCACGCCGAACTTCACCACCGGCAAGTTCAACCTATCCGCGTGGGACGGCACGGCCTGGCAGGTCATCAGCACCGGCGCGATTCCCCAGCCGGCCAACGAGGTGCTGATGCCGGTCAGCATCGACACGACCGCCGATCAGGCCACGGTGACGATCAACGGCGTGGCCGTCCACACGGCCATTCACACCAACCCGGTCAGCAGCTTCGACGGCCTCACGTTCACCACCAACGGCGACAAGGCCGTGAACATGGAGGCCAGCTTCGATGAGATCAACGTGACCGCGCTGGGCGCACCGGGATCACTGACCGGGTGACGCCGGCGCTTCGTCTTCTTGATCAACAGCAGAAGTTGGCCACTACCACGACCGACTTCTGCTGTTGATCAAGGTCAAGGCCCGCCGGTGCGGGGCAAAGCAGTGGGCAGCCGAGCTCTCGGCCGGGTGGGTCCGGGTGGTCAGTGCGCCCAGGTCAGCGGGTGACGCCGTCGGCCTGCATGCCCTTCAGCACCGTGCGGGCGGCGTCCAGCGTCGAGTCGATGTCCTGCTCGGTGTGCGCGCCCGAGATGTGGTTGCGCTTGAGGGCCAGCGGCAGCATCAGGTGCCCGGCCTCGATCATCCGGCGGTGAAAGGTGACGTAGGCCTCGCCGTTGTTGCGCAGCAGGTCACGGTAGCCCCGGATGGGGCCGTCGGCGAAGTACAGGCAGAACACGCCGCCGAAGCCGGCCACCGTCGCGTGCAGTCCGAGCTCGTCGACGATCGTCTGCAGGCCGGCGCGCATGCGATCGCCGAGGGCGTACGTGCGCGTATAGAAGTCGGGGTTGACCCGCAGGTAGTCGATGGTGGCGATCGCCGCGACCGAGCTGAGCGGGTTGCCGTTGAACGTGCCGGCGAGCAGCACGTCGCCGCTGCGGCCGTCGAATCGCTCCATCAGGTCGCGGCGCCCGGCCAGGCCGCCGATCGGCAGGCCGTTGGCCATTCCCTTGCCGAACGTGGTCAGGTCGGGCGTGACGCCGCAGACCTGCTGATAGCCGCCCAGCGCGTGCCGGAAGCCGGTGATCACCTCGTCGAACACGAGCAACGCGCCGTACTCGGAGGTGAGCCGCCGGAGCCCGGTGACGAACTCCTGCGTCGGCACGAGCGCCCCGACGTTGTGCGGGATCGGCTCCGTGATCACCGCGGCGATCTGCTCGGGGTAGCGGCTGAACAGCTCCTCGATCGAGGACAGGTCGTTGAACTCGGCGATCAGCGTGCCGTCGACCACCTCGTCGAGGATGCCGGCCGACAGCGGATCGCGGCCGTACGCCTTGTCGGGCGCGGAGATGACGTTGCGGGCCACCGAGCCGTTCCAACCGTGGAAGCCGCCCTGCACCTTCACCAGGTACCGGCGGCCGGTCGCCGCCCGGGCGAGGCGCACCGCCTGCGCCACCGCCTCGGACCCGCTCATCGTCGAGATCGTCATCTCGGCCGAGGGCACGACGTCGATCACCCGCTGGGCCAGCTGGATCTCGAGCTCGGTGACGCCGATACCCATCAGGTCGAGGTTGCCGACGGTCGACGCCACGGCCTCGTTGACGATCGGCGAGTTGTGGCCGAGCAGGATCGCGCCGAATGCGGCGTGATAGTCGAGGTACCGGCGGCCGTCCACATCCGTCACCCAGGCGCCGTCGGCCGCCGCGAACGCATAGGGCTCGCCGATGTACCGGGTCGCCGAGTTGACGCCGCCGGGCAGCACCGCCGCGGCGACATCGGCCAGAGCTTTTCCGCGCGGCGAGTCGATCGTCGGAGCGGGGGACGAGGAGTCGATCGCGGCCATGCTCACCTTCATATATGGAACGGCATTCCAGGTCCCGAAGATAGGTGTTGCCGGTCGTCAATGTCAATCAACGGTGATCAGGTCGGTCCGGTTCACGCGGAGGTAGATCCGGAGCCGCAGTCCTTGACATAAGTAGGCGGCCTGGCGAGGATATCTCAGACATGAAAACCTGTTCCGCATCCGTGCCGAAATCATCTCGCCCATGAGCACAGTGGGAATTCTCGTCGTCGGCGCCGGATTCATCGCCGACTCGCACATCCGCGCCATGAGCGGCGAATCGCGCGCCGAGCTGGCCGGGGTCGTCGACGTCGATCCGGGCCGGGCGCGCGACTTCGCCTACGCGAACGGCAATGCCCGCTACGGCACCGACCTGGCCGAGGCCCTGACCTGGCCCCGCGTCGACGCGGTGATCGTCTGCACGCCGAACCACACCCACGTTTCCATCGCCCTGCAGGTGGCCGCCGCCGGCAAGCACCTGCTCGCCGAGAAGCCGTTGGCGACGACGGTGGCCGGCGCCCAGCAGGTGGTCGACGCCTTCGCCGCGGCCGACCGCGTGGTGGCCGCCGCCCACACGCATCGCAGTTACGACTACGGGCTGGCCGTCCGGTCGGTGATCGACTCGGGCGCGATCGGCGATCCGGTCGCGGCCCGGCTGTCGATCCTGGGCGGCTGGATCTGGCCGGACTGGCGGGCCTGGGTGCTCGATCCCGCACGGTCGGGCGGTCACTCGTTGCACAACGGCGTCCACCTGCTCGACCTCGTCACGTGGTGGCTGGGCGACGAGCCACTGCGCGTCTATGCGCGCGGACGCACCCAGACCGCAGGCGAGCTGCGCATTTACGACTACCTGGAGATGACCGTCGAGTACGCGCACGGTGGCACGGCTGTCTGCGAGATGAGCCGGGCCCACCGGCCGGGATCGTTCGGCTACCGCGAGCTGCTCGTCGCCGGTACGGCCGGTCTGATCGAGCAGGGCTGGGACGGCGAGTCGTCGCTGCTGTTCACCGAGCAGGGACTGCAGAGCGTGCCGGCCGCCGGAGGTAACGGCTTCGCCCGGCAGCTGTCCGCGTGGCTGGACAGCATCGACGGCGCCCCGCCCCGGATGAGCCCGGCCGACGCCGTGCAGGCCGTCGCGCTGGGCGTGGCGTCCGAACTGTCCATCGCCCGCGGCGAACCGGTCGAGCTGGCCGAGGTGCTCGGCGATCAGGCGGTGCTCGCATGATCGGCGTGTTGCTCGCCGGCTTCGCCGGGATCGGCGAGCAGGACCACCAGAGCGCGATGTACCTGCCGGCCTGGCAGGCCCAGCCCGACGCGCGCATCGTCGGCGTCGTCCCGACCGGCGACGGCGATCGGGCGACCGCGCAGAAGGTGGCCGCCGAGCTGGACGTTCCGGCGCACGACGACCTGGACGCGGCGCTCGGCCACGATGCGGTCGAGCTGGTCAGCCTCGCCGCGCCGCTGGAGCGAAGGGTGGAACTCGTCTCCGCCGCGCTGCGGGCCGGAAAGCATGTGCTGGCCGACAAGCCGCTGGCCGCGACCCTCGACGAGGTCGAGAAGATCGCGAGCGCGCAAGGTGATTCGCTCGTCGTGCCGGCGTTGCACCAGCGCTTCGCAGCACCGCTCGTCTCGGCCCGGGCCGCGCTGGCTGCGGGACGCGTCGGGTTGCCCTGGAACGTGCAGGCCGACTTCGTGGTGGCCGGCGGGACCCCGGCCCCGAGCGGTGAGCTGCTGAATCTGGGCGTGTATCCGGTGGACGTCCTGCACGCCCTGCTCGGCCTGGACGCGACCCGGGTGTACGCGCGGCGCGGGCGGTATTGGAACGACGCGGCCGACGACTTCGTCACGCTGCTGATCGACTACGCCAACGGCGTGACCGGCACGATCGTGCTCGGCCGGACCGGGCCGCTCGACGGAGTCGCGCGGGCCGGCCTGGCCCGGCACCGGTACCGGATCAGCGGGTCACACGGCGTGCTTGACATCGACGCGACCAAGCCGGCTCTGCGTGTGCGTACCGCCGACGCGACATCGGCCGGGCCGGCGTCGGCCTCGGTCACGACGCTGATCGCGCAGACCTGCCGGGCCGTGTCCGGCGGCGGCGCCGCACCGGTCGGCATCGACGACGCCCGCCACGTGCACCAGGTCGTCGACGCGGCGAACCGCTCGCTGGCGTCGGCCCGTCCCGAACCCGTCGCCGCCCCTGGAGGAGATACCCGATGAGGTTGGTCAGCTACGAGCGCGACGGTGCGCTGCGGCACGGGCGGCTGGACGGCGACCAGATCGACGAGCTGGGCGAGGGCGACCTGCTCGGCCTGCTGCAGCGGGTGTTCCCGCTCGGCGACGGCGCGCTGCCGTCGAGCCGGGGCCGGTACGCGGTGGCCGACGTCAGCCTGCGCGCTCCGCTGCTGCGGCCGGGCAAGCTGCTCGCGGCCGCCGCCAACTACCAGGACCACGTCACCGAGACCGGCGGCGAGCCGCTGGACAAGTCACACCTGTCGCCGCGGCTGTTCCTCAAGCCGCCCACGTGCATTGCCGATCCGGACGAGGCGATCGAGCTGCCCGAGCTGAGCAAACAGGTCGACTGGGAGGCCGAGCTGGGCGTGGTGATCGGCCGGACGGTCAAGAACGTCGACGTGGCCGAGGCGCTGGGCGTCGTCGCCGGTTACCTGTGCGCCAACGATGTGTCGGCCCGGTCGGTCGACTACGGGTTCGAGCGTGACACCGATGACAAGGCCGTGTGGTTCTTCGACTGGCTGGCCGGCAAGTGGTTCGACGGGTTCGCACCGCTCGGGCCCTACCTGGTCACGGCCGACGACGTGCCGGACCCACAAGGACTTTCGGTGCGATTCGAGCTCAACGGCCAGGTGCGCCAGCAGGGTTCGACCAACGACATGATCTTCTCGGTGGCCGAGCTGATCAGTCACGCATCGCGGCTGATGACCCTCGAGCCCGGCGACGTCATCCTGACCGGGACGCCGTCCGGGGTCGGCGCGGCCACCGGCGAGTAC
The DNA here is from genome assembly GCA_036558905.1 of Jatrophihabitantaceae bacterium. GTDB lineage: Bacteria > Actinomycetota > Actinomycetes > Mycobacteriales > Jatrophihabitantaceae > DASXRA01. The sequence goes on along the minus strand of DATBER010000160.1, from coordinate 6,061 downwards.
CTGAGTGCCGGTGACCGGATGACGGTCACGATCGGCGGTCTGGGCGAGTTGCGGACCGAGCTGCGTTGACCGATGAGGGTGCCCCCGAGGGTAAGTTGACACGACCAGTCCAGGAGGAGGGCAAGCATCGTGGCCGGTCCCGTACGTCGTAGCAAGGCGGCCGTCGTAGAGGAGATCCGTCCCGCGTCGGCCAACTACCACGCCAACGCTCTCGCTCGCGGTCTGGCGCTGCTCGAGCAGATGGCCATGCAGTCGCATCCGCTCACCCTCAACGACCTCGCCGACAACACCGCGCTGCCCAAGAGCACGTTGGTGCGCCTGCTCAGCGTGCTGTGCGAGCTGGAGTACGCCGTGCGGGTCGACGACCGCCCGTCCTACCGGCTCGGCCACAAGGTGCAGCGGCTGGCCACGGCCTACGTCTCGTCGCTCGACCTCTCGGTGGTGGCCGGCGCCTACCTCGCCCCGGTGTCCGCCCGGACCGGGCAGACGGCCAACCTGGGGGTGCTGGACGGCAACCAGGTGCTGCACATCTGCGTCAGCGAGCCGGATCGCCCGCTGCGCTTCACGGCCGCGCCAGGCACCCGCGACTACGGGTACTGCACCGGCCTGGGCAAGATGCTGCTGGCTCACGTGCCGGCCGAGCTGCTGCCCGCCTGCACGCCGCCCGAGCCGTTCCCGTCGTTCACCGACCAGACGATCACGACGATCAGCGACCTGACCGCCGAGCTGCGCCGCACCCTGCGCCGGGGCTATGCCCTCGACGACAACGAGCGCAGCCCCGGCCTGCGCTGCGTCGCGGTGGGCGTCGAGCTCGACGGCGAGTGCCTGGCCGCGGTCAGCGTCTCGGGCCCGTCGGGGGAGTTCACCGCGTCGAAGCACGAGTCCTACGTGGCCGAGCTGCGCGAGGTGTCCGCGCAATTGGCCGCTGATCCCGACTTCAACGCCGCCCTGCGCATCGTGCACCGCTCGCTGCGTCCGGTCGGCTTCGAGCCCGAGCAGTAGATCCCGGAGTCTGCCCTAGTGATCGACGTCCACACGCACTGTCATCTGGCCGAGCACTGGGGCGACGAGTGGCACGATCACTGGCAGCCGGTGTACGGGTACGAGTACCCGAACCACAGCCCGGCTGAGTACGACGCGGCGATGCAGGACGTCGACCTCGCCTTCGTGTTCGGCATGCGGGCGACCGCCGCCGGCGTCATGACGCCGAACGAGTACGTCGAGTGGTTCTGCGCGAAGACGTCGACCAACACGATCGGGTTCATGGCGCTCGATCCGAGCGACGACGACGTGCTCGACCAGTTGCGCGACGGCGTCGCCCGTGGCCTGGGCGGCATCAAGCTGTACCCGGTGCTGGCCCTGTTCGATCCGACCGACGAACGCTACGACGCGTTCTACCGGGCCGCTGCCGGGGCCGGGCTGATCGTCCTCTGGCACATGGGCGCGACGCCCAGCCCGGCGGGCAAGCTGTCGGTGAGCAATCCGCTCGTGGTAGACGAGGTGGCTCGCCGGCACCCCGACCTGACCCAGATCATCGCCCACCTCGGCCACCCCTGGCAGCGCGAGACGATCGTGACGGTGCGCAAGAACCGCCGCGTGTTCGCCGACGTCTCGGCGTCCTGGGCCCGCCCCCTCGACGGTTACCTGGCCCTGACCCGGGCCCAGGAGTGGGGCGTCGTCGACAAGCTGCTGTTCGGGTCCGACTTCCCGATCTGGACGCCGGCCCAGGCGGCCGACGAGCTGCGCCGGCTCGCCGCGAGTCGCCCCGAGGGTCTGCCGCCCATCGAACCGAGCACCGTCGAGTGGCTGCTCGAGGGCGACCCCCGTCCGGCGCTCGGCGTCTGAGTCACGCGCCGTCAGCCGATACCGCTTCCCCTCCCGTCTGACCAGATTTCGGGTCCGAGGGTTGTTGGACTGGAGGGGAAGCGGTATCGGCCGCCGGCCCGCGGGCGCCAGCCTGACGTCGCCAACCGCCGGCCGCCCGCCCGACGTCGCCAACCGCCGGCCGCCCGCCCGCGGCCGCAGCCCCGCGGTCGCGTTATTCAGCCTCGCTGTATTCGCCGATCGGCTCGCCGGCCAGCACGTCGATCGCCTCGGGGAAGTGGCAGGCCACCAGGTGACTGTCGGCCCTCTGCGGCACGAGCGGCGGCTCCTCGCTGGCGCAGATGTCCTGGGCCTTCCAGCACCGGGTCCGGAACCGGCAGCCACTGGGCGGATTGCTCGGGCTGGGCACGTCGCCGCGCAGCACGATGCGCTCGCGCTTGGGGCCGTGGTCCTCCGCGATCACGTCGGGGGACGGGATGGCCGACAGCAGCGCCTGGGTGTAGGGATGGGTGGGCGCACCGAAGATCTCGCTGCGGGTGCCCGTCTCGACAATCTTGCCGAGGTACATCACAGCCACCCGGTCGCAGGTGTGCCGCACCACCGACAGGTCGTGCGAGATGAACAGGTAGGCCAGCCCGAGCCCGTCCTGCAGCTCCTCCAGCGTGTTGATCACCTGCGCCCGGATCGACACGTCGAGCGCCGACACCGGCTCGTCGAGCACGAGCACCGTCGGGTCCAGCACGAGAGCGCGCGCGATGCCGATGCGCTGCCGCTGGCCGCCGGAGAACTCGTGGGCGTAGCGGCTGGCGTGCTGGTGGGTCAGCCCGACCGACTCGAGCGCGGCACTGACCTTGGCCTCCCCGGTGCGACCGTAGATCTTCTGCACGCGCAGCGGTTCGGCGACGATGTCGTGCACCGTCATCCGCGGACTCAGGGAGGCGTAGGGGTCCTGGAACACGATCTGGATGTTGCGGGCGAACGCCTTGCTGGCCGACCCGGCCAGCGCCGACAGGTCCTGCCCGTCGTAGCGGATCGCACCCGACGTGGGCTGTTCCAGGCGCATGAGCAGCTTGCCGGTGGACGACTTGCCACAACCCGATTCGCCGACCAGGCCGAGCGTCTCGCCCCGGTTGAGGTCGAAGCTCACGCCGTCGACGGCGCGCACCACGCTGCCGACGTGCCGGAAAACGCCCTTGCGGATCGGGAAGTGCTTCACCAGATCGCGCACCTCGAGCAGCGCCTGATCGTCGCTCATACCGTCGCTCCCGCTCCCGTGGTGGCCGGTGACGTGCCGGCGAGCTCGTCCGAGAAGTGGCAGGCCGACGTGTGCCCAGGCGCCACCTCGGCCAGCGGCGGGCGCGTCGTTGCGCAGATCTCGCGGTCGCGGCCGATGTCGCAGCGGGGCTGGAACGGGCAGCCCGGGATCGGCTGCAGCAGGTTCGGCGGGTTGCCGGGGATCGGGGTCAAGGTCTGCGACTCGTGTTTGAGCGACGGCAGGCTCTTCAGCAGCCCGACTGTATAGGGGTGACGGGGGCTGGCGAATATCGTCCGGACCGCGCCCGACTCCATGACTCGCCCGGCGTACATGACGATGACCCGCTCGGCCAGCTCGGCGACTACACCCAGGTCGTGCGTGATGAAGATGGTCGCGGCGCCCGTCTCGGCCTGGGCCCGGCGCAGCATGTCCAGCACCTGGGCCTGGATGGTGACGTCCAGGGCGGTGGTCGGCTCGTCGGCGATGAGCAGCGTCGGATCGTTGGCGATGGCCATCGCGATCATCGCCCGTTGCCGCATGCCGCCCGAGAACTGGTGCGGGTACTGCTGCACACGTGCCTCGGGCTGGGGCACGCCGACGAGGCGCAGCAGGTCGATCGCGCGGGCCATCGCCGCATCACCCGACGTGCGGCGGTGATGGGTGCGGATGGCCTCGGCGATCTGCTTGCCGATCCGCATGACCGGGTTCAGCGCGGTCATCGGGTCCTGGAAGATCATGCCGATCTGCTCGCCGCGGATCTGGCGCATGCGGCGCTTCGACGCGCGCAGCAGGTCGGTGCCCTCGAACAGCACCGAACCGCCGGCGATCCGCCCGGGCGGCTGGGGAACAAGGCCCAGCATCGACATCACGCTGACGCTCTTGCCCGAGCCGGACTCGCCGACCACGCCGAGGATCTCGCCCTTGGCCACGGTGAAGCTCACGCCGTCGACGGCGTGCACCAGACCGTCCAGCGTCTTGAACTGGACCGCCAGGTCGCGCACCTCGAGAAGGGGTTGACTCATCGCTGCCTACCTCTGCCTCGGGTCGACGGCATCGCGCAGGCCGTCGCCGACGAAGTTGACGCACAACACGACCAGGGCAACTGCCACGCCGGGCGGCACCCACAGCCACGGCATGGAGTTGATCACCGTGATGCTCTGGGCGTCGGTCAGCATGTTGCCCCAGCTGGGCGTGGGCGGCTGGACGCCGAGGCCCAGGAACGACAGCGCCGCTTCCTGCAGGATGCAGTTCGCCACCGTCAGCGTGAAGATCACGACGATCTGGCTGAGCGCGGCCGGCAGCAGGTGTCGGCTGATGAGCCAGCCGCGGCCGGCGCCGACCGCCCGGGCCGCCTGCACGAACTCACGCTCGCGCATGGACACCACCACACTGCGGACGACGCGGCCGGACGTCGGCCAGACGAACACGCCGAGCGCGATGATCAGCATCTCCACGCTCGGGCCGAAGATGCCGGCCAGCACGATGACGACCACGGTCGGCGGGAACGACAGGAAGATGTCCGCGGCCCGCATGATGACCGTGTCGAGCCAGCCCCCGAACGTCCCGGCGATCGAGCCGAGCAGCGAGCCGAGGACGATCGCCAACCCGGCGGCGGCCAGGCCGACCCCCATCGACACCCGGCCGCCGTAGACCACGCGGGCGAACACGTCGCGCCCGGTGGTGTCCGTGCCGAGCAGGTGCCCCGGACCGGGCGGGTGCCGGGAGTGGGTCAGGTCGACGGCGTACGGGTCGAGGTGCACGAACAGCGGCAGGATGAACGCGGTGAACAGGATCGCGACCAGCACGATCGCGCCCACGACGGCCAGCCAGTTGTGCAGATAGCGGCGCAGCCCGAGCATGAACGGTGAACGCCGGCGCAGCGCCGGTGCCACCGCGTCGGACGGCGGGGCACTGGGCTCGCCGAGCACGGGATCAGAGGGCCCGACTACGTCAGTTCCGAGGCTCATTTCAGCACCACCCGCGGATCGACTACGGCGTAGAGGAGATCGGCCAGCAGGTTGGACAGCAGGACCAGGATCGCGACCATCAGCGCGAACGCGATGATCACCGCGTTGTCCTGACGGGTCACCGCGGTCACGGCCAGCTGACCCATGCCGGGCCAGGCGAAGATCTGCTCGACGACCACCGCCCCGCCGAGCAGTCCGGGCAGGAAGATCGCGATCACCGTGATGATGGGGATCAGCGCGTTGCGCAGGACGTGCTTGAGCAGCACCTTCCACATCGGGATGCCCTTGGCCAGCGCGGTTCGCACGTACTCCGACGACAGCTCGCTCAGCACGCTCGAGCGCACGTAGCGGGTCAGCTGCCCCGCGGTGGCCAGGCCGAGCACGACCACCGGCATGACCAGATGTCGCAGCAGGTCGCTGGTCGAGCCGTCGGTCGGGTTGGACATGCCCGACGACGGCAGCAGGTTCAGCTTCAGCGAGAAGACGTAGATCGCGATGATGCCGAAGAAGAACGTCGGCGTCGAGATCGTGACCAGGCTGACGACGGTCGCGAGGTAGTCGGTGATGCCGTTCTTGCGGACGGCGGCGAGCATGCCCAGCGGCAGCGCGATGAGGATGCCGAGCAGCAACGACAACCCCATCAGCTCCAGGGTCGGGCTGATGCGCTCGGCCAGCATCGAGCTGACCGGACGGCCGCTGGCCACCGAGTAGCCGAGATTGCCGTGTATCGCGTCACCGAACCAGCGGAAGTACTGGACGATCAACGGTTTGTCCAGCCCGAGCTCGTGCCGCTTCATCGCGATGAACGCAGGCGTCCCCGAGTTGTACTCGTCGATCGGGATCAGCTGCCTGACCGGATCCCCCGGCGCCAGATGGACCAACCAGAAGATGATCACGGTGATCAGCAGGAACGCGACGACCATTGTCACGATCCGGCGGATCAGGAAGGAGCCCACTCGTTACCACCTCCACAGCCCGGAGCAGCACCGTCGCGCCGCGGCTCGCGAGAGCCTCG
>DATBER010000159.1:0-38551 GCA_036558905.1 Jatrophihabitantaceae bacterium | reverse complement strand
GCAGTCATGGTCATCGTTCCTCTCGCACGTGGGACAGTTGCCGGCTTCAACCGCAGGGTGGCGGACGGTATGCCGGGCCGCCGCCGGATCTCATCAGGCTCTCAGTCTCGGCGCGCGCCGACCGTCTCAGATTGCGCCTAGGCCGTGTCTGGCAATTCCATGCTCTGCTGCGCGGCGGCCAGGCACGCGATCTGCGGCGTCCTCGTCGTCGTCCATAGCGCTGCTGTGGCCTCCTCCTCGTCCTTGCATCTCGCGCACCTGGCCGCCGCTCGCGACGAGCGGGAATTGCCAGGCACGGCCTAGAGAGTCCGCACCTGAGGCTATGGGCGAATGTCCAGCTCGTCGTCGTTTCAAGGATTCTCCAAGCGCCGCGCGAGTGCATTCAGCGCAATCCGGCTTCCCCAACGCCGATCGCGCTGCTCGCGGTCGACGGTTGTCTCGAAAGGACCTCCGACGATGACCACAAGCACAACGCAGCCGCTCCGCGCGGTAGACCTACAGGTGCGCAGGCGGGGAGCTCGATCGGTCCGATGCGGACGGATCACGATGAGGCGACTGGGAGTGCTCGTTGCGCTCGGCGTGTTGCTCGGGGGGTTCGTGGTGGCGACGGCCGCTCCGGCCCTTGCCCGAGGGCCCAAGTGGGAGTTTGTGCCAGCCGACCCGCTCACCCTGTCGGCGGATTACTGCGGGTTCGCGATCGGGCTGAGCTTCCCGGTCAATAGGGCGTACGGCAAGATTCTCAAGGCCGCGGATGGGACCATGCTCTTCACCGGCTCGTTGACCGTGTCGGCTACGAACCTGAGTACCGGGAAGACCGTCACCTCAAACATCTCCGGGCCGGAGACGGACACGACATTTCCTGACGGTTCTTTCACCCGGAGCAAGAGAGGGCTCGCCGGCGTTGTTCTCTCGCCCGCCGACGCGCAACGATTCGGAGTGCCCCCGGTGGGGGTGACCGCGGGCGCGCAGACGGTGTCGTTCGACGCAAACGGAAACTTGACGTCGTTCTCGCTGCAGGGCCATGTCCTGCTGGACACGTGTACCGACTTGGGTTAGGACATCCGCTAGTCCCGCGAGTGAAAGCGCCCGGCCGGTACCGGCTGCGGCGTGCAGCAGCGCGGCAGGGCGGAACGGGCAGTGACGGCCCCGGTTCGTGGTGACGGACTGCCGGGCGCGTTACCGGGCAGTCACGTTGGTCTCGGCCGGCTCGCCGGCTTCGCCGGGTGAGCCGTGCTGTATCAGGTCCACGAATTCCTTGACCCACAGGGCGGCCGCCAGCGTTCCGATGCCGAGACCGGCGCCGGCCGCGACCGCGAACGCGACCAGCATCACTGCACCGTCCCGGCGACGAACCTTCGGGTGGTGCCGTTCATCCACGCCGCGACCACGACGCAGCCCGCTGCCCCGACCACGTAGCACACCAGGAACCATGCCGGGATCCCGATTGGCACCGTGCGGTCGAGGAAGATGGTCACGAGTACGGTCAGGAACCCGACCGCGGTCGAGGCGATACCCTTTGCCGCGGACAGCACCCGGTCTCGCTCAAGCTCGTAGAACTTGGAGCTCAGGTAAGTATTCGCGGGTGCCCGCGGCATGCCGTACAGGTACAGCCAAAGCACCGATACGGCCAGACTCACACCGGCGGATACCCAGAACCCCCACGCCTGCCCCGTTGACATGCCCGCAGACCGTAGCGCAATGACGCGGCGCCCGCCGAGCGCCGCGCCGCTGCGAGCGCCCAGCTCCCGACCCTGGACTGATATTGCCGGGGTGTGCCAGAAATCTTGATGCAGTGGATAGCGGCTCGATCGAACACATGTTTGACTCACGGGCGTACGCTCGAACCCATGAGCGGTGCGCTGCAGGGATCGCTGCTGGACCTGGACGACGATGTGCGCCCGGGCCGGCTCGGCGCGACGGTCGAGCGGACCGGGCTGACTCGCGGCGCCTGGGTCGACGTGCGGCGGGGCTGGATCAGCGGCGCCGACGTCCTGTTCGACCGGCTGGTCAGCGTCGTGCCGTGGCGGGCCGAGCGGCGGCAGATGTACGAGCGCGAGGTCGACGTGCCGCGATTGCTCTGCTTCTACGACGAGGACGAGCCGCTGCCCGATCCGGCGCTGGCCGACGCCAAGCACGCCCTCGACGAGAATTACGGCGCTGAGCTGGGCGAGCCGTTCCGCACCGCCGGGCTGTGCCTTTACCGCGACGGTGCCGACAGCGTGGCCTGGCACGGCGACCGGATCGGCCGCGGTTCCAGGCACGACACGATGGTGGCAATCGTCTCGCTGGGCGCCCCCCGCGCGCTGCGGCTGCGTCCACGGGGTGGCGGCGGCCCGAGCCTGCGCTTCGACGTCGGCCACGGCGATCTGCTGGTGATGGGGGGCAGTTGCCAGCGCACCTGGGAGCACTGCGTACCCAAGACCGCCCGCGACGTCGGCCCGCGCATCAGCGTGCAGTTCCGTCCCCGCGGCGTGCGCTGACCGCCCGCCGCAGCGCGGCCAGCGCCGGGGCCAGCAGCGGGTTGGCGTTGCCCCGGCGATGCAGTGCCACGATCCGGCGCCGGGGCGGCCGCCCGGACAGGGGCAGCCCGCGAGCGTTCCCGGCCAGGCTCGGCACGATCGCCACACCCAGCCCGGCCGCCACCAGGCCCTGCACCACCGCGTAGTCGTTGCTGCGGAACGCCACGTTCGGGGTGAACCGCGCGCCGGCGCACAGCCGCTCCAGGTTGACTGCGCCGGGCGAGCCGGCCAGCGGCGCCACCCACCTCTCGTCGCGCAGCGTGGCCAGCCGCACCGGTCCGGGCGCAGCCGGATGCCGTCGGGGCAACAGCGCCCGTAGCGGATCGTCGAGCAGCGGGTGCGCGACCAGCGACGCCGCCCACGACGTCGGCACCAGGTCGTAGCGGTAGGCCAGGGCCAGGTCGATGCCGCCGTCGGCGACGGCCGGCAGCAGCGTGTCCAGTTCTCCCTCGTCGAGGTGCAGCTCGACGTCGGGGCGCTTGCGGGTCAGATCGGCCAGGGCGGCCGGCAGGATGCGCGCGCCGGCGGTGGGGAAGCTGCCGATGCGCAGCACGCCGGCCTCGCCCCGCGCCAGGGCTGCGGCGTCGCGTTCGACCGAGTCCAGCTCGGTCAGCAGCTCGCCGGCCCGTTCGGCCAGGGCGAGTGCAGCCGCCGTCGGAGCGACGAACTTGGGGCCGCGTTCGAACAGCGCGATGCCGGTCGAGCGTTCCAGGGCGGCGATCTGCTGCGAGATGGCCGAGGGCGTGTAGCGCAGCTCGGCCGCCGCGCCGGCGAACGAGCCGTGCGCGACGACCGCCCGCAGGGTGCGCAGCTGGTTCGGATCGAGCATCAGTTCAGCTTATGCTAAACCGCAGAAAGATTCGGTCTGCTTACTTTGCTTCCGATCTCGCCGGCCCGCGAGGATGGATGCATGACCGCCGACTTCGACTGGACGCTGCACCCCGACGCCGAGGCCCTCGTCGACCGCATCGTGGCCGACGCCATGGCCAAGAGCCCCCGATTCGCCTGCTTCGCCGCCGAGCTCGGGCCACGCACGTCGTCGCGCATCCAGGACTGGCTGGACGTCGTGGGCGGACCGGTGCTGGCCGACGAACTGCGCCAGGTCGGCTACGTCGAGCAGTCCGGGCTGTGGCGGCATCCGGGCGCGCAGCTCCCGGCCGTCCTGATCACCGAGGGATACCGCATCGACGTGCGGGTCGACGATGCCGCGGCGTTCGCCCACGCACAGCGCTCGACCCAGGCCGTGCAGGGATCGCCCCGATCCGGGTACCGCCGGGCCGTGGTCCTCGACGAGAACGACGTCGAGCTGGGCGGGGTCGAGCGGCGGTCGTGGTCGGCCGGCATCGCCCCGCAGCAGTTCTCGCCGGTGCAGGCAGTCAACGCCGCCGAGGCCGAGCGGCTGCTGGCCGAACGTCCGCGCGCGCTGGCCGGGGCCAACGGCGTCGAGGCGCAGATCCCCTTCGCCCGCAAGGCCGTCGGGCTCGTCGGACCGGACCTGGCCGCCGCCTACTTCCTCGAGATCGAGCGTGAGTACTGGCAGCGCTCGAACACGGCCGGCACGATCCAGCACGCCCGCCAGGACCGGCTCGGCCTGGGCTGGGGCAACAACGACCACCACACGTTCCGGTCGTCGCGTCCGGCGTTCAACGGGCTGATCCGGTTCCTGCAGGCGCTGGGCTTCGGACTGCGCGAGCGGTTCTACGCCGGCGACGAGGCCGGCTGGGGCGCGCAGGTGCTCGAACACCCCGGTAGCGGCGGGGTGATCTTCGCCGACGTCGACCTGAGTCCGGACGAGGTGGAGCTCGACTTCGCGCAGGTGCAACTGGCGGAGGGTTCGTCCTTCGGCACGGTCGGCATGTGGTGTGCGCTGCACGGCGAGTCGCTGCTGGCCGCCGGCATGCATCACCTCGAGGGGCAGTTCGACTTCGACGGCCTGCGCTACCAGTTGGCCGAGCGCGGGCTGGCCAGCATGAACCCGTTCTCCGACTTCCCACATCTGCGGCAGGCCTTTACCGAGGCCGAGCTCTGGACGGTGCCCCGCGACCGGCTGACCCCGCTGGTCGCCGCGGGGCATCTCGACCCCGAGCGGGCCGACGAGTTGGCCACGGTCGGCGGTGCCGGCTCGCACCTGGAGAACCTGGCCCGGCGCGGCGGCTTCAAGGGTTTCAACCAGCACAACGTCTCGGTGACGATGAAGGCCACGCATCCTCGGGACTACCGTCCGGGACAATAGCCGGGTGAGCGAACTCGCCGACGCGCTACGCCGGGCCGGACTGGCCGATGTCGACACTTCGACGCGCCGCCGCGGCGAGTATTCCTCGGACGCATCCAACTACCGCGTGGTGCCGGCCGCCGTGGCCTTCCCCCGGCACGCCGAGGAGGTGGCCGCGGCCCTGTCGGTGTGCCGTGACCTGGGCGTCTCGCTGACCGCCCGCGGGGCCGGCACGTCGATCGCCGGCAACGCCGTCGGGCCGGGCCTCGTGCTCGACTTCTCCCGGCACCTGAACCGGGTGCGGACGGTCGACCCCGATGCCCGCACCGCTGTCGTCGAGCCGGGAGCCGTGCTGGACACGATCACCGCCGCGGCCGCTCCGCACGGGCTGCGCTTCGGGCCCGATCCGTCGACGCACGCCCGGGCCACGATCGGCGGCGCGCTGGGCAACAACGCGTGTGGTTCCCGGGCGCTGGCCTACGGCCGGACCGCCGACAACGTGCTCGCGCTGGACGTCCTGGCCGCAGACGGCTCGCGGATCGGAGCCGTACCCGACGCGGTCAGCGCCCTGGTGCGCGAGCGGCTGGCACTGATCCGTACCGAGTTCGGACGGTTCAGCCGGCAGGGGTCGGGCTACTCGCTCGAACACCTCCTGCCGGAGAACGGCACCGATCTGGCCAAGTTCCTGGTCGGCACCGAGGGCACGCTGGGCGTGATCACCGAGGCGACGGTGCGCCTGGTCGGCGCACCGCGCGCCACGGCGCTGGCCGTGCTGGGCTATGCCGACATGGCCACCGCCGCCGAGGCGGTGCCGGGGCTGTTGCCGCACCGACCGGTCGCGTTGGAGGGTCTGGACGTCCGCCTCGCCGAGGTGGTGCGCACCCGGCGCGGACCGGCCGCAGTGCCCGAACTGCCCCGCGGTGGCGGCTGGATCTTCGCCGAGACGGCCGGCGACACGCTCGGCGCCGCCGTGGCCGTGGCACACAAGCTGATCGTTGACGCCGGCTGCATCGATTCGGCAGTCGTCACCGGCCCGGCCGCGCGAGCGCTGTGGCGGATCCGCGAGGATGGTGCCGGGCTCGGCAGCCGTACGCCGGCCGGCGACCCGGCCTGGCCCGGCTGGGAGGACGCCGCCGTACCGCCCGAGGTGCTCGGACCGTACCTGCGCGACTTCGAGGCCCTGATGCGCCGGCACAGCCTCGACGCCTTGGTGTACGGCCACTTCGGCGACGGTTGCGTGCACGCGCGCATCGACTTCCCGCTCTCCACTCGGCCGGCCGGGCTGCGCGAGTTCGTGGTCGACGCGGCCGAACTGGTCGGCAAGTACGGCAGGTCGATGTCGGGCGAACACGGCGACGGGCGCACCCGCGGCGAGCTCCTGCCCTACATGTACTCGCCCGAAGCCATCGAGACGTTCGCCGCCGTCAAGCACGCGTTCGACCCCGACGACCGGCTCAACCCGGGTGTCATCGTGCGGCCGGCGCCGATCGACGCCGACCTGCGCGTACCGGCCGCGCATTCGTTGACGCGTGGCCTCGGCTTCGCCTACCCGCACGACGGCGGGGACCTCAGCACGGCTGTACATCGCTGCGTCGGAGTGGGCAAGTGCCGGGCCGACACGGGCGGCGTGATGTGCCCGTCGTACCTGGCCACCCGCGACGAGAAGGACTCGACGCGCGGCCGGGCCCGCACCCTGCAGGAGCTGGCCAATGGCTCGATGATCCGTGGGTGGCGTTCCGCTGAGGTGGCCGAGTCGCTCGACCTGTGCCTGTCCTGCAAGGGATGCGTCAGCGACTGCCCGACCGGCATCGACATGGCCACGTACAAGGCCGAGGCCCTCTATCAGCGGTACCGCCGTCGTCCCCGGCCGGTGGCCCACTACGCGCTCGGCTGGTTGCCCCGCTGGGCCCGGCTGGCGTCGCGCCGACCGAAGCTGGCCAACGCGACGTTGCGCCGGCGCCGGCTGGCGGCGATTGCCAAGCGGCTCGGCGGGATCGATGCACGGCGCCCACTGCCCGAGTTCGCCCCGCAGACGTTCCGGTCGTGGTTCGCGAACCGCGAACCGCGGGCCGGGAACCCAGTGCTGCTGTGGGTCGACACGTTCACCGACCACTTCACGCCGGCGGTGGGCCAGGCGGCAGTGCGCGTCCTGGAGGATGCCGGCTACTCGGTGCGCCTGACCGACGAGCCGGTGTGCTGCGGTCTGACCTGGATCTCGACCGGGCAACTGGACGGTGCCCGCCGGCAATTGCGCCGCTCGCTGCGGGCCTTGGCGCCGGCGCTGAACGAGGGCATACCGATCGTCGGACTGGAGCCGTCCTGTACAGCCGTGCTGCGCTCCGACCTGGCCGCGTTGCTGCCGTCCGATCCGCTGGCCACCCGGGTCAAGGCGGCCACGAAGACGCTGGCGGAGCTGCTACGGTCCACCGACGGCTGGACACCGCCGCGTATGGACGGCGTCCACGGCGTGGCCCAGCCGCACTGCCACCACCACGCCGTGCTGGGCTGGGACGCCGATGCGGCCCTGCTCGCCGAGGCCGGCGCCGAGGTCGAGGCGGTAGGCGGTTGTTGCGGGCTGGCCGGCAACTTCGGCGTCGAGCGGGGGCACTATGACGTGTCGGTGGCCGTCGCCGAGACCAAGCTGCTGCCGGCCGTCCGGGCCGCGGCGCCCGACTCGGTCGTGCTGGCCGACGGGTTCTCCTGCCGGACGCAGCTGGACCAGCTGGCGCACAATCAAGGCCAGCATCTGGCTGAACTACTAGCGCAACACCTGGAGTGAACGTGCCCGGATTCGTCCCGCCGCCCTACCCCTACGAGCGCCTCGACGACGTCACTGCGATCGCCGAGCGGCACTGGCAGGACAGCGGCGGCGTCGTCGACCTCTCGATCGGCACGCCGTGCGACCCGGCCCCGCCCGAGGTCATCGCAGCACTGTCCACAGTGGACGGTGCCCGCACCTACCCGCCGTCGATCGGCACGAAGGCGTTCCGCGAGGCCGCGGCCCGCTGGATCGAGCGGCGCTTCGGCGTAACCGTCGACCCGGCCACCGAGCTGGCCGCCTGCGTGGGCACCAAGGAGTTCGTCGCGTCCGTTCCGCAGTACCTGCGGCTGCGCGACCCTTCCCGCGACACCGTCCTCTACCCGGCCATCAGCTACCCGACCTACGAGATGGGCGCCATCCTGGCCGGCTGCCGGCCGGTGCCGTACCGCACGCTGGCCGAGATCGACGAGTCGGACGCTGAGCGGGCGCTGTGCATCTGGTCGAACTCGCCGGCCAACCCGACCGGCGAGCTGCTCGACCTGGCGGCGGTCGCCCGCTGGGGTCGTGAGCACGATGTGCTCGTGTTCTCCGACGAGTGCTACGCGGAGTTCGTCTGGTCCGGCGACCGGGCGACGGTACTGAGCGACGGGCTGACCGGGCTTATCGCCGTGCACTCGCTGTCCAAACGCGACAACTTCGCCGGGGCGCGCATCGGCTTCTACGCCGGCGACGCCGACCTCGTCCACTACCTGCGCGAAGTGCGCAAGCACGCCGGGCTGATGCCGCCCGGTCCGGTGCAGGCGGCCGCCGTCCTGGCGCTGGACGACGACGCGCACGTCGAGGCGCAGCGGGCCCGCTACCTGAGCCGGCTACAGCGACTGCAGCAGGTGCTCAAGACGGCCGGCTACGACGCGCCGCTGCCCGACGGGGCGTTCTACCTGTGGGCGCCCGCTCCCGGCGGCGACGCCTGGGCGGCGGCCCGCGACATCGCCGCCAAGACCGGCATCGTCGTCTCGCCCGGAGAGTTCTACGGCGAGGTGTCGTCCGGGTTCTTCCGGGTGGCCGCCGTCGCCCCGGACGACCGCATCGAACTGGCCGCGCGGCGGGTCGGCGCTTAGGACTTGCCTCGAGTCCGACCTGGCCCGTCCACGTAGACCCGGGTGCGGCATTGGGGTAGGAATTGGACGTCAGTACTCCAATCGGCAAGGGGCAGGGCATGAGCGGATTTCTGGACAAGGCCAAGGAGAAGGCTGAGGAGCTCGTCGACAAGGTCCGCAACAAGGACGACGACGGCGGGGACGGCGGCGCGACCGCCTGACTGGCCCACATACGACGACGGCCCCGGGCATCGCGCCCGGGGCCGGGTCATGTCTGAGCCATATGACCGAGCGCGTGGTGAGACACTCGGTCGATGGTCAGTTCGCGGCAGCTCGAGTACTTCCAGGCGGTGGCCCGCGAGTTGCATTTCACCCGGGCGGCCCGGGCGCTGCACATCGCCCAGCCCGCGCTGTCCCAGCAGATCCGCAAGCTGGAACGCCAGCTGGGCGTGGACCTCTTCGAGCGCAACAACCACCGGGTACAGCTGACGCCGGCCGGCTCGGCGCTGCTCGCTCACGCCGAACGGATCCTGTCGGACCTGGCCGCCGTCGACGAGGAGCTCACCAGCTGGGCCCACGGCGTGCGCGGCACAGTACGCCTCGGTACGGCTCGGGCGCTGGCCGCGCCGTTGTCCCGGATGCTCAGCGTCTTCTGCGAGTCGTACCCGGACGTCGACATCGTGCTGCGCGAGGAGTCGACGCAAGCGATGACCGCCGACCTGCAGGCCGGTCGGCTGGACGTGGCCACGCTCGCCGCGTTGCCGTCCTCGGAGGACGACCGGCTGAGCGTGTACTCGCTGGGGCCGCAACCGCTCGTGCTGATCGCCGGCGCGGCAACTCCGCTCGGCCGGCGGCGACGGGTGCCGCTCACCGCCCTCGACGGAGTCGATCTGGTGCTGTACAGCCCGGGCTCGGCCGTGCGTGACGTGATCGTGTCGGCCCTGGCCACGGCGGGGGCGCAGCCCCGCTTCCGCTTCGAGACCCGCGAGTACAACACGGCGCGTGCGCTCGCCAGCAGCGGGCTGGCCGCCGCGATCCTGCCGCAGTGCGTCGCCGACGAGCCGGGCTGGCCGGTCGCGGTCGTGCGACTGCGGCCCGAGCCCACGTGGACGCCCGCCCTCACCTGGTCGGCCGTACGGCGGCCCACTCCGGCACTGACGGCGTTCCTCGACTTCGCGCGCACCCGATTGCGGTTATAAGCAAGATGACTCATCCAGAGTCGAACTAGGTCTTTGACGTCTGACTCTGCGGCGCGCATCGTCGAGGCATGGACACGATCACGCGTGGCGAACGCGAATACGAAGCATTGATGGGCTGCCCCGCCGCCGAGACGCTGGCCGATGTGCGGGCGCGATCCCCGCAGATGTACGACACGGTGATCGGCGCTGCCTTCGGGGGGCCGCTGGCCGGCGCCGAGCTGAGCCGGGCCACTCGCGAGGTGGCGACCGTGGCGATCCTGGCGGCGGCCGGCGGCGCCGAACGCCAGCTGGCCGTCCACGCCAAGGCCGCGCTGCTGCACGGCGTAACCCCCACGGAGCTGCGGGCGCTGTGCGAGCACGTCGCCGTCTACGCCGGCTTTCCGCGTGGACTCAACGCGCTGGCCGCACTCGACGGGGTGCTGGCCGAGACCGGGGCCACCGCGCCGGCGCAACTGCATCGAGTCCGGCTGGCCGACCACGAAACCGTAGTCGCGCAGCGGGGCGAGACGGGCCCCGCGGTGGTGCTCGTGCACGCGCTCGGCCTGGACTGGCGGATGTGGCACGACGTGATGGAGCCGCTGGCCCGGGGGCGCCGAGTGTTCGCCTACGACATCCGCGGTCACGGCGTCGCGGCCGGATCGCCCGGCCCGTTCACGATGGACGACACTGCCGCCGACCTGGTCGGCGTGCTGGACGCGCTCGGCCTGGACCGGGCGCACGTCGTGGGGCTGTCCTACGGCGGGGGCATCGCGCAGACCGCGGCGGTGCGCCATCCCGACCGGTTCGCGTCGCTGGCCCTGCTGGCCACCACCGACTATCCGTTCGACGCGTTCGAGGGACGGGCCCGGTCCGGCGAGGTAGACGGCATGGCCGCGCAGGTGGTGCCGTCGCTGACCCGGTGGTTCACCCCCGAGGCGCTGGCCGTCAACGGTTCGGGCGTGCGCTACGCCCGCGAGCAGGTGCTGCGCGGCAACCCGGTCGACTGGGCCGCGGCGTGGCGAGCCTTCAAGGGCGTGGACGTGCAGGGCCGGCTGGCCGGTCTAGGGGCACCGGTGCTGGTGCTGGCCGGCGAACAGGACGCCTCGACGACTCCGCAGATCATGCGCGGCATCGCCGAACGCATCCCCGCATCGACCTATCAGGAACTGCCCGGCACGCCGCACATGCAGACCCTCGAGCGGCCCGAGCTCGTCGCCGCCGCGCTGGACGGGTTCCTGCCGGCCGCCTGAACGATGATCAACAGGGAGAGTTGGCTGCTACGACAGCCAACTCTCCCTGTTGATCAAGCAGGTGATCAGCGAGCTGGAACGGTTGCCTGATCAAGCAGGTGATCAGCCGAACTGCACACCCTGCGCGAGCGGCAGCTCGGTGGAGTAGTTGACCGTGTTGGTCGTGCGCCGCATGTACGACTTCCAGGCGTCCGAGCCGGACTCGCGCCCGCCGCCGGTCTCCTTCTCGCCGCCGAACGCACCGCCGATCTCGGCACCGGACGGGCCGATGTTGACGTTGGCGATGCCGCAGTCCGAACCGTCGGGCGCGGTGAACCGCTCGGCCTCGCGCACGTCCAGGGTGAAGATCGACGACGAGAGGCCCTGCGGCACGTCGTTGTGCAGGGCGAGCGCCTCGTCGAAGTCGTCGTAGGTCAGCACGTACAGGATCGGGGCGAACGTCTCGGCCCGCACGATGTCGGTCTGTGACGGCATCCGCACGATCGCCGGCTGGACGTAGTACGCGTCACCGGCCTCGTCGCCGAGCACTCGCGAGCCGCCGGCGATCAGCTCGCCGCCGTCGGCCTGCGCCTTGTCCAGCGCGGTGGTGAACCCTTGGTAGGCGGCCTCGTCGATGAGCGGCCCGACCAGGGTGCCGTCGGCCAGCGGAGATCCGATCGGCAATGTCGAATACGCCGCGCGCAGTCGCGACACCAGCTCGTCGGCGATCGACGAGTGGGCGATCACCCGGCGCAGCGTGGTACACCGCTGACCGGCCGTGCCGGCCGCCGAGAAGACGATGCCGCGCACGGTCAGGTCGAGATCGGCCGACGGGCCGACGATCGCCGCGTTGTTGCCGCCGAGCTCGAGCAGCAGCCGGCCGAACCGCGAGGCCACCCGCGGCGCCACCGCCCGGCCCATGCGGGTCGAGCCGGTCGCGCTGATCAGGGCGACCCGCGAGTCGTCGACCAGCGCCTCGCCGACCGCCGCGCCACCCACGACAACGGACGACAACCCGGCCGGCGCGCCGACCCGGCGCGCTGCCTCGGCGGCCAGCGCCTGGCAGGCCAGTGCGGTGAGCAGCGACTTCTCCGACGGCTTCCACACGACCGGGTCGCCGCAGACGAACGCCAGCGCGGCGTTCCACGACCAGACCGCGACCGGGAAGTTGAACGCGCTGATGACGCCCACCACGCCGAGCGGGTGCCACTGCTCCATCATCCGGTGGCCGGGCCGCTCGGAGGCGATGGTGAGCCCGAACAGCTGCCGGGACAGGCCGACGGCCAGGTCGCAGATGTCGATCATCTCCTGGACCTCGCCCAGTCCCTCGGAGCGGATCTTGCCCGCCTCGACGGACACCAGCGCGCCCAGGTCGTCCTTGTGCTCGCGCAGCAGTTCGCCCAGCTCGCGGACGAACGCGCCGCGCACGGGTGCCGGGACGGAACGCCACACCTTGAACGCGTCGTGGGCGCGTCCGACGATGTCGGCGACCTCCGACGGGGTGTGTGATCGCAGCCGGGCGATCTCGCCGCCGGTGACGGGGGAGTGCACTGCGAGGTCGCCGTCGGCGGACAGGTCGGTCACGCCCAGCCGCTGAAGGATCGCCGAGGTCTCGGCGACCAGGGATTCGTGGGTGGGGAGCGTCATGGTTACACCTGGCCTAGCTCGGCGAACCGGGCGCCGTTCTTGGTCTCGAGCAGCGCCCGGAACGGGATGTCTTCCTGCTGGATGAAGCCGGTCGTGGGCAGCTTGCCCGACGCGACCAGCTCGACGACCGCCACGGCCGAGGCCGCCGTCGTCCACGAGATGGCCCGCCACAGCCGGCCGTTGATGCGCAGCGGCTGGTAGGCGCGCACGTACTGCTTGCGGGTGAGCTGTCCGGCGGCGGTGTCGCCGATGCCGCTGGCGATGCCCTCGACGGCCGCGTGCAGGTACACGACGTCGTCGTCGACCGGCGGCTTGGCGTTGACGAGGATCTCGCCGGCCAGCTCGCGGCGCTCGCGCAGGCCCAGCTCGTCGAAGAAGAAGCGCATCAGCTCGAAGTGGCCCGGGTAGCGCATCGTCTTGTAGTCCAGGCGCTGCGCCCGGCCCTCGAACGTCTCGCACATGGTGCCGAGGCCGCCGGAGGTCAGCGACGCCTCGAGCTCGACGCCGCCGATGACCACGCGCTCGAGCTCGGTCATGGCCGGCACCATCTGCCGGACGCCGCCGCGCAGCACCTCGCAGTCGTTCAGGTACTCGTTGACGACGCCTTCGGCCGACCAGTTGAACGCGTAGCCGAGCAGCCCGGCCGGGTGCCGCGGCAGGGCGCCGACCTTGAGCTCGATGCTGCGGATCTCGTCGAACGGCTCGGTGAGCGCCGAGCCGACGATGCCGATCAGCCCAGGCGCGAGCCCGCACTGCGGGGCGAATACCAAATCACCGTTCTTGTCGGCCAGATCCTTGACCAGGTTGGTCGTGGGCACGTCCTCGGTCAGGTCGAAGTAGTGCACGCCGATCTCGTGCGCCGCCTCGGCGACGCCGAGGTTGAGGTGGAACGGCATGCACGACACCACCGCGTCGGCGCCCTTGAGCGCGGTGCGCACGGCGTCGCCGTCGCGGACGTCGAGCACGCCGGTGTCGAACGGCAGATCGGTGCGCTCGCGGGCGTCGAAGGCCTTGACGGTGAACCCGGAGTCGGTCAGCAGGGTGGCGACCAACTCGCCTACCTTGCCGAGACCGATGACGCGGATCGAGCTGATCATGTATTCGCCCCCTACGTGAGCACAGCTGAGTTAACGGTCCTGTCAAGTATGCCGTAAGTTGTTCTTATGGCTAGCGGCGGGCCCTCCGACCTGGACGCCGGTCGCCTGCTATTGCTGCGCGAGGTGGCCGTCCGCGGCACCATCGCGTCGGCCGCCCGCTCGGTGGGCCTGACCCCGTCGGCCGTGTCGCAGCAGCTGGCCGTCCTGGAACGCGAAGCCGGCTGCGTGCTGCTCGACCGCTCGCCGCGCGGGGTGGTGCTCACCGGGGCCGGGCACGCCCTGGCCGAACGGGCCAGCACCATCCTCGACGTGCTCGCCTCGGCCCGGGCCGACCTCGACCGGATCGCCGGCTCGGTCAGCGGCCCGGTGTCGGTGGCCGCCGTGGCCAGCGCGGCCGCCACCCTGGTGTCCGACGGCGCCCTCGAGCTCCGCTCGGAGCAGCCCGGCATCGAGGTCACGGTCACCGTCGCCGAACCGGCCGGCGCTCTCGAACTGCTCCTGGCCGGCGACGTCGACATCGCCGTGGTGGACGAGTACGACTACGTCCCGCTGGCGCTGTCCGACCACCTCGACACGCGCGAGCTGTGCGCCGAGGAACTGGTCGTGGTCGGCGCTCCCGGCACACTGCCCCGAGCGGCCGCGCTGACCGCGCTGGCCGAGGCCGACTGGGTGATGCCGCCCGACTCCGCTGCCTGCGGGCACGCCGTGCGGTCGGCCTGCCGGGCCGCCGGGTTCGAGCCTCGCGTCCGCTGGGAGACCGACGACATGCTGTTGCTGGTGCGCGCCGTCGCCGCCGGCCACGGGGTGAGCGTGTTGCCCCGGCTGGCCGTCTTCGACGAGATCGCCGACGTCGACGTCCGGCCGCTGCGCTCACCCGCCCTGCACCGGCGGATCAGCGCGGTGACCCGCTCGCGGGCGGCCGCTCGTCCGGTCGTGCACGCGGTGCTGAATGCGATTGACGTCGGCCGTCACGATTGAATCCGTGATCGAGATTCGCCGAATCGGCGCCGACGACTGGAAAGACCTGCGCGAGACCCGGCTCGCAGCCCTGCAGGACGCCCCCGAGGCGTTCGAGTCCACGTACGCCGGCTCGGTCGGCTTCGGCGAGGACGAGTGGCGACGCCGGGCCGAACAGCACGCGGTGTTCCTGGCCTACGACGGCTCCGACCCGGTAGGCCTGGCGATCGGGTTCCGCGACGACGACACCCGCCCCGGCTCGCGCGACCTGGTCTCGATGTGGGTGTCGTCCGTGGCCCGGGGTCGGGGCGTCGCCGGGCAGCTGGTCGACGCGGTCGCCGGCTGGGCCCGCGCCGACGGGGCGAGCGAACTGCACCTCTGGGTGGTGGTCGGCAACGCGGCGGCCCGCACCTCCTACGACCGGGCCGGCTTCGTGCCGACCGGCGAGCAGCAGCCGGTCAAGGGCGCCGGCGACCGCGTCGAGGAGCGGATGGTCCTGGCGCTCTGACCCTGGTTCCGATCGTGCAACCGTGGGCCGCCTCACGCGGCCGGGAGTTGCACGATCGGGTCAGGGCTCAGGGCTTGACGGCCGCGAGTAGGCCGTCGCCGACGGGCAACAGCGCCGAGACGAGGCGCGGGTCGTCGCGCACCGCCTTGCCCATCTCGCGGATCGTGACCGTGTCGGCGTCGCGGGCCGTCGGGTCAGCCACCCGGTCGTGCCAGAGCGTGTTGTCGAAGGCGACGATGCCGCCCGGACGCAAGAGTCGCACGGCCTGCTCGTGATAGGTCGGGTAGCCGGACTTGTCTGCGTCGACGAACACCAGGTCGTAGGCACCGTCGGTCAGCCGGGGCAGCACCTCGGCGGCCGAGCCGTTGATGATGCGGTACCGGCTGGTGGCGATGCCTGCGTCGCTGAACGCCTCGCGGGCCGCCCGCTGATGCTCGACCTCGACGTCGACCGTGGTCAGCACACCGTCCGGCCGCATGCCGCGCAGCAGCCAGAGCCCCGAGATGCCGGCGCCCGTGCCCACCTCGACCACGGTGCGAGCCCCGATCGCCGCGGCCAGCAGCCGTAGCGCCGCCCCGCCCGCCGGTCCGATCGGCACGCAGCCGAGCTCGGCGGCCCGGCCCCGGGCCGCGATCAGAACGTCGTCTTCGGGAAGGAACGACTCGGCGTAGGCCAGGCTGTTCGCGCCCAACATCGCGTCGGCCATGCAGGCACGCTACTTCATCGACTCGACGATCAGCGCCAGGTCGTCGTCGGTGGTCAGCGGATTGACGATGGCGAACCGGGTGCACACCCGCCCGTGGTGGCGCGTCGGCGTCACGAACCCGACCTGTTCCTCGAGCAGGTGAGCGCTCCACCGGTCGTAGTCGTCGGCCGTCCAGCCGACCCGCTCGAAGATCAGCACGGTCAGGTCCGGCTCGAGGAGCAGGTTCAGGTGCTCGGCCTTGCGGATCAGCGCCGCGCCCGCCCGGGCCACGGTCAGCGTCTGCTCGACGGCGGCCCGGTAGGCAGCCGTGCCGTGGACGGCCAGGGAGAACCAGAACGGCAGGCCCCGGGCCCGCCGGGTCAGGTGGATGGCGAAGTCGGACGGGTTCCACTCGCCGTGGACGTTGACCGGGTCGAGGTAGCCGGCGTGCTGGGTGTGTGCGGCCCGGCCCAGTACCGGGTCGCGGTAGATCAGCGCGCAGGCGTCGAACGGCGCGAACAGCCACTTGTGCGGGTCGACGATGAACGAGTCGGCCTGCTCGATGCCGTCGAAGAGGTACCGCACGCTCGGCGCGACCAGCCCGGCGCCGCCGTACGCGGCGTCGACGTGCAGCCACCAGCCGTGCTCGCGGGCGACCGCGCCGATGCCGGCGACGTCGTCGACGACGCCCGCGTTCGTCGTGCCGGCGGTGGCCACCACGGCGAAGATGCCGTCGCGCAGGTGCTGGGGCAGCCCGTCGATCACCGAGCGCAGCGCCGCCCCGGTCATCCGGCCGCGGTCGTCGCCCGGGATCTCGACGATGTCGACGTCCATGACGACGCGCAGGGCGTGCTTGACCGACGAGTGTGTCTCCTCGGTGACGCACACCGCCCACCGGGCCGGGCGGGCGCCCCGGCGTTCGAGCGCGGCCTCGCGGGCGGCCACCAGGGCGGACAGGTTGCCGATCGTGCCGCCCTGCACGAACGCCCCGCCGGCGCCGGTCGGCAGTCCGGCCAGCTCGGCCAGCCAGGTCAGCGCCTGGTTCTCGGCGTAGACGGTGCCCGAACCTTCCAGCCAGGACCCGGGGTAGACGCTGGAGGCGCCGACCAGCATGTCGAAGGCGGCCGCCGCCTTGGTCGGCGCGCTGGGGATGAACGACAGGTACCGCGGATGGTCGACGGACAGGCACGCCGGACCGAGCACATCGGCCCACAGCCGCAGCGCCTCGGGCCCACCGATTCCGTGCTCGGTGATCGTCGCTCCGGCTGCGGCGTCCAGCGCCTCCGGGGTGGACGGCCGGTCCAGCGGCGCGTTCATGGCAAGCCGGTCCAGGCAGTAGTCGGCAAGCGCGCGGGCGAGGGCCTCGTCCTGCGGGGTATAACGATGCACGCGGTCAGACTAGGGCGTGCGCGGCCTCAGATATTGCCGTACGTGTTCTGCTCGGGCAGCACGTTCGCCTTGGCCCGGGCGAGGGCGTCGGGGTCGGTGTACTGGACGGACTCGAACCCGCCCCGCGCCTTGAGCACCCAGCTGCACGCGAGGCCGAGTAGGGCAATGGCGACGACGCCCAAAAAGATCCAGAGCAGCACAGCTGCCACCTCCCCCATTCACAGCTCCCGGCAAGCCGTGCCCCGAAGTGTGACATGTGAAAGCCGGGAACGTAAGGGAACGCTGAGGCGTTGCCACAGTGCACAGCCGGGGCTGGTTGCCTAGTGATGGACAATCAGTGCCACTGATGGGGTGAATCGCCAGTGACAGACGCCGCCGTGTGGGTGCCGCCGACCTGGGATGAGGTCGTGCGCGAGCACGCTGACCGTGTGTACCGGCTTGCCTACCGTCTGTCCGGCAACCGGGCCGACGCCGAGGATCTCACCCAGGAAACCTTCGTCCGCGTCTTCAAGTCACTGGCCGAATACACGCCCGGCACGTTCGAGGGCTGGCTGCACCGCATCACCACGAACCTGTTCCTGGACATGGTGCGCCGCCGGCAGCGGATCCGCTTCGACGCGCTGCCCGACGACGCCGGCGACCGGCTCGCCTCCAACACGGCCGGCCCCGAACAGGCCTACGCCGAGATGCACCTCGATCCCGAGGTCCAGCAGGCGCTCGACGCGTTGCCGGCCGATTTCCGTGCCGCCGTGGTGCTGTGCGACCTGGAGGGGCTCTCCTACGAGGAGATCGCCGCGACGCTGGGCATCAAGGTCGGCACCGTCCGTTCGCGTATCCACCGGGGACGGGTGCTGCTGCGTGAGGCGCTGGCCCACCGCGCCCCGGGCGTACGCCCGGCCGAACCCGGCGTGGCCGCCGCGGCCGGCGTCGGTGCCGCGGTAGGCGGCGCACCGACTGTAAGTCCAGGCGCCTCGGAGGACCCAGCGGAGGTTCGGCAGTGAACTTGCCCAGCCTGCCCGCGCAGCACCTCAGCGACGAGGCGATAGCCGCGTTCGCCGACGGTGCGCTCGGTAACGGCGCTCGTGGGCGAGCCGCCCGGCACGTCGGCCAATGCGCGGAATGCGCGCACGCCGTGGCCGTCCAGCGCGAGGCCGTGTGGGCGCTGCGGGCCGCCCCGGTCCCCGCCCTGCCCGGCGGCCTGCTCGAACGGCTGCGCGCCGTCCCGTCCACCACGCCGCTGGACGGCCGGCCCATCGCCCTCGACGACGACGGCTCGGCGGTCTTTCCCGCGTTCGGTACGGCGGCGTTCGTCGAGCCGCAGACGAACACCCGCGAAGCGGGCGAGCACTCCCACGACCGGCGGATGCGCCCGTACGGGCTGCTGACCGCGGCCGCCGCCGTGGTGATGCTCGGCGCGGTCGGCGGCACCGTGGCCGCGACCAGCGATGCCGGCCCGAGCGTGCCGGCGCCCAACGCCCCGGTCCGGGTCCAGCCGGCCGGCGGGTCGTCGGTCGACCTGTTCGTCGAACCGGCCCGAGCCGACACCGCCTTCGCCCGCCTCGGGCGCTGAGTCATTCGTCCGGGGCGGTTGGCCGTCGAACCCCGCGCTGAGGCAGACTCGGGGGGAGCGAGGAGGACGACGACCGCATGACGAGCGACGACCCGGGCCAGCCGTCCGACGCGACGGCCGACCAGGACTACGCCCGCCCGCCCGGAGTCGACGACTCGTTCGCCCCGCGCGAATCCGAACCCCGGTACAGCCCGCCACCGCCCACGGTGTCACCGGAGGAGCGGGCCGAATTCGGCCGCCCGGCCGGCACCGCCGCCGAATTCGCGCCGCTGCCCGGCGAGCGCATCCCGCCGGCGCACCGGGTCGCGTCGCCGCCGGTGTCCCCCGGCCTGTCCCGCGAGTACGGCCGCCCCCGGGGAGCCGACGCGTTCGACCCCGAGCCGGGCAGTCGCATCACGCCGCGGGGGCGCGCGCCCGAATCGCCCTGGTGGAAGCCGGACGCCCGCCGCGATCCGTGGCGTGATCCGCGCTCGCCGTTCTGGCTCGGCCGCCCGGCGGTGTTCGCCGGCGGGCGGCCGGCCCAGCTGCCGGCCGACGAGGACAGCGAGCGGGAGGAGGAGCCTCCGACCACGCTCGGCGAGGAGGAAGAGCTGGCTGCGGCGCCGGCCAAGGTGGTCCGTGGCCGGTTCGGGCTCAGCGCGCTGCTTCTGGCGGTGGTCGTCGCGCTCGTCGCCGGGGCCCTGGGCGGCGGGGCCGGCTACTGGCTGGCCAACCGGGCGCACGGTGCGCTGCACAACGGCGACGTCAAGCTGGCCAAGACCGGAACGCCGGCCAACCGGCCGCCCGACTCGAGCGCCGACCTGGCCAAACGGGTCACGCCCGCCGTCGTCTCGATCGACATCCAC
Organism: Jatrophihabitantaceae bacterium; assembly: GCA_036558905.1. Lineage (GTDB taxonomy): Bacteria > Actinomycetota > Actinomycetes > Mycobacteriales > Jatrophihabitantaceae > DASXRA01. Next base: position 18,857 of record DATBER010000159.1, on the reverse strand, counting down.
AGCCAACAGGAGGACACCGCCGGGTCCGGGATCGTGATCGACAAGCACGGCTACATCCTGACCAACAACCACGTCGTCGCCGACGTGGTGGCCGACCCGACCGCGACGATGTTCGTGACGTTCAGCGACTTGTCCCGTACGCCCGCCAAGCTCGTCGGGCGCGACCCGAAAACCGATCTGGCGGTCATAAAGGTCGATCAGGCCAAGCTCACCGTCGCTTCGCTGGGCGACTCGGACAAGATCGCGGTGGGCGACCCGGTGATCGCGATCGGCTCGCCGCTCGGTCTGCGCAGCACGGTCACCGAGGGCATCGTCTCGGCGCTCGACCGGCCCGTCCCGGAAAGCGACGACCCCAACGGCGCGATACTCGACGCGGTACAGACGGACGCCGCGATCAACGAGGGCAACTCGGGCGGAGCCCTGATCGATGCCTCCGGGGCGGTGATCGGCGTCAACACCGCAATCGCCACGCTGAGCGGCGCCAACAGCGGCCTGGGCTTCGCCATCCCGATCAACCAGGCCCGTCCGATCGCCGAGACAATCATCCACGGCGGCAAGATCGAACACGCCTCGATCGGCCTGCAGGCTCGCAGCAGCGTAGCGACCGTGTACCTCGGCGCCTTCATCAACCAGGTGAGCCCCGAGGGCCCGGCCGACCAGGCCGGACTGAAGGCGGGCGACGTCATCACGATGATCGACTCGACGCTGATCGAATCGTCGGATCGGTTAACAGTGGTGGTGCAACGACACAAGCCTGGAGACACGGTGAAAGTTCGCTACTACCGTGGCAACAAGGAATCCGCCGTCAACGTTGTGCTCGGCACTGACTAGAGGGTGTTGCGATGTTCAACATCGGGCCGATGGAACTGCTCGTGCTCGCCCTCGTCGGCATGATCGTTCTCGGCCCGGAGCGGCTGCCCGGCATGGTCAAGGACGCAACCCGCATGCTGCGTCAGCTGCGCGACATGGCCACCGGCGCGCGCAACCAGCTCAAGAACGAGCTCGGCCCCGAGTTCTCCGACGTCGACCTGCAGGCCCTGCGCGACCTGCGCGCGCTCAACCCGCGCACCGCGATCACCCGGGCCATCCTCGGCGACGACGACGAGGTGGCCGCCGCCCCGGCATCGACGGCGCCGGCGGCTCCCGCGGCGGCCGCGGACCCGACGCCGGAACCCGCCCGGCCGGCGGCGCAGCAACCCCTCGGGCGCGGCGAGAAGGCGCCCTACGACGAGGACGCCACCTGACCGATCGGCCGGATCAGCGAGCCGGGCTCAGGCCGAGCGAGCGTCCGACCAGGCTGTGCTGCCGTCGGGCCAGCGTCTCGGCGACCTCGCGGTAGGCCCGGGCGGCCGGCGAGTCCGGATCGGTGAGCACCACGGGCGCCCCGGCGTCGCCGCCCTCGCGCACCCGCTGGTCGATCGGCACCTGGCCGAGCAGCGGCACGCGGGTGCCCGTCGACGTCGCGAGGGAGTCGGCCACCGCCTGACCGCCGCCGACGCCGAACAGTTCCATCCGGGTGCCGTCGGGCAGGTCCAGCCAGCTCATGTTCTCCACCACGCCGACGACCTGCTGGTGGGTCTGCAGGGCGATCGACCCGGCCCGCTCGGCCACCTCGCGGGCGGCCAGCTGCGGAGTCGTCACCACCAGCAGCTCGGCCGAGGGGACGAGCTGGGCGACCGAGATCGCGATGTCGCCGGTGCCGGGCGGCAGGTCCATGAGCAGCACGTCCAGTTCGCCCCAGAACACGTCGGCCAGGAATTGCTGCAGGGCCCGGTGCAGCATCGGGCCCCGCCACACGACGGCGGTGTTGCCAGGCGTGAACATGCCGATCGAGATGACCTTCACGTTGTGGGCAACCGGAGGCATGATCATGTTCTCGACCTGGGTCGGCTTGCCGGTGACGCCCAGCATGCGGGGCACCGAGAAGCCGTAGATGTCGGCGTCGAGCACGCCCACCGACAGGCCCTTCTGGGCCAGAGCGACGGCCAGGTTCACCGTGACCGACGACTTGCCCACCCCGCCCTTGCCCGACGCCACCGCGTACACGCGGGTCCGTGAGCCGGGCTGGGCGAACGGGATCTCGTTCGCCGGGGCGTCGCCCCGCAGTTGCTGACTCAGCGCGCGGCGCTGCTCGTCCGACATCACGCCCAGGCTGACCTCGACGCCGGTGATGCCGTCCAGGCGGGACACGGCGGCGGTCACGTCGCGGGTCAGCTGCTCCTTCATCGGGCAGCCCGGCACGGTCAGCAGCACCTCGACGCGGGCGGTGCCGTCGGGTTCGACGTCCACCCCGGACACCATGTTGAGATCGGTGATCGGTTTGCGGATCTCCGGATCAAGGACGGTGGCGAGGGCGGCGGTCACGTCGGCTGAGCTGGGGACAGGCACCTTCCGATCGTACGTGCGACGCGCGGGGCGCCGCGTCGAGCCGGGCCGCGTATCGCAGGGCGTGAACATACCGCCATAACGCGACACTAGGATCTCGATCTATGACGCGTACGCACCAGCCGATCCGAGCGACGGATTGGCGCGTCCTCGCGTGGCGGACCTTCCTCCGGGCGCACGCCTCAGTACTGCGCAAGCTCGAGCGGGACCTGATCAACGAGACCGGGATGCCGCTCGGTTGGTACGACGTGCTCGTGCAGCTGGCCGAGGCGCCGCAACGCCGGCTTCGCATGGCCGACCTGGCCGACAAGGTGCTGTTGTCGCGGTCCGGGCTCACCCGGCTCGTCGACCGGCTGCAGTCCGAGGGCCTGGTGACGCGCGAGCCGTATCCGGGTGATGCCCGCGGCCTGTACACGGTGCTGACACCGGCCGGATTCGAGAAGCTGCGCGCGGCCGCGCCGACCCACCTGGCCGGCGTCCAGGCCTACTGGCTGTCCCGCTTCTCCGACCGCGAGCTGCACGACCTGCACATGCTGCTGGGCCGGCTCGATCCCGACCTGCTCGAGCGTCCGGCCCCCATTGACGACGAGCCCGACGGCCTCGACGAGGGAATCGGGTAGGTCGCGGCGGTTACCGTCGACGGTATGAGCGCCGACGAGCAGGCGCGGCACTGGCCGCATCCGGTGTACGCCAACACCGACCTGCTGCACGCGCGCTACGTCACCCACTCGTTCGGCCGGCACCGGCACCGGCAGTACGTGTTCGGCGTCGTGACATCCGGCGTCGAGGACTTCGACTACCGCGGGACCCTGCACCACGCCGTGCCGGGCACGCTGTCCGTGGTCGACGCGGACGCGGTGCACACCGGCCAACCGGGCGAGCCGGGCGGCTGGCGCTACGAGGTGCTCTACGTCGACACCGACCTGGTCGCAGACGTGGCCGGCGGGCGGCGGCCCAGCTTCCCGCAGGGGCTGGTGCACGACCAGCAGGCCGTCGACGCATTTCTGCGGGCGCACGCTGCGGCGGCCTCCGGTGATCGGCTGGCCGCGTCCGAGACGGCCCGGGCGGCCGTGACCCTGGCCGTGCGCCGCTACGGCCGCCCGGCCCGCACCGTCGCGACGCCGGCCGATCCGGGCACGCGGCATGTGAACCGGTGCGTGGAACTGCTGCACGCGCGGATGGCCGACCCGCCGTCCGTGGATGAGCTGGCCCAGCTGGCCGGGTGCAGCCCGTTCGCGCTGACCCGGGCGTTCCGCCGGCACGTCGGGCTGCCCCCGCACGCCTACCTGACGCAGGCGCGCGTCGAGCGGGCCCGGACTCTGCTCACCGCCGGCGCCGAGGTCGCCGCAACGGCGCAGGAGGTGGGCTTCGCCGATCAGGCCCACCTGACCCGGCACTTCCGCCGCCACATCGGCGTACCGCCGGCCCGGTTCGCGCGCGAGCGCCGGATCGTTCAAGAAATCGCGTAACGCCCGACCTAGCGTCGGCGGGGTGCTGGAAGAGAATCGCCGCGGCGTCGTGCGCGACTCGCTGGGCGTCGGCCTCGCGGTCGGCGCCTACGGCGTCGCGTTCGGGGCCGCCTCGGTGGCGGCCGGCCTGTCGGTATTGCAGACCTCGCTGCTGTCGCTGCTGGCGTTCACCGGCGGGACGCAGTTCGCCGTGGTCGGCGTGGTGGCGGGCGGCGGCACGCTGGGCACCGCGCTGACCAGCGGGCTGCTGCTGGGCGCGCGCAACACCCTGTACGCGATGCGGCTGGCGCCCCTGCTCGAGGTGCGCGGCCTTCGTCGGTTCGCCGCCGCCCACGGCACCATCGACGAGACGACGGCCATGGCGGTGGCCCGGCGCGACCCGGCACTGTCCCGGTTGGCGTTCTGGTGGACGTTCGCCGGTATCTACGTGTGCTGGAACGCGACGACGCTCGCCGGGGCGGCCGGCGCGCAGGCCCTCGGCGATCCGACCAAGTTCGGGCTGGACGCCGTCGTGCCGGCGGCGTTCCTGGCCCTGCTCGCCCCCCGGCTGCGCGCCGGCGCGGTCGAGCGGCGGATCGCCGTGGGCGCCGCGGTGATCGCCCTGGTGCTCATCCCGCTGACCCCGCCGGGCGTGCCCATCCTGGCGTCGGCAGCTGCCCTGCTACTGGGCAGCCTGCGCGTCCCGGCCGGGAGCCGGCGATGAACCCCTGGGCGCTCGTGCTGGCCACCGCGGCCGGCTGCTACCTGCTCAAGCTGGCCGGCTATCTGGTGCCGGCCCGGGTGCTGGACGAGCCGCGGGTGCGCCGGCTGGTCGAGCTGTTGCCGGTGGCGCTGCTGGCCGCGCTGGTCGTCGTCGAGGCGCTGGCCTCCGGGCGGCACCTGCAGTGGGACGGCCCGCGCCTGGCCGGATTCGCCGCCGGCGCGGTGGCCGTGTGGCGCCGCGCACCGTTCCTGGCCGTCGTGGTGATCGCCGCCGCCGTGGCCGCGCTGCTCCGGCTGGCCGGATAGCCCAGGCCGAGCAATGCCGGCGGCATCCGTCCCGAACGTGGCCGACCTCGACGTCCGACACCCGAGGGCCGGCACTTGGACAGCAGTGCTGTACTCCGATGACGCCGGTATCGCCGGTGCCGGCCCATCTGGCGTTTCCGGCTCAGTTGGACTGGTCGCGGCCGCCGTCGAGGCGGGTGAGCTCCGAGCGCAGGAAGTCGCGGGTTACCACGTCGCCCAGGGCCAGCCGGACGGCGGCCAGTTCGCGGGCCAGGTACTCCAGATCGGCTTTGGCCTGCCGGGACTGGCTGCGGTCCTCTTCGAGGTTGACCCGGTCGCGGTCGTCCTGCCGGTTGGTCGCGAGCAGGATCAGCGGCGCCGAGTACGCGGCCTGTAGCGACAGGATCAGGGTCAAGAACAGGAACGCGTACGGGTCGAAGTGCCAGCCCTTCGGGGTCAGCGTGTTCCAGCCGATCCAGAGGATGATCACCACTGTCTGCACGACCAGGTAGCGCCCCGTGCCGAGGAACCGAGCGACCTTCTCGGTCCACTGGCCGAATGCCTCGGCGTCGATGCGTGGTGGCCGCAACGCCCGGGGCTCGCGCGGCTGGTCGAGCCGGTCGCCGCGCCGCTCAGCCATGGCGGCCGCCCGGCGGTCGTGGCGCCTCGGCCGGTCTGGCCGTCGCCGGCGGTGCGCCGAGCGTCGGTCGTCCAGGCGCTCCGGTCGGTCTGGCCGTCGCCGGCGGCGCACCGACCGTCGGGCCCGGTGGTTCGGCCGACTCGGTGTCGATGTCGCGCCAGTCCTCAGGCAGCAGGTGGTCGAGGACGTCGTCGACCGACACCGCCCCGAGCAGGCGGTCGTTCTCGTCGACCACCGGGGCGGCCACCAGGTCGTAGGTGGCCATGTGCTTGGTGACCTCGGTGATCGGGGTGTCCGGGCGCAAGGCGGCGGGATCCTTCTCGGCCAGGCCGCTCACCAGCACGGACGGCGCCTCGCGCAGCAGTCGCTGCAGGAACGCCGTGCCGAGGAACTTGCCCGTGGGCGTGGCCTGCGGCGGGCGCACCACGAACACCTGGGTGGCCAACGCCGTGGGCAGATCGGGATTGCGCACCAGGGCCAGGGCCTCGGCCACCGTCGCGTCGGGCAGCAGGATCACCGGCTCGGTGGTCATCAGCCCGCCGGCGGTGTACTCGGCGTAGGTCATGAGGCGGCGCACCGGCTCGGCTTCGTCCGGCTCCATCAGCTTGAGCAGACGTTCCTGCTCGTCGGTCGGCAGCTCGGACAGCAGGTCGGCCGCGTCGTCGTCGTCCATCGCCTCCAGGACGTCGGCGGCCCGCTCGTCCTCCAGGGACGCCAGCAGCCGCACCTGGTCGTCCTCGGACATCTCCTCGAGCACGTCGGCCAGCCGCTCGTCGTCCAGGGCCTTGGCCACCTCGAGACGGCGCTTGCCGGTCATGTCGCGCAGCGCGCCGGCCACGTCGGCCGGGCGCATGCCGGCCAGTACGGCCAGCAGCGTCTCGGTACCCTGGTTCGACTCGGACAGTGACAGACCGTCGACCTCGTTCCAGTCGACCTGGAACAGCTCGCCCCGCCGCCGGGTGATGCGGCTGCCCGATCCGCGCACGGCCAGCCGGGTGATCTCCCAGTTGTTGATCCGGTTCTGCTCCATCGCGACGTCGACGATGCTGACCCGCCGGCCGTCCTCGGTGACGGTCACGGTGCGGTCGAGCAGTTCGCTCAGCACGAGCAGCTCGCTCGGGCGTCGCTCGAAGCGCCTCATGTTCACCGTGCCGGTCGTCAGCATCACCGCGTCGTTCTCGATGCGAGTGACACGCCCCATCGGGACGAAGATGCGATGTCGGTACAGCAATTCGACCACCAGGCCCAGCACGCGGGGCGGCTGGCGCCCGACGCGCAGGGTGGCAACGGCGTCGCGAACCCGTCCGATCTGATCGCCGTTCGGGTCGAAGACGCCTATGCCTGAAAGGTGGGCGATAAACACCCTCGGCACAGCACTCACGCGTGAAGATTAGTCGCCGCGGCCCGGAAACCTGGTGATGCAGCGTGCCACGATGGCAAACGTGGTGAGCGCGGCGCGGCAGCAGAGCGCCGAGAGGCTGGCCGCACCGCCACCTCGCGACGCGATGCTGCTGGCCGTGGCCATCGCCGGAGTGTCCTTCTCCGGACCGCTGATGGCCGCCACGGTGGCGCCGGCGCTCGCGATCTCCTTGTGGCGCAACGTGATGGGTGCCGGGTTCGCGACCGCCGCGACGCTGGCCCGCCGCGACGCCCGGCGCGCGGCCCGTCACGTCGGGCGGAAGGCCTGGGGATTGGCGCTGCTCGCCGGGGTGGCCCTGGCCCTGCACTTCGGCACCTGGGTGCCCAGCCTGACCATGACGAGCGTGGCCTCGGCGACCGCGCTCGTGTGCGCCCAGCCGATCTTCGCCGGGCTGATCGCCCTGGCCCTCGGACGTCGACTACCCGGCCTGGCCTGGGCCGGCATCGTCGTGGCGGCGTTCGGCACGGCGCTGGTCGCGGGCGCCGACCTGAGCGTGTCGGCCCGGGCGTTGGGCGGAGACCTGCTGGCCCTGGCCGGGGGCTGTGCCGCCGCCGGCTACGTGACGATCGGGGCGGCGGCCCGGGCCCGGATGTCCACGACGGCGTACACCGCGGTCTGCTACGCCACCTGCGCGGTGCTGCTGCTGATCGCCTGCGTGATCGGTGGCGTATCGATGACGGGCTTCTCCGGCAACGCCTGGTTCAAGATCGTGCTCGTGACGCTGTGTGCCCAGCTGCTCGGACACACGCTCATCAATGTGGTGTTGCACACGACCAGCCCCACGGTGGTCAGCCTGGCCCTGCTGCTCGAGACGCCGGGTGCCGCGCTCGTCGCCTACCTGTGGCTGCACCAGCACCCGCCGCTGAGCGCCCTGCCCGGCTTGTTGCTGCTGCTCGGCGGGCTGGCGCTGGTCGTCCGCGCCCGGGCCACCCCGGCCGACATCGACTGAGCCGGCTTGCGCTCCCACTTCGACCCCGAAGGGTCGCCGAGCCGGTCGGATAGCGACCGTTCGGGGGTCAAAGTCACACCGAGGGGCGGCGGATCGGGTGGCATGCTCGCAGGCATGACCGCCGACCTGCGTCCCCGTCGTTCCTGTCTGGCCGTCCCGGGCAGCAACCCGCGCTTCCTCGAAAAGGCCAAGGGACTGCCGGCCGACCAGGTGTTCCTCGACCTCGAGGACGCGTGCGCGCCACTCGCCAAGCCCGAGGCGCGCAAGAACATCGTCGCCGCGCTGAACGAGGGCGGTTGGGGCGACAAGATCCGCGTCGTTCGCGTCAACGACCTCACCACGCACTGGACGTACCGCGATGTGATCGAGGTGGTCGAGGGCGCCGGGCCGAACCTCGACTGCATCATGCTGCCCAAGGTCCAGAGCGCCGCCCAGGTGATCACGCTGGACACGCTGCTGACCCAGATCGAGAAGACGATGGGGTTCGAGGTGGGCCGCATCGGCATCGAGGCCCAGATCGAGAACGCCCAGGGGCTGATCGCCGTGAACGAGATCGCCCAGGCCTCGCCCCGGGTCGAGACGATCATCTTCGGACCGGCCGACTTCATGGCCAGCATCAACATGAAGTCGCTCGTGGTGGGCGAGCAGCCGCCCGGCTACGACGTGGGCGACGCGTACCACCACATCCTGATGTCGATTCTCATGGCGGCGCGGGCCAACGACAAGCAGGCGATCGACGGGCCGTACCTGCAGATTCGCGACGTCGAGGGATTCCGCCGGGTGGCGTCGCGGTCGGCCGCCTTGGGCTTCGACGGCAAGTGGGTGCTGCACCCAGGGCAGATCGACGCCGCCAACGGGGTGTATGCGCCGAGCCAGGACGACTACGACCACGCCGAGCTGATCCTGGACGCCTACGACTGGGCCACGTCCGAGGCCGGTGGCAAAAAGGGTTCGGCCATGCTCGGCGACGAGATGATCGACGAGGCCTCCCGCAAGATGGCACTGGTCATCGCGGCCAAGGGCCGGGCGGCCGGCCTCGCGCGCACCAGCACGTTCACGCCGCCCGAAGGCTGATGGATCTCCACCTGCGGGGCGCCCGCGCGGTGATCACCGGGGCCAGTCAGGGCATCGGGCTGGCCATCGCCCACCGGCTGGCCGAGGAAGGCGCGCAGGTCGGGTTGATCGCCCGCGACCCGGCCCGGCTCGACTCGGCCCGCGAGGCGCTCGCCGCGCACGGCACCACCGTGCTGACCCGTTCGGCCGACGTCGCCGAGCCGGTTGCGCTGGCGGCCGCCGTCGACGGAATCGCCGCCGAACTCGGCGGTCTCGACCACGTGGTGGCCAACGCCGGCGGAGCGGTGGGCGGGGCGGTGCTGGGTGAGTCGCCGGCGCAGGTGGCAGCGTCGATGGCCGGAACACTTGCGCTCAACGTCGGCCACGCGGTCGCGCTGGTCAGCTCGGCCGTGCCGCACATGGCCCACGGCGGTTCGGCGGTGCTGATCGCGTCGGTCAGCGGGCTGCGCCCGACCCCGCGCACCACGTACGCCACGGCCAAAGCAGCCGAGGTCACGCTTGCCGTCGAGCTGGCCCACGAGCTGGCGTCGCAGTCGATCCGGGTCAACGCGGTGTCGCCCGGCTCGATCATGTTCCCCGGTGGCGGCCACGAGCAGTTCCGCGAGCAGTTCCCGGACGAGTTCGCGACCTGGCTCGCCACCGAGTTCCCGTGGGGACGGCTGGGCACCCTCGACGAAGTAGCCGATGTCGTCGCGTTCCTGCTGTCGGACCGGGCGTCGTGGATCACCGGCACCAACGTGGTTGTCGACGGCGGGCAGGGTCGCCCGGGCGCGCGCCGGTTTGCCAGTCGTTCACCTGACGCGGATCGGACGGTCCGTTAGAGTTCGGCCCGTTCTGTCGTTTCCGTTCGAGGAGTTCCGTCGCGATGCGACCTAGGGCATTGATCACTGCGCTCGTGACGGTCGCCGTCGCATCTCTCGTAGTCGCCTCCTGCTCGTCGAACGAGAAGAGCCACAGCCCGAGCACACCGCCGGCCGGCGCCGCCTCAGAGAACGCGAACCTCGACGTCAAGAGCTTCGTCGACCGGGTGTTCTCCGCCGTCGGCGCGGCGCACAGCTTCCACGTCGTGGGCAGTGGCAAGGATCAGAACATGCCGTACAGCCTGGATGTGCACTTCGGCGCCGACGGTGGCTCCGGCTTCTTCACCCAGGGCAGTGCTCGGTTCGACCTGGCCGGCCACGGTGCCGACACCTACGTCAAGACGAGCGTGGCCAACTGGAAGGCGACCATCGGCAACAAGCCCGACGTCGAGCAGTTGGCCGCAACGCTGGCCCCGCACTGGGTGCGCGTGCCGACGTCGCAATCCGAGTTCGCCCAGCTGCTCGACTACGTCGACAAGGATCACTTCGTCCAGTCGTACAAGACGAGCGCGGCCAGCCAGTCGGGACCGTTCACCAAGGGCGGCACCGCGACGGTCAGCGGCACGGCCGCCACCGTCTACACCGACACCAAGGACGGCAGCAAGATCTACGTCGCGGCCAGCGGAGCGCCCTTGCTGCTCAAGGTCGAAAGTGCTCCCGGCGACGGCGGCGGACTGACCATCAGCGACTACAACAAGCCGTTCTCGCCGGCCCTGCCGCCGTCGAACGACGTCGTCGACTACACCTCCGTGGTGAAGTAACCGATCTCACCGGCAGTTGCCCGGCTCAAGGGCGATACTTCTCGGTAACTTCCCGTTTCCCCGAGGAGTGTTGACGATGGCGCGCCTGGCCCAGACGGCTGGTCTGACCGAGTTCCAGACCGAGATCCTGTCGACCGTCAAGACCTTCGTCGAGAAGGAGATCATCCCGTACGCGACCGAGCTCGAGCACAAGGACGAGTTCCCCGAGGCGATCGTCGACGGTATGAAGGAGATGGGCCTGTTCGGCCTGACGATCAGCGAGGAGTACGGCGGCCTCGGCGAGTCGCTGCTGACTTATGCGCTGGTCGTCGAGCAGATCGCCCGCGGTTGGATGTCGATCTCCGGAGTGATCAACACGCACTTCATCGTTGCGTACATGATCGCCCAGCACGGTACTGACGAGCAGAAGCAGCGGCTGCTGCCGCTCATGGCGTCGGGCGAGATCCGCGGCGCGTTCTCGATGAGCGAGCCGGAGTGCGGGTCCGACGTCGCCGCGATCAAGTCCCGGGCCCGCGCCGAGGGCGACGAGTTCGTGCTGGACGGGCAGAAGATGTGGCTGACCAACGGCGCGCGCGCCGGCGTCGTGGCCACCCTCGTGCGCGACGACCTGGGCGCCGATTCGGCGTACCGCAACATGACCACGTTCCTGGTCGAGAAGGAACCCGGTTTCGGCGAGACGCGTCCCGGACTGACGATCCCCGGCAAGATCGACAAGATGGGCTACAAAGGGGTCGAGACGACCGAGATGGTGCTCGACGGGGTGCGCGTACCGGCGTCGTCGGTGCTCGGCGGCGAGCGGGGCAAGGGCTTCTACCAGATGATGGACGGCGTCGAGGTCGGCCGGGTCAACGTGGCCGCGCGTGGATGTGGCGTCGCGATAAGGGCTTTCGAGCTGGCCGTGGCGTACGCCCAGCAGCGCCAGACGTTCGGCAAGCCGATCGCCGAGCACCAGGCGATCGCGTTCAAGCTGGCCGAGATGGCCACCAAGGTCGAGGCCGCCCACCTGATGATGGTGAACGCAGCCAGGCTGAAGGATGCGGGCGAGCGCAACGACGTCGAGGCCGGCATGGCCAAGCTGCTGGCCTCCGAGTACTGCGCCGAGGTCACGCAGGAGTCGTTCCGCATCCACGGCGGATACGGCTACTCGAAGGAGTACGAGATCGAGCGGCTCATGCGTGAGGCGCCGTTCCTGCTCATCGGCGAGGGTACGTCCGAGATCCAGAAGACGATCATCAGCCGGGGACTGCTCCGCGAATATCGCGCGGGTTGACCGGCCCGCCACTTCCGTAGCGGTTGACGCCTCCGTCCCGCTATGCCACGTTTACCCGTGAGTAACCCTCCGGACTCACGAGGTGGCGCCATGCGAGCGTTCCGTCCGAGCGTCCTGCTGGCCCTTGCCCTTCTGGTCGGAGCCGGCCTGACCGCGCCGGCCGCCGCGGCGAGCCCGGCGGCGCATCGCTACGTCGCCCTCGGCGACTCTTACGCCTCGGTAGGCGACATCCAGGATTGGCGCACCGATCCGACCGGCTGCGCCCGGGCCAGCGACAACTACCCGTCCGACGTCGCGGCCACGATCAACCCGCAGACGTTCGTCGACATCTCCTGCGGCGGGGCCACCACCGTCGACATGACGCAGTCGCAGTCGGTGCCGCTGGGCAGCAACCCGCCGCAGTTCAGCGCGCTCACCCCCGACACCGACCTGGTCACGCTGACCATCGGCGGCAACGACATCGGCTTCGCGTCGATCGTGGCCACCTGCGCCGCGCTGAGCGTCACCAACCCGGTCGGCAAGCCGTGCCAGCAGCACTACACGTCCGGCGGCGCGGATCAGCTCCAGGCCGCGATCGCGCAGACGGCGCCCAAGGTCGATGCAGTGCTGGCCGGCATCCAGGCTCGTGCGCCGCACGCGCGCATCGTCGTGGTGGGCTACCTGCGCATCCTGCCGCCGAGCGGCGGTTGCTGGCCGCTCGTCCCGATCGCGCGGGGCGACGTGCCGTGGCTGAACACGATCGAGCACAGCCTCAACGCCATGCTCGGCACCGAGGCGAGCGCCCACGGCGCGAGCGCCGTCAACCCGGGCGAGACGACCGGCCACGACGCCTGCCAGACGCCGGCCGACAAGTGGGTCGAGGGGCTGATCCCGACCTCGACGTCGATCGTGCCGGTGCACCCGAACGGGGCCGGACAGGCGCACGTGGCCAGTCTGGTGACAGGTGCGCTAGCGGCGGGATAGTTCCGGGTCGGCGATCAGCATCTGCCGGGCCGCGGCCAGCGGATCGATGGCCGGGCCGAGCAGCGACCGGGTGATCGCCCCGTGCGCGCGGGCCAGCGCAACGAGGAGGTAGTTGCCGGCGACGACCAGCAGAACCAGACCGACGGCGGCGGCCAACAGCGCGGACCGCATGTCGCCCACGAAGAAACCCCAGTGGTGGCCGGCGTGGGGTCCGTCGGGGAAGTTGCCGAAGGCGACGCCGTGCGCCTTCGTGCCGTTGTCGAACGTGTTGGGCACGTAGCGGTACCAGATCGGCAGGCTCATCAGCGCGAAGCAGGCCAGCCAGAACACGACGGCGACGGTGTCGATGACGAACACCGCGGGCCACAGCACGACGAGCAGTACGGTGTCGCGCCGGGTGGCCGGATCGCGCAGCCGCTGGCCGAGTCGCGCGCGGAACCCGGTGCCCGATACCGGACGGTACGGAGTCGAGATGCGCGGGCCGCCGACCGTCCCGATGCGGCGCCGCTCGACTTCGGCCAGCGCGCGAGTGGTGGCCAGCGCCGCGACGAGCACGGGCAGGCCGACCCAGAACAGGCCGAGCGTAAGCCCGGTGGCGAGCAGCGTGAACGTGATCGAGAACCACAGCGTCCCGAGGAACATCGAACCCAGCAGGTACCAGAACGCGGCCCACGGAGCCCGGGAGAACAGCAGCGGAAGGGGAGCCCGGAACCGCAGCTGGGCTGTACTCATGGGATGTCCTTGAGCAGCTTCTCGATGGCGGCCAGGCGCAGGTCGAAGCTGGCGAGCTGGGCCCGCATGTCGGTCTGGGCGGCCGCCGCTTCCTCGGCCAGGCGCCGGTAGCCGGCGAGCGCCACCGCGTCGGACCGGTGGCGTTGCAGGCGGTGGTAGGACAGCGTGATCGCCGCGGCGGCGGCGAACACGATCAGGACGATCGAGATCGCGATGACTGCGCCGGTCATGCGGTCGGTTCTCCTTCGCTCAGCGCCTTGCGTATGACGTCGACCGTGATGTGCACGTCGAAGTCGTTCAGTTCGTAATACTTCATCGCCCTGCCGCTCTCCGCTAGTTCGAGCCGGCCGGTGACCAGCCCGGCCTTCTCCAGTCGTTCGAGGTGCAGGTACAGCAGTGGACGCGAGAGCCCGAGCCGGCGGGCCAGCTCGCTCACGTGCACGCGCCCGCCGGCCAGCTCGTCGATCACCCGCAACCGGAGCGGGTGCGCGACTGCGCCGATCAACGCGAGCAGCTCGTCCTCGTTCAGCTAGGCCTCCCTGACACCTGTCAGCGACAACTTACAGGTCGACGGCGGGCGAGGCCACCGAATACTTCACGCGGGGTCGTCATTCGTACCCGCACAGGTTGGAAACGATTGCGTCTCGATGCCTGGACAGCGCCGCCGACTGGTGAGGACGGCTCGACTATTCGATCTATAAAGCCGACCATCAAAGAAATTCGACCGTTGACAAGCTCCTGCCGGCTGGCGCAGACTGCGGATGGAAACGATTACAAGATCGTTTGAACAAGGAGACCCGTGCCCCCCAGTCGCCCGACTCTGACCGAGGTCGCGAGGCACGCTGGCGTATCCGTCGCCTCGGCGTCGCGGGCGCTGAGCGGCGGGTCGGCCAGCCCGGCCACGGTAGCGCGGGTGCAGAAAGCGGCGGCCCAGCTGGGCTACGTCGTCGACGCCACGGCGCGCTCGCTCAAGGTCGGGCGCACCGAGCAGCTGGCCTTCGCCGTGGCCGACCTCGGCAACCCCGTCTACGTCGCCATGATGCGGGCCATCGAGGGGGTGGTGAGCGCCGCCGGGTTCCGGCTGGTCGTGTCGTCCACCGGCGCCAGCCCCGACGACGAGATCGGGCTCATCCGCGGTCTCAACCAGGGCTACGCCGACGGCCTGATCGTCAGCCCGATCCGCATGACCGACCACGTGGTGGCCGAGCTGCGCCAGTCGCGGGTGCCCATCGTGGTCGTCGGTAGCCTGCCGGCCGGCGTCGACCTGGACAACGTCCGGACGAACTCCACCCGCGGCGTCGGCCTGGCGGTGGCCCACCTGGCCGAGTCCGGCCGGCGGGCCGTCGCGTTGCTGAACGGTCCGACCGATACGGTGCCGGGCCGGGCCCGCGAGCGCGGTTTTCTGCAGGCGATGCGGGCGCTGGGCCGGAAGGTGGCCACCGCCCAGTCCGTCACAGCCACCGACTTCACGCACGATGCGGGCGAGAAGGCGGCCAGCACGCTGCTCACCCACTACGAGCCCGATGCCATCGTCTGCGCCAACGACCTGCTGGCCATCGGCGCGATGCGCGTGCTGCGCTCGCGCGGGCTGAACGTGCCCGAGGACGTGGCGGTCGTCGGCATGGACGACACCGATCTGGCCGAGCTGGCCGTGCCCGGGCTGACCAGCGTCTCGCTCGGCTCGGAGGAACGCGGCCGGATCGCGGCCACCATGCTGCTCGACCGGTTGGGCGACCGCACCCGCGCGGCCAGCCGGGTGACCGTCCAGCCGAAGCTCGTGTTGCGGGCGTCGAGCGCACCGAAGCGGCCGGTCCGATGACGACCACTGTGGTCGAGCCGCAGCTCGAGAGCCCGCCGTCGCCGGTGCGCCGCCGCCGGGGGAGCGGATCGCGCGACGCCTGGCTGCTGACGCTTCCCGCGCTCATCCCGGTACTGGTGCTCAGCGTCATCCCGCTCGCGCAGGGCGTCTACTACGGGTTCACCGACAAGCGCGCCGGCCTGGGCATCGCCACGCACGTCATCGGACTCGAGAACTTCCGCAAACTCTGGCACAACCACCTGTTCCTCGACTCGTTCCGCATCGGACTGATCTGGGCCGTCTCGGTGACGCTGATCCAGTTCGTGCTGGGGCTGGGCCTGGCCCTGTTGCTCAACGAGGATCTGCGGCTGCGCTGGCTGGCCCGCACCCTGGCGCTGATCCCGTGGGCGATGCCGCCGGTGATCGTCGCGATCATGTGGCGGCTGCTGCTCGATCCGACGGTCGGCCCGGTGAACCAGTCGCTGAAGGACCTGCACATCAGCGACACCGGCATCAACTGGCTCGGCGACTTCCACACCGCGCTGCCGGCCGTGATCATGGTCGGCGTCTGGGTCGGCATGCCGCAGACGACGATCGCGCTGCTGGCCGGCCTGCAGGGCATTCCGGCCGACCTGCACGAGGCGGCCGCGGTCGACGGGGCCGGTGCCGGGCGGCGCTTCTTCAGCGTGACGCTGCCGCAGCTGCGGCCGATCATCTTCGCGATCACGTCGCTCGACTTCATCTGGAACTTCAACTCGTTCGGCCTGGTCTACGTGCTCACCGCCGGCGGGCCGGGCGGCAAGACGATGCTGCCGATGCTGTTCGCCTACAACGAGGCGTTCCGGTACGGACAGTTCGGCTACGCATCGGCCATGGGCGACGTGATGGTGCTTCTTGTGGTGATCTTCCTGGGCCTGTATCTGCGGGCCGGCCTCCGGAGGGCGGACGCATGAGAAGGCCCAGCAAGACGGTCCGTACCGGGCAGTACGTCGCGCTGGCCCTGTACCTGATCTTCCTCGGATTTCCACTGCTGTGGCTGCTGTCGATCTCGCTCAAGACGCCGCGCGAACTCGCATCGATCAGCCCGCACCTCATCCCGCACCACTTCCAGTGGAGCAACTACTCCGACGCGTTCGACGCGCAGGGCCTGCTGCGCTCGGCCGGCAACAGCACGATCGTGGCGCTGGGCAGCATGGTTCTGACGATAGTGGTGGCCTTCCCGGCCGCGTACGCGCTCGGCCGGTTCAAGACGCGACTTCGCCCGATCGCGACGGGCTGGATTCTGGTCAGCCAGCTGTTCCCGGTGATCCTGATCGTGATCCCACTGTTCATGATCCTGCGCTCGATCCACCTGCTGAACTCGCTGTTCGGCCTGGTGCTGGTGTACCTCGTCTGGACGCTGCCGTTTGCACTGTGGATGCTGCGCGGCTACGTCGCGGCGCTACCGCGAGATCTCGAGGAGGCGGCCGCTGTCGACGGCGCCGGCCGGGTGCGCACCCTCGTCAGCATCGTGCTGCCGCTGCTGCGCCCGGGACTGGTCGCGACGGCGATGTTCGCGTTCATCTCGGCCTGGAACGAGTTCTTCTTCGCCCTGGTACTGCTCAAGAACGACAACGTGCGCACCCTGCCGTTGACGCTGGCGCACTTCGTCGGGGCCGAGGGCCAGGTCAGCCTCGGCCCGCTCGCGGCCGGCTCGGTAATGGCCACAGTGCCGAGCCTGCTGGTGTTTGCCGTCCTGCAACGGCGGCTCACGTCCGGACTACTGGCGGGCGCTGTCAAGGGATAAGCGCCGACCACGAAGGGAATCCACATGAGAAACCGAGTTCTGATCGGCGCCGTGACGGGCGTCGCGGCGGTCGCGCTCGTCGCGGCGTGCAGTTCGAGCAAGAGCAGCAGCGACAACGGCGGCGGTAGCGGCGGAGGCGGCGGCAAGGTCACGCTGAAGTTCCAGAGCCTGGCCTTCCAGAAGCCGACCGTGGCGGCCGTCAAGAAGATCGTCAACGACTGGAACGCCGCGCACCCGAACATCCAGGTGCAGTACAGCGAGGGTTCGTGGGACTCGGTGCACGACCAGCTGGTGACCCAGTTCGAGGGCGGCACCGCGCCGGACATCATTCACGACGAGGCCGCCGACATCTCCGGCTTCATCCAGCAGGGTTATCTGGCCGACCTCACGGGCGACCTGCCCGACAACGTCAAGAGCTCGGTGCCGCAGGGCGTGTGGGACACCGTCTCGGCCGACGGCAAGATCTACGCGGCGCCGACCTTGTTGCAGTCCTACGTCGTGATGGCCAACACCGATCTGCTCAAGCATGACGGGATCACCGTGCCGGACGGGGCGACGCTGTCGTGGGACGACTTCCAGGCCATGGCCAAGAGGGCCACCACCGGCGGGACGTACGGCCTGGGCTGGGGACTCAAGTCGCCGACCGCGACGATCCTCAGCCTGAGCCTGAACTTCGACGGCAAGTACTTCAGCGGCAGCGGCCAGGACGCCAAGGTTGACGTGGGCGACAACGAGAAGCAGGTACCGCAGCGCATCCACGCTATGGCCTACGACGACAAGTCGATCGCCCCGGTCACGCTGACCCAGTCGGGCACCGACATCCTGCCCGGTTTCTACGCGGGTAAGTACGCGATGGTCGTCGAGGGCAACTACGCCGCCCAGCAGATCACCGAGGAAGCGCCCAAGTCGTTTCATTGGGCCGTACTGCCGCCGCTGACCGGCACGTCGTCGAACCAGGCGGCCGACCCGCAGACGCTGTCGGTGGCTCAGTCGAGCAAGCACGTCAAGGAAGCCACCCAGTTCGTCAGCTACTTCATGCAGGCCCAGAACCTGGCCGCGGTCGGACAGGGCGACTGGCTGATTCCGACGACCCAGTCGGCGCGCGACGCGATCAACCAGGCGACCGGCGGGTCCAGCGGCTGGGCGCAGACGCTCAAGGGTGCGTCGTCGCAGGTTGCCGCGGCGTTCCAGGCGGCGACGAACTACCCGCGGTGGAAGGACCAGATCGCGACGCCGGCCTTCCAGCAGTACCTGGCGAACAAGATGAGCCTGGATGATCTGGCCAAGAAGCTGACCAGTGGCTGGGGAGACGTCAATCAGTGAGTCTGCTCGAAAGCAAGGCGATTGGGGCACTGTCCGGAGCGGCCGTGGGGGACGCGCTGGGCGGTGCGACGGAGGGCTGGACGCCGGAGCAGATCCGCGAGCGGTACGGCGGATGGGTGACCGGGATCGTGGCGCCGTTCAATGCGGACTGGCGCCACGCCCGTCCAATCGCCCCGTACCACAAGGGCGACGGCCACATCACCGACGACACGTTGATGTCCCATGCGCTGGTCGAGGTGTACGCCAAGCGTCGGCGGCACCTCGACGCGTACGCGGTGGCGACCGACCTGGTGCCGCTGCTGATCGAGGAGAAGAGGTGGGTGCCCGAGCTCGAGGACGACGCCCTGCTGCTCACCCGCATCTTCCTGGCCGAGAAGTGGCTGGTGGCCCGCCTCCACTACGGGCACGTCGACCCGCGCGAGGCCGGGGTGGGCAACATC
>DATBER010000158.1:0-5135 GCA_036558905.1 Jatrophihabitantaceae bacterium | reverse complement strand
TACCGCTGTTGTATCGGCGACGACGACAACAACGCAGCAGATCGCGTGCTCGGGCGTCGCGCAGCAGAGCATGGAATTGCCAGACGCGGCCGAGCTGCAGCCCTGTCCGCATCCGTGCTCATCGCCGGCCTGCTGGCCGCCGCGGGACTGGTCTCGGCCGGGCCGGCCGCCGCCGCGCCGGCGGCCGCTGCCCCGGCCGCGGCCGGTTCGAGCGGCGCCACGGTCACCCTGATCACCGGCGACCAGGTCACGATCAGCGAC
The DNA here is from genome assembly GCA_036558905.1 of Jatrophihabitantaceae bacterium. Taxonomy (GTDB): domain Bacteria; phylum Actinomycetota; class Actinomycetes; order Mycobacteriales; family Jatrophihabitantaceae; genus DASXRA01. The sequence continues at coordinate 4,874 of DATBER010000158.1, read as the reverse complement.
CAGGGCGGGCGGCCGGGCATCGTCACCCAGGCGGCCGATCGCGGACCGGGCACCGCGCCGGTCAGCTTCTCGACGTTCGTCCTGCGCGGCGACACCTACGTGCTGCCTTCGGACGCGGCGGCCTACGCGGGCGGGGTGCTCGACTGGTCGCTGTTCGACGTCAGCGCCATGATCCGCGGCGGGGTGGCCGACGGGGCGGCGCTGCCGGTCGCCGTCACCTACCAGGCCGGCGTGACTCCCAAGGCGGTACCCGGCCTGACCACCTCGTCCCGGCCGGCCCCGCGCACGGCGTCCAGCGCCCACCCGATGTCGGAGACGCCGACCGCCGCGCCGGCGTTCGGCCGACTCGTCGCCCGGCAGCTGCAGACCGACGCCGCTCGTGCGCACTCCCACGCCAAGGCCGCCGGCCCGAGCGCGTTCGCCGGCATCCGCTCGATCGCCCTGGACAGCCCGACCGCCGCGCCGCGCGACCCGAGCCCGGCCGGCAACGCCAAGCCCGATCCCGGCTTCAACATGCAGACGCTGACCCTGACCGCGCTGACCCGCGACGGCGTCGCGCCGCCGCCGGCCTCCGAGTTCGACCCCGGCTACTTCCTGGTCGAGAACGTCGACCACCCCGACTGGTTCGCGGCCGAGCTGCCCATGCTGGCCACCCAGAACTGGAGCGTTCCGGCCGGCCACTACGACATCCGCGCGTTCATCTTCACACCGTTCCAGAAGACGATCGTGTTCCAGACGCCCGACGGTCCGCAGACCGAGACAGTGTGGGACTACAACATGTCCTTCGTCTGGCAGCCGCAGGTCACGATCAACCACGACACGACACTGCACTTCGACGCGCGCACGGCGAAGGCGATCCCGCTGCCGACCACCCCGGACAGCGACACCGGCAACGGCTGGCGCCGGCCCGGCGCGAACTGCTGCGACCCGGAGTTCCAGCTCGTGACCGACCGCGTCTCGCCCGACGGCAGCGACATCCCGTGGTACTGGCAGTCCGGGGCGCATGCGCTGGAGGGCACCGAGTCCAGCCTTGAGATGTTCGCGACGCCGTCGACCCAGAGCGTCGCCACCGGCAGCCGGCACTCGTACATGTACTTCCGCGAAGAGTCGCCCTCGACCGGGCACGTGTACGACCTGGAGTACCCGAGCAACGGCATCCCGGCTAGCCTCCCGACGCAAGTGACCGAGAGCGACCTGGCGGCGATCCCGACCACGTATTCGAGCGAGGTGCCCGCACGCGAGGGCGATGAGGTGCGCTTCGGCTACCAACCGTGGGAGACGATCAACGTCCGGGCGGGCAACCCGATCACCGAACCCCTCAGCCGCACCGAGTACGTGCTGGCCGCCGGCGCGTCCCGATCCACGCTCTGGCAGGAGAGCGCGCGGATGTTCAGCTCCTTCTACTACCCGGCCGGCGACACGTCGTTCGGGCAGTACACGCACTACACCCCGGGACCGCAGCCGCCGGTGCGCTGGTTCGACGCGGTGCGCCACCCCGGCGTCGAGCAGCCCGGCCCGGTCGTCCAGCCGGGTGACGTCGTGGGCGGGCCGATGACCTGCCCGGTCTGCCGGGGCACCAGCACGCTGGCGTTCGACGCCCGGCCCTACGTCAACGGCGACTCGACGCAGTGGGCCGCCGCGCTCAACACCGGGAACCTCTTCGCGCGAACGCAGATCAACGACACCGAGTCGCTGGACTGGTACGTCAACGGCAACCTGGCCGCCGAGCAGACCACGGCCGGCAACTCGGATCTCGGCACGGCGCCGACCCAGCTGCCGATGTCGTCCGGCTCGGCGCAGTACCGGCTCGACTACTCGGTCAGCCGCGACACCCCGTGGTCGTCGCTGTCGACCCAGACCGACACCCGGTGGGACTTCACCTCGGCGGCGCCGAAACGTTCGGACAAGCTGCCGGCCGGGTGGACGTGTAGGCCCATCGTCGGGACGTGCGGCGTCGTGCCGCTGATGCTGATGGACTACAGCCTGCCGCTGGACGAGCACGAGGGCGTGGCCGCCCCGGGCCAGGTGAAATTCACCGTGCACGCCTACCACCAGCCGCAGGCGACGACCACCGCCCAGGTCAACGTGCCGAGCGTCGCCATCTCCTACGACGACGGGCAGAGCTGGCAGACCGTGCACGCGGTGAGCTCGCTCGGCCAGGGCAACTACCAGGTGACCATCACGACGCCCGACCCCACGTCGATCACCGGGTTCGTGTCGCTGCGCGTGTCCGACTCGGACAGCACCGGCGCGGACGTGCAGCAGACGGTCATCCGGGCGTTCACGCTCAGCGGCAGTGCGGCGAGCAACGGCGCCGGCGTCGGCGCCGACCCGGGGCCCGGCGGCGATGGCGGCCCGACGTTCGGCACCCGCGCGGCCTGCCCGGCGACCGGCACCGACCAGGCGGCCTGCAACGCGATCATCCGGACGACGCCGGACGGGACGCCGCTGGCGACGTCGTCGACTCCGTCGGGTTACGGTCCGGCCGACCTGGCCGCGGCGTACGCGCTGCCGCGCACCGGTGGGGCCGACCAGACGGTGGCGGTCGTCGACGCGGCCGGCGACCCGAAGATCGTCGCCGACCTCGCCGCCTACCGCGCGCAGTACGGGCTGCCGGCCTGCACCACCGACAGCGGCTGCCTGCAGGTGGTGAACCAGGACGGGTCCGGGCCACCCCCGAGCGGCGGCAACCAGGGCTGGGGCGTCGAGACGGCGCTGGACCTGGACATGGTGTCGGCCGCCTGCCCGCAGTGCCGTCTGCTCCTGGTCGTGGCGAACACGCCCAGCTTCGACGATCTGGCCACCGCCGAGAAAACGGCCGCGTTCATGGGCGCCAACGTCATCTCCAACAGCTACGGCGCGTACGAGCAGTTCGGGGTCGCCGACTACGCCCAGGCCTACAACCACCCGGGGGTGGCCGTGGTGGCCAGCTCCGGCGATGCCGGGTTCGGGCTGAACGGCACGCTCGGCGGCACCCAGTTCCCGGCGTCGCTGCCCTGGGTCACCGCGGTGGGTGGCACCCGGCTGGTGCCCGACGCCGGCTCGGCCCGCGGCTGGAGCGAGACGGCCTGGACGGACGGTGGCAGCGGCTGCTCGGCGTACTTCGACAAGCCGTCGTGGCAGCCCGGCGCCAACTGCCACATGCGCACCGTGGCCGACGTCTCGGCGGTGGCCGACCCGGACACCCCGGTGGCGGTGTACGACAGCGCGGTCACTCCGAACGGCGGCTGGCTGATCGTCGGCGGCACGAGCGCGGCCGCCCCGCTGGTCGCCGGGATGTACGGGCTGGCCGGCCACGCCGGCACGGCCTGGACCGCCCAGCACCTGTACACCCACCCCGGACAGTTCAACGACGTCAGGTCCGGGACGAACGGCAACTGCGGCAGTCCGCGCAACTACCTGTGCAACGCCAAGGCCGGCTACGACGCGCCGACCGGGCTGGGCACGCCCAAGGGCATCGGGGCCTTCTGATCAAGCTCCAATCGCCTTGAGCGGGGTGCACGCGCTGGGCCATGCTCGCCGGGTGAACGCACTGGGCGAGATCGGCCTGTCCGAGCAGGAAGAGCGCGTGTACCTCGCGGTGCTCGACGCCGGGCGCAGCGACAGCGCGGAACTCGCGCGGGTGTGCGGCCTGGCCAAGGCGGCCACCGACCGCGCGCTGCGGGCGTTGCAGGCCCTGGGGCTCGTCACCCGGGTGGCCGACGCGCCGGGTGGGTATGCCGCCGTGCCGCCCGACCTGGCGATCGGCGTGCTCATCCGGCAGCGCGAGGAGCGGCTGGCCCACACACGGCGGACGCTCGGCGACCTGACCGAGCGGTTCCAGGCCGGGACCCGGGCCGGCAGCTCGGAGGATCTGCTCGAGGTGGTGCACGAGCCCGAGGCGATCCACCAGCGGTGGCTGCAACTACAACGCAGCGCCCGCCGCGAGATCCGGGTGCTCGACAAGCCGCCCTACATCGACGCCGGAAACCCGGCCGAGCCGGACCTGCTCGTCGACGGCGTGGGTTACCGCACCGTCTACGACCGCGCCGCGCTCGAGCATCCGGGCAAGCTCGACGGCATCTGGGAGGCGTCGGCCGCCGGCGAGAAGTCGCGCATCGCCGTGGGCGTGCCGATCAAACTGTTCATCGCCGACGACCGGATGGCCCTGGCGCCGCTGCGCGCGCCGCAGGACGTGGGCAGCGCGGTGATCGTCCATCCGTCGGCGCTACTCGACGCGTTGAGTGCGCTGTTCGAGAGCGTGTGGCAGCGCGCCCTGCCGCTGGCCGCGCTCGACGAGGTGCCCGACGCGGCCGGGCGGCTGTCCGGGCAGCAGCGCCGATTGCTGCAGCTGCTGGCGAGTGGCTGCACCGATCAGACGATCGCCCGCCACCTGCAGCTGGGTTACCGCACCGTGCAGCGGAAGATCAGCGCGCTGATGGAGCAGTTCGGTGTGCACACCCGATTCCAGCTCGGCCTGGAGACCGCCCGGCTGCTGGCCACCGACTAAGGCGGTGTGGGTCCGGCGAATAGGGCGTTCTCCCGATGCAAACCCACCCCTCAGGTACGGACCCTGGTAATTGTGATCGTGTTGGTAGAAGACGCCGATGGGCGCGTGGTACCCACGCGGGTGCGGGCGTGGGATCGCCTCAGCGCCCGCCTGCGCGCCGCGCGCCTCGATGCTTCGCTGGCCGCCGGTATTTCGCCGGACGCCAGCGTCGGACTGTCGCTGCGGGCGCGGGCGCTGACGACCATGGCCAGTCGCCGGGCGTTCGCCCGCGCGCTGCGCACGCTCGTGACGCGCGCGACCGAGCCACCGGCGGTCGTGCCGCTGCGGGTTCCGGTCCGCCGCCAGCCTGTGCTCGACGCGAGCTGGCAGCTCGAGCGGCTCGAGC
>DATBER010000157.1:0-3057 GCA_036558905.1 Jatrophihabitantaceae bacterium | reverse complement strand
GCGACGAGTTCGGCGCGGCCGGTCAGTCCGCGCACGATCGAGACGATGTTGTCGGTCAGCGTTCGCGCCGCGATCGGCTCCAGCGCGTCGGCGAGGCTCGGGATGCCCATGTCGAGCCGGGCGGAGAACATGATCTCGCTGCCGGGCGCGGCGTCGAGGCACTGCCACGAGCCGTCGAAGACGGCGGCGTCGCCCTCGAGCTGGCGGAACGTGATGCTCAGGGCGCCGGGGTCGAACGTGTCCTCCTCGGTCCAGCGCAGCAGGCCCGCCCGGAAGGTGACCTCCCAGCGCGACACGGTGCGGTTCTCGGACACCTCGGTGACGGCGACGCTCCGGACCGCGTCACACAGGCCGGGGTACCGCTCGAAGTCGGCGAGCGTCTGGTACACGTCGCTCGCTGGTTTATCCGGCACGTGCAGCCGGAGGAAGACGGTGCGCATTCGAATCTCCTTAAGAATCAGGCCACGTAGGAGTAAGGAAAATCAGGCGGCCGCGGGCACGACGCGGGAGACGTGCCTGGCGGCCGACGTCAGGGCTCGTCCGAGCCAGTCGAGGTCGGCCGGGCCGAGGATGGCCGGCGGCGTCAGGCGCAGGACGTGGCCGGCGTTGAGCGAGTAGGACGGGATGACGCGCTCGTCCAGCAGCCCGATCAGGAACTCGGTGGCGGCGTCGGGCGAGACGAAGTCGATGCCGATGAGCAGGCCCTGGCCGCGCACTTCGGTGACCAGGTGCGGGCAGTGGGCCGTCACGGCGGCGGCGGCGAGGTCGCGGACCTGCGGGCCGAGTTCGCGTACCCGCCCGATCAGGCCTTCGGACTTGATGGCGCCGATGGTCGCGGTGACCGCGGCGGCCGCGAGCGGGCTGCCCGCGAACGTCGACGAGTGCAGCAGCGGGTCGGCGTTGAGCGGCGCGAACAGCTGCGCGGACGCGACGACGCCGCCGACGGGCATCACGCCGCCGCCCAGGATCTTCCCGGTGAGCAGCGCGTCCGGCGTGACGCCGGCCAGGTCAGCGCCCCACCAGGCGCCGAGCCGGCCCAGGCCGGACTGGATCTCGTCGAGGATCATCACGGCGCCGGCCTCGGTGCACGCCTGCCGGACCTGCCGCAGGTAGCCGGCGGGCGGCAGCCGGACGCCCGCCTCGGCCTGGACGGGCTCGAGCAGCACCACCGACCGGGCCGTGACCGCGGCCCGGAGCGCGGCGAGGTCGCCGAACGGGACGAAGTCGACCATCGGCAGCAACGGGCCGAACGGGTCGCGGTACTCCGCCTTCCCGGTCACCGAGAGCGCACCCAGGGTCTTGCCGTGAAACCCGCCGTGCATCGCGATCACGTGCGGCTTTCCGGCCAGCCTGGCCAGCTTCAGCCCGAGCTCGGTCGCCTCGGCGCCCGAGTTCGTCAGGAACACATAGTCGAGCCCGGCCGGGGTGACGCCGGCCAGGTCCGCGGCCGCCTGAGCCAGTTCCGGGTTGAGGAACAGCCTGGTGGCCAGCGGGTTACGCCCCAGCTGCTCGCGCACCGCCGCGACGACGGCCGGGTGGCAGTGGCCGAGCAGGAAGACCCCGAAGCCCCCGCAGTCGAGGTATACCTGCCCGTCGCTGCCCCGCACCTTCGATCCGGCGGCGGCCACCTCGACCGGCGCCGCGACGAGCCGCGCCAGGCTGGCGAGCGAGGAGTTGACGTGCTTGGTGTAGCGATCGAGCACCCGATCGCGGTCGGCCGGCGCGGTCACGATCAGGCCGCCCGTTCGGTACCGGACCGGGCGTAGCCGCTCCGCTCCGCCCAGTACCGCACGCTGTTCCGCAGCGATTCGCGCTGGTCGGGCAGCGGCCTCGCGCCGAGCGCGACGAGCTGGTCCAGGCTGCTCGGCTTGATCTGGCCGGACTGCAGGTAGGTCGTGAAGAACTCCAGCATCCGCAGCACGTTCCTGCGGATCCGGCCGGGCAGCGCGTCCAGGAAGACCGGGCCGATCAGCCGGTCGAACATGTCCGGCGGTACGAACCGCGGCATGTCGATGCTCACGCCCAGGCCACGTGCGAACTCGACGACGACCGCGACCCCCTCGTCCAGGCTCAGGCCCGCCTCACCGGCGCTGATCCAGAATTCGCCCTCGCTCACCCGGTTCTCGACCAGGCAGGCGATCGCGTCGGCGACCACGTCGGCCGGGACGAAGTCGATCGGCCAGCCGGGGTCGAACGGGATCATCGGCACGATGCCCGCGAACAGGCCGGCCACGACCTGGTGCAGGCCCTGGAACGCGGCGATCTCGCCGGTGCCCGAGTCGCCGATGATGACCGATGGCCGGACGATGACGTGCGGTACGCCGCTGGACCGCACGACCTGCTCGGCCGCCGACTTCGAGGAGGCGTAGCCGATCGCGGTGCGACCGCGGTCGCCGACCGCCGTGGTGTGCACGAACGCGGTACTGACGTGGTACAGGACGGGCTTCGCCGCCGCCGCCGCGGCGAAGGCCGTCACGTGTTCCGTGCCCTTGATGTTCGTCGCCTCGAGGCTGCCGTCGGTGCGGTTGAAGCCCGTGACCGCCGCGCAGTGGATGATCGCGTCGACCCTGGCCGCCAGTTCCGCGTAGGCCGGCTCGGCCAGCCCGAACATCGGCTTGGCGATGTCGCCGGGCACGGCCGTCACGTTCGGCCCGGAGACCGGCGAACGGTGCACCAGGCACACCACGTCGCAATCACCCAGCCGCCGGAGCAGAGCGCGTCCCACCACACCCGACCCGCCGGTCAGCAGGACGGTGCGCCGGGCGGTGCCCGGCGTCCGGCCGATATTGTCAGGCCCGGCCCTCTGAACAGGCATGTGATACCTCCCCCTTATGTGAGTGCCCAGGCGTCGCAGGCCACGCCCGCCCAGCTCACTCACTGACTCCAAGCTACGGACGGACCGTTCCGGGATCGTTACCGGACGGCTCGCTGTACTCGTCTAGAGGCCGACGGGTGGCCCTTTGATACGGCGAGCTGCAGTGGCGATTCCGCGGTCAGCCGCTGGTCGCGGCGCGGCGCGGCGCCCGAGCCGGGTTGAGCCGCACCCGCGAGTCGATT
>DATBER010000156.1:0-15613 GCA_036558905.1 Jatrophihabitantaceae bacterium | reverse complement strand
CCGCGGGTACAGCCCGATACGCTTCACCGTGAAGGTGCTCCTCGCTCAACAAGATCTTGGCTTCGACAACCCTGATCCTTGTTGGCCTGGAGCACTTTTCAGTCCACCGCCACGCGGTCACCGTGAAAGCGCCGGGCTAGTGCCCTCGGCCTCGTCGGGTGGAGGTTTGTCCGTCGACGCGCGGGGTTCTCAGATCGGATGGTTACCATGCCGGCAGCGAGCAGGTCGCTACCGGATCCGCGGGCAGGGCTGAGCCCACCTGAGCACGTGAACGTCATGATGTTGGTCGCCTACCTCCTTTCGACCGGCGTCGCGGATCGGCCGGTGGACGAAAGGAGGTCGCGATGCCGACCGTTCCCCTCCCGCAAGATCCCAGCCTCGATCAGCTGCGCAACCAGGCCCGCGAGCTGCAGCGCGCCGTGCGAACCGGTGACGCCGGCGCCCGGGCGATGGTGGCCGAGTTCCACCCCGACCCGCCCGCCCCGGACCGGTTCCCGCTCAGCGCCGCCCAGCTGGTGCTCGCCCGCAAGTACCGGTTCGCCAGCTGGACCCGGCTGCGCCGGCACGTCGAGATCATCAACACCCGGGCCTGGACGCCGGGCCGCCCCGCTCCCGCCGGCGAACCGCTCGCCGACCGGTTCCTGCGGCTGGCCTGTCTGAGCTACCGCGACGACGTCTCGGCCGATCACGCTGCGCCCGCCCGACTGCTGGCCCAGCACCCGGAGCTGCCGTCGACCAACATCGCGGTGGCGGCCGCCTGCGCCGACGTCGACCAGGTCCGCCGCTTCCTGGCGGGTGACCGCTCGTCTGCGACGGCGACCGCCGGGCCGTACGACTGGTCGCCGCTGCTGTATCAGGCCTACGCCCGCGTCGATCCGGATCTCGACCGCGACGCCACGCTGCGGACCGCCCGGATGCTGCTCGAGGCCGGCGCCGACCCGAACGACGGGCGGTTCTGGCACGGGCTGCCCACCCCGTTCACCGTGCTGACCGGCGTGTTCGGCTCGGGCGAGCAGGACCAGTCGCGGCACCCGCACGCGATCGCCTTCGCCCGGCTACTGCTCGAGGCCGGCGCCGACCCGAACGACGGACAGGCCCTCTACAACCGCATGTTCAGCCCGGACGACGACCATCTCGTGCTGCTGTTCGAGTTCGGGCTGGGCCGCGGCGACGGTGGCCCGTGGCGCCGGCTGCTCGGTGACGCGGTCGAGTCGCCGGCCGTCATGCTGCGCAACCTGCTGTGGTGGGCGATCACCCACGACCAGCGGGCGCGCGTCGGCCTGCTCGCCCAGCACGGCGTCGACATCGTCACGCCGTTCACCGAGCTGCGGGTGCCTACCGCGGACAAGCACACCCCGGTCGAGGTCGCGTTGCTGAACGGGCACCGCGAGCTCGCCGGGCAGTTGCGCGAGCTCGGCGCTCCGGCGGCCCGGCTCGATCCCGTCGAGGCGTTCGTCGCAGCCGCTTTGGCCGGCGACGCCGATGCGGTGCGCTCGGCCGACGCTGCCGTGGTCGCGGCCGCGCAACGCGCCCGGCCGGGGCTGGTCGCTTGGGCGGCGTCCACGGGCGCACCCGACTCGGCCGAGCTGCTCGTGCAGGCGGGCTTCGACGTCAACGCGTTCGGGCGAAACGACGCGCCGGTCGACCAGCCCTGGGAGACCGCGTTGCACGTCGCGGCCGGCGACGGCAACCTTCCCCTGGCCGAGACGCTGCTGGCGCTCGGCGCCGACCCGCAGCTACGCGACGCGCGATTCGACGGCACGCCGCTGGACTGGGCCCGCCACTTCGACCGGCCGGAGCTGATCGAACTGTTGCAGCCGCTCACCCCGGAGCCTGACTGATCGCCTGCGACACTCGGCGGATGCTGAACGTCGGAGTGGTCGTGCTCGGCGTCGGCGACGTCGAGCGGGCGCACCGGTTGTCGAGTGCGGCGCTCGGCTACGTGAAGCGTCCCGGCGACTTCGGCGGCTGGAGCACGGTGCTCGAGCCGCCGTTCGGCGCCGCCGGGACGACGATCGCCCTGCAACCTAGTGTCCCGCGCCGGGAATTGGGGGAGTTATCGTCTGAATTCCCGGCGCGGGGCACTAGCGAGACGCCGCCGACCTGGCGCCGATCGAGACGAGCCAGCGCGGCCCGATCGTCTGACCCCGGATCTATCGGCTCCGCGCGGCGACGTCGGCGAGCTGGCTGATCTCGTCGACGAACGCCGGCCACAGCTCGCAGGGCAGCTCGTGGCCCATGCCCGGATAGGTCACCAGCCGGGCGCCCGGGATGGCGGCGGCGGTGGCCCGTCCGGCCTCGGGACGGATCAGCCGGTCGCCCTCGCCGTGCAGCACGCGCGCCGGCACGCGCACCCGGGCCAGCGCCGAGCGGCGGTCGCCGGACGCGGCGATGGCTGCGGTCTGCCGCTGCACGGCGGCCAGGTCGGCGCCGCCGCGGTCGAAGGCCAGTCGGCCGTGCTCGCGCAGCCTCGCCTCGTCGGTCGGATAGGCCGGCGAGCCCGTCAGCGCGTGCAGGTCGACCACGTACTGGGCCATGCCCTCGCGGTCCTTGACCCGCTTGGGGTTGGCGACCTTGATCATCTTGAGCAGTGTCGCCGGTTTGGGCTGGCCGAGCCGGGGCGCCGGTGTCGAGCAGATCGACGTCAGCGACCGAACCCGGTCCGGACGGCCGACCGCCATCGTCTGCGCGATCATGCCACCCTGCGAGAAGCCGGCCAGGTGCGCCGACGTCCAGCCCAGGGCGTCCATGACCGCGACGGCGTCGTCGGCCATGTCCTCCAGGCGATAGACCGCAGCTGAGGCCGGTCGCAGCAGCATCTTCAACTGGCTCGGCCGTCCGGCATCGGTCAGGTGGGTGGACCGCCCGGCGTCGCGGTTGTCGAGGCGCGCGACCCGGAACCCGCGCTCGACCAGCAGCTCGCATAGACCGTCGGGCCAGTCGATCAGCTGACCACTGATGCCCGTCACGAGCAGTAGCGGCTCCCCGTCGGTCGGGCCGAGGGCCTCGTAGACGATCTCGATGTCGCCGTTGCGCGTCGTCTCTTCGGTCATTGCTTCCCCCTAGACGGGTTCTTCGCGGTTGCCCGTTCGAACAGGGCGACGAGTTCGCGGGAGTAGGTGTCGAGATCCAGGTCGGGGCGCACGCGCAGTTGCAGCAGCACGCCGTCGACGGCTTGGCGGATCGCCATGGCCATGACGGCCGGGTCGAACGAGCCGAACTCACCGGCCCGGCGCCCGGCCCGCAGGATCTGCTCGATGGCGTCGACGGTCTGGACGGCGTCGGCCTCGCCGAAGCGCAGCCGGCCGTCGTCGGTGCGCAGGTTCATCCAGATCTCGAACAGGGCCAGCATGTGCTGGCGGTGCGTGGCGAGGAACCCGATCCGGGCCTGCAGGTAGGCGCGCAGCTTGCCGCTTGCCGTGGTCTGGCCCGCCACTGCCGGCGTGACCACCTCGGTCGCGGTCTTGAACACCTCGGCGGCCACCTGCTCGAGCACCTCGTCCTTGCCGCCGAAGTGGTAGACGACGACGCTCTTGCTGACCCCGGCCCGCTCGGCGATCCGCGCCAGCGTCGTGTGCCGGTAGCCCTCCTCGGCCAGACCGTCGATCGCGCAGTTGACGATCTGCGCCCGCCGCGCAGCCTCCAGAAAGGATAGACCGTCCGGGCTGCTAGTAGACCGCATGGTCTGATTCTATACCGACTGGTCGCACCAGATTTCCGCGACGCCGGTCGGTGCCGCTGTCACGTCTGGGCCGCCTGCACCGTCATAGAGTTAGGGCCTCGAGACGGCGGAGGATAGCCATGCGGTTGACCCGTGAGGAGCTGCTGCGGCTGCGCGACATCGAGCGGCATCTGGCGGCTGAGGAGCCCGGGCTGGATCGCGTCCTCCGCGGGCGAGCCCAGGGCCGGGCGATCCTGCTGTGGGCCAAGATGCTCGGCCTGGCGTGGTTGCCGAGCATGCTGATCGGTGACGCCACCGGGCAGGTCGGGTTCGCGATCGCGGGCATCGTGCTGCTGCTCGTCGCGCTCCTGCTGGCGATGATCGGTCTGACTCAGTCGCCCGCGCGCTGAGCGTCGCGCTGACCGTGGCGCTGAGCGTTCAGCCGGCGGCGGTGTCGACCGTGCGGCTGATCTCGACGTGCGGACGCGACTGCCACAGCGCCCACTCGGCGCTGATGTCGCCGGCGGTGCGCAGCAGCCGGGGCAGGTGATCGTGCAGCAGCCGTTCGGTGGTGGTCTCGGCCGCGTGCACCGTGACGTTCATTGCCGCGCGGACCGTGCCGGTGCCGTCGCGGACGGGCGCGGCCACCGAGCGCACGCCCGGGGCCAGTTCCTCGTCGGCGAGCGCCCAGCCGCGGGCGCGGACCTCGGTCAGCTCGTCCTGCAGTTGCTCCAGGCTGCGCCCGATGTAGGGCGGCAAGCCGGACCGGCTGGGCAGTGCGAGCGTGGCCGGGACCTGGTCGGGGGGCAGCGCGGCGAGCAGGACCTTGCCCTGCGACGTCTGCCCGGCCGGGAACCGCGTGCCGATGTCCACCCGCAACGCGATGATCTTCGGCACCGACACCCGGGACACGTAGACGATGTCCGAGCCGTCGAGCTGGGCCATCGACGACGACTCACCGGTCTGCGCGACGAGGGCCTCGAGGTGGGGCCGGGCGATGTCCCAAAGGCCGAGCGAGCTGACGTAGGCCATGCCCAGGCTCAGCACCTTGGGCGTCAGCGTGAACGTGCTGTCGGTGGAGCGGACGAAGCCCAGCTCCTGCAGCGTGAGCAGCAGCCGGCGGGCGGTCGGCCGGGCCAGGCCGGTGGCCGCCGCGACCTCGCTGAGCGTCAGCGTGCGCCGCTGCGGGCCGAAGCAGGCCAGGATGTCCAGCCCGCGGGCGAGCGCCTCGACGAAGTCGGGTGCGGCGCCGCGTCCGGCCATGGCTACCTCCGTCGATCACGTTTCGAAGACGCTACCCGGGGCCGTGTGCGTCGACTCGGATTTGTAGTCGGTGTACTGGTACGGGTTGTCGAGCAGCTGCTCCTGGGCCAGTTCCGGGTTCATTCCGGCCACCCAGTCCGGCTCACCGAGCGTCGAGCGCAGGTGCTCGATCGTCGCCTCGACGGAGCGCCGCACTGCGGGCAGGTCGACGCCGACCAGCCGGTGCTCGTGCTTCACGATCCGCCCGTCCACCAACACGGTGTGCACGTCGCCGCGCTGAGCCTGGAAGGCCACGTGCCCGTACGGGTTGAGCATCGGGAACGACACCGGCGAGGCATCGTTCTTGATCAGCACGACGTCGGCCTTGGCGCCCGGCTCGAGCCGGCCGAGGTCGTCTCGGCCGAGGGCGCGCGCCCCGCCGCGGGTGGCCCAGTCGACGGCCTGCTCGGCGCGCAGGTGCACGTGCGTGACCGTCTCGCCGCGCGAGTGGGCCTCGAGGTGCTCGCGGGCCCGGTCGGCGCCGAGCGTGGTGCGCATCGCGCAGAACATGTCCCCGCTCCACCACACGCTGGTGTCCACCGACAGCGACACCGGGATGCCGTGCCGGCGTAACTGCCACGTGGGCGGGTAGCCCTGCCCGGCACTTTGCTCGGACTCGGTGGCCACCGACGCCGTCCCGCCGGTGGCCGCGATGCGGTGGTACGAGTCGCTGCTCAGCGTGGCTGCGTGTACGTACACCGTCTCGGGCGTCATGAAGCCGTGCTCGTGCATGAGCCGGATGCCGTCGTCGTTGGTGGCTCCCCATACGCCGGCGTGTGTTGTGACCGGCAGGCCGAGATCGCGGGCCGCCTCGAACGCCGCCTGCTCGGGGAATGCCGGGTCGCCGGTGACGTCGAAGGCCATCTGGAACCCGAGTCGATCGCCGGTGCCCGTCCGGCGGCGTTCGAGGAACGACCGGACAGCCGGGTCTGCGGTCCACTCCCACGGGGCGGCCTGGATGTTGCCGTAGGCCAGCACGAACCGCCCGGGTACGGCCTGCAGGGCGTCGACGGCGGCCTCGGCGTGATCGACGGTCTGCAGCCCGTGCGACCAGTCGACCGTGGTGGTGGTGCCCGCCTCGAGCGCGTCCCAGGCCGAGACCAGGTTGCCGGCGTGCACGTCCTCGGGGCGGAAGGCCTTGCCGTGCTCGAGGTAGTACCAGACGAAGTACTGGGTCAGCGTCCAGTCGGCGCCGTAGCCGCGCATGGCGGTCTGCCACATGTGCCGGTGCGTATCGATCAGGCCGGGCAGCACGACGCCGCCGCTCGCGTCGATCTCCAGCGCCCCGTCCGGCGGGTCGACGCGTGGGCCGACCGCGGCGATCCGGTCGTCGACCACGAGCACGTCTCCGGCCGGGAGGACGGTGTGCTGGTCGTCCATGGTCAGGACAGTGCCTCCGCGCAGGACTACGGGGCGGTGCGCGGCCTCGGGATTCGTCATCGCATCCTCCAGGCGGTGTGGCGCTCAAGATCGGCGGACAACTGTCCGTATACCGACCCGTGAGCCGTATGGTGGTCGTCCGACCGGCGGCTGTCAATGGCGATACCTTGACGTGTACTCGTCGACACTTGAATACTGGCTGTGCGGACCAATGTCCGTTTGGTGGTCGAGGTGGTTGATGACTGACGATCAGGCGCACGGGCCGCTGACCGGGCTGCTGGTGGCCGACTTCTCGCGGATCCTGGCCGGCCCGTACGCGACGATGCTGCTGGCCGATCTGGGCGCCGACGTGATCAAGGTCGAGGCGCCGGGCGGCGACGACACCCGCAGCTGGCAGCCGCCCGTCCGCGACGGCATCTCCACGTACTACCTGGGGGTCAACCGCAACAAGCGCTCGATCGCGCTCGACCTGAAGGAGCCGGACGATCTCGCCGCCGCCCAGGAGCTGGCCCGCCGGGCTGACGTGCTGATCGAGAACTTCAAGCCCGGCGGGCTGTCCCGGTTCGGGCTCGACTACGACGCCGTGGCGCAGGGCAACCCGGCCGTCGTCTACGCGTCGATCAGCGGGTTCGGCAGCGGGCCGAAGGGGGCGGCGCTGCCCGGCTACGACCTGATCGTGCAGGCGATGTCGGGGCTGATGAGCCTGACCGGCAACGCCGACGGCGAGCCGTTCCGCGCCGGCATCTCCGTGTTCGACGTGATGGCCGGGATGCACGCCACCATCGGCGTGCTGGCCGCCCTGCACGCCCGCGCCGAAACCGGCCAGGGCCAGCACGTCGAGGTGAACCTGCTCGCTACGGCGATGTCCGGGCTGGTCAACCAGACCAGCGCGTACGTCGCCGGGGGAGTCGTGCCGTTCCGGATGGGCAACAGCCATCCCAGCCTGTTCCCGTACGAGCCGCTGCCCTGCGCGGACGGCGAGCTGATCATCACCGCCGGCAACAACGGCCAGTTCCGCAAGCTCGTCGAGGTGCTGGGCGTCCCCGAGCTGGTCGACGACCCGCGCTTCGACCGCAACGAGGCCCGGACGGCCAACCGGGACGAGCTGCGGCCGTTGCTGGTCGAGCGGCTGCGCACCCGCGGCAAGGCCGAGTGGTTCCGAGAGCTCATCGCGGTGGGCGTGCCGTGCGGGCCGATCAACACCGTCGATCAGGGGGTGGCCTTCGCCGAGGAGGTCGGCCTGGACCCGGTCGTCGAGGTGGGCGAAGGCGCCGCGACGGTGCCGTCGATCCGCAACCCGATCGGCTTCTCCGCCACTCCGCCGAGTTACCGGTACCCGCCCCCGCGGCTGGACGAGCACGGCGCCGAGATCCGCAAGTGGCTGGCGGGTGAGCGATGAGCGAGCTGCAGTTCCCGACCTCGCTCGGTACGTCGAGCGCGGATCGGATCACGCTGCTGGGCCAGGACCTGACCGCTGATCTGATCGGCCGGGTGGGGTTCGGGGAGCTGGCGTTCTGGCTGGTGGCGTTGCGCCGCCCGACGCCGTCCGAGACGCGCGTGTTCGAGGCGGTTCTCGTCGCGTTGGCCGACCACGGGTTCACGCCGACCGCGATCGCGGCGCGGTTGACGTACCTGTCCGCGCCGGACTCCCTGCAGGGTGCGCTGGCCGCCGGCCTGCTCGGCGGCGGCTCGCGTTTCCTCGGCGTCACCGAGGACTGCGGCCGGTACCTGCACGACGTCTTGGCGGCGAACCGGGCCGCCGGCCGGCCGGATCCGACCGACGACGCCGGCTGGGACGCGCTCGCGCTCGATGCCGTGCGGGCGACGCGCGAGGCCCGGCGATTCGTGCCCGGGCTCGGCCACCCCGTGCACAGGCAGCAGGATCCGCGCACCCCGGTGCTCATCCGGATCGCCGACGAGGAACGGCTGCGGGGTCCGCACCTGCGGCTGTTCGAGGCGATCGGACGGGTGCACGAGCAGGTGCTGGGCCGGCGGCTGCCGTTGAACGGCGCCGGGGTGTGCGGCGCCGCCCTGGCCGATCTGGGCCTGCCGGTGGAACTGCTGCGCGGGTTCGCCCTGCTGGCCCGGGCCGCCGGGCTGCTCGGCCACCTCGCCGAGGAGCAGCGCCGGCCCATCGGCATGGACGCCTACCTGGCCGTCGACCGCAACGCCGTGTACGTCGACCCCACCGACCCGTCGAGCTGAGGAGGAGCGCATGGCCACTGTCGCCGCGGTCATTGCCTCGACGCACCATCCCTTCTACTACCGGGCCAGCACGTCGACCGGTGCCGACCGGCCGCCGTTCGCCGACGAGTGGGTGGCCAAGATCGAGGCGTTCCGCGAGACGCTCACCCGGGCCGAGCCGGATGTGCTGGTGATGGTGGGCAGCGACCACTTCCATCAGCTGTGGCTGGACAACATGCCGCAGTTCCTGGTCGGCAAGGCGCCGATGTACGACGCCAACTGGCACAACGAGGAACGTGAGTTCGGGCTGCCGCGCCTGCGACTGGCCGGCCAGGAGGACCTCTCGGCCCACATCCTGCGTGGCGGGCTGGACGCCGGCTTCGACCTGGCGTTCAGCAACGAGTTGCGCATCGATCACAGCATCACCTGCCCGATCATCACCCTGCGGCCGCAGGCCGACCTGCCGATCGTGCCGATCTACACGAACATCTTCGCCCCGCCGTTGCCGCGTCCAGCTCGGTACGTGCAGCTCGGCCGGGCCATCCGGGCGATGGTCGAGTCGTGGCCGAGCGAGCAGCGCGTAGCCATCATCGGCACCGGGCACCTGTCCCTCGAGCTCGGCGGCCCGCGGCAGTTCGGCGACCACGGTCCCGATCCGGAGTTCGACCGCAAGGCCGTCGAGTGGATCGCCGGCGGAGACGTCGACGGCTGCCTGGCCGAGGTGACGCTCGACAGCCTGCACCTGCCCGGCAACGCCACGCACGGCTTCATGGATTTCATGCTGATGATGGGCGCGGCCGGCGACGGCGCGAAGGCCGACTACGTCGACAGCCTCGACCTGTTCCACACCATGGAGGCCTACTTCACCTGGTACCCGAACGGAGTCGCCTCGTGAGCAAGTACCTGCTCGACAAGTTCCTCTACACCGTCGACCGCGATCCCGAACTGGTCGAGCGGTACCGCGACGATCCGGTGGGGTTCGTGCGCTGGTGGGAGCGGCACCTGGCCAACGACCTGCTCAGCTGCGCCGCGCCCGAGGCGTCGACCTGGCTGGCCTTCACCGAAGCCGAGCGCGCGGCGCTGTGCGCGCACGACCACGTCGAGCTGTTCGAACTCGGTGCCCACCCGTTCCTGACGCTGACCCTGTTCATCGCCCTGTTCGAACGCGACCACGGCCCGCTCGAATATCAGCGCGGCTACGCCCGGGCGATGTCACACATCAGCCTGCCCTACCCGGACTACGGCACATGACGGGTGTCGACGTCGGCCTGCTCGTCCTGCGGATCGGGCTGGCCGCCCTGCTGATCGGCCACTCGACCCAGAAGCTGTTCGGCTGGTTCCAGGGCAATGGCCTGGCCAAGACGGCCACCATCTTCGAGTCGTGGGGCTTCCGGCCCGGCGTGCGCCTGGCGATCACCGCCGGGGCCTGCGAGCTGCTCGGCGCCGGTTCGATCGCACTCGGGTTGCTCACCCCCGGCGGCAGCGCCGTGATCGTCGGCACCATGATCGTCGCCGCCTCGCCCAACGCGGCCAACGGACTGTGGGCGCACCGGGGCGGATGCGAGGTGCCGGTGCTGTACGGCTTCATGGCGGCCGTACTGGCGTTCACCGGCCCGGGCCGTTACTCGCTCGACCACGTCGCCGGGCTGACCGACCTGCACGGCGTCGGTTACGGCATCGGCGCCGTACTGCTCGGTGGCGTCGCGTCGACCGTTGCGCTGTACCGGCGCCACCACGTTCTCGCGGCTACGTCAGCAGGTCGATGAGCTCGTGACCCCGGGCGGTGCGCGAGATCCATACCGACTGTCCGCCACGGTCGCGCACGATCGGGCGGGCCGACCCGAGCCGCTTGCCGTGGTAGGTGGCGTTCGTAACGAAGTTGGCCAGCAGCGCCCGGGACGAGCCGATGACCGGCACCAGGGCGAGCCGGCGGCGGACGGCGCCCAGCTGCGGGGCCGCTGGTCGCCGTAGCGTCGAGGGTTACCCGGCCCTCGGCCAGATCGGGCAGTAGTTGACCACTGTGGCGTCCTGGGTGGGGACTACGTCCGCGGCCCCCACCCAGGATCGACCGGGCGTCAGCCGCCGCTGGATTCGCGGCGGCACTCGTTGTCGATCAGGTCCGCCTGCCCGTCGACCGGCTCGTAGTCGGCGTGCTGGATCGCCACCTGGGGCGCGAGCCGCCACAGACCCCCCAGACTCGAGACCCGTGACTCGACGATGACGATCTTCTCGCCGCACCGCGTGCACGGCTGCGGCCGTACGCGGAACGAAGTCGACATGCTCCGACGGTAGTACCGCCGACCCGGATCGGTGCCGCCGTTGAGTACCTCCGCGCTGTCACTCGTCGTATTGAGTGTGATTGGTCGCGGAATCGCCGATAGGGACGTTGGTCGCGGTGCGTACGACCTGTGCGACCTACGGTGACCTGGGGGCGTACGTGCTCGGCGCGTTGGCACCCGAGCAGGTGGCTGCTGTCCGGGCGCACCTGGCCGACTGCCGGTTGTGCCGCGCCGAGGTGCTGGATCTCGCCTGGATCCCGCCGCTGCTGTCGCTCGTGCGCGCCGAGGAAGTGGAGCCGCCGATCCGCCGACGCCGGCCCGTCCGCGTGCGGTGGTGCACGGACGGTCGGTGGGCGCCCCCGGACTGAGGCCGGACGGCGTGACGTCGCGACGCGGGCGCGTCGGTGGACCGGTGCCCTGTTGCTGGCGGTGGTGTGGCCGTTGCTCGGCCCGGCTGCGCCGGCGTTCGCGCACGCGTCACTGTTGGCGTCGACGCCGGCGGCGGGCTATGCGGTCTCGACCAGCCCCCGATCGCTCACGCTGGTTTTCGATCAACCCGTCGCGATCGGGGCCCAGCCGCTGCAGTTGACGGGCGGCGCAGGGCGGATCGCCATCGGTGCGGCCCGGCTGACGCACGGTGATCGGTGGTTGTCGGCGGGTGTGTCCACGCGGTTGGCGTCGGGGGAGTACACCGTGCACTGGCAGGTGACGGCGAGTGACGGCGATGCGGTGGGCGGGCAGTACACGTTCGGCGTGGGTGTGGCCCAGGTGCACGGCACTCGCGGCACGGCCACCCGCGGGCTGACCGAGGCGGTCGTGCTCCGGTGGGTTCTGTTCGGGGCCCTGTCGGTGGCCCTCGGCGGTTTGGTCGGACTGGCCCTGGCGCGGCGCGTGGTGGCCAAGGCCGGTGCGGCCGGACGCGACCTCGTCCAGCCGTACCCTCCGGTTCGGAAAGCCGCCGCTGTCGGGGCCGTCGCGGCGATCGGCCTGACCGCACACGTGCTCGGCTCCGGCGACATCCTGACAGGGCTGCCGGATCTCGTGTCAACAGCCTGGCTGCATAATCGCGCGGCGCGCGTCGGTGCCCTCCAGGCTGCCGCGTTCGTGCTGGCCGCCGGGGCGGCGGGCCGGTCGAGCCGCGGCCGGACGGCGCTGGTCGCCGCCTCGCTGATCGTGGTGGTGGCCGCTGAAGGCCAGCGCAGTCACCTGTACGAGGACGCCGGCGGGATCGGTTCGGTGCTGGTCGCCCTACACCTGGCCGCGGCGGCAGTCTGGCTCGGTGCGCTGACGCACGTCATCACCGTCGCCTGGCAGTGGCGGGCTCGACGCGTTGCCGCGCATCGCATCGTGTGGGAGTACGCGCGGATCGCCGTGGCCTTGCTCGTGGTCGTGCTCACCACCGGAGCCATCGCCTCGACCGTGGTCCTGCGCCGACCGGCCGAGCTGGTCACCACCGGATACGGGCGGTTGCTGCTGGCCAAGCTCGGCCTGGTCATCGCCGTCGGCGGATGCGCGATCGCCGCGCGGCGCCGGTTGGCGCGTACCAGCCCGCTGCGGCCGACCGGCGACACCACCGTGACCCAGCCGGGCGTCGCGGCGCGGGCCGAGGGTCTGCTGCTGGCCGCCGTCCTGGCGTGCACGGCGGCGCTCGTGTCGATCGCAGCGCCGCGCTCGGCCGGTGCGAGCTTCGTGGCAGTACCGCCGCCGGCCGGTCCGGTCGTTTCGCTGGCCGCCCTCGACGGTCAGATCACCGTCTACGCCACCGCCAGCGACGGACGTCTCGAGGTGCGGACCAGTACGCCCGACCCGACGGGCACCGGATCCGGCTCGTCGACGAACATCAGCGCCCGATCCGGGCGCGGCCGGATCGCGTTGTCCCGGTGCGGACCGGCCTGCTTCGTCGGCCCGGCCCATTGGGCGGCCGGGAGCAACCGCGTGAGCATCACCGCGACGTCGCCGCGCTGGACCGGAGGCACGGCCGGACTGACCGTGCCCTGGCCGCCGATCCGCAGCGACCACCTCCTGGCGCGCGTCATCGCCGCGATGCGCCGAACCGCGACCGTCACCGTTCACGAGACCGTCACGAGCAACACCGCCGACCCGGCACCGGCGCCCGGTATCAACACCCTGACCGGGCCGGACTTCGTCTCCGTCGAGCCTTACGGTCAGGGCGGGCAGTTACCGGTGATCCAACTCGCCCGCGACGCCGATCTCACCACGATCGCGTTCGCCCTGGTCGCACAGGACTACTACTTCCAGCTGACCCTCGCCGCCGACGACCGCATCCAGGGCGAGATCATCACCACTCCGCAGCACCTCTACACCCGCACGTTCGACTATCCGGGGCCGGCCCGGCCGCCCGTCGCGAAGTGACGTCGACTCGGGCGATCAGTACGGGTGGTAGCTCGGAATGGCGTGCGTCGGCAGCGTCTGGGGGTACGCGCGTTGTGCCAGTCGCTCACGATCGAGGATGACGACGCACTTGGTCTCCAGGCGCACCCAGCCGCGGGTGGCGTAATTGCTCAGGATCTTGTTGATGGTCTCGCGGGACGCACCGACGAGCTGGGCGAGTTCGGTCTGGCTGAGGTCGTGCTCGATGCGGATCTCGTCGCGGAAGGGGACCCCGAACCGTTGCGCCAGGCGCAGCAGTTCCTTGGCGACCCGTCCGGAGGTGTCGACGAACACGAGCGTGCTGAGGCTGGCGTGGGTACGACGCAGCCGGTGGGCGACCAGCCGGAGCAGTTGCGTGGCCAGTTGCGGCTGGCGGCCGATCCACTCGTTCAGGGTGGCCTTGGCCAGCCGGGCCAGACGCGCATCGGTGACCACCACGGCGGTGGTGGAGCGGGGCGTGGAGTCGAGCAGCGAGACTTCGCCGAACTGGTCGGACGGGCCGAGCAGTTCGACGAGCTTTTCCCGGCCGTCGTTTGCGCGGTGCGCGATCTTGATCTTGCCGGACAGGACGACGTAGAGGTGCTCGGCGGCGTCGCCCTCGGCGAACAGAATCGAGGCGCGGCCGGCAGTGAAGGACTCGAACTCGCGGGCGAGCGCCTGCGCGATGTCGGGGCTGAGGTTCTTGAGCAGCGGTGATCGCAGCAGGGCGGACTCGGCGTCCGCGACCTCGAGGGTCGACACCCGGGCCGTTGGACGGGTCACGGTCGGAGCGAGCTGCGGAGTCAGTGTCGTCATCGGATGCTCCCGGCCGGATCGAGACGTTCGTCGTCCGGATCTGGTCGGCGAACGGCCGGCTCGACGCTGAGTCCAGCTGTGTGATACTCAGTACCGCTGTAACGGTATTGAATGCCAGCAGGTCTGTCAACGGCATGCGCGAGGATGAACAGGTGGCCACCATCTCGGTTCGAGACCGTCTCGTCGACGCAGCGTTCGAGCTCTTCGCCGAGCGTGGCTACGAGCAGACGACCGTCGACGACATCGCCGACCGGGCCGGCGTGGGCCGCACGACTTTCTTCCGGCAGTACCGGTCTAAGGAAGACGTGATCTTCCCCGACCACGATCGGCTCATCGCCGCCGTTCGCGACCGGCTGGCCACCTCGACCGAGTCGACGGCGATCGTTGCCGTGTCCGAAGCGGTCCGGCTGGTGTTGCTGCGTTACGTCGACGAGGGCGAACGGGCCCGCCGGCGCTATGCGCTGACCAGCAGTGTGGCCACGCTGCGCGATCGGGAGATCGTCAGTGTCGCCCGCTACCAGCGGCTGTTCCGCGAGTTCATCGTCGACTGGATGGGCCCGGCCCGCGACGCCGCGCTACGAGCCGAGCTGATGTCGGCCGCGGTCGTGTCCGCGCACAACCACGTGCTGCGCCGCTGGCTGCGCAAGGACACCGACGACCCGGTCGGCGAACTCGGCGCCGCCATGTCCCAGGTGACGGCCCTGTTCACCGAAGACCGCGACGCCTCGTCCGACGACGGCTCGATCGTGGTCGTGCTGCGGGACGGCCGCAGACCCAGCCAGGTCGCCGCCGCAGTCCGCCGCGCACTCGCCGAGCAGCCGTGACTAGAGGCGGGCCTCGGAGATGGTTGGCTCGAACAGCTCGACCGGGTTGCCCGACGGGTCGTCGATGAGCACCTGCTTGCCACCTACGCCGGTCACTATGTCCCCGCGGAACGCGACCCCGTGCTCGCGGAGCCGGGAGACGGTCGCGGGCAGGTCGTCGACCTCGAGGCTGAAGCGGTTCCACCCGCCCGGTTGCGGCATCCGCCCGTCGGAAAGCGTCTGGCCGCCACCGCCCTGGTTGCTGGGCGCGCTCAGCACCAGGCGCAGGTCGCCGCGCGTGAGCATCGCGAAGGTTGGTGCAGGGTGCATGACTTCGGCGAACCCGAGGTGCTGGCAGTAGAAGCTGATCGCGGCGCCGACGTCGTCGACGATGTAGCGGACAGTCACCGTGGCCATCTGCCGTCCCCTCGACGGATCGATGTCACGCACCCTACGCCGGCCATCCGGGCGCCCCCGCTCACCGATACGCGGCGCGCTTCTTCGACCGCCGGCCCAGGAAGCCGGCCACGCCGACGAGCAGGAACCCCCAGCAGGCCAGGCCGAGGCCGGCGGAGTTGTGCGCCCATACGCCGGCGTCGGCCGGAACGACGCCCTGCTTGCGGGCGGTCGTCCATACATCGTTCAGCGCGGTGAACATGAGCACCAGACTCAGTGCGGCCACGCCGAATGCGGTCCAGCGCAGCCAGGTGAGCTTCTGCCCGAACGGCAGCGACGCGAGAACGGCCAGGCCCGTGGCGGCCACGATGAGCACCCAGTCGAGGCCACCGAAGAACGCCTCGGCCCAACTGGCGCGCACC
>DATBER010000155.1:0-10081 GCA_036558905.1 Jatrophihabitantaceae bacterium | reverse complement strand
GGGCTGTACGCCGACATCCTGCCGGCGATGCTCACCTACCGCATGGTGCTGAACAACCAGCCGGTGACCGAGGCGGAGGCGGCCCAGATCATCGACAAGGCCGTCATGCCGCTCATCTCGACCACGCCGGGCGCCGGCTAGCCGGATCAGGCCGGTTCGACGGCTGAGATCCGGTACCGGGACACATCGGCCGACCGGATCGGCGGCAGCTCGCCGTCGCCGGGCAGCGCGCGGAACGCCTCGAGCTGCTCGTCGGACTCCCACCGCTCGTAGATGTTGACCCGGTCCGGTTCGAGCGGGTCGGCCGATTGGGCGAAGTCCAGGCAGCCGGGGGCCTGCCGGGCCATCGCCGTGGCGGCCGACACCACCGCCAGGAACTCGTCGCGCTGTTCCGGTTCGACACGCACCGTGCCGGCAATGATGATCACGAACCATTCAACTACTGGCCGGCCAGCCACTGCCCGAAGGTCGGGCCGGCCAGCCTGGCGTGCGGGGAAGGCAGTAGCACCCCCGACTCGTTCGCCGCGGCGTCCGGGTCGTCGGGGTTGCTGACCGCGACGATCTTGACCGGGTCGCCGCTCCGCTCGGCCAGCAGCGTCGCCGCGGCCTCCAGGCTCTCCTCGCGGGGACCGGCGATCTCGGGGATCGGCCCGCCCGGCGCCTCGGGTGCGGTAGCCAGATCGACGAGCGCCTCGGCGACGGTACGGGCCGCGACGAGCTGGGTGCGCATCTTCGGCACGTAGACCACGTCGCCCTGCCGGCCCCAGGCCATCAGCTGCCCGACGAACTCGTGGAACTGGGCCGCCCGCAGGATGCGCGCCGGGATCGGGCCGGCCAGCGCCGCCCGCTCGTGCTCGACGACCGCCGCGCTGTACCCGCCGGTCAGCTGGTCGACGTGGATGATCGACACGACGACCATCAGGCGCACGCCCGCCGCCGATCCGGCCGACTGCAGGTTGCGGCTGGCGGTGGTGAAGAACTCGGTGGCGGCCTGCTGTTCGGGCGACGGCCCGGTGGCCACGTCGATGATGCAGTCGACGCCGTTGAGCGCCTCGGCCAGGCCGGCGCCGGTGATCACGTCCACTCCGGTGGCCCGCGACATCGGCACCACGTCGTGGCCGCGCTCGGTGACGACGTCGACCACGTGCCGGCCGACCCGACCGGTTGCTCCGGCTACTGCGATCCTCATGGCTGGGCTCCTTTGTCATCTCTGCTCGGTTTGCTTCGTCAGAGGTATGACGGACCACGACGGAGGAATATGACCGTGAACGACGACGACCGGTTGGCCCGGCAGTTCGAGGCCGAGCGCGGCCGGCTGCGAGCGGTGGCGTACCGGATGCTGGGCTCGCTCGCCGAGGCGGACGACGCCGTACAGGAGGCCTGGCTGCGGCTGTCGCGCACCGACGCCGCCGACGTGCAGAACCTGCCCGGCTGGCTGACCACGGTGGTCGGCCGCATCTGCCTGGACATGTTGCGCTCGCGGGCGTCGCGTCGCGAGGAGCCGCTCGACACGCACGTGCCCGACCCGGTCGTCGACGCCGACCCCGAGTACGAGGCCCTGCAGGCCGACACGGTCGGGCTCGCCCTGCTCGTCGTGCTCGACCAGCTGGCCCCGCCCGAGCGGTTGGCGTTCGTCCTGCACGACATGTTCGGAGTGCCCTTCGACGACATCGCCCGCATCGTCGGGCGCACGTCCAACACCACCGCGCAGCTGGCCAGCCGGGCCCGGCGCCGGGTGCAGGGCGCGGCCGTCCCGGACGCCGACCTCACCCGGCAACGCGCCGTCGTCGACGCGTTCCTGGCCGCGGCCCGGGGCGGCGACTTCGAGGGACTGCTGGCCCTGCTCGATCCCGACGTGGTGCTGCGCGCCGACCCGGGTGACCCGTCGGCGGCCGCGCTGGTCCGCGGCGCGGCGTCGGTGGCGCGCGGGGCGGTCATGTTCTCGCAGCTCACGCCGGAGGCGGCCCGGCCGGTGCTGGTCAACGGCGTGGCCGGCCTGCTGGCCATGCGCGACGGGCAGCCGGCCTCGCTGGCGGCGTTCACCGTCCGGAGTGGGCGCATCGTCGAGATCAACATCCTGGCCGACCCGGCCCGGCTGGCCGACCTGATGCCCTAGTGTCGGCGCTGAACAACGCATGCCCGGCTGCGCGGCGGTCAGGTGCGCGATCTGCTGCGTTGTCGTCGTTGCCGATACGACAGCGGTATCGGCTCCTCCGCCTTGCGAGCGCACACCTGGATCACCGGACTTATTCGCCCAATTCCCGGCGCGGGACACTAGGCCCAGAGGTCGTCGAGCTCGGGAATGGCCACCCGGGCCGTGGTGACCGCGCGCCGGGGTGCCGGGGCCGGCGGCGCCGCCTCGACGACGTCGAGGGTGTCCAGGGCTGCGTCGGTCAGGAACCGGGTGGGCGGGGCCAGGCTGTGCCGGTCGCTGCCTGAGTAGCGCTGGTGCGGCATGCGCAGCGGCGTGTAGAGGCGCAAGTCGTCGCGGGCCCGGGTGAGCGCCACGTAGAACAGCCGCTGCTCCTCGGCCAGCCCGGTGTGGCTGGCCAGCGCCAGGTCGGACGGGAACCCGCCGTCGACCAGTCCGATCACGTGCACCGAGTCCCACTCCAGCCCCTTGGCCGAGTGCACGGTGCTGAGTGTCAGGTAGTCGTCGTCCAGGTGCGGAGGCCCGGCCAGCTCGCTCGTCGAGTTGGGCGGATCGAGGGTGAGCGTGGCGACGTACTCGGCCAGCGTCGGGGTCGACGCGGCGGCGGCCACGAGCCGGTCCAGGTCGTCGAGGCGGGTCGGGTGGTCGGGGTAGCGGCGGGTCAGCAGTGGCCGCAGCATCGCCAGGACGCCGGCCGCCCGGTCGGCCGGGGTCGCTGCGGTGCGAGCAGCGGTGATGCCCTCCAACGTCGAGCCAAGCTTGAGCCGGGCGCCGGCCGGCGCGGCCGCCACGGCGTCGGCGTGCCGGTCGTCGGCCCGGGCCTCGGTGGGCCGCAGCACGCCGAGCAGGTCGCGCGCGCGGGCCGGGCCGATGCCGTCGTGCAGGCGCAGCAGCCGGAACCACGCGATCTCGTCGGCCGCGTTGTCGAGCAACCGCAGCCCGGCCAGGAAGTCCTTGACGTGGGCCGCCTCCAGGAACTTCAGGCCGCCGAACTTCACGAACGGCACCCGCCGGGCCGACAGCTCGATCTCGAGCAGGTCGCTGTGGTGGCCGGCGCGCATCAGCACGGCCTGGTCGCGCAGTCGCCCGCCCGCCTCGACGGCCTCCAGCACGGCGTCGGCCACCAGCCGGGCCTCGGCCGGCGCGTCGTAGCAGCGCACCAGCCGGGGCCGCGGGCCCCCCGTTCGGTCGGAGTGCAGCCGCAGCGCCACCTCGCCGGGCCGCACCACGTTGGCCAGGTCGAGCAGGGGCTGGCGGGACCGGAAGTTGCGTTCCAGGCGCACCACCGTGACGCCGGTCAGCGTGCCGGTCAGCTCGGTCAGGTGGGCCGCATCGGCGCCGCGGAACCCGTAGATGGCCTGCGCGTCGTCGCCCACCACGGTCAACCCGGCGCCGTCCGGGCACAGCAGCGCGACGATGTCGACCTGCACCTGGTTGACGTCCTGGTACTCGTCGACCAGCACGTGATCCCACTGGCCGGCGACCGTCGCGCCGATCGTGTCGTCGCGCAGCAGCGAGCGCCAGGCCAGCAGCAGGTCGTCGAAGTCGAGCAGCCCGCCCTCGCGCTTGCGGGCCATGTAGGCACGGAACAGGTCCAGCATCCGGCCGGTGTGCGGCTCGCACCACGGGAACTCGGCGGCGATGACGTCGCGGGCCGCGACCCCGGTGTTGACCGCCCGCGAGTACGCGTCGACCAGCGTGTCCGCCCGCGGGAAGCGTTCCGAGTTGCCGGCCAGGCCGTGGTCGTGGCGCAGCAGGTCCATCAGGTCACGCGCGTCGGCCTGGTCGAGCACCGAGAACTCCGACGGGAGGCCCAGCACTTCGCGGTACTGGCTGACCAGCCGGTGGGCCACCGCGTGGAACGTGCCGCCCCACAGCTTGCCGGCCGCCCGGCGATCGCCGCACAGCACGGCGGCCCGGGCCAGCATGTCGGCGGCCGCCCGCCGGGTGAACGTCAGCAACAGCACCCGCGACGGGTCGGCGCCGTGAGCCAGCAGCCGGGCGACCCGCGCGGTCAGCGTGCGGGTCTTGCCGGTGCCCGCCCCGGCCAGGACGACCAGCGGGCCACCGCTGTGCGCGGCCGCCGCGAGCTGCGCGTCGTCCAGCCCCGCGTCCCATTCCGGCTCGAACACGCGTGCGAGCCTAGGCCACCGGAGTCACCGTCCGGGAGCGGCGCGCCGGTCAGAGGTCGCCCGGCGCCGACCGGCCCACGTCGGTGCCGCACTGCCGCTCGTCGCCGATCTTCTGCGGGCGCAGGTAGTGCGTCGAGGCCGACACCTGCGGCAGGTCGCCCGCGCTCATCTGGCTCGGATCGCTCAGCGAGGTCCCGGTGATCTGGAAGCGCACGAGCCGGGTGAACTGGCAGTTGGCCGCAACCGACTCGATGCTGAACTCGATGGGTGCCTGCGGCAGGCCGCGGTTGAGCTGGTCCAGCCCGCCGGCGCCGGTCGAGCCCTCGACCAGCTGGATCGTCGAGCCCTTCTGGATGTTGTCGTCACTGTTCTGCTTGTGGGTGTGGCCGGAGTTGGTCTGGCGGATCTGGCTGGGCAGCTTCTTGAGCAGCTCGCCGACGGCCACCGGCTCGTGCGTCGCGAAGATGTCGAACAACCGGTCCGGAGACACATTGGCCACCGCGTCGTCCATGGCCTTCTGCTGCAGCTTGTTGACCGTGGCGTTGTCCTCGGCGCCGAAGTCGCCCATCCCGCCGTAGACCCGTGGATCGGGGATCGCGGCGACGTTGAGACCGTAGATGCTCATGTCCTGCCCGGCGACCCGGTACCCGTCGCCACCCGGGCCGCTGGTCTTGGTGCCCAGCACGAACACGTTCGGGATCTTGCGCATCGTCGACACGGTGGCCGGCGAGTCGTGGTTGCCGGCCAGCCAGATCATCGGCGCGATCTTGGTGACCGCGCGCAGCTGGTCCAGGTAGGTAGGTGTCATCTCGGCCTTGGTGCCGAACTCGGCCTCGTCACCGGTGTTGATGATCAGCTTGACGTCGAAGTTCTGGGCGTACTGGGCGACCAGCGGGTAGGTGCTGCCCAGGTGCATGTCCGAGATGAACATGATGTTGAAGGCGGTGGGCGGCTGGTCGCTCGTCGTCTCGATGCGTTGTTGCAGACTGGACTGGATCGCCGAGATCGCATTCAGGACGTCCAGCGCCTTGGCTCGCTGGTCGTAGTACTGCTGCAGTTGGTCGGGGAACAGCTGCAGGGTGGCCAGCGTGCCGTTGACCTTCGACCGGCGGGCCCAGTCCGGCTGGTAGGTCAGCGTGCCGACGAGGGCCACCACGACGAGCACCACGCCGGCCACGCCCAGTTGGCGCAACCGGTGCCGCACCTCGTGCCGGCGACGGGGCAGACCACGCACCTGGCGGACCGCCAGGTTGATCGCGGCGGCGACGGCCAGGCCGAGCAGGACGCCGATCAGCATCTCGCCGACCAGCCAGGCGGTGATCGCCGGCAGCTGGTCGACCAGGTCGCTGCGCAGCCGGTCGGCATAGTCCTGGGGGTCGGCCGACGCGGCCCCGGCCATCTTGACCAGGTCGACGTTGTGCGGCGTGATGTGCACACCGACCGGCAACCCGTCCACGTGCGGGAACGTCCAGCTGCCGAACGACGTGTCGGCGGACAGCGACGAACGAGTCAGCAGACTGCCCTGCACGTTGAAGTGGGCGCCGCCGGCCGTGGCGTGGTACGGGAAAAGGGTCAGCATCACGATCGCGCCGCCGATGGGCAGCGCGATCCGCAGGACCCAGCGCAGCACGAACTGGGCGCTCGCGCGGGCCGCGTGCGCCGGCCGGTCGCGCACCGCATGGACCCCGTTGTCGAACGACGCTCGGACGCGACCGGCTGTTCGGGACAACCAGTGAGTCACGATCCTTCGAGTATGCCGGGTCGGGGTGGTCCGCCCGCCCGTCACCACCTGCCGGATGGACAGCGCGGTTCTCAAAGTGAGACGGGCCACAACCTCGGTCTCCGTGAGACTCGACGACATGTTCGCCGCGGCGGAAAAACCCACCCGCGCGGTCGAGGACTACGTCAAAGCGATCTAT
Source organism: Jatrophihabitantaceae bacterium (assembly GCA_036558905.1). Classification (GTDB taxonomy): domain Bacteria; phylum Actinomycetota; class Actinomycetes; order Mycobacteriales; family Jatrophihabitantaceae; genus DASXRA01. The sequence goes on along the minus strand of DATBER010000155.1, from coordinate 3,878 downwards.
CGCCTCGCCGAGCGGGACTCGCCCGTGACCACCACGGTGCTCGCCGCCCACCTGCAGGTGACCGCTTCGTCCGTGTCGGCCATGCTCGGCCGGTTGCGGGCGATGGGCCTGATCAGTCACCGCCCGTATGCGGACATCAGCCTCTCCGACGAAGGGCTGCGACTCGCCCTGCAGGTGATCCGCCGGCGGCGCCTGGTCGAGCTGTTCCTCGTCGAGGCGCTCGAGTATGGATGGGACGAGGTGGAGGGTGAGGCCGAGCTGCTCGAGCACGCCGCGTCCGACCTGTTCGTCGAGCGCATCTCGGCCCGGCTGGGCAATCCGGTCGTCGACCCGCACGGCGATCCCATTCCCACGGCCGACGGCCAGCTGGTGGTCCGCCCGAGCGAGCTGCTGTCCCGGCTGGAACCGGGCGCGACCGGGCGCCTGGTCCGCGTCTGGAACGGCGCGCCCGAGGTGCTGCGTTACCTCGATACGTGCGGCGTCGAGCTGGGTGACCGGATCGAGGTGCTCGGTCGGGAGCCGTTCGGCGGCTCGGTCGTGATCCGAGTCGGCGAGCCGAAAGAGGGCCGGGTGCACGGGTTCGGCTACGGGCTGGCCGAAGTGCTGTCGATCGAGCTGGACAAGTCGTGACCGCCGTCGCCGCGGCGTTGACGCTGCAGGACGTACGGCGGCGGGGACGGGTACGCACCGTCACGACGCTGTTCGGGCCGGCGTTCGTCGCGTCGGTGGCCTACGTCGACCCGGGCAACTTCGCGACGAACTTCGCCGGAGGCGCCCAGCACGGTTACCAGCTGGTGTGGGTGATTCTGATGGCCAACCTGATGGCCATCGTGGTGCAGTACCTCACGTCCAAGGCCGGCCTGGCGACCGGACGGAGCCTGCCCGAACTGTGCCGCGACCGGTACGGCCGTCGGGCCAACTTCGTGCTGTGGCTGCAGGCCGAGGTCGTCGCGATGGCCACCGATCTGGCCGAGTTCGTGGGCGCCGCCGTCGGGCTGAACCTCGTCTTCGGCATCCCGCTGCTGCCGGCCGGGCTGATCACCGCCGTCGTCGCGTTCGGCGTGCTCGCCCTCGAGCAGCGTGGTTACCGCCGCTTCGAACGGGCCGTCATCGCCCTGCTCGCCTTCGTCGGCGCCGGGTTCGTGTACGTGTTCCTGGCCGCCGGCGGGCAGAACGTCGGGCAGATCGCGGCCGGCGTCGTGCCCCGTATCGGCGGCGGCGACCAGCTCAGCCTCACCGTCGGCATCATCGGCGCCACGGTCATGCCGCACGTGGTGTACCTGCACTCGGCGCTGCAGAAGCGCCGTATCCAGGCCACCGACCCGGCCGAGCGGCAGACCCTGCTCAGCTACAACCGGTGGGACTGCATCGTCGGGCTCGGCCTGGCCGGCGCGGTCAACCTGTCCATGCTGTGCATCGCCGCGGCGCTGTTCCACCAGTCGGGACGGCCCGACGTCGACGGCCTCGACGCGATCCACGCCCAGCTCGGCCAGCTCGTCGGTGGGGGAGCGGCGCTGGCGTTCGGGGTGGCGCTGATGGCCTCCGGGCTGTCGTCGTCGAGCGTCGGGACCTACGCCGGCCAGGTCGTGATGGCCGGGTTCATGAACTGGCGCATACCGCTGCTGGTGCGTCGCCTCCTGACCATGTTGCCGTCGCTGTTCGTCCTCGCGGTGGCCGCCGACACCAGCCAGGCGCTGGTGCTGTCGCAGATCGTGCTGTCGTTCGGCATCCCGTTCGCGCTGGTGCCGTTGCTGCTCGTCACCCGCGATCGCCGGCTGATGAAGGACATGGCCAACCGCCGGCAGACCAACGCGGCGATGTTGCTGATCACCGTGGTGATCACGTCGCTGAACGTCTACCTGCTGGTCGACACCGTCCTGGGCTGATCGATACGCCTCGTTAGGTAGGCTAACGAAGTGTGAATGCCCGGACGCTGCTCGCCGATCGCGAAGCGGTGCCCGAGCACTACAAGTGGGTGGCGCTGTCGAACACCACGCTCGGCACGCTGATGGCCACGCTCGACGGCTCGATCGTGATCATCGCGATGCCGGCGATCTTCCGCGGCATCCACCTCGACCCGCTGGCGTCGGGCAACATCACCTACCTGCTGTGGATGGTGCTGGGCTACCTGCTGGTGACCGCCGTCCTCGTGGTGTCGCTGGGCCGGCTCGGCGACATCTTCGGCAGGGTGCGGATGTACAACCTCGGCTTCGCCATCTTCAGCGCGGCCTCGCTGGCCCTGTCGGTGGACCCGTTCACCGGGCACGCCGGCGCGTTGTGGCTGATCCTGCTGCGCATCGTGCAGGCCGGCGGCGGGTCGATGCTGATGGCCAACTCGGCGGCGATCCTGACCGACGCGTTCCCGATCGAGCAGCGCGGCATGGCGCTGGGCGTCAACCAGATCGCCGGGCTGGCCGGGCAGTTCCTCGGGCTGCTCGCCGGTGGCCTGCTCGCGGCCGTCGACTGGCGGGCCGTGTTCTGGGTCAATGTGCCGATCGGCATCGTCGGCACGTTGTGGTCCTACCGCAGCCTGCGCGACAACGGCGTGCGCCGGCGGGCGCGCATCGACTGGGTCGGCAACATCACGTTCACTCTCGGGGTGGGCGCGTTGCTCGCGGCGATCACCCACGGCATCCAGCCCTACGGCGGGCACCCGACCGGCTGGACCAACCCGGTGGTGATCGGCGGGCTGACGCTCGGCGGCGCGCTGCTCGTTGTGTTCGTGCTGGTCGAGTCGCACATCGCCGAGCCGATGTTCCGGCTCGGCCTGTTCCGGATCCGGGCGTTCGCGGCCGGCACGCTCGCCGCGCTGCTGGTGGCCGTCGCCCGTGGCGGGCTGCAGTTCATGCTGATCATCTGGCTGCAGGGCGTGTGGCTGCCCGCGCGCGGGTACGCGTTCGCCGACACCCCGTTGTGGGCCGGCATCTACCTGCTGCCGCTGACCGCCGGCTTCCTGATCTCCGGGCCGGTGTGCGGGCACCTGTCCGACAGGTACGGGGCGCGGCTGTTCGCCACCGGCGGGCTGGTGCTGATGGCGGGCGCGTTCCTCGGCCTGCTCGCCCTGCCGGTCAACTTCTCCTACCCGGAGTTCGCCGGACTGCTGCTCCTCAGCGGCATCGGCCAGGGCATGTTCTCGGCGCCGAACACGTCGGCGATCATGGGCAGCGTCCCGCCCGAACACCGGGGCGCGGCCTCGGGCATGCGCGCCACCTTCCAGAATTCGGGGATGGCCCTGTCGATCGGGGTGTTCTTCTCGCTGATGACCACTGGGCTGGCCCACTCGCTGCCGTCGGCGCTCTCGTCGGGGCTGCAGGCCCACGGTGTGCCGGCCGACACGGCGACCGGCGTGGCCCACCTGCCGCCGGTCAGCACCCTGTTTGCCGCCTTCCTGGGAAACAACCCGATCCAGCACCTGCTCGCCCCGAGCGGGACGCTGGCGAGGTTGGCGCCCCATGACGCGGCCGCCCTGACCAGCACCTCGTTCTTCCCGGACGTGATTGCCGGGCCGTTCCACAACGGGTTGTCGGTGGTGTTCGGGGCGGCGGCCACCATGGCCGTGCTGGCCGCCCTCGCGTCGTTGTCGCGGGGCCGGCGGCCTGCGCCGGTGGCGATCACCCGGGTCGACCGACAAGAAAGCCGCCAGTCAGTCGGGAGGTCCGACTAGCCGGCGGCCGGTGGGGATGGGGGTGTGGGGGCGCCGCTCCGGGCGCGGCCCCGGCCGTCACAGCGACGCCGCGGCGAGGTCCTTGAGGAAGGCGCCGATCCGGCGGGTGTGCCGGCGGGCGCTGCGGGTCCGGCGGTGGGCGGCGGCAGCGTCGGCGTAGCGCTGCTGGCGCTCGGTGGCGATGACAGCGGTCAGGTTGGTGGTCATCTCGGGT
>DATBER010000154.1:0-4325 GCA_036558905.1 Jatrophihabitantaceae bacterium | reverse complement strand
GAGTCGAGCAGCACGGCGGTCTTGCGGATCGAGCCGTCGGGAGCGGCCGCGTCGACGTTGACCAAGAGGTCGGCATCGAGGCGCGCGGACTCAGCCTGGAGTTCACGGCGCAGGTCCGGGCGGGTGAACAGGTCGAACCCGACACTGCTCTCCCCCCAGACGACGAGCTGGTAGCGGCCAGCCGGCAAGCGTTCGGTCGCGGCCATCTGGTCGTGCAGCCTAGCTGTGGAACTGTCGACCACGCCGGCCTCGACAACCGCGACGTCGGCACGCCCGGTGCCGGCCGGCGCAGGCGCCAGGGCGAAACACACGGGGCCGGCGGCCAGCGCCGCAATCAGCATCACAGCGACGGTTACCCGCGGCGCCTCGAGCAATACGACGATCGCCGTGTTGGCGGCCACAATGAGATAGCTGACCAGCCACACCCCACCGACTGACGCGGGCGCGAGAAACACCGGCGAACGCCACTGGCTCGCTCCGAGCAGACCCCACGGACCGCCCAGCGCCGACCATGACCGCGCCACCTCACCGACCACCCAGGCGGCCGGCCCGACCAGCACCGCGGCCAACGGGCGCTGGCGTAGGTGCCACGACAGCACTGCCCACGGGATCCACAGCACGGCCAGGGTCGCCGCAATTATCGGCAGGAACACCGTGGTGCTCGGCAGTAGCCAGTAGTGCACGGCGAGCAGGAACCCGACAGCCCCCAACCAACCGCGCAACACCGCCTCACGCGCCGACGGCGCGCCGCGAACCACGAGCAGCCACGGAATCAGCACGAACCAGGCCGCCCACCACAGCCCCGGCTTCGGGAACACCAGCACGGGCAATGCACCCACGGCCACGGCCAGAACACGCATGCGCCAGCGGTGGACCACCGAGACGGGAACGGATTCGACGAAGGGCCAGCCGCGTACGATCCGCGCGATCACGAGCCAGCCCGCGGCGAACGCAGCGGCCAACCACCACACCAACGCCCGCTCGTGACCCGGCCGCCACAACAGGACCATCGCAAGCCCCGCCATCACGAACGCGACGTTGTAGAGCACGTCGTACAACGCGAACACCCGGCCGCGCAGCCGGTCCGGCGTGGCTCGGCCGACCAGCGCGTCCGCCAGCACTTTCAAGCACTGGAACGACACGGCAGTGACCGCGAGCGCCACCAGCAGCCCGGGCAATGTCGGCGCGTAGCCGACCACGACCGCAGCCGCGGCCGGTGGCAGGAACGCAAGCGGCAACACAACCATCGGTGGCCAGCGCGCGGTCAGCCACGGCGCAGCCATCGTCCCGACGAACGCCGACACCCCGGTAATCGCGAGCGCCAGGCCGTACCCGGACGTCGACATGTGGTAACGGTGATCGGCCACCAGGACCAGCAGCACGAACCCGGCGCCGAGCAGCAGACGGTGGGCCCAGACGGCAAGTAGCGGCCAGCGCAACTCGGCCTGCGCCATCACTGCCCGCCCGCCCGCGGCCAACTCCTGGCCAACCCGGCGCACTGCCGTGGTCACGCGCTGCGTTCGGACGCCGCCGCCGACGAAAGGGAGCCGGCCGTACACCACGCTCGCCGCGACGTAGCCGGCCGCCGCGACGACGAATCCAGCCGTCGCCGAGTGCGACACGAACATCGCGGCCCCGACCGCACCCGCGAACGCGGCGACCATGCCGGCCAGCCCGGAGATCGCGTTCGCTCGCACCAGATCCTCGGGCGCCACCAGCCGAGGCAATGCGGCTGCCTTGGCGTCCAGCACGAACCGCGACGAGGACAGCAAGAGCAGTATCCCGACATACGCCGCGATTTCCGACCGACCTAGCGCCGCCGCCACGCCGATGAGGGCCAGCCCGGCGCGCAGCCACGAGGTGATCATCAGCGTGCGCCGTCGATCCCACCGGTCGATGAACACCCCGGCCAGCGGTCCGACCATGCTGAACGGCAGCAGTGTCGCGGCCAGCACCCCCGCGATCCGTGCCGGTGTGGCACCCCGACCGATGTCGAACAGCACCAGCTGAGCGAAGGACACCTGCGCGAGGCCGTCGGCCAGTTGACCGATCGCCTGCCCGCCGATCAGTAGCCGTAGCGGCCCACGCAGCAGGCTGGCCGAACCACGCCAGCCCGACCGGAACCGCGCTGCGCCCATAGCATCACGGTCACCCGCGGGATGTCACTGCACCAGGGTAGGAAGGCCCGACCGCATACCGGGCCGGCAGATCATGCACAGCGCACGGCGAGGTGGGCGCAAGCGCGCTCAAGTCGCCCGCTCCCAGCACCGCTTCTAGGGGCCGGCGTCGTGGCGGTGCTCGAATCTCGCGCGGGTGGGTCGTCCGTGGCGTACGCAGGTGACGGCGGAAGCCGCCTTCGCGTTCACGGGCAGGACAAGCCTCGAGGTCAGGACTTCGGGCCCTGGGCCGCAGACCGCGGCCGCCAAGCCCTGAGCGGGGCCTTTGGTCCCGGCCGAGTGGGCCGCAGGGCTATTGCGCCGCGCGGGAAACGGAAACAGCCACCGCTGATCTGGCAGGCATCGGCAGTACAGCATGGGCGACGGTGCGGGTTCGATTCCCGCACGGGGCACGCCTTCTCCGTCGCGAACGCGCTCACCCGCGCAAACGGGGTCCTTGGTCTCTGGAACGAGACGGGTCCGATGCCGATCCTGGCTGCATGGCTGCTATGCGACACGGGCTCACCTTTCTGGATCTGGTGCTGCACAACGTCGGGGTGAGGAAGCTGCGCCTGGCACTGACGTCCCTGGCAGTGGCCATCGGTGTCATGACCGTGGTGACGTTCAGCATCGTCAACCACAGTCTGCGTTCGAGTGCGCTGGCGATCATGCAGGCCGGCCGCGCCGACTTCACGGTCGCCCAGAAGGGCGTGTCGGATCTGCTCAACAGCAACGTCGACGAGGCGACACTGCGCCGCATCCGCAGCTACCCGCAGGTGGCCGGCGCGACCGGTGTCCTTATCGGGACCACCAAACTGAATGCGGCCAACCCCTTGTTTCTCGAGATCGGCATCAACCCGTCCGAGCTGTCCGATTTCGGCGTCACCGTCGTGTCAGGGCGCCCGTTCGGCGTCACGGCGGCCGACGAACTGATGCTCGGCTGGCGGGCAGCGAGCAACCTCAGCAAACACGTCGGCGACACGCTGTCGGTCGACCACGCCCCGTTCCGGATAGTGGGTACCTATTCGACCGGGCAGGCGCTTGGCGACACCGGCGCGATGTTTCCGCTCATCCCCTTTCAAGCCGCGCAGCGGCAACCAGGTGAGCTGACGCTGGTATTCGTCCGGGTGAGCAGCCCCGCCGACGTCGCCGGATTGCGATCGCGGATCGAGGCCGATAACCCGCAGCTGGTCACCGTTCGCACCGCGTCCGACTACGGCCGCGCGGACCGCAGCCTGGCGCTGATCAATGCGGCCGACCGGGGCAGCCAGATTCTCGCCATCCTCGTCGGCGCCGTCATCGTGATGACGACGATGACGATCACGTTCATCGAACGCACACGCGAGTTCGGCGTGCTGGCCGCCGTCGGCTGGTCACGACTGCGGATTGTGAGCATGGTGATCGCCGAGGCGATGTGCATCGGTGTCATCGGCGCGGCCGGCGGCGTGGCCCTGTCGTTCGCCGCGACCCAGGTCATCGGGCAACTACCCAGCCTGGTCGGGATACTCAGTCCGCAGTACACGCCCGGTGCGTTCTGGCGGGCGCTCTACACCGCCGGAGCGATGAGCCTCCTCGGCGGCGCCTACCCGGCCGCCCGCGCGGCCCGGCTGGCGCCCCTGGAGGCGCTGCGTCATGAATGAAATGGCCGTGGTGGTCCGCGATGTGCACAAAGACTTCGATCACGGCCTGGTGCGCGCACTCGACGGCATCGACCTAGCCGTTCGGCGCGGTGAGTGGGTCGCGGTGACCGGACCGTCCGGCTGCGGCAAGTCGACCCTGCTACATCTGCTCGCTGCCCTGGACAAACCGACCTCGGGCACGGTCGAGGTATTGGGTCAGGATCTGAGCGCGCTGCACAGCCCGGCTGAGTTCCGGCGCACCCAGGTGGGGCTGGTGTTCCAGCTGCACAACCTGTTGCCGCAACTCACCGCCACCCAGAACGTCGAGATCGCAATGTTCGGACACATCCGGCGTCACCAGGAAAGGCGAGAGCGGGCTCGTCGACTGCTGGCCGACGTGGACCTGGTCGGCCGTGAGGCGCGCCCACCGACCCGGCTGTCCGGTGGCGAGCGCCAGCGCGTGGCCATCGCCCGCGCGCTGGCCGCCGACCCGCAGGTCGTTCTCTGCGACGAGATCACCTCGGCGCTCGACGTCTCGGTGCAGGCGGCG
>DATBER010000153.1:0-30018 GCA_036558905.1 Jatrophihabitantaceae bacterium | reverse complement strand
CCTCCGCCTTGCGAGCGCACACCTGGATCACCGGACTTATTCGCCAATTCCCGGCGCGGGACAACTAGTGGTTGACGAGCTCGCTGACGAAGCCCGGTCCGTAGGGGGAGCCGAACCCGGTCGTGAGGTCGTAGCCAGGCGTCGTCTCGTAGCCGGGGACCGCGTCGGGGACGACTGGTTGTCCCGGCGTGATGTCGGACTCCTGGTTGTTGTGCAGGTTGCCGGACGCGACGCTGCCGTACTGGTGCGCCGTGACGTCGTGGAAGGCCACCGACTTGTCGAACGACGGCGAGTAGATGACCTCGTTCAGGTTGCCGATCGGTCCCTTGCCGGCGGCCTTGCGGGCCTCGTTGGCCAGGGCCATGACGCCGGCCACCTGCGGCGAGGACGCCGAGGTACCGCCGAACAGCACCCAGCTGGGATCACCGTCGACCTTCGGGTAGTACGAACGGAAGGTCAGGGCTCCGCCGTTGATGGCCATGTTCCAGGCCAGGTCCGGGGTGCCGCGGTGGTTGCCGACGATCGAGGCGACGCTGTCCTGGTAGGCCGGCCGCGGGTACACAGTGGACAGTCCGCCGCCCGTAACGAGCTGGAAGCCGGGCTCGTTGCCGACGGCCTCGGTGTCGCCGCCCTGCGTCCAGTCCCACCACAGCGGCGTGCGCGAGCCGTCGGCCGCGATCGGGACATCCGGGCCGGTCGGGTTCCACGTCCAGCCGAACTGCCGCTGGGTGCCGCCGACCGACGTCACGTAGGGCGAGACGTTCGGGTAGCTGACCTGCGGGTCGGCCGCGACGGTCGACTGCCGGTGCGCACGCTCCACCCCCTGCGAGCCGTTGTCGCCCGAGGACGAGAAGAACGTGTCGCCCTTGGCGATGCCGCGCTTGAACGTCTCGTCGAACTTGGCGAACTGCGCTTGGGCCGCCGCGGAGCTGGCGAAGGCCGACTCGTCGGTGCCGAACGACATCGAGAACACCGTGCCGGCCGGGTACTTGTTGATCGCCCAGTCGATGGCCTTCATCGCGGCCGGCAGTCCCGGCACGCCCTGCGTCTCGGCCGTGTTGGTGGACAGCAGCACGATGTGCGCCTTGGGGGCCATCGCGAACGACCACTGCACGTCCAGGTTCGCCTCGCCGGCCCAGCCCTCGGCCGAGTTGGGGCCGTTCTGCGCCGAGCCCTTGCCGCTGGCCGTGCCGTCGCCGTCGAGGTAGCCGGGCTTCCCGTTCGGGAACACCTGCTCGAAGTCCGGCCTGGGCAAGCCGAAGGTCTGGGCGAAGAAGTCGAGGTCCTGCGCGGCGGTCGGGCTGCCGAACGAGTCGACGAGCACGATCGTCTGGCCCTCACCCTGCTCGGGCACCTGGTCGACACCGTAGGCCTCGCGCATCTGCTGCGGCGTGGGGCAGTGCAGCATCGTCGACACGCTGTTCTGGCTCGGGGCCGGACGCTGGCAGGCGACCTGGCCGAGCGCCTGGTCGGCGGGGACGAAATAGCTTTCCGGCGCCTGCATCGCGAAGTGGTTGAGCTGCAGCGCCGGAGTGGCTCCTGACGGCGAGCTGGTCGCGACCGCGAACGCGGCCACGCTCAGCGCCGCCGCGGCGACGCCGCCTACCTGATAGAGCCGGGCACGTCTGACCATCGAGTGGTGTCCTTTCGCCGCCGACGGTCAGCTACCTGGGTTGCTTAGTCGGCGGGTGAGTGGGATGGGTGGGGTGGGTCGGATGGGTCGGGTGCGGGCTGGGCGTTCCGTGCGCCGGCTGGCCGTTGGGCGGGCCGAGCAGGGTGGCGCAGTAACCGGCGACCCGGTCCTTGCCGCCGGCCGCGTTGATCAGCGCGGTGAACGCCGGATTGTCCAGCGCCTTACCGGGGTTGTTGTGCAGCTGGGCTGTATAGGCGGTGCACAGACCATGCAGGTTCGGCGAGGGGGATCCTTTCGCGTTGGAGGGGCCGACGGCCTCGGGAGATGTTTGGTTCGGACGAGGGTGACTTGAACGGCTTGAGGCTGCAGCGGACGGGTCGGCCCGGTGGCCGTTCGAGCTGGTCTGCTCGGGCGACGCGCTCGCGTGCTGGTTCGACCCGGTGGTGCCGGGCAGGTGGCCGCTGCCGGCGGCGAGGGCGATGCCTCCGCCGCCCAGGGCGATCACGGCGACCGCGACCTTGGCCGTGGCCAGCTTCGCGAGGGCGGTCTTCATCAGGGAGCGTCTCCTCGGCGCGCGGGTGAGGCGGGCGTGCCGGAATGCCGCGACGGCTGCGTCCTCGTCGGTGAGCTCGCCGGGCCGCGCGGGCGTCGCGGCCGCGGCGAGCAGCCTGGCCAGCGGGTCGGCGCTGGGCTCGTCGGCTCGGGCATCGCGGATCAGCCGCTCCGCGGTGCTCGGGTCGATGGGTGGGCGGTGGTTGGTCATCTCGTTTCCTTCAGCGCCGGAGGCTTCGGTTTCGTCACATCCGGTCCGGCCAGGCGGGCGGCCAGGCGGTTCAGGCCGCGGTGGGAGGCCGTGCGAACCGCGCCGGGGCGCTTGTCGAGGACGCGGCCGGCTCGCTTGGCGTCCAGTCCGATCACGACTCGGAGCAGGATCGCCTCGGCCTGATCGGGCGGAAGGGCCGAGATGTGCGCCAGCGCCGTGTCGGTGCTGATCGCCTCCATGGCCGCATCGGCGGTGTCGGCGCCGGACGGCAGGTCGAGGAGCTCCTCGACCTGGCCGCCGATTTGCGGCTGACGTCGTTGCCGGCGCAGGTGGTCGAGGGCCCGATGCCGGGCGATCGTGGCGACCCAACCCCGGAACGCATCGAGGTCACCCCGGAACCGCTCCAGGTCGCGGCTGGCCTGCAGCCACGTCTCGGACGCAACGTCGTCGGCGTCGTTGCCGCCGACCAGACCGCGCAGGTAGCGAAGCAGCCGCGGTTGGACGTCGCGGTACAGGACGCGAAATGCGGCGTCGTCGCCCCGCTGGGCCGCGCGCAGGGCCGCCGCGACGCGTGCTTCCTCGTCGTGCACCCGCACATCCTGGACCAGATCCGGAGCGGCCGATAGGGGCAGGCCGGCCGCCGGTGTAACACGAACGCGGATGTCGGCGCTGAGCGTAGTGGTGGATCAGCGCGAGCGAATGGAGCCGATGGTGTACGGCGGTGACGACTGGGGCACTGCCACGACCTACGGGTCAGGCCGGCCGACCAGCCACCGCCGGTCGCAGCCGCCCCAGCGCAGAGGCGGAGGCTGGCTGGTCGCGCTCGCGGGGTTTCTGGTGCTGACCGCGATCGCCACGGTGGCCGCGATGCGGATGACCGGCGGCCACGACTCGCACCGAACCGCGGCCGCGACCAGTAGTGCGCCGGCCGGTTCCCACGCGGCGGGCAGCAGCCACGCCGGCCAGCCGCAGCTGCCGGGCGCGCCGGTACACATCAGCTTGTTTCAGGGTGATGGGCAGACCTATGGCGTCGGCATGCCGATCATCGCGCAGTTTTCCAGGAAGGTCACCGACGCGCATGCGTTCGACAAGGCGGTGACGGTGACCGTGAACGGTCAGCCGGCGGATGGGGCGTGGTTTTGGGTGGACTCCAACGCCGGCTATGCGATGGAGGCGCACTACCGGCCCCAGCATTATTGGCCGGCCCACTCGAAGATCCAGATGAGCATGCCGCTCAAGGGGGTCAGCGCGGGTCGGGGGCTGGCCTTTGATGACAGCCTGACCTTGAGCTTGGACATCGGTGCGGCGCACATCTCGCAGGTGAACGGGGCGAGTGAGCAGATGGTCATCACCTCTGACGGGCGGGAGGTCAACCATTTCCCGGTGTCGCTGGGTCAGGCTTCCACCCCGACCTATCTGGGGACGAAGGTGGTGATGGCCAAGAAGAACCCGCAGCACATGGTCAGTGCCCCCGGGGAGGCGAACCCGTACTCGCTGGATGTGCCTTGGTCGGTGCGCCTGACCAACTCCGGGGAGTTCGTGCACGCGGCGGCCTGGAACACCGGCAACATCGGCAGCCGTTCGACTTCGCACGGCTGCACGAACCTGACCGTGTCCGACGCCAAGTGGTTCTACGGCTTCTCCCTCATCGGCGACGTCGTCACCTACACCAACACCGGCACCAGCCAGCAGATGCCGTCCTGGGACGGCTTCGGCGACTGGAACGTGCCGTGGTCGATCTGGTCCGAGGGCAACCTGCTCAAGAACTGACCTACTGGTAGGTCACGATCTCCGGCTGCGGACTCAGGGCCATCACCTGGGCCGGGGTCATCAGTCCCGTGTCGGCATGGAAGAACAGCTTGAAGCCGGCGTGGAAGGGCGGGCAGGGAAATGCGAGCTTGTGGTAGACGCGGATCTTGCCCTCCGGCGCGGCCAACCCGTCGGCGTGCAGGACCACCTCCAACCCGGTCGGCCGGGCGATGTTCGAGCGATCGGGCAACATCGACAAGGTGAACTGGTGGACGACGAGCAGCTTGTCCGGCAGGTGATTGCGCGCCACCAGCGACGACAGGTACCGGCCCACGGCGTTGATGCACGCCGCTGAGGCCGAGCCGATCACCTTGGCCGGCACCTGGTCCGGCCCGACCTTCCACTCCGGGTCGAGGGCGACGCTCACCGACGGATCGGTGAGGAACTGCGAAACCCGTTGTACCTGCGGCAAGAACTCGCCCCGCCCCGGTTGGAAGTCGAGGATCAGCAGCATGCGATGGCGGTGCGCGGCGGCCAGGTACGCCGCGATGGCCGCGTCCGGTATCGGCTTCGAATACAGGCCGTCGCGCCCCGGGCCACCCTGGGCCACCGTGGCGATCAGCTCCATCGCCGGCTGCACCGGCCGGCCGAACCGGGCGTAGCCGGCCGCCTGGCGCTCGATGGCGGCCGCCGCCTGATCCGGCGTCCCGGCGCCGAGCTGGCCGAGCGCGGCCGTGCCGGGCGCACCGTAGTACGCGACGACCCGGTAGTCGGGCAGGATCTGCCGCCCGCCGCGGGGGAGGGCCGGCCCGATCGACTTGGACGGCTTGGGCCGCGGGCGGGCCGAACGCGGCCGGCTGGGCCGGGTCGAGCGCGCCGTGCTCGTCGGCGCGGGAGGCGTGGTCGGCGAGGACGAGGTGGGCAACCACCGGGTGCCGGCCCGGGCGCCGGTCGACGATCCGCCACCGTCACACGCCGCGCCCAGGCAGGCGCAGGCGAGCAACCCGGCTACCAGGCCGCATCGTCCCCGATTCATACGTGACTAGTGTCCTGCGCCGGGAATTGGGCGAATAAGTCACCGGAATTATCGTCTGAATTCCCGGCGCAGGACACTAGGTCAGCTCCAGTCCCGGGTATAGCGGGTGGGCGTCGAGCAGCTCGTTGGCCGCCGCGTGGGTCTTCTCGGCGACGCCCGCGGGCAGGTCGTACTTCGCCTTGGACGCCCGTCCGTCGGCGGCCGCCGCCGCCGAGGTGGCCGACAGCACGCCTACGATCAGCTCGGCGACCCGGTCGAAATCGTCCGGGCCGAAGCCGCGCGTGGTCAGGGCCGGGGTGCCCAGCCGGATGCCGGACGTGTACCAGGCGCCGTTCGGGTCGCGCGGGATGGAGTTGCGGTTGGTGACCACGCCCGAGTCGAGCAGCGCCGACTCGGCCTGCCGGCCCGTGAGCCCGTAGCGAGAAACGTCCAACAGAACAATATGATTCTCGGTGCCGCTGGTGACCAGGCGAGCGCCGCGGCGCAGGAAGCCGTCGGCCAGCGCCACCGCGTTGGTGGCCACGTCGCGCGCGTAGTCGGCGAACGCCGGCTGCCGGGCCTCGGCCAGCGCCACCGCCTTGGCCGCCATCACGTTCCCGAGCGGGCCACCCAGCACCATCGGGCAGCCCCGGTCGACCGAGTCGGCGAACTCGGGCTGGCACAGCACCATGCCGCCGCGCGGGCCGCGCAACGACTTGTGCGTGGTGGTGGTCGTGACGTGCGCGAACGGCACCGGGTCGAAGTCGCCGGTGAACACCTTGCCGGCCACCAGCCCGGCGAAGTGCGCCATGTCGACGACGAGCGTGGCGCCCACCTCGTCGGCGATGGAACGCATCGTCGCGAAGTTGATGCGCCGCGGGTAGGCCGAGTAGCCGGCCATCAGGATCAGTGGCTTGAACTCGCGGGCCAGCCGGGCCACGTCGTCGTAGTCCAGGAGTTCCGTCGAAGGGTCGGTGCCGTAGCTGCGCTGGTGGAACATCTTGCCCGAGATGTTCGGGCGGAACCCGTGCGTGAGGTGACCGCCCGCGTCGAGCGACATGCCGAGCATGCGCTGCTCGCCGAACGACTTGCGCAGCTGCTCCCAGTCCTGCTCGGACAGGTCGTTCACCTGCCGGGCGCCGGCCGCGGCCAGCGCGGGCGACTCGATGCGTTGCGCCAGTACGGCCCAGAACGCGACCAGGTTGGCGTCGATGCCCGAGTGCGGCTGGACGTAAGCGTGCGGGGCCCCGAACAGCGCCTTGGCGTGGTCGGCCGCGGTCTGCTCGACCGTGTCGATGTTCTGGCAGCCGGCGTAGAAGCGGTGCCCGATCGTGCCCTCGGCGTACTTGTCCGACAGCCAGTTGCCCATGGTGAGCAGCACCGCGGGCGAGGCGTAGTTCTCGCTGGCGATGAGCTTGAGCGACGAGCGCTGGTCGGCCAGCTCCTGGCCGATCGCGTCGGCGATCGTGGGCTCGACGGCCCCGATCACCCGCAGCGCGTTCTGGTAGGCGACCGACACCGCGGTCGCGTCGAACTGGGTCAAGTTCCCGATCTGGCTCATGTGCGCGCCTCCATTGTCGGTTGGCCCAGGCGCGCGGCGGTGGCGGCGAGCCGCTCCCCGGTGGTGGCCCACCTTACGAACACGCCAGTAACGGCTCGTCGGGGATGCTAGTACAGCCGCGCGGCTCACGGGCCGGCGAGACCGGCCTCGTGGGCCAGCAGCCCGATCTGGGTGCGGTTGGCGCAGTCGAGCTTGACGAGCATCCGCGAGACGTAGCCCTTCACCGTGGCCTCGGACAGGAACAGCCGGCCGGCGATCTGTGCGTTGGACAGCCCGCCACCGAGCAGCATCAGCACCTCGGCCTCGCGGTCGGTCAGCATCGCGACCTGGCGGCGAGCCCGCTCGCGCGCGGCGCGCTGGTCGGTCGACGCGGCGATCAGCCGCCGGGCCGCCGCGGGGGAGAGCACCGTGTGCCCCTCGGCGGCCACCCGGACGAGCTGGATGAGGTCCTCGGGCGGCGTCGACTTGACCAGGAACCCGACCGCGCCGGCGTGCAGGGCGCGCAGTACGTGCTCGTCGGCGTCGAACGTGGTCAGCACGACCACGACCGGCGGATCGGGCCGGGCGGCGATACGTTCCAGGGCGGCCAGGCCGTCCAGGTCGGGCATGCGCAGGTCGAGCAGCACGACGTCCGGGCGCACCGCGTCGATCTGCGTCAACGCCTCCAGCCCGTCGTGGGCCTCGGCCACCACCTCGATGTCGCCGGACGAGCCGAGGATCGTGCGCAGGTGCGCGCACACCATCGGCTCGTCGTCGACGGCCAGCACCCGGATCACGCGTTGACCCGCTCGCCGGTCGGGACGAAGGCCGGCAGCGTTGCGGCCAGCTCGAACCCACCCGTGGGCAACGGCGCGGCGTGCAGCTCGCCGTCGACCAGCTCGACCCGGCGGCGCAGCCCGGCGATGCCCACGCCCGAGCCGGTGGCGACGAGAACCGGGTCGGGGGAGCGGGGCGGTGCGGCATTGCGCACCGCCACCCGGGCGGCGGCCGGCCCGTAGCCGATGTCGACGGTGGTGACCGCTCCGGGCGCGTGCTTGCGGACGTTGGTGAGCCCCTCCGCGACGATGCGGCTCAGCGTTCGGGCGACGATCGGCGAGGCCAGTGCCGGGTCACCGTGCACGTTCAGGGTGGCCGGCGTGCCGGCCGCGCTGGACTCGGCGACCAGCTCGGCCGGTTCGCGGTGCGCGCCGGCGCCCGACCCGGCCGGCAGCACGCCGACCAGGTCGCGCAGCTCGTCCAGGGCCCGGCAACCGGTCACCCGCAGCTCCTCGGCCGCCGTGACGACGTCCGGATCGTCGGCCAACACCCGAAGCGCGCCGGCCTGCATGACCATCAGCGTGACGTGCCGGGTGACCAGGTCGTGCATCTCGCCGGTCAGGCTGGCCCGCTCGGCCGCCCGGGCCTGCTCGGCCACCGCCCGGATGAGCCGCCGGCGGGCGTCCAGGTACATCGCCAGCAGCGGGCCGACGGCGGTGCGACTGATGCCGATCGTGATCACGGCCGCCGACGGCTGCCACGGCCGGCACACGACGAACGTCAGCGCCAGCACCGCGGCGAAGCCCAGCCAGCGCGGACGGGCCGGCAACTCCCGCACCGCGACGAACGCCCGCCACGGGCTGCTCGCGCCCAGCATCGGCGCGTAGGCGGCGAGGATCGTGGCGTACGGCGCCCAGACGTTCTCGCCGTTGCGGGGGGTCAGCAGGTGGGCCGGCGAGATCAGCAGCGTGACGGCCAGGGTGAATCCGCCGAGCACGGCGATCACGGTCAGCGGGGCCCGTCGCTGGGCGGCCAGGGTCAGGCAGGCCAGCGCCTGGATCACGAGCAACGTCCAGGCCAGGGTGTCCGGGTGCCGGGGCCACCACGAGACACCGCCGAGGGTCAGCACGGTGTCCAGCGCGGCGAAGCCGACCGCCAGCGCCACGTCGAGCGCCGGCGAGGGCAGATGGCGGCGCGGCGGGGGGCAGCTCATGCCGGCCACGCTACTGAGCAGTTCGCCCGCGGCGGCGGTTAGCGGGCGAAGACCCTACGAAAGTCGCATAGGGATCCGACTCGTCGACGTGGCGGCGCCGGCCCGCTCAGGCGTGGAATCGACGCCATGACCACGATCACCGACATCCAGCTCCCGGCGCCGGGGCGTTGCCACCTCGACCCGGCCGCCACCACCGTCCGCTTCGCCACCCGGCACCTGTTCGGACTCGCCCCGGCGCGCGGCGCGATGCCCGTGCTGTCCGGGGCGGTTCACGTCGGCGACCCGATCGGCACGTCGCTGGTCCAGGTCGAGCTCGACGCGACCGGATTCGCGACCGGCAACCAGCAGCGCGACACGGTGGTGCGCGGCCCCCGCTACCTGGACAGCGACACCCACCCGACGCTGACCTTCGTGGCCGACGGGCCGGTCCGCGACGGGACGGGCTGGCGGCTCGACGGCACCCTGACCGTCCGCGGTGTGACCCGGCCGGCCCGGCTGAGCATCATCCGGGTGTCCGTCGACAGCGACGGCTTCGTGGTCGACGCGGAGACGCGCGTCGACCGGATCGCGTTCGGCATCACGGCGACCCGCGGGCTGGCCGCGCGCTACCTGCGGGTGAGCGTGCACGCCCGGATCGTCCGTGACTGAGCGCACCGATCCGTCAGAACTTGGACGTCCTACTATCGAGGCATGGCGCTGGCGAACCCGGATTTCGACACCTACCGGCTGACCGACGAGCACGCGATGCTGCGCGCGGCCGTGCGGCAACTCGCCGAGGACAAGATCGCCCCGCACGCGGCCGAGGTCGACGAGGAGTCGCGGTTCCCGCAGGAGGCGCACGACGCTCTGGTCCAGGCCGGTTTCCACGCCGTGCACATCCCGGAGCAGTACGGCGGGCCCGGGGCCGACGCGGTCGCCACGGCGATCGTGATCGAGGAGGTCGCCCGGGTCTGCGCGTCGTCGTCGCTGATCCCGGCGGTGAACAAGCTGGGCACCATGCCGCTGCTGCTGTCGGCGTCCGAGGAGCTGAAGAAGCAGGTGCTGCCGCCCGTCGCGAGCGGCGAGGTGATGTTCAGCTACGCCCTTTCCGAACGCGAGGCCGGCTCCGACGCCGCCTCGATGCGCAGCCGGGCTGTACAAGACGGCGACCACTGGGTGCTCAACGGCACCAAGTGCTGGATCACCAACGCCGGCGTCTCGGCGTACTACACCGTCATGGCGGTGACCGACCCGTCGGCGGGTGCCCGCGGCATCTCGGCGTTCGTCGTGCACAAGGACGACCCGGGATTCTCGGTCGGACCCAAGGAGCGCAAGCTCGGCATCAAGGGCAGCCCCACTCGCGAGATCTACTTCGAGAACTGCACCATCCCGGCCGACCGCATCGTCGGTGAACCGGGGACGGGCTTCAAGACCGCGCTGGCCACCCTCGACCACACCCGGCTGACGATCGGCGCGCAGGCGCTGGGTATCGCGCAGGGTGCCATCGACGCGTCGATCGAGTACGTCAAGCAGCGCCAGCAGTTCGGCCGCCCGATCGCCGACTTCCAGGGTGTGCAGTTCATGCTCGCCGACATGGCGATGCGCACCGAGGCGGCCCGGCAGCTGATCTACTCGGCCGCGGCGCGCGCCGAGCGGGGTGAGGCCGGGCTGACGTTCACCTCGGCGGCGGCCAAGTGCTTCGCGTCCGACACAGCAATGGCCGTCACCACCGACGCCGTTCAGCTGTTCGGCGGCTACGGCTACACGAAGGACTTCCCGGTCGAGCGCATGATGCGCGACGCCAAGATCACCCAGATTTACGAGGGCACCAATCAGATCAACCGCATGGTGATGGCCCGCCAATTGCTCAAGTAGGCCCGTCGTTTCGTTTCGGTCTGGTGATCAACAGCGGATCCTGGTCGCTGGAGCGACCAACTTCTTCCTGTTGATCAACCAGCTTGAGAACGGCTTACCGGGCCCCTGCCTCCCCCCTCGGAGGCAGGGGCCCGGCTCGCACTACTTCTGGGGTCAGGCCTAGATCCAGCCGCGCCGAATCGCGTACGCCACCGCCTGGGTGCGGTTGCGCAGCTGCAGCCGGGTAGTGATCTCCTGCACGACGTTCTTGATCGTCCGCTCCGAGTAGGACAGCCGCTGGGCGGTCTCACGGGTGGAGTAGCCCTCGGCGAGAAGGGTCAGCACGTCGCGCTCGCGCGTGCTGATTCCCGGAACGAGCGCCGGCCGCGGCCGTATTCGCTGACCGTACCGGGCGGACGAGGTCGGGTCCGCCGGGCGGGCGGTTGTTCCGGCCGGGCGCGCGACGGGCCCACCTCTCGGCCAGAAGCGACCGTCCACCGTGGACAGGCGGCGCGCTCCGGTCGTCACGGTCGGCCGCGGCGCCGTCAGTGCTCGCTCATTCACCGTCTGTCTCCCACCCTTGATCAGCGGAACCCTGATCATTTGGAGTGGCGAGTGCCCCGCCTGATACACGGCGAGTGACCTAATCTGAAGTTCGTCGCGGCCAGGTCATCCCGGATGTCGACATCGACCTCGAGCTGGCGCCGAGCGACCAGCTCGGCTCGTCCCGGCGCCCGGCCCCGATCGTCGTCGAGATTCGTGTCGCCCCGCTCGCGGGGCACTGACCACATCGTCACTGCTGGCCGCTCACCTGTCGGCCGAGTTCGGCTATCGCGACGACCGGAGCGCGACCGGCGTCTACGTCGCACCCGGGCCGTTCCCGGTCCGATCGGAACTCGACCAGCTGCGCGGGGCGCTAGACGCCGGCGGGCAGAAGCATCTCGCTCAGGTCGTGCGCCTCGATCAGGGGCGCTTCGGTGGCGGCGCGGACGTCCTGCACGCTGACGCCGGGCGCGAGCTCGTGCAGCACGAGGCCGCTGTCGGTGACGGCGATGGCCGCCAGGTCGGTGATGATCTGTTGCACGCACTGCTTGCCGGTCAACGGCAGGGAACACTCGTTGACGATCTTGGGCGAGCCGTCCTTGGCGGTGTGCTCCATCATCACGATCACCCGCTTGGCGCCGTGGACGAGGTCCATCGCACCGCCCATGCCCTTGATCATCTTGCCGGGGATCGTCCAGTTGGCCAGGTCGCCGTTGGTGGACACCTGCATGGCGCCGAGGATCGCGACGTCGATGTGCCCGCCGCGGATCATGCCGAACGAGGTCGCCGAGTCGAAGTAGGAGGCCCCGGGCAGCACCGTGACGGTCTCCTTGCCGGCGTTGATCAGGTCCGGATCGACCCCGTCCTCGTAGGGGTAGGGCCCGACGCCGAGCACGCCGTTCTCGGACTGCAGCACCACGTGCACCCCGGACTCGACGTAGTTCGGGACCAGGGTCGGCAAGCCGATGCCCAGGTTGACGTACTGGCCGTCGTGCAACTCGGCCGCCACGCGAGCGGCCAGCTGGAACCGGGTCAGTGCCATGTCAGGCCTCCTGCCGCGCGCGAACGGTGCGTTTCTCGATCTGCTTGCCCTCCGGGCCGACCTCGACCACCCGCTGCACGAACACGCCGGGGGTGTCGACATCGCCCGGGTCGATCTCACCCGGCTCGACGAGTCGTTCGACCTCGGCGATGGTGACCCGGCCCGCCATCGCGCACAGCGGGTTGAAGTTGCGCGCCGACTTGTCGTAGACGAGATTGCCGTGCCGGTCACCCACGGCTGCGCGCACCAGCGCGAAGTCGCACACGATGCCGCGCTCCAGCACGTACTCCTGGCCGTCGAACTCGCGCACCTCCTTCGCCGGTGAGGACACCGCCACCGTCCCGTCGGCCGCGTAACGCCACGGCAGGCCCCCGTCGGCCACCCAGGTGCCCACCCCGGCCGGGGTGTAGAAGGCCGGGATGCCCGCCCCGCCGGCCCGCAACCGCTCGGCCAGCGTGCCCTGCGGACACAGCTCGACCTCCAGGTCGCCGCCCAGGTACTGGCGGGCGAACTCCTTGTTCTCCCCGACGTAGGAGGAGATGGTGCGCCGGATCCGTCGCTTGTCCAGCAACAGCCCCAATCCGGCCCCATCGACGCCGCAGTTGTTCGACACCGTCTCCAGATCCGAGGTGCCCTGCTCGAGCACAGCCTCGATCAACCGGATAGGCACGCCACACAGCCCGAAGCCGCCCACGGCCAGCGACGCTCCGCCGGGAATGTCGCCTACCGCCTCAGTGACCGACGTGACTGTCTTGTCCATTCGCACTCCCTGCCGGCTGTTCGAGGTAGTCGCCCGCTTGGGACCTTACCCAGAGCCCAGCAGTAAGGTGCCGCCTCGTGGGCCCCACCACGACGGGAAGCGATGCGACAGCGATCGCGGCACCGTCCCGTCCGTCGGAGACCGCTCCGACGCCGACCCGAGTGCTGGCCCGCGTCGTCTGTTCCTTGCCCGATCTGCTCGTCAGTGCTCTCGCCGGATTCGCGCTGCCGACGATGGTGCTGCTGCTCGCCGGCCGCTTCAGCCCGGGGTGGGTGTTCCCGTTCGGGCTGATCGGGGCGGCCCTGGCAGTCGCCGTGTGCGGCCTCAGTGCCGGCCCGGCCGACCGGCGGGCCGTGCAGTACACGCTGATCGCCGTTGGCCTCGCGCTCCTCTGGCTGGTCGTGAACTCGTTCTACTCGGCCGAGAACCTGTTCGCGCATCGCGATCCGGCGACGTACAACCTGGCCGGGCGCTGGCTGATGGATCACGCCGGGCTGCACATTCCGGCGCAGGCCAGCCTGTTCGGGTCTCCACCCGACGCGTCGGTCGGGTCGGCCGGGTTCGGCCGCAGCAGCTCGACCGAGTTGTACGCGCAGGGCAACCACCTGCTGCCCGCTCTGCTCGCGGTGGCCGGCTGGATGTTCGGAACGGGCGCGCTGCTGAAGGCCAACGTCGCCTTCGGCGCGCTGGCGCTGTTCGTCTTCTTCGGGTTGGCCCGGCGGGTGGTCGGCGCCCGGCTCGCGCTGCTGGCGATGGTGATCCTCGGGGTGTCGATGCCGCTGATCTTCGTCAGCCGGGACACCTACTCCGAACCGCTGGCGCTGCTGTTCCTGACCGGTGGGCTCGCCCTGCTGCATCGGGCGGTCGAGTCCGGACGGATCCGCGACTTCGCGCTGGCCGGCTTCGTGCTCGCCACGTCCGTACCGGCGCGTATCGACAGCAACGTGAGCCTGCTCGCCGTGCTGATCACCGCGGCCGCTTTCCCGGCGTTCGCCTCGGCGGCCACCCGGCGGATTGCCGCGTTGCGCGCGCTGGCCCTCGTCGGTGGCGCCGTCGTGCCGACCCTTATCGGCTGGCTGGACGTGAGTCGGCTGTCGTTCGGCTACTACCGCGACGAGCGCCACCACATCGTCCCGATCCTCTACGTCGGCTACGCCCTGCTCGTCGTGCTGCCGCTGTTGGTGCTGATCAGTTGGCATCCGCGGATCCGGGGCTGGCTCACGGCACCGGGTCTGGTCCGCCGGTTGCCGCTGATCGCCGGCGTGCTGATCATCGGCGGCTTCGCGTTCCTGGCCAGCCGTCCGCTGTGGATGGTCACGCGGGGAGAGGACAACCTGGCTGTAGTTGACCTGCAGCGCCGCACCGGCGACGTCGTGGACGGCGCCCGCACCTACAACGAGCAGACCGTGCACTGGCTTTCCCAGTACCTCGGCTGGCCGGTGGTCGTGCTCGGCGCGGTCGGCTACGTGCTGCTGATCCGCCGGTGCCTGCGTACCGGATCCCTCGCCGCGATCGGCACGATCACCGTCGGGCTGGCCATGTCGCTGCTGTACCTGTGGGGGTCGCAGATCACGCCGGACCAGCCCTGGGCGATGCGCCGCTACGTACCGGTCGTGCTGCCCGTGCTGATCATCGCGGCGGTGTACACGTTATGTGTCCTGCTGCGGCAGCGCGCCCGGACGATCCGGGTCGCGGCCGTGCTGCTCGGGCTGGCCGCGATCGCCGTGCCGGCCGCAGTGACCGCGCCGATGGCGACGGCTCGCGAGGAGGTCCCGCAGCTCGCCCAGGTGGACCGCATCTGCGCCAAGGTCGCCCCGGACGGGGCTGTCCTCACCGTCGATCCGCCGGCGCAGACCAGCTACTCGCAGACCGTCCGCTCCTACTGCAACGTGCCCTCGATCGGTCTGGTCGATGCGCCGCCGGCTGAGTTGGCCCAGGTGCGTACGGCCGTCGCGAGCCACCGGCGCGTGCTGTACCTGATGTCGACCGACGTCACCAAGATCCGGTTCGCCGCCGGGACGACCCCGTCGAAGCCGTTCTCCGTGGTGAAGACGACCCGCTGGCCGAGCGTCCTGCACCATCCGCCGACCGGCGTCGACCACGAGCAGGTGGCCGTCTACCTGGCCACCGTGCGGTCCGACGGCCTGGCCGTGCCGGTCGCGCCCTGACCGCTACTCGACCGGGACGGCCCGCTCCTGGTCGGCCCGGCGGGCCAGCACCTCGGGCGTCGCTCCCCGCACCAGCACCAGCGACCCGCCCACGGCGAGCGGGGCCAGCAGGGTGTCGACCCAGTCGTCGGCGCCCCGCCATTCGCGGGTGGTGACGATGCGCGCCGCCGGCTCCAGGCCGAGCTCGCCGGCCCGCGTCTGGGCCTTGGCCACCAGGTCGGAGCGCGCCATCCCGTCCAGCGCGGGGTCGGCGGCCGCGGCGGGTTGTTGGACGGACGCCCAGGCGTCGGGCTGCGGGCGTACCGCCGCGACGTAGTCGGCCATCCCGTCCGGCGGCGGCTCGGCCCCGAAGCTGCGGGTCAGCACGCCGGGCGCGATCGCATATGCGTCGGCGACGCCTTCGACCGGGGCGGGGGCGAACGCGACGGCGGCCGCCTCGGGCGAGGTCAGCACCTCGAGGCCGGCGCTCCAGCAGCCGAGCAGCACCGGCACGGTGATCCAGTCGGCCGGCAGGTCGACGTAGGCCGCATCGCCCACACCCAGCGCCAGCTCGTCGCTGAGCAGGAAGTGTGTCTTGGCCACCCAGTTGGCCAGCGAGCGAACCGAGAGCTCGGCGCGTTCACCGCTGCCTTCGTCGTAGAACGTGACGAACGGGCGGGCCGGCTCGGTCGCCATCAGCGTCGCGAACAACGCCTCGGGTGATGCCGCGATCAATTCACGCACACCCCGGTCTGGGCCGCGGACATGCCGTTCGACGGCGACGGGCTGGGCGCGGCGGCGGGACCGTTCAGCGGGCGCTGGGCGGCATTGTGCGTGGTGTGCGCGGCGCTGACCTGCACCCCGTCGGCGCCGAGCAGCAGGGTCACGTGGCTGACCGAACCGGTCTGCTGGCCGATCGCCCCCGGAACCTGCGCGGCGAGCGTCCTGGCCTGCCCCTGCATGCCCTTCGGGTACTCGACGAGCGTTGTGGCGCTGTGCGACTTGGCGGTGTCGACGGCGCCGACCTTGAACCCGAGCTGGCGCAGCAGCTGGGCGTTACGCGTCGCGGCGCCGTCGGTGGTGGAGCCGTTGTAGACGTCGACGGTGAACGAGCCGGGTGAGACGGTCTTGGCGTTGCCGAACCCGCTGTCGTCGCTGGCGTCGCCGGCCAGCTGCTTGGCGAACTTCTTGACCTCGGCCGGGTCGACCACCACCACGCTGCCGACGTCGGTGTCCTCGCCGCCGTGCGTCGGGATCGTCTTGAAGATCAGGTTGCCGGCGCTGAGGTCCTGGAACTGCTCGGCCAGCTTGAGCGGGTCGAGGCTGTTGTCCATCTGCAGCGAGTTGCTGACCGCCTTGAGCAGGTTCTCGAGCTTGAACGGGTTGAGCAGCGTGCCGGCGCTGGACACCTTGCGGAACGCCGCCGACAGGAAGTACTGCTGCCGCTTGATCCGGTCGAGGTCGCCGTTGGGCAGCCCGTAGCGCTGCCGCACGAACGCCAGCGCCTGCTTGCCCTTGATCGTCGAGACGCCCTTGGGCAGGTTGATGCCCGAGTTCGCCTCGTGCTGGGCCTGGCAGAGGTTGACCTGTACCCCGCCGATGGCGTTGCTGATTCGGTAGAAGCCGAGCAGGTCGACCTGCACGAAGTGGTCGACGGTCAGCCCGGTCAGGTTCTCGATCGTCTGCACCAGCAGCCGGGCGCCGGAGGTCTTGTTGCCGTGATTGTCGTTCATGCCGTCGACGTACGCCGAGTTCAGCTTGGCTTTGCCGTGGCCGGGGATGTCGACGTACGAGTCACGTGGGAACGAGATGACCGTGGCCTTCTGCCCGTTGGCCGGTAGGTGCATCAGCATCATCGTGTCGGTGTTGTAGCTGCCGCCGTCGCGGGTCGTGCCGAGTTGGCGCAGTTCGGCGTCGGTGGCCGTGTCGCGGTCGTCGTTGCCGACGACGAGCAGGTTCTGGTCCCTGCCGTCGACGTCCTGACCGGGCTTGCCGGCGCCGCCGATCGCGTTCACCCGGCGGATGTCGGACTTGAAGTTGTGGTAGGTCAGCCAGGCCCAGCCGCTGAGCACCAGGATCGCGACGGCGAGGGCGGCGGTGACCGACCGCAGGCCGATGCCCAGGCCGTGCTTCACGTCGCGGCGGGCGGTCAGCGGGGAGGCCGAACCGGCCGGTGCGCCCAGCTCGGACGCCTCGCGCTCACCGTCGCTCCGGCGGATGCGCGGGTTGAGCTCGGGCGGCAACGGAGCCGACGGATCGGGGGGATTGCCCCCCGGGACCGCGCCGTCACCGTCGTGTGAAGCCACGGTCCGAGGTTACCCAAGTGGGCGGTCCGAACAACCCGATCGGCTGTGACACTCCGTAGAAAATCCGGCGCGTATCCCGGACATTCGGTCACCCACCGTGTCGACAACCACCCCTTTGCGCTCGGAGAGCACGCTGGGCGCCCCCCTTCGTGATCAACAGCAGTTTCTGGTCGCCGGGGCGACCACTTCCCGCTGTTGATCACGAAAGGGGCGCGAGACAGAAGCGGGTCAGTTGATGCAGTCGGGCTGACCGGGCGGAGCGGCCGGCGTCTTCTTGGTCGTCGGGGTGTGCGGCTGCGACGCGCTGAGCCCCTTGGCCTGCACGCCGTTGGCGCCCAGCACCAGCGTCACCTTGGGCACCGAATTCGTCAGGACGAGCTGCGCGCCCGGCACCTGCGCGGCCACCGCCTTGGCCGCGGCCTGGCCGCCGCCGGGGTACTCGACGGTGGTGGCCGCGGTCGGGTCGGTGGAATCGACGACGTCGACGTGGAAGCCGGCCGCCTTGAGTACGTCGCTGTTGCGGGCGGCGAGCCGGGCGGTGGACGTGCCGTTGAGGACGTCCAGCGTCACGCTCGACGGCGCCGCCGCGACGGCGCCGGCCAGGGCGGGATCGGCCGGCTTGCCCTGCAGGCGGCTGATGAATCCGGGCATGGCCGCCGTGTCGACCGTGACCACCGAAGTCTCGACGCCGTCGGGGTAGATGAGCTGCGCGCCGTCGTTCGGGATCGTCGCGAACGAGATGTTGCCGGCCGACAGGTCCTGGAACTGGCGGGCCAGCGTGATCAGGTTCAGCGCCGGATCGGTCAGCAGCGAGGAGCTGACCGCGTGCAGCAGGTCGTGCAGCTTGAACGGGTTGAGCAGCGTGCCGCCGGACAGCACCTTGCTGAACGCCGCCGACAGGAAGTACTGCTGGCGCTTGATCCGGTCGAGGTCGCCACCGGGTAGGCCGTGCCGTTGCCGTACGAACGCCAGCGCCTGCGAGCCCTTGATGACCGAGTGCCCGGCCGGCAGGTCGATGCCGGAGTAGCCGCGCCCGTTGGCGTCGGAGTCGGTGGACGGGTTCTGTGCGTGCAGCAGGCACACGTCGACGCCGCCGATGGCGTTGCTGATGCGGTAGAAGCCAAGCAGGTTGACCTGGACGTAGTGGTCGATGTGCAGCCCGGTCAGGCCGCTGATGGTGCGGATGAGCAATCGGATCCCGGCACTCTCGCGGGCCGTCTCGTCCTGGCCGGCCGACTTGGCGGCCACGAAGCCGTCGCCGTAGGCGGCGTTGATCTTGTCCTTGCCGTTGTTCGGGATGCTCACCCACGAGTCGCGCGGGAACGAGATCACCGTGGCCTTGGCGCCGTTGGCCGGAATGTGCAGCACCATCATCGTGTCGGTGTTGACGCTGCCGCCGTCATCCTGGGTCGACAGCGCCTTCAGTTCGGCCGGCGTGGCCCCGGCCCGGCTGTCGTTGCCGATCAGCAGGATGTTCTGGTCCTTGCCGTCGACGTCACGCTGCCCCTTGGCCAATGGCGGCACCGGGTCGCCGTGCTTGATGCTCGCGGTGAAGCTCTTGTAGGTGGCCCAGGCCAGGCCGCTGCCGAGCAAGGCGACCAGCGATACGACGGCGACCGCGAGCCGGATGCCGACCCGCAGCCGGTGGCTGCGCAACAGCGCGCCAAGATCGTCGGCCACCATCCGAGGCTAACCGCGCGGCGCCGCTCAGCCCGGTAGGTCGGCCCGCGGCGCGGCGCTCTGGGATACTCGCCGCCATGCGTGTTCTCGTCACCGGCGGTGCCGGATTCATCGGGGCGAACTTCGTCCAGCGGACGATAGCCACCCGCGCGGACGCCCGCGTCACGGTGCTCGACGCGCTGACGTACGCCGGCAGCGAGGCCAACCTGGCACCGGTCGCCGAGCAGATCGACCTGGTGCCGGGCGACATCGCCGATGCCTCGGTGGTCGACAAGCTCGTCACCGACGCCGATGTCGTCGTGCACTTCGCCGCCGAGTCGCACAACGACAACTCGCTGCGCGACCCGTCGCCGTTCGTACACACCAACCTGGTCGGCACGTTCACCCTGCTGGAGGCGGTGCGCCGCCACGACGTGCGCTTCCACCACATCTCCACCGACGAGGTGTACGGCGACCTGGAGCTCGACGACCCGGCGAAGTTCACCCCGCAGACGCCGTACAACCCGTCGTCGCCGTACTCGTCGACCAAGGCCGGTTCGGATCTGCTGGTGCGCGCCTGGGTCCGCTCGTTCGGGGTGCGGGCCACCATCTCGAACTGCTCCAACAACTACGGCCCGTACCAGCACATCGAGAAGTTCATCCCGCGCCAGATCACCAACGTGCTCACCGGCATCCGGCCGAAGCTCTACGGTGCCGGCGCAAACGTCCGCGACTGGATCCACGTCCACGACCACAACGACGCCGTGTGGCGCATCATCGACCAGGGCACGCTGGGCGAGACCTACCTCATCGGGGCCGACGGCGAGCAGAACAACAAGCACGTGCTCGAGCTGATCCTGCAGCTGATGGGTAAGCCGGCCGATTGGTACGACCACGTCACCGACCGTCCGGGCCACGACCTGCGCTACGCGATCGACGCCACCAAGCTGCGCACCGAGCTGGGCTGGACGCCGCGGTTCACCGACATGCGCGCCGGCCTGACCGACACGATCCGCTGGTACACGGACAACGAGGCGTGGTGGCGGCCGCTGAAGGACGCGGTCGAGGCGCGCTACGCCGAGCGCGGCCAATGACGCGCTGGCTCGTCACCGGTGCCGGCGGCCAGCTCGGCTCCGACCTGGTGGCCGCGTTGCGCGACGACGAGGTGCGCGCGGTCGCCCGCGCCGGGCTGGACATCGCCGACTCGATGTCCGTCGCGCGGCTGGTCGACGAGTTCGCGCCCGACGTCGTGGTCAACGCCGCCGCCTACACCGCCGTCGACGCGGCGGAGGCCGACGAGGACGCCGCCTACCGGGCGAACGCCACCGGCCCGGCCGTGCTGGCCGCCGCCCTCGGCGGGACGAAGACGCGACTGATCCACGTCTCGACCGACTACGTCTTCGCCGGTGACGCCGACCGGCCCTACGACGTCGACGACCCGACCGGGCCGAAGTCGGCCTACGGGCGGACGAAGCTGGCCGGCGAACTCGCCGTACGCGAGCTGCTGCCCGACGCCGCCTGCGTGGTGCGCACCGCCTGGGTGTACGGCGCGGTCGGCGGAAACTTCGTCAAGACGATGACCCGCCTGGAACGCGAGCGCGACACGGTCAGCGTCGTCGACGACCAGCGCGGTTCGCCCACCTGGTCGGCCGACCTCGCCGCCGGGCTGGTCGAGCTGGGCCGATCGAGCGCCCCGGCCGGCGTCTATCACTGCACCAACGGCGGCGACACGACGTGGTTCGGCCTCACCCGGGCCATCTTCGAGGAGCTGGGCGCCGACCCGTCGCGCGTGCAGCCCACGACCACCGACGCGTTCCCGCGCCCGGCGCCGCGGCCGGCGTACTCGGTGCTGTCCGACGCCGCGTGGCGCGCGGCCGGCCTGACGCCGCTTCGGCCCTGGCGCGACGCCCTGCGCGCCGCGTTCGGGTCCGGCGCGTTCAGCCGATAGCCGCCCGATACGCCGCGAGCGTGGCGTGGGCGCACGCCGACCAGGTAAACGTCGCCGCGTGCCGGCGTCCGGCGTCGCGGTCCTGCGGAGTCGGGGGGTGGGCGAGCGCTTCGCGCAGGGCGCCGGCGAGGGCGGCCGGGTCGCCGGGCGGGACGAGCCGGGCGATCCGGCCCGGGTCGCCCACCACCTCGCGTACGGCCGTGATGTCGCTGGCCACTACGGCGGTGCCGGCGGCCAGCGCCTCCAGCGGCGGCAGGCCGAAACCCTCGTAACGGGAAGGAAAAGCCAGCAGCTCGGCCCCGGCGACCAACGCGCGCAGCGTCGCGCCGTCGACGTAGCCGGGCAGGATCACCCGGTCGCGCAGGCCGGCGGTGTCCAGCGCCGGACCCCAGCCGGGCGGGCCGACCAGGACCAGGGGTGGGGCCTCCGGCAGTTCGCGGTACGCGGCCAGCAGCACGTCGAGCCCCTTGCGCGGCTCGAGCGTTCCCACCGCCAGCAGGTACTGCTTCGGCAGCCCGGCCGGGAGCTGCGCCGGCGCGTCGAACCAGGATTCGTCCACGCCCAGGGGGGTCGCCCGCACCCGCTCGGGTGGTATCCGGTAGGCCCCGCAGACCTCGTCGGCCACCGCCTGGGTGGGGGTGAGCACGACGGCGGCCGCGCGGACCGCCCGGGGCACCAGCTCGCGATAGGCCAGCGACGCCGCGTCGACCAGCTCGGCGTAGTGCAGGAAGGCGAGGTCGTGGACGGTGACCACACCGGCCGCCCGCCGGGGCGGCGGCAGGACGAAGTTGGTGCCGTGCACCACGTCGGCCCGGCCCATGACGAGTTCGGCGCGCGGCCGGTCGCCGCGCAGCCAGGCCCGGTGCAACAGGCGGGCCGGCACCGGGCGGTGCACCACCCGGACATCCGGCGGCAGATCCTGCAACGCGTGTCGGCCGCGCACGCTGAAGGCGGCCGCCCGGACGCTGACCTCGTCCGGCCGGCGGCCCAGTTCGTCGACCAGGTGCTCGACGTAGCGCCCGATTCCGGTGCGCAGGCCCAGCAGCGGCGTGGCGTCGATGCCCACCGTGAGGCGGTCCGGGCTCACTCGGATCAGCGCGACCGGCCGGTGCGGCGCAACCACAGGGCACCGCCCGGGTTCGCCAGCATGGCGGGCAGTTCGGCCTCGATCCGATCCAGATGCTTCGCCAACAGCCAGTGGTTGAACAGCCTGATCTCGAAGTCGCGGTTGAACGCGAGGAAGGCGTGTACCAGGTAGATCTCGCTCCAGGCCCGGCCCTCCATGACCCAGTCCTTGGGGTACTCGAACGGATAGAACATGTCGTGGATGTGGATCCATACGCCCTGGTGGAGCGACGGCAGCACGGCGCCGTACAGCCACGGGACGTCGCTTCCCGTCTTGAGCACGTGCGTCGAGTCGATGAACAGCACATCGCCGT
Organism: Jatrophihabitantaceae bacterium; assembly: GCA_036558905.1. Classification (GTDB taxonomy): domain Bacteria; phylum Actinomycetota; class Actinomycetes; order Mycobacteriales; family Jatrophihabitantaceae; genus DASXRA01. The sequence continues at coordinate 7,651 of DATBER010000153.1, read as the reverse complement.
CCTGCAACGCGGTGAAGGTCTCCAGCGGCACCTGCTGCAGGGCCGTCGGCACCACGGTGATCCGCTCCCGGTCACCCGGACGCAGCTGCGCCTCGAGCAGCTCCGGGTACGGCTCGACGAAGGTCAGCTCGGTGTGTCCGCCCAGGAAGTGCTCGACGGTATCCAGCGTCATCGCCGACGAGTGCCCGCTGCCGATCTCGATCAGCCGCTTCGGCCGGATCAGCCGCAGCATCCCGTGCAGGGTCAGCGCATCGCCCACTCCGTAGGCCACGTTGTCGGAGTAGTAGCGCCATGGCTCGGTCGGCTGCTCGGGTACGCCCAGCTCGCGCGCGAACTTGGCCACCTTCGCGAACGTGGCCAGCTGTTCCTTCTCGCGCAGGTCGATGCCCGGCAGTCGGTCCGGCAGGTCGACCGGCCAGAGCAGCTCTGCCTGCTTTTGCAACTCGTCGAGATTGGGGATCGGCGAGTAGAAGTGGCCCGGCGGGCGCCACGTCAGCCAGCGGGCGAATTTGGCCGGATCACCGGCCGCGTCGAGGTCCAGGCCGGATTCCTCGAGCCGGGCGCGCAGCTGCTCGGCGCGGTGCAGCAGCTGCTCGAGGTGGTTGGCGTGCAGCTCCTGCTCGCCGATGCGCCGTTCCAGCTCCACGTTGCGCGCTCGCAGGTCGGCCACCTCGGCCTCGAGCTGCGGTGCCTTTTGAGCTCGTGCGTAGAGTTCCCGTGCTCGTGGCGGCAGATCACGCAGACGCCGAGCCGCGTTCATTCACGGTCCCATCAGGTCATACGTGGCAGCGAGGTCGTTCCAGCGCAGCGCGAAGGCGTCGTCGGAGAACTGCTGCACGCGTTCGATTGCCGAAGCGGCAAGTCTGGCACGCAGGGCCTCGTCTGTCGCGACCTGCACGGTGCGGATTCGCCACTCCTCGACCGTGTTCCAGCGGAAGCCGTCGACCCCGTCGCGCACGATCTCCTGCTGCCCGGCCCGGTCGATGACCACCGGCGTGCAGCCGCCGACCATCGCCTCGGCCGTCGTCATGCCGAAGTGCTCGTTAGTCCACGGCCGCTTCTCCGTGTCCTCGCCCAGGCCGGTTGCCGACCAGAAGATGGACGCGGTGGACATGTGCGATTCGACGAGCGCCCGCGGCGCGTTCGCGTGGATCTCGACTGGAAGGCCCGACGCGGCCTTGCGCACTGCATCGAGATATGGGCGGTGGCGCGGCTCGCACCCACCGAGCACGACGAGCTTCCAGTCGGTCAGCGCCCCGGACCGGACGAGCTGGCCGAACGTCCGCACGATCTCCATCTGCCGCTTGGAGTGGCCGTGCCCGGGCGGCATGAAGCGCCCGACGGACAGGATCGTCTTCTGCCGCTGCGGGCTCGGCGCGATCTTGCTGACCTCGATCGGCGGGAACAAGATCTCGGAGTCCGTCCGCCACAGCCGCTTGATCCACTGCTGGGTGTACGCCGAGTTGGCGAGGATCAGGTCGTACGCCTCGACGAAGCTGATGTCGTGCAGGTCGCGCAGCAGCCAGGGGTAGCGATCGGCGACCCGGGTGCGCACCGTGCGCTTGGTGCCGACCAGGCGCAACCGGCTCATCGCGACGCCCAGCTGACGCGGGTCGTCCGGCCCGGGGGTGAACGTCGGGCTCGACAGGTGCAGTTCCCGGCGCCGCGGGCTGGCCGGCACGCTGATGACCCGGGTGGTGAACACCGGCCCGACCGGGAAGCTGGCGAGCGTCTCGCCGTCGAGCTCCACGTCGGCTGTGACCGTGTCGGTGCTGCCCGGGCGGCCGAAATCAGCTGCGATCTCCAGGCTCTCGCCCGGCGCGAAGTGGATGACGGCCTTGCCGCCGCTCCACGCCCATTGCCGCCGTCGTCCGCCCTCCGGCGGGAACCAGCCCGTGCCGTAGGTGATGTCCTGGTGCGCCCGCTGCTCGCCCAGGCGGGGGCCGACGTAATGGATGGCCGCCCGGTGCAGCGCGCTGAGGTCGTGACCCTCGGGCGTGGGGAAGAAGCACAGGTACGCCGAGCGCGCCGACCGGGGGATCACCCGCGACATGTACGTCGCGTTGACGAACAGGTCGTAGTCGGCCGACAGATCGGACAGCGCCTTCTCGCCCCGGTCGGGGGTGACGACCAGCGACACCTTGCTCAGGTCGAGCGCGAGCCGGTCGCCGAGCTCTTGCAGCGAAACGCGCTGGTGGCCGATCAGATCCACCTCGGTACCGGACTGGGAGAGGAGCTGGGCGATCATGCCGCAGTGTCGCTCTCCGCCGCCCATCGAGCGCCAGAACTTGTCGTAGATCGCAGCCCTCACCTACGAGTCACCAGCCAGGACTGCAGCTCGGCGGCGCTGACCGTGGCCTTTCGACGCAGGGCGCGCCGCTCCCACAACACGCGGGGCGCCAGCGTGACGAAGGAACGCAGCACCCCGATGCGGACGGCTTGCTCGCGCAGGGCGGGCCGTCGACGTTGCCGTAGCGCGCTCGTCAGGCATCGCAACAATGATGCGCCGACCCCGCGCGTGTAGCCGGCAACGGCGCGGCCGGCCAGGCCACGGCTGGCGTTCTTGGTGAGCATGAGCAGGCGATTGCGTTCGACGTGGAAAATCCACCGGGGCGACCATTCCTTGCTACTGGCGGCGTGGATGTGCCGAAGGGTTGCAGAAGGAACATATCGGATGTCCCAACCCCGAGAACGCCATCTCCAACACAGGTCGGTGTCCTCGTAGTACATGAAGAACTTGTCGTCGAACCAGCCCAGTTCGCGGCCGACCGAGGTACGCATCGCCATGCCGTTGCCGCACGCCGCGAACACGTCCGCCGGGTCGTCGTACTGGCCGCGGTCGACTTCCTGAAATCCGCGATCGGCGCCGGAGCCATCCTGTAGCACGATACTGCCGGCGTTGTTGATCACGTCGCTTACCGGCAGGCCGGGGACGAGCTCGACGTCGAGGGAGGTGACCTCCGGCTCGACGGCCAGCTCCATCGTTCGGTCGCCGACGGTGAGCGAGAGCTGCTTGGCCGTCTCGGCCGCGGCGGTGATCGTCAGCTTGACCGGCTGGATGAGCCGGCCGCCGTCGCACGACTCGCGCGGCACCGGCAAGAGGAACTCACCCGACGGGCGGGTCCAGCGGAACCGCCCCGCTCCGGTGCCTTCCGGTCCGTACGCGACCTGCTCCCACAGCACCTTGTCGGTGACGTCGCTGCCGTCGGCGTTGACCTGGTAGATCCGCACGCCGAGATCGCGGGTGTCCTGGGGCCCGGGGCGGAAGCCGGGCGTGCGCAGCTGCACCCGCGCGAACTTCGGCATGAACAAGATCTTGCCGGTGACGATGGCGACGTTATGTGCGTCCGGCGCGTCCAGGGCGGCCAGCAACGTGGCCAACCAGCCGGGGTCGGGGGCGGCATCGTTGTTGAGCAGCACGGCCACCGGCGTGGTGATCTCGCGTAGCGCCAGGTTGTTGCCTCCGGCGAAACCGCGGTTGCCCGGGCTGGCGATCACCCTGACCCACGGGAAGTCGCGGGCCAGCAGCTCACGCGACCCGTCGGCCGAGGCGTTGTCGACGACGATCGTGTCGAACGGCGGCGCGTCTTCGTGCTGACGGTCCAGGGCCTGCAGGCAGGCCGGCAGCAGGTGCGCTCCGTTGTAGTTGACGATGACGACGGTGGCGCGGGCGCTCATTCGGTTCCCTCCGGGACGGCCACGGCGACGTACACCTCGTTGGCCGGGTAGAGCTGGCGAAGCAGGTTGGTGTAACTGGCGTGCAGCTCGCGCAGGTTCCGCTGGGTCGTGTCGAGGCGCTCGTCCAGCTGGGCCAGCAGATTGCCGATCTCGCCCCACACCTGCTCGTGCGTAACGGTCTGCTCGTGCTCGGCCTCCTCGCCGTCGTCGGGGTCGAGGGCGATCGCGCGCTGGATGGCCCGATTGACGTTCTCGCGCAGGTTCGGCAGCTTGTCGATCGGCTGGGGCCACAGTTCGGGCGGTGAACCCGGATGGTTGAACGGGTTCTCGCCGGACGCGACGACCTTGAACCCGGCCTCATGGGCGAAGAACTGCAGGGCGAGCGGATCGTAGAAACGCACGTGCGTCGGGTCGCGCCAGAAGTCGTGGCCGAGCACCGAGAGGCAGGCCGCGTTCGGCACCGCCGCGACGAACGTCCCACCCGCTGCGAGCACCCGGTACGCCTGCTCGTAGACGGCCTGCACCGTCGGCGCCGGCAGGTGCTCGAGGAAGTGGGCGGCGAACACGCCGTGCAGCGAGTCGTCGGGCAGCGACCGGAGGTGGTCCACCGCGTCGTCGAGCGCGACCTCGTGACCGTCGTCGCGGGCCAGCCGGACCATGCCCTCGTCGACGTCGACTCCGCGGGCGGCCACCCCGTCCTCGGCGAGCAGGCCGAGGAACGTGCCGGTACCGCAGCCGAGATCGAGCACCGGGCCCTTGGGGAAGAACTGGGTGTAGTAACGGAGCACGCGGCGGTTGTGCTCCGGGTCGAACGCCATGAACGCGTAGTAGTCACTCTCGACGCTCATCGGCGAATCCCTTCGCCCGAACGGTCATCGATCGCGCCGGCCGACCGGCGACGCGCGCGCGGCAACGCGACACGCCGGTGCGCGGCGTGGGCATCGATCATGCGATAACACCCTCGGCCGAGTGGATCTGGTACTCGACTCGCATCAGCCCGTCGGTGTGCCCGGCCTCGGCCCGGAACGCGTGGCCGGTGCGAGTGGCGGCGATCGGCTCGTTGTCGGCCGTGCTCAGCTGGACGGCCACCACGAACCGGCCCCGGATCGGGGGCAGGTGCGGCACGACGAAGTCCAGCATCCACTCGCCGCTGTGCCGCGGCAGGTCGGCCTTCGTGGCATTCATGATCCAGATGGGCAGGTCGCCGACTCCCATCACCACCGCGTGCGCCGAGTCGATGGTGTCGACCCACCGCTGGGTGAGGTGGACCGGAACCCGAATGGCCAGCGGCTCGCCGGCGCGGAACTCGGTCTGCGGCTCGCCGCCCGGTGTGGCGCTGAAGATCACCTTGCCGAAGGAGAGCGAATCGTCGGGAACGATGTCGGGCCGCTCGATGGGCTTGTCGGTGCCCAGGATCTTGCGCAGTTCCTCGGTGGCGAACTCGGGGTCGCCGTCGAACTGCAGTCGGCCGTGGTCGAGGACGATGGCCCGGTTGCAGATCTGCTCGACCTGACCGAGCCCGTGCGTGACGAACAGGATCGTGCGCTGCTCGCTCTGGAACTCGGCGATCTTGGCCAGGCACTTGCGGGCGAAGTGTTCGTCGCCGACGGCGAGCACCTCGTCGACGAGCAGGATGTCCGGGTCGACGTGCACGGCGACCGAGAAGCCGAGCCGCACGTACATGCCCGACGAGTAGTGCTTGACCGGGTTGTCGATGAACTCCTCCAACTCGGAGAAGTCGACGATCGCGTCGAAGAGACGATCGGTCTCGCGCCGGGAGAGCCCGAGCAGAGCGGCGTTGAGGTAGACGTTCTCGCGTCCGGTCAGCTCTCCGTTGAAGCCGGCGCCCAATTCCAGCAGCGAGGCGATCCGCCCGTTGGCCGAGACGCTGCCGGACGTCGGCTGCAAGATTCCGGCCAGGATCTTGAGCAGCGTGGATTTGCCCGAGCCGTTCGGCCCGATCAGCCCGACTGTGGTGCCGCGCTCGATCTCGACCGAGACGTCGCGCAGCGCGTAGAACTCCTGGGCCGCCTGCCTGTGCCGGACGATGCGCTCCTTGAAGCTGGTCGCGCGTTCGGTGTGGACCATGAACCGCTTGCTGACCTCGTTGGCGTGGATCGCGATGTCGGACAAGGGTTAGAGCTCCTCGGCGAAGTCGGCCGACAGGCGGCGGTAGACGCGCAGGCCGAGCCATAGTAGGAGGGCCGAGACCACGGCCCCGATGGCGAGTCGCTCGAGGTAATACGTGTAGCCGGGATCGGCCAGCACCGGCTTGCCGTTCGCGACGGCGTCGTCGGCGTAGAAGGCCCGCTGCATCGTGACGACCACGCCGGCCATCGGGTTGAGGAAGTAAGCCCACTCGTGCCAGCCGTGCAGGTGCGGCTGGACCTGCGAAAGCGTGTACACGATCGGGTTCACCCAGAAGCCGGCCATCAGGGCGACCTCGACGAGGTGCTTGGTGTCGCGGTAGCGGACGTTGAGCGCGGCGACCAGGAAACTGAGCCCGACCGTCAACAGCAGCGCCACCACCGTGGCCGGGATCGCCAGCAGCAGCCCCCAGCCGAGGAAGTACGTGAAGCCCATGACCAGCATGACGATCACCAGCACGAGCAGCTGCAACCCGAAGTGCACGAGGTTGAACCCGACCGGCGTCAGCGGCAGCACGTTGAGCGGGAAGCGCACCTTTTTGACCAGCCCGGAGTTGCCCACCACCGCGTCCGTGGCGAAGCTGACCGACCCGGTGAACAGGTTCCAGACCAGCAAACCGGACAGCAGGAAGATGCCGAACTTCGGAATCCCGTTGTTGAGCACGACCTGGAAGACGAACGAGTAGACGATCAGCAGCATCAACGGGTTGGCCAGCGACCACAGGAACCCGAGCACACTGCCCTGGTACTTGACCTTGAGATCCTTGCGGACCAGTCCGACGAGCAACTCCCAGCGCACCCGGCGCTGGGCCCGCGTCCTCGCGTCGGCGCTGAGTATCTGCGCCACTACGTTCCCTTCGGTTGCGGTCGGCCGGCCCGGCTGGTGCGCCCATACCCGGCGCGACCGGCAGTCAAGAATAGCCCGCAGCCCAGTGCGGACCTGTCACCAGCGCCCTCGGGCGTCGTCACCGGATCCACGTCCTGGGAATCTCGGTCCGCGCGACGGTGGCGATCCGGCTGATCGCGACCCGCCGGCGGAGGGCGCCCGGCGCTCGGCCCAGCACCGCGGCCAGGACGCGCAGGCGCAGGTCCAGCCGGAACACCGCCGCGTCGGGGAGCTGCTGGCCGACCAGGCGTCGAACCGTCAGCGAGCCCGTGGTCAGGACGAACCGGGCCAACTGGGCCAGCGCGAACCGCCCGGGGGCGCAGCGCAGCAGCATGAGCAGCCGGTTGCGCTCGTTGTAGTAGGCGAACAGGTCCGAGCGCCGATCCGACGACGCGGCGTGCCGGTGCGCCACGATCGCGGTCGGTTCGTACCGGATCCGCCAGCCGGCCAGGCGCAGCCGCCAGGACAGGTCGGTGTCCTCGTAGTAGAGGAAGAACTCGGCCGGTAGGCCGCCGACCGCGCGGACCGCGTCGACCCGCAACACCGCGGCGCCGCCCGAGAAGCCGAAGACCTCGGCCGGCTCGTCGAACGGGGGGCCGTCGGGCTGGTCGAGGCCGCGGTCGGCGCCGTAGCCACCCCGCACCAGCTGCACGCCGGCGTTGTTCAGCCGGCCAGGATCGTCCCAGTAGCGCATCCGCGCCGTCACGGCCGCCGCGTCGGGGTGTTCGGCCAGCGCGGCCAGCGACCGTTCGAGCCAGTGGGTGTCGGCCGCCGCGTCGTTGTTCAGCAGGGCCACGTACGGGGTGCGCACGTTCGGCAGGGCGGCGGCCACGCCTCCGGCGAAGCCCGTGTTCGTGTCCAGCCGCAGCGTCCGGACGTCCGGGAAGTCGGCGGCCAGCAGGTCGCCGGTGCCGTCCGTCGAGGCGTTGTCGACGACGAT
>DATBER010000152.1:0-14523 GCA_036558905.1 Jatrophihabitantaceae bacterium | reverse complement strand
CGACGACCAAGGCGTCAATCGCCGACCCGCGACGAGCCTTCGTTCGTAGCCACGCCGCGCGACGGGCAAGGTCGGTCGGCAGGTTGTCGACGATCTCGCATGTCTTGAGCAGGTGGTTGGTCCGCGCGTCGCGCCGCGCGTCGCCCGTAAGGCACTCAACGAGCACCGCAGAAGGAATTAGCGCCGGCCACAGACCCTGTGCGCGCAATGCTGAGATCAAGGCAGCTGCCGTCCGGGAGCGCTGGGCCAGGTGGGTGATCGCGCCGGAATCCAGGACGAGCGCCACTCAGCTTGCCTGCACGGCGTGCCGCGTCGCGATCTCGCGCGCGATCGCCTCGGCACGGGCCATGTCCTTCGCAGTGGGCTCACCCACCTCTGCGATCAGATCGGCAAGGTATGCGTCGGTCTCGGCAAGAAGGTCCCGGCGTCGCAACTCGGCCCGCACAGCCGTCTGCAGCAGCTCAGACGCCGGCAGGTGGCGCGACTTGACCTGCTCGTAGAGATCGTCAGGGAGATAAACCTGAAGCCGAGGCATACGCCTAACCATACGCCTATCACGAGCTGCTGCGAGGACTCGGCCTTCTGCCGGAGCCATTGCGGCGCGAACCTGAGAAATTGTGGGCCAGAAGGCCGCCCGCGTGTCGCGAGCGGCCTACAACCCCCGGAAATGCTGGTGGAGCTGAGGGGACTCGAACCCCTGACCCCCACACTGCCAGTGTGGTGCGCTACCAGCTGCGCCACAGCCCCAACATCGGTCCATCCGGACCGAAGAGCCATCGTACACACGTGCTGGCGTGCCGTCCGACCGATGCCCGTGATGGGGGCTACGTGAGGTCGACGCGACGCGCCGGTACCCCGGAATACCAGGGATTCCGGGGCTTCGCGCATACTGATGGCGGGTACGTACCGACAATCAAGGGAGATGTACGTGAACCGCAAGGAACTCGTGGCCGCCGTCGCCGATGAGGCGTCGCTCGAGCAGAAGACTGTCGACGCGGTCCTGCGTGGCCTGCAGGCGACCCTCGAGGACGCCGCGGCCAAGGGTGAGAAGGTCAGCGTGCCGGGCTTCTTCGCGCTGTCCGTCGGACACAGTGCCGCCCGCGAGGGTCGCAACCCGGCCACCGGCGCGACGATCACAATCCCCGCGCGTAACACCGTGAAGCTCACCGCCGGTAGCGCCCTCAAGGACGCCGCCAACCGCTAACAACCAGCAAGCCACCGGACGGGCCGGTCGGCGCGGGCGAACAGCCCCGCCGGCCGGCTTGTCAGTTCACCCGCTGGTTCACCTAGCCACTCATTCCCCGGCTCAGCCGACGCCGCCGCACCTGGTCGTCTCGCCGGGACGCGGCCACCGCCCACCTGCGCTACCCGCAGGCGTCCACGGACCGCTCCGCACGCCCGAGCGCGTTACGCCGCAACCGGCCCGCCCCGGACCGCACCAGCGATCGGCGGGACGGGACTCACGGACTCGGGGTCGTCGTCGGGCTGGTGGCCGGCGTCGACGCCGGGGTCGATGCTGTAGTCGGCGACGGCGTGGACTTGGGCGCCTTGGCCGCGGCGTCGGCGATTGCCTTGTCCAGGTTGGCCTGGTCGACGGTGCCGAGCTTCTTGCCGTTCACCATGACGGTCGGCGTTCCGGACACCCCGCGCTTGGAGGCGTTCTCGGTGATCGCTTCGACCAGCGCCTTGTGCTGCTGCCCGGTCACGCAACTCTGGAACGTCGTCAGGTTGTCGCCACTGATGCCGGCCTGCCGGGCGTACCCGATCAGCTGGGTGTCGGTGCGCCCGTTGCTGCCCTCTTCGGGCTGTACCTGCTTCCCGGACGTGTCCTTGCCGTACAGGATGTCGTGGTACTTGACGAAGGTGTCGACGTTGATGTCCGAGGCGCACAGGGCCGCGTTGGCCGCGCGGGTCGAGTAGTGGTTGCCGTTGGACGAGCTGTCCAGGAACGCCATGGTGTGGTAGCGCGCCTGGATGGTGCCCGCCTTGATCTTGGCCGCGACGTCGGCGTGCGCAGACTGCTCGAACTCCAGGCAGTGCGGACACTGGAAGTCCTCGAACAGGTCGACGGTGACCGGCGCGGCCTTGCCGACCACGACGCCGTTCTTGACGCCGGCGTTCGTCGCGGTCAGATCGCCCTGGATCTTGGCCCGATTGGCCTGCACGCCGATGCCGATCACGCTGATCAGCACCACGACGGCGGCCAGCGAGGCGGTCAGGTACCGCGTGCGGATCTGGGCCTCGCGGCGCCGCGTCTCGAGCATGACGTTGTACTTGCGCCGGCCCTGCTCGGTGCGCATGCGCTTGGCCGAGGGCATCGCGACGTTGTCGTTGCGGGCCAGGAACTCGTCGACCGAGAGCCGGGTCAACGGCCACAAGATCAGGTACGCCGCAAGTATCAGCAGCCCGACGTCGCGCAGGATGTCGAGCGTGTAGTGGGTGCCGCCGCTGGTGGCCCCGCCCCCGCCGAAGCAGCCGCAGTCGAGCTTGATCCCGCGTGCGGCGGCCTGGATGATGCCGATCAGGAACACCACGAGCAACAGGGCCGAGACGATCGCGGCTGCCCGGGTCAGGACACCGACCACGAGCATCACGCCGACGCACAGCTCGAGGACGGGCAGCCCGTAGCCGATCGCCTTGGACAGCCACTCGGGCGTGGCGTCGTAGGCCCGGACGGCCTGCACGAAGGCCCGTGGGTCGCCCAGCTTGGACCAGGCAGCCCAGATCCACACGGCACCGAGGACGAGCCGGGCGAGGGTGCCCAGCCAGCCCCGGATGGAGCTCCAGCTCACGGAGAGGCCTCCTTGGCTACGAGCGGCAGGTCGTGCGCGATCTGGTCCGCTTCGTTGTCGCTTTGCAGGTATTTGACGTGCGCGTAGTCGTCAGCACCGTAGAGCAACACGTCAGCGGCGTGTGTCTGGCCCCCGTCCTCGGCGAGTTCGACGTGCGCGGCAGCCTGGGCGGCGTCGATCTGACCCTGACTGCCGGTGAGCCCGACGAACCGATTCGGTAACGCTGTGTCGAAGTGCTGCAGCCAGGCCGCGATCACCGGTCCGGTGTCGTGCTTGACGTCGGTCGTAACGAACACGACCTCGGTCTTGTCCCGGACGGCAGCCGGCACCTCGTTCACGGCCTGGGCGATGTCGGCCATGGTGGTCGGGCAGACGTCCGGGCAGTGCGTGTAGCCGAAGTACAGCAGCGTCGGGCGCCCGGCCGTCTGGCTGAACGCGAAGGGCTTGCCGCTCGTGTCGGTCAGCGTGAACGACGGGCGAGGCAGCGGCGGCGTCAGCCCGAAGCCCTGGTACTGGCCGACCTTCGGCTGGTTGTTCAGCTCGGACGTCGCCGGCTGGCCCCCGCCGCCCTTCGACGACGAGCAGCCGGCCAGCACGCCGAGCGCGACCATGAGCAGCGCGATCCGCTTCACCGGGAAGCCCCCACGGTGGGCGCCGGAGCACCGATCGCGATCACCGGCGCCGACACGTTGACCGGGCCGGCGGTGGCGAACGTCAGTTGCAGGTTGACGAACTGGCCGGGCTTCAGCGGTCCCAACAGGTGCTCGATCATCACGTGGTACTTACCGGGCTTGAGTGTGACGCTACTGTGCGCCGGGATGCGCAGGCCGGTGGCCAGTGCGGTCATCGTGTCGCCCGCGTCGGACATCACTGAAGCATCCTCTCCGGCTCCGGTGGCCACCGACGTCAGGGTGTCGTCGGTGCCGGTCGTGTTGTAGACGGTGAAGTACGCGGCGGCGACGTCGGGCGAGGCCGGCTCGCGGACGTACGCGCCGCTGACGACTATCGGGTCGGTGGCTGCGCCGCCCAGCGCTGGGCCGCCGGTCGCCTGCGGCACCGCGCCGCGGATCAGTCCGGCCAGGCCGAGCACCGCGACCACGCCGGCCGCGAAGGCCGAGACGGGTGGTCGCCTCATCGCGCCCCCCGTCGCCGGGTCGCGTATGCGGTGTATGCCAGCGCGATCAGCGCCACGCCGAGGGCCACCCCGGCGAGCGCCCACGGGCCGGCGTTGCTGCTGCTCTTGCCCGACGCGGCCGGCGCGGCGCTGCCCGAAGCCCCACCGGACGGGGCGGCGGCGGCCAGCTGCAGGGTGGGCGCCGGGTGGTCCGGCTCGACGGTGCTGCCGGGCGCCGGGACGTCCGTCCAGTTCACCACTGACCCGTCGCTGTAGACCTGGATGGCCTTGAAGCTGACCGATTCGGCCTTGGGCAGCGGCCCGACGCTGACGTCAAACTGGTCGAACTCCCCCGGCTTGATCGCCGTGGCGGCACTCGTGGCCGTCCAGTCGATCTCCGAGACGGCCTGCGAGATCTCGTCGCCGTCATCGGTCTTGATCGGGCTGGCCAGCTTGATCGTCTTGGTAGTGAAGGTCCAGCCCGGGTGCGGCTGTACGGCAACGGAAGCGAACGGCGTGTCCGTCGGCAGTTGCACCTTCAGGGCGGTGGTGCTGGCCGTGTCGCTCTCGGTGGGCACCCGGAACGTGATCACCGCGTAGCCGCCTTGGGTCGCTCCCGGGGAGTTGACGGTGACGTGGGCCGACGCCGGCGCGGCCAGGGCGAGCAGTCCGGCGGCGGTCGCGGCGACAACCGTCCCGGCCACGACGACGGCACGGCGCAGTCGCATGTGCATGTAAATCCCTTTCAGTAAAGGCGAATCTTGGTGTCAGCAACGGTGGAGTCGAATTCGGAGGTCCGGACGTTGAGCGTGATCGTCCACTTGCCGGCCGATGGCAGCACGATGCCCGAGGCGCTGTACTCCGACCCGGCCGCCTTCAACGGGATGGCGATCGGGCCGAGCTGCTTGGCCGGCAGGGCGGCCGTGGCGGTGAGTTGCTGCGGCTTGGCGCCCGGGGAGAGCTGCACCGTGACGGTGACCGGCCCGTGCTTGCCCGGGTCGAGGGTGACCGTCGCGGTGCGGCCGCCGCCGAGGGCCATCGTGGCCGAGCGGGCCTTGGCGTGATCGGCCGCCGTGGCCGCGCGCCCGGGCGGCTCGGCGACCAGCACGGAGGTCACGGCGAGCACCCCGAGCGCCACCACCGTCTCGGCCAGTACCGACCGGCGCATCCGGGCGAGCATCGGCGGCTCGGCCACGTCCGAGTCATGTCTGGTGACGACGTCGGTCATCGCGTACGCGACCGGGCGGACGTAGCGGCGTTGCACGGCCACCCGCGACAGATTGGCCAGCCCCAGGATCACGAGGAACAGCACAGCCTTGACGAGCACGAGCTGCCCGTACCGGGTTGACGTGATCGCGTCGATGCTGCCGATGCCCAGCCAGGCCTGGTACGTGCCGCTGACCGCCAGCACGGTCACGCACACCATGGCCGTCCGCGAGAACACCGGCAGCACGCGGCGCAGCTCGCCCGGCTCGCGACGCGGTAGCACGGCGACGAGCAGGTACAGCAGCCCTCCGAGCCATACCGCCATGGCGGTCAGGTGGGCGGCGTAGCTGGTCATGGCCAGCCACCGCGGGTCCTCGGACTCGGCGTGTCCGCTCACGGCGTAGGTCAGCACCAGGCCGATGCCGAGCGCGGCGGACACCTCGGCCAGCCGGCTGCGTTCCGGCACGCGCAGCTGGGCGGCCAGTACCGCCCCGAGCACGCCGAGCAGCAACAACCGGATCGAGTGGGCCGTGCCGAACGTGGTGTGCAGGGTGGCGTCGAGCAGGGTCCGGTCGGCCAGATCGCCCAACCCCGAGCCGGCGACGTATGGGCCCTGGATCAGCAGTTCGGCCACTGCACCCACCGTCGTGGCGATCCAGCCGACCCAGACCAGGCGCCGGGCCCGCACGTCGTCGCGGCCCTCGGGCCAAACGGTGAGCAGCAGCCACCCGCCCCCCAGCAGGGCCAGCCCGGCGAACGCCAACCAGCGCACGACGTCGAACACCACACTTGTCGCGCCGTTCACCGTGGACGACGAGCCGCCGGCGGCCGCGGCCAGCGTGCCGTTGCCGACGACGAAACGGATCGCCCCGGCCACGGGGTGACCGTCGGCCGAGATGATGCGGAAGCTCGCGGTGTAGGTACCGTCGGGCAGCCCTGACTTGACCGCGACCTCGATCTTCGAACCCACCCCGCTCGGGTGGTTCGGCTGGCCCGAGTCGACCCGCCGTCCCGACTGATCGACCACCCGCAGGTAGCCCTCGCTGTTGAGCGTGACGCCCTGGTCGAACGTGACGCTGACCGTGGTCGGCGGCGTCTGCAGCCGCGAGCCGTCGACCGGGTCGGACGCCACGACGGTCGCGTGGGCCGACGCCGCGGGCGCGGTGAACAGCAGCGCCGCGAACAGCCCGGCGAGCAGCAGCAGAAACTTCTTCACGCCACGCCCCGTAGCCCGCCGCGGCCGTCGCCCGGACGGTCGTCGCCCTCGTCCTCGCCGAGGGTGGTCCGACGTTCGGGCGGCAGGGCTCGTTCGGCCCGGGCCAGGGCGTACACCAGCACCAGGCCGGCGACGATGCCCAGGTGCGTGGCCAACCGCCCGGCCGCGACGGCGCCGCTCGCGACGGCGCGGATGCTCAGCGCCGTCAGCACGCCCACGAACACGGCCAGCGCCGGCAGCAGGCCGCCTGCCCGCTGCGGGCGCAATGCGGTGGCCAGGAACGCCGCCCCGATGGCCACGTTCCAGGCGGCGGTCTCGTGCGCGGCGTGCATCGACATGGCCATGTCGATGCTGGAGCCGAACAGCGACGGCATGGCGATGCCGATCTGCGCGGCGCCGACCACCACCAGGGCCAGGCGCAGCAGCCGGCGGCGGCGCAGCACGCGACGGGCCGGCAGCGCGGCCCCGGCCAGGATCCGGTCGGCCAGATCGGGCATCTCGGTGCCACTCAGCCGGCTCACCCGGGTGAGCCGGGTCGCCTCCTCGAGCCATCGGGCACAATCGACGCAGGTCGTGAGGTGGTGGTCGAGCACGGCCGCCGACAGGCCGATCGGCTCACCGTCGAGGCGGGCCGACGCGGCCTCGCGGATCCGGTCGCACTTCACGTACGAATTAGTCGGCCGAAACAGCCGGCTGGTTCCCGAGGAGTTTCTTAAGTGGACGAATTGGACGCCATCACCGAGGCGGCGCTGCGGGCCCGCCGCGGCGATGCGACGTCGGCCGGCGCCTTCGTCCGGGCCACCCAGGCCGACGTGTGGCGGCTGTGCGCGCACCTGTCCTCGCGCGACGGCGCCGACGACCTCACCCAGGAGACGTACGCCCGGGCGTTCGCCTCGCTGCACCGCTTCGCCGGGCGGTCGTCGGCGCGGACCTGGCTGCTGGCCATCGCCCGCCGGGTGTGCGCCGACGCGGTTCGCGCAGCGGTGCGCTCGCGGTCGGTCACCGCCGTCGAGGAACACGGTCCCGATCCGGCCGACTCGGTGACGTTGCGGGCGCTGCTGGACGTACTCGACCGCGAGCGGCGCGAGGCGTTCGTGCTGACGCAGTTGGTCGGGCTGTCCTACGCAGAAGCGGCCGACGTCTGTGGCTGCCCGGTCGGCACGATCCGGTCGAGGGTGGCGCGGGCCCGGTCCGACCTGGTGGCCGCGTACGGCACCGAGGCGAAACGGTCGGCGTCAGGCGGCTGAGGCGCCGCGGACCTCGCGGGTCACGTTGCGCTCGGCGATGAACGAGCAGAACGGGATCGTGCCGGCGATCATGACCAGGCCGAGCCGGAGCAGGTTCCACCGCCGCCGCACGCCGAGGTCCAGGGCGGTGACGAGGTAGACCATGAACAAGAACCCGTGCGCGGTGCCCACCACGGCGACGGGTCCGTGTTCATGTGCCCACCAGTTGAGCGGCACGGCGACGAAGATCAGCACGACCAGCAGCACGCCGGTGACGAACGCCATGATCCGGTAGCGCAGCAGCGCGCCACCGACCCGGGTGCCCCGCCGGACCGGCGCGTCAGCCGTCATCGTTCGTCCTCTCGGCCAGTTCGGCGAGGTATGCGTTGTACGCGGCTAGTTCGGGATCGGCGGCGTCGGGGAGGGTGGTCGGCATGACGTAGCGACGGTAGGCCACCGGCCCGGGCTCGGTCGGGGCGGGTGCGGATCGGGTGACCGGCTCGACACCCGCGACCCGTTCGGCCCGCCGGCGCAGCGCGTCGCGCATCACCCGCAGCCACATGAACACGGCGAAGACGGTGAAGGCCCACCACTGGAACGCGTAGGCGTAGTTCTGCACCGAGCCGTGGTGGACGTGGGCCACGTGCCACTGCCACCGTCCGAGCAGCACCATCGTCACGCCCGCCGCGATGACCAGGACGTGGAGCGCCAACCACCGCGGGGCGAGCAGGAACAGCACGCGCCGCATGCGATGACGGTACGTCAGCATCCGCGAGCCGCGAACACCCCGGGCCGCCGGAGCCGGACAATGCCGTCGTGGCCGAGCTACCCGCGCATCCGGCCGGCGCCCGGACCCTGGCGCTGGGCACCCCGGACCGGCGGCCGGCCTGGCTGCGGGCGACCGAGGGTGAGCGCCGCTGGTGGATCGTGCTCGCGCTGATCGTCGCGATCGGGTCGCAGTTCGTGATGCCGAGCCGGTTCGTGCTGCACCCGGCCTACATCGTGCCGGGCGTCGAGGCGGTGCTCCTGGCCGTCCTGGCGATCATGCACCCGGACCGCCTCTCGGAACGCACCCAGCGGCTACGGATCGCCTCGCAGGTACTGCTGGCGGTGATCGCGATCGTCAACGCGGTGTCCCTCAGCCTGCTCATCCGGACCATCACAACCGGCCATCACATCGCGCCGGTTACCCTGCTGGTCGGCGGCGGCGAGATCTGGCTGACCAACACCATCGTCTTCGCGCTCTGGTACTGGGAGTACGACCGGGGAGGCCCGGCCGCTCGGGCGCACGGCACGAAGGACATTCCAGACCTGCTGTTCCCGCAGTTGACCGACGAGCACCTGGCGCGCAACTGGGAGCCGATCTTCGGCGACTACCTGTACGTGTCCTTCACCAACTCGACCGCGTTCTCGCCCACCGACACGATGCCGCTGTCGCGCTGGAGCAAGCTGCTGTTCGCGCTGCAGGCCTCGATTTCGCTGGTGACGGTAGCGCTGATCGCCGCCCGCGCGGTAAACATCCTGCCCGGTCAGTGACCTGCTGCAGCACGTAACAGAGGGCCCTGACCGGCATCGGGGGGAATCCGGTCAGAGCCCCACGTCCAGCATGACTCGCGTTTGTCAAGATCGCACGTGCTGTTTCGCGCTTCAGGAATTCATATCGTGGCGCGATAGAGTTACCGGGCCTGTTGGGAAGAGGTGACGACCGATGATTCTGGAGATTCTGACCGCCGTTCTCGTCGTCGTACTCGCGTTGGCGACCGTAATCGCGGCATTCGTCGGATTACTGGGCCTGACCGGAGCGCTGCGACTGCTGCGCTGCGAACGGTGCGATCACCAGATCGTCACCTCGGCGTTCCGCCCGCCCGGCACGTGCGCCTACTGCCGTCACGACCGGCTGTTCCATCCGGTCTATGCGATACATCACGCGCCGGCCACGCACTGGGCGACGCACCCGCCACAGCACCGGTCCTGATCAGCGCTTCCGGTGCGGCTCGACCTCGTCCGGCCCGGACAGCTGCGGACCGAGCCGTTCCAGTTCGGCGGCGTGCAGGGCGGACAGCGTCTCCAGCCGTCGCGCCCCGTCGTCGGTGAGGTGCAGGCGCACGACCCGGCGATCGGCCGCGTCCCGGGTGCGGGTGATCAGCCCGGCCGCGTCGGCCCGGTCGACCAGACCGACCACGCTGTGGTGCCGCAGCAGCAGGTAGTCGGCCACCTCGCTGATGGTCGGCCCGCGTGGGTCGGCATGCCCGCGGATGGCCAGCAGCAACTGGTGCTGCGCCGGCGTGAGGCCGGCCGCCCGAGCCTGGGCCTCGCTCCAGCGCTGGAACCGCCGCAGTCCGGTACGCACGGCCAGCAGCCGCGCGTACATCTCGTCCGGCAATCCCACCCGATCACAATAAGGTCGAACTCGCCTGGTCCCTGGATTCCCGCGTGGTCGAGCCGGCCGCCCGGGATAGCTTCGCCGTTCCGGTCAGGCCGGCGCCGGCTCTTTGATCCCGCACGAGATCAGGAAATGCCTCGCACGATCGACGGCGGTCGAGCACATGCGAAGGCCCGGCCCCGATTGCGTTGCTGGGGGCCGGGCCACTCGTTGGGCTAGCCGACCTTCGTGAACGCGGCGTGCGCGATCACGCCGAAGTCGCCGGCGCCGTTGCCGGAGCGGTCGGGGTTGTACCCGAACGCATCCAGCTCAGCCGTCGCGCCCGCATCCGGAACGACGACGGTGGCGTAGGCCGACGCGGTCTGCTCGAGCCCGTTCGGCGTGCCGTCGCTGCCCAGCCCGACGCCCTCGGCGGCATTGGCCGGGAAGGCGCCGGTGTACGCGGTGATCTGCTGCGGCAACCCGTTCACCTGGATCTGCAATACCGGAGTCGCGGCCGTCGTCGCGACCTTGTAGAAGTCGCCCGTCACCGTCACGAGGTACGTGCCGGCGTCGAGCTGCTTGCTGTCCAGTGCGACGTGGCCAGCGCCCCATGAGCCGCCGATGTGCGGCAGCGTCGTGCCAGCGACGTCGACCGACGTGACGGACGGTGCCGCCGGCAGGTGCGCGTTGGTATAGGCGACCGCCTGGTTATACAGCTGCTGGCTGTAATGCAGCAGCTGGTTGTCCTTCGAGGACCGGGCGGCGGCCTCCTGGTGGTCGGCCAGGGTCCGCCAGTTCGTCTCGACCTGCACGACGCCCTTCGTCCAGGCCTGGGTCGCGGTAGGCGAGCTCGTGCCGGCCGAGGCTGCGACCCCGCCGAACACGATCGCGCCGATGGCGCCGGCGGCGACCGTCAGCGCGACGACCCGGCCGCGGCCGAGCCTGGGCATGGTGATGCGGTGCTTCATGTGTTGCTTCCTCCCTGTTGCCACTGGTTGGGCGCGCAGGAACTTCCCACGCCGTTAAGAAGGTGTCAAGTCGTACTAGTCAGTTGGCGCGGCTAGGTCACCATTTGTCGGACCGTTCGGGACAGCTCCGGTGGCCACCGTGCCGCTGCTGCGTGCCGGCAATCGCGCGCAAATCGCCGGGCAGCCATTCCTGCCGGTAGTCCGGGTGGTCGGCGTCGGGCAGCCGGTGACCCGCAAGACCCTAGCGACGAATCTAGCCCCGGAATTCCGGGGCTAGATCGGTGGAGGTGGCGGGAATCGAACCCGCGTCCTCCGTCGCCTCAACAGGGCTTCTCCGGGCGCAGTGCGCTGTGCCTGCCTCGGCCCCACCGGTCTCGCACACAAGCCGGTGTGACGGGCCCAGCCGCTGTGAGTTGTCCCGTCCACGCCCGCGGCCGGCGAGGACGGTAAGTCACCTAGCTGACGCCAGCGGACCGGACCGGTGACGAACCCGGGCTGACGGAGACGCTAACGCTTAGGCAGCGAGAGCGTACTCAGCGCGATTAGTATCGGCGCTTATTTTGTTTGCGTCGCATGATTAACGAGGTCAGCAACGCGATCCTCGGCCCGCTTCCCCTGCCTCGACGTCCGGAGTCGAGACCAATCACCCCCTGAGTTGTCCAATTACAGGATACCGGTAGGTCCGTCGAGCCCGGTAGAACTGTTGATGTGTCCGAGCAACCCGCCGTGGCGCGTGAGATCGAGAGCAAATTCGACGTTGCTCCCGACTTCGCCGTGCCCGCGCTGGCCGGCCCGGACGAGCGGGTCGAGGTCGACACCGTGCAGCTGTCCAGCACGTACTACGACACTGGCGATCACGACCTGCTGCGCTACCGCCTGACCCTGCGCCGGCGGGCCGGCGACGTCGACACCGGCTGGCAGCTGAAGGTGCCCGGATCCGGTGAGCGCACCGAGTTGCGCTGGCCGCCGTCCGACACTGCCCCGGCCGCGCTCACCACGCTGCTGCGCCCGTTCGTGCGCGACAAGCCGATAACCGCGATGGTCCGCCTGGACGTGGCCCGCACCCGGCACCGGATCCTCGACCCGGCCGGCGAGCTGGTGGCCGAGGTGGCCCAGGACGACGTGCGGGCTACCGGGCTGGGCGCGGAGGCCCGTGCGCCGCGATGGCACGAGGCCGAGATCGAGCTGGGCCCGGCCGGGTCACGGGGCCGGCTGGCCGACCTCGGCGCGGCGTTGCGTGCGGCCGGGGCGGTCGCGTCCACCAGCCGGGCCAAAGTGTCCCGGGCCCTGGTCGGTATCGGCAACGAGGGCGTCGGCACGCCCCGGACCTCGGCCGGCGCGGTACTGGTCGACTACATCTCCCAGCAGTGCGACGCCCTGGTGGCCGGCCACTTCGCCATCCAGCGCGATGCCCCCGACTCGGTGCACCGCACCCGGGTGGCGTCGCGGCGGATGCGCAGCACCCTGCGCACCTTCGAGTACTGCTTCGACACCGACCAGGCCAAGGCGCTCGAGGACGAGCTGCGCTGGTATGCCGCCGTGCTGGGCGCGGTGCGCGACACCGAGGTGCTCCGGGCCCGCATCCTGGCCGAAATCGCCGACCTGCCGAGCGACCTGGTGGTCGGACCCGTCAAGGAGCACGTCGACGGGCAGCTGACCCGCGAGCTGGCCGAGCACCGCGCCGCCCTGCTCGAGGTGATGACCGGCGACCGTTACGCCGAGCTGCTGGCCGAGGCGGTCCGCTGGCGCGACGACCCGCCGTTCACCGCGGCGGCCGGCCGGCCGGCGGCCACCCTCAACGAGGCGATCGACCGAGTCGAGCGCACGCTCGGCAAGCGGCTGCGCCGGGCCGCGCGGCCATCCGGCACCGACGAGCAGATGCACGGCGCCCGCAAGGCCGGCAAGCGGGTGCGCTACGCGGCCGAGGCGGCGGCCGCCGGAGGCGACACCCGGGCGGACAGCCTGGCCAAGCACACGGCCAAGCTGCAGGGGCTGCTCGGCGAGTTCCAGGACAGCGTCGTCGCCGCCGAGCTGCTGCGCCGGCTGGCCACCCATGCGGCCGGGCAGGGCGAGGACGGGTTCACCTACGGGGTGCTCGTCGCCGAGGAACGCCAGCGGGCCGAGGAAGCCCGCCGCCAGGCCCGCCACCAGAACTAATCGCGTACGTAGACGACGGTGCCCCGCTGCCGGGTGAAGCCGACCGACTCGTACAGCCGCCCGGCACCGTCGGCGTTCTCGCTGTCGACGTCGAGCTTGGCGATCTCGAGGTCGGGCGCGGCGGCGGCCAGGCTGCGCACGAGCAGCGCCCGGGCCAACCCCTGACCCCGGGCGGCCGGGCGGACGCCCAGCTGACCGATGTACAGCTCGCCCGGCTGGTAGTTGTACGCGAGCAGATACCCGTCGATGCGGCCCTCCGGCCCGAGTCCCAGCATCGAGTACCGCGCGCGGAACGGTCGTGAGCCGGTGAGCCAGGTCCGCCACTGCTGCGCGTCGGGCGGCGCGAATCCCCAGTGCGTGCTGAACGCCTCGCAGTGCGCTGCGTGCACCTCGGCGTCGCGGGCCGGGTCGTAGGCGTGCACCCGCGGGTCGTCGGCGACGGGGCCTGCCCCGGCGAGGGGGCGCGTCAGCGCATGGTAGTAGCGCACTGGCCGGAAGCCGTTCGCCTCGAAGAG
The DNA here is from genome assembly GCA_036558905.1 of Jatrophihabitantaceae bacterium. Taxonomy (GTDB): domain Bacteria; phylum Actinomycetota; class Actinomycetes; order Mycobacteriales; family Jatrophihabitantaceae; genus DASXRA01. The sequence goes on along the minus strand of DATBER010000152.1, from coordinate 964 downwards.
CGCGTGGGCGTCGTGGGTCGTCGACCCGACGTGGGTGCTCAGTTGCGCGTCCGCGCCGGGATGACGCTCGGCCGCCAGCTCGGCGGCCCGTCGCTCGAGCCGGCGCAGCAGCTCGGCGCCGATGCCCCGACCGCGATGCGCCGGGTGCACGCTGCCGTAGAAGCCGGCCCGGACCGTCCCGTCGGTGCGCACCATCGGTGCGTTCACCTGCCCGACGGCGATCAGCGTGCCGTCCTCGGCGTCGACCGCGACCGTGTCCAGCGCGGGGTCGATGCCTGGATCGTCGAGCTCTGCAGCCAGGTCTTCCGACGTGTACGCCTCGTCCAGATCGTCCGCGTCCGAGACGGCTCGGGTCAGCTCGGCCCACTGCGGGGTGTCCGCGCTGACGAGCGAACGCCAGGTGTACGTCATGCCGCCGAGCCAATCACGCCCGGCCAAGCCCGATTACTCGATGCCCTTGGCCCGGCGGCCGACCGCCCGGCGGATCTCGCGGTCGGCGTCGCGCCGGGCCATGTCCTGCCGCTTGTCGTAGGAGCGCTTACCGCGAGCCAGCGCCAGCTCGACCTTGACCCGTCCGTCCGAGAAGTACATCGACAGAGGCACCAGGGTGAGGCCGCTCTCCTTGGTCTTGCCGATCAGGCGCAGGATCTCGGCCCGGTGCAGCAGCAGCTTGCGGGTCCGGCGCGGCTCGTGGTTGGTCCAGCTGCCCTCGGTGTACTCGGGGATGTGCACGTTGCGCAGCCACACCTCACCGTCCTCGACGCTGCCGTAGGAGTCGGCGAGCGAGGCACGCCCGGCCCGCAAGGACTTCACCTCGGTACCGGTGAGCACGATGCCGGCCTCGTAGGTGTCCAGGATCGCGTAGTCGTGGCGGGCCTTGCGGTTGGACGCGACGACCTTGCGGCCCTTCTCGCGTGGCATGGCTCACCTCTCCCTGTCCCGGCCGATCGCGGCGTGTCCGGCT